>JBDWQJ010000005.1:0-654539 GCA_039986595.1 Lentilitoribacter sp.
ACCATCAATTTCGTCATAGGCTTTAAAATCACCGAAAAACTTCGTGATCGCCGCTGTCAAACTTGTTTTACCGTGGTCAACGTGACCAATCGTTCCGATGTTTACGTGAGGCTTATTGCGCTCAAACTTTTCCTTTGCCATATTCAGGCTCTCCGTTTTTTCTAGACGTTCTGAAACTTATTTTGCGTTTACAGAACAAACTTCGTTTTGCTTCAACCTATTGATTAAGAAGCGTATTTCTCTTGAATTTCCTGTGCAACATTACTTGGAACAGGAGCATAATGATCGAATACCATTGAGTATTGCGCACGGCCCTGAGACATAGAGCGCAAGTTATCAACGTATTTAAACATGTTCGCCAAAGGTACGTTTGCGTTAATCACAACCGCAACACCGCGTGTTTCTTGACCTTGGATTTGACCACGACGTGAGTTCAAATCACCGATCACATCACCAACATAATCTTCAGGTGTCACAACTTCGACCTTCATGATTGGCTCAAGCAATTGAGCACCGGCACGAGGCGCTGCTTCACGGAAACATGCGCGAGATGCAATCTCAAAGGCAAGCACTGAAGAGTCAACATCATGGTAAGCACCATCTAGCAAAGTGGCTTTAACACCCAACATTGGGAAGCCTGCAAGTGGACCAGAAGAAAGAACGCTCTGGATACCTTTTTGTACACCAGGGATGTATTCCTTAGGAACGTTACCACCAACGATTTTTGACTCAAATTCAAAGTCTTCCGCATCACCATTTGCTTCGAACAAGATTTTAACACGCGCGAACTGACCAGTACCACCAGACTGTTTCTTGTGTGTGTAATCTGCTTCGTAAGATTTTGTGATTGTTTCGCGGTATGCTACTTGTGGCGCACCAACAGAAGCTTCTACTTTAAATTCACGTTTCATACGATCAACTAGGATATCAAGGTGCAATTCACCCATACCTGCGATGATTGTCTGACCAGACTCTTCGTCTGATTTAACACGGAAAGAAGGATCTTCCGCAGCCAAACGGTTAAGAGCGATACCCATTTTCTCTTGGTCGCCCTTAGTTTTAGGCTCAATCGCAATTTGAATAACCGGATCAGGGAATTCCATACGCTCAAGAATAACAGGCTTAAGTGGATCACAAAGTGTGTCACCAGTTGTTGTTTCTTTCAAACCAGCAAGCGCAACGATGTCACCAGCATATGCTGTATCGATGTCTTCACGTGAGTTTGAGTGCATTTCCAACATACGGCCAACACGCTCGCGCTTGTCTTTAACAGTGTTAAGAACAGACGAACCTTTTGTGATTGAACCAGAATAGATACGAGCAAATGTCAATGAACCCACGAATGGATCGTTCATCACTTTAAATGCAAGCATTGAAAGTGGCTCTTCATCAGATGCAGGACGTGTAGTTTCTTCTTCTGTCTTCACGTCGATACCAGCAATCGCAGGGATATCAACTGGTGAAGGTAGGAAGTCGATCACGCAATCAAGCAAAGGCTGAACACCTTTGTTTTTAAACGCCGTACCACAGAACATTGGGAAGAAATCAACGTTGATTGTACCCTGACGGATCAATTCACGGATTTTATCGTTATCAGGCATATCACCTTCAAGATAAGCTTCCATAGCAGCTTCATCGATTTCAACGATCTGTTCGATCATTGTTTCGCGCCACTCTTCAGCTTTGTCTTTTAGATCATCCGGGATTTCAACAACATCCCAAGCAGCGCCCAAGCTCTCATCACGCCATACGATAGCGTTCATTTCGATCAGATCAACAACACCAGCAAACTCATCTTCAGCACCAATTGGAAGCTGAACAGCAACAGGTGTCGCACCAAGGCGAGACTTAACCATATCGTACGAACGATAGAAGTCAGCACCGATCTTATCCATCTTGTTACAGAAGATCATGCGAGGAACGTTGTATTTGTCAGCCTGACGCCAAACTGTTTCAGTTTGAGGCTCAACACCAGCGTTCGCATCTAGAAGTGCGATTGCACCATCAAGAACACGCAAAGAGCGCTCAACTTCAATTGTGAAGTCAACGTGACCAGGGGTGTCAATGATGTTAAAACGGCAAGTTTTGCCAGTTCTACCATTTTCCCAGAATGTCGTTGTCGCAGCAGACGTAATAGTAATACCACGCTCTTGCTCTTGCTCCATCCAGTCCATAGTAGCTGCACCATCGTGCACTTCACCGATTTTGTGCGATTTACCTGTGTAATACAGGATACGCTCGGTTGTAGTTGTCTTACCAGCATCGATGTGAGCCATGATGCCAAAGTTACGGTAATCGTTAATTGGGTATCCGCGAGCCATGGGAGGGCCTCTCACTAAAAAAGTTTATTATTACCAACGATAATGAGCGAAAGCACGGTTTGCTTCAGCCATTTTGTGTGTGTCTTCACGTTTCTTAACAGCAGAACCGCGATTATTAGCAGCATCCATAAGCTCACCAGACAAACGCTCAACCATAGTTGTTTCGTTGCGTTTACGTGCAGCAGCAATCAACCAGCGAATTGCTAGTGCCTGACGGCGCTCTGGGCGCACATCAACAGGAACCTGGTATGTAGCACCACCAACACGACGTGAACGAACTTCAACGTGAGGCGCAACATTTTCAAGAGCTTGGTGGAACATTGCCACTGGCTCTGATTTGCCTTTTTCTTCAACCTGATCAAAAGCACCATAAACAATACGTTCAGCGACAGATTTTTTACCATCAAGCATGATCGCATTCATGAATTTTGTAATGACCAAATCACCGAATTTTGGATCTGGATTAATAACGCGCTTTTCAGCACTGTGACGACGTGACATATATTTAGTCTTTCAATTTCTGGGCCAACAAAAACCATTAGCCAATATTTGATAGGCTCGAAACGTTAAAACGCTCAAGCCCTCGAAAATTACTATTATTTAGGACGCTTAGCACCGTATTTAGAACGACGTTGCTTACGATTTTTAACACCTTGTGTATCAAGCACACCACGAATGACGTGATAACGCACACCAGGTAAATCTTTTACACGGCCGCCGCGGATCATTACCACGGAGTGTTCCTGAAGGTTGTGACCTTCACCAGGAATATAGCCGATAACCTCAAAACCATTTGTCAAACGGATTTTCGCAACTTTACGAAGAGCCGAGTTAGGCTTTTTAGGTGTTGTTGTATAAACACGTGTGCAAACACCACGCTTTTGCGGGTTTTGCTCCATTGCTGGAACCTTGCTACGTTTGACCGGTGCCTTACGTGGCTTGCGGATCAGCTGGTTAACTGTAGGCATGCACCTATCCTTTAAATCTCTATATAACGCAAAATAGCGTTGGTTATACTCGTCAATACCATGCGCAATTAAGGGCCAACTCCCATAAAACGAGGATTAGCCCAATAAAAATGCAGAGGATATGTATGTCATATCATGCGTGCAGCAATGGTCTTAACAATGCAATTAAAGCCTAGTTTGAGTCGTACTCCGGGGCGTGTCACCCTGAACAAGCCAGACTCACTTTGGCTTTGATAGGCCGTATCTACTGCTAACCAAAGGTTTCGTCAACAGTTTTTGACGAAATTATTAGCGATTTTTACGCAGCTAATCGTATTGGGTTAATTAGCAATCAATTTTATCAAATCAAATTCTCATTGCATTCGTCGATTCAAATTGGCCTAGCCCAGATGATTTTAAATTGCTGATCCACGACGTTTTGTGTCAACATGCTCTAATTATTATATCAAACGGGAGATAAAATGACAAAGTTTGCTGATGCCAAAAGGATTGATCAATCTGCAATTCCAGTAATCGATATCTCTTCACTCCTATCAGATGACGATGTTCAAGCCGTCGCAAATAAGATCTATAAAGCTGCAACTGACACGGGGTTCTTTTACATCAATGGGCACGGAATATCTGACGAACTCATTGATCAAGCATTTAAGGTCTCAGAAGACTTCTTTGCCCTTCCTATGGACGCAAAAGAGACAATTTCGGTGAACACCTCCCAACGCGGATGGATGGCAACTGGAATGTCTAAACTGCAAGGTGCACAAACCCATGATCTAAAGGAAGTATTCTTTTGGGGAACTGAGATTGAGCCTGATCATCCAGACTTAATCGCTCAAAAACCATTGATTGCTGAAAATCAGTGGCCCAATGATGCGTTCCCACGTTTGGAGCAAGAGTTAAAGCCATATTACAATGCATTATGCGAAGTCGCGCGCAAAGTATTATCCGCTATTGCTGTCAGCCTTGATCAAGATGTACATTTTTTCACTCCTCGCTATCAAACACCCCTCGCCCGAGGTCAATTGGTCTATTATCCGCAATCATCAATAGAGGATGAAGCAGAGCAACGTTTTGGTGTTGCGCCACATACAGATTTCGGCGTGCTTACATTCTTATTGCAGGACGACAATGGCGGCTTACAGGTTAAACATAAATCCGGCGAGTGGATTGAAGCACCACCTATCCCTGGCACGCTCGTATGTAACATCGGTGATCTACTTGAGCGCTGGAGCAATGATCGATTTAAGTCCACCATCCACCGTGTGATTAACAGATCAGGCAGTAAACGCTATTCGATACCCATCTTCTTTGACCCCAACACAGATACTGTTATTGATCCGTGTGACTTAGGTGTGTCTGCGGAAGATCGCAGGTATGAGCCGATTTCTACCGGAGAATATATTGTCGGCCGGAACAAGAAGAGCTTCTCACAGTTTAAGGGGTGAATAGTCAGAAAATATCATATAAGTTTGCCGATTTGCCATAAGTAACAATCTTCTATAGTTGTACACCATTAATTACTTACAACCTGGAGAAGTTTTTGAACAATAAAGCAACAGAAAAGCCCAAAGCAAGACGGCGTCGGACCATACGTAATTTTCCTGCATCAACAATTGAAGAACCATTGCAGTTTACTCAACAGGTTTTTGAATTCGGTTCTGGTCAACCAGTTCGTCGTCTCTCAATATTCGATCACTTAAATAAATCTCCTGAAAGTGGACCAAGTCGCCAACTTATCGCCAACTCCAACAAATATGGGTTGATTAAAGGAAACTCTGCAAGCGATATGTTGGAAATAACTCCAGAAGGTTTAGAAGCTATTTCTGAAGAATCATCGAAAAGATCAAAAACCAGAGCTCGGATTCAGTTAGGTATTCAAAAAATAGAACCTTTCCAAAAACTATATGAAAGATTTAAAAACAACAAACTACCTGCTAAGGCAGCTTTGATTGATGCTGCAACCGAATTTGATGTAGAACAAGAAATGGCTGAAGAAGCCGTTGACACATTTATTGTAAACCTGAGGCATCTCGGCTTACTTCAAACTTTATCTGGTGCAGAACGAATTGTGACGGTAGACCATCTTTTGGATCAATTACCGACAAAAAGCGATAACGATGCATTGATGCAGCGTGTAGCCGTTCCAACCAATACTGCAATCATAACGTCCGACAATGCAGAATATGAAACAACAGCATTTTATGTCGCACCGATTGGTTCGGAAGATTCAATAGAACGAAAACACTCTGATCTATTTTTAAGTTCATTAGTGGAACCTGCTTTGGAACAGTTCCGTTTGAATGTTGTAAGAGCCGATGCAATAAGCAAACCGGGAACTATCAATAAACAAATCTTAGAATACTTGTTGAGATCTCGTTTGGTTGTAGCAGATTTATCCTATCACAATCCAAATGTGTTTTACGAACTGGCGATAAGACACATGATCAGGAAACCTGTAGTTCAAATTATGCGATCATCCGACAAGGTTCCTTTTGACGTTGGGCAGGTACGAACGATAATGATCGACACTTCAGATATTTATTCTTTGGTTCCAAAAATTGATACCTACCGGTCTGAAATTGCTACTCAGGTGAGAAGCGCTTTAGATGATCCCGATTCGGTGGATAATCCACTTTCTACTCATTTTCCGAACCTTCAGATAAACGAAACAATTTCGGGTGAATAAAGTGGAATGGTGGGAAGCTAGTTAGGGACAGTTAATCTCCTCAAACAAAAAACCCCGCCATCTCTGGCGGGGTTTGATTTTAAGCTATGAAATTAGCTGGTTTTATTCAGCTGGCTCCTCGCCTGAAAGCTCTTCAAGCATTGGCGCTGCGTCTTCAACCTGCGTGTTTGCTTTCTTATCTTCGATAATAAGCTCATCACGCTGAGATGCGATGCGGCGGATTTGGCCCATCTGACCACCCGTACCCGCTGGGATCAAACGACCCACAATCACGTTCTCTTTTAGGCCTTGCAACGTATCCGTCTTACCAGCAATTGAAGCTTCAGTTAGAACCTTCGTTGTTTCCTGGAAGGATGCAGCTGAGATGAAGGAAGGTGTTTGAAGCGAAGCTTTGGTAATACCCAACAGAACCGGGTTACCAGAAGCAGGCTTACGCCCCTCTTCTGCCAAACGCTTATTGACCATACCAAGCTCAAGCTTATCAACATTATCACCAGGGATATATGTAGACTCGCCACTATCTGTGATCTCAACTTTCTGCAACATCTGACGCACGATGACTTCGATGTGCTTATCGTTGATCAACACGCCCTGCAAGCGGTAAACTTCCTGAATCTCATTCACGAGATATGATGCCAAGGCTTCAACACCTTTAATGGCCAGAATGTCGTGCGGTGCAGGATTACCATCAAGGATGTATTCACCCTTCTCGATAAAGTCGCCATCTTGAAGATGGAACGGCTTACCTTTTGGAATAAGATATTCAGCTTGCTCAATACCTTCATCCGCCGGTTCAATGATAATACGACGCTTGTTTTTGTAATCGCGACCAAAACGAATAGTTCCGTCGATCTCTGCGATAATCGCATGATCTTTCGGACGACGCGCTTCGAACAACTCGGCCACACGTGGCAGACCACCAGTAATATCTTTTGTTTTCGCACTTTCCATTGGGAAACGCGCAATCACATCACCAGCGGTTACCTTTGCACCTGGTTCAACGGAAAGAATAGCATCCACTGAAAGCAAGAAGCGAGCTTCGCCACCACGATCAAGTTTAGCAACTTTACCGTCTTTGTCTTTAATGACAATTGCAGGTTTTAGATCAACACCGCGAGGTGTTGAACGCCAGTCAATAACTTGACGTTTTGTAATACCTGTTGCTTCATCGGCACTTTCTAGAACCGATACGCCATCAACCACATCTTCAAAATCAATCACACCTGAAACCTCAGTCATGATTGGACGTGTGTATGGATCCCACTCAGCCAAACGTTGGCCACGTGTGACGCTATCACCGTCATCAACAAAGATCTTTGAACCGTATGATACGCGTTGTGAAGAACGTTCCGCACCTGCCTCATCCAAAATTTGGATAGACATGTTACGACCCATTGCAACCAAATGACCGTCTTTGTGACGAACCATGTTGCGGTTTTTCATCTTGATTGAACCTTCATAAGAAGCTTCGATATAAGATGAATCCACCACTGTCGCAGTACCACCCAAGTGGAATGTACGCATGGTTAGCTGTGTACCAGGCTCACCAATGGATTGCGCTGCGATAACACCAACAGCTTCACCCATATTTGCCTTTGTACCACGTGCAAGGTCACGACCATAACATGTGCCGCAAATACCGTTTTGCAATTCACAAGTTAGCGGTGAACGAATTTGAATTGACTGAATACCAGCCGCTTCAATTTTCACCACATCAGCTTCGTCAACCATACGTCCTGCAGGAATAAGAACAGAACCATCAGCTGGGTTCATAACATCTACTAGGATTGTACGACCCAATACACGCTGACCGATAGGCGCCACAACCTGACCCGCATCAACGATCGGTGTCATGGTTAGACCTTTTTCAGTTCCACAATCTTCCTGAGTAATGATGCAATCTTGCGCAACATCAACCAAACGACGTGTTAGGTAACCCGAGTTAGCCGTTTTCAAAGCAGTATCTGCAAGACCCTTACGGGCACCGTGAGTGGAGTTAAAGTACTCGTTCACGGTCAGACCTTCTTTAAAGTTTGAAATGATTGGTGTTTCGATGATTTCACCAGAAGGCTTAGCCATCAAACCACGCATACCACCCAATTGACGCATCTGGTTCACAGAACCACGAGCACCAGAGTGGCTCATCATGTAAATCGAGTTAATCTGCTTTTGACGACCGTTTTCATCAAATTCAACCGCTTTAAGAAGATCCATCATATCTTCAGTAAGCTTCTCGTTGGATTTGCCCCAAACATCGATGACTTTGTTGTATTTCTCACCTTTGGTAATCAAACCATCGTTGTACTGTTGCTCATAATCTTGAACCAAAGCTTCAGTATCAGCAATAATAGTCTTTTTAGAATCCGGAATGATCATGTCATCTTTACCGAATGAAATACCAGCCATACAAGCATGCTTAAAGCCAAGCTGCATGATGCGATCACAGAAGATAACAGCTTCTTTCTGACCACAATGACGATAAACATCATCGATCATTTTCGAGATATTTTTCTTCGTCAAAACTTGGTTACAAACATCAAAGAGAACTTTGGCATTTTTTGGAAGCAATTCACCAATAATCATTCGGCCAGGCGTTGTTTCGAAGATTTCAGAAGCTGGATTACCTTCACTATCTACAGAATTAAAACGACCCTTAACCTTTGAATGAAGTGTCACAACACCTGTATCAAGCGCGTGGTGCAATTCACCCATATCTGAGAAGATCATTCCTTCGCCAGGCTCATTACTATTCATCATCGATAAGTAGTAGATACCAAGAACCATATCCTGCGATGGCACGATGATCGGCTGACCATTGGCTGGGTGCAAAATGTTGTTAGTCGACATCATCAACACACGTGCTTCAAGCTGCGCTTCAAGCGACAATGGAACGTGAACCGCCATTTGGTCACCATCAAAGTCAGCGTTAAACGCTGTACACACTAGTGGGTGAAGCTGGATAGCTTTACCTTCAACCAGTGTTGGCTCAAATGCTTGAATACCCAAACGGTGAAGTGTCGGCGCGCGGTTTAGAAGAACCGGATGCTCGCGGATAACCTCATCAAGGATATCCCAAACTTCTGGCTTTTCTTTTTCTACCAATTTCTTGGCTTGTTTGACTGTTGAAGAGAAACCTTTTGCATCAAGGCGCGCATAGATAAACGGCTTGAAGAGCTCCAAAGCCATTTTCTTAGGTAGACCACACTGGTGTAGTTTCAATTCTGGACCAGACACGATCACAGAACGACCAGAATAATCAACACGCTTACCAAGCAAGTTCTGACGGAAACGACCCTGCTTACCTTTGAGCATATCTGACAAAGATTTAAGAGGACGCTTGTTTGCACCAGTGATCACACGACCGCGACGGCCGTTATCAAACAATGCATCAACAGATTCTTGAAGCATACGCTTCTCGTTTCGGATGATGATGCCAGGTGCACGCAATTCGATCAGGCGCTTTAGACGGTTGTTACGGTTGATCACACGACGATAAAGATCGTTCAAATCAGACGTCGCAAAACGACCACCATCTAGCGGAACCAATGGACGCAAATCCGGTGGGATTACTGGAACGATTTTTAGGATCATCCACTCTGGACGGTTGCCAGATTCAATGAAATTCTCAACGACCTTCAATCGCTTCATAAACTTCTTTGTTTTAAGCTCAGAAGTCGTTTCAGCAAGATCGGCACGAAGTTGGCCGGCAATATCATTTAAATCCATAGAAGCAAGAAGCTCAAAAATAGCTTCCGCACCAATCATGGCTGTAAATGTATCTTCACCAAACTCTTCGCTGGCGAGCATGTATTCTTCTTCAGACAGCAATTGCTGCTCACCCAAAGACGTCAAGCCAGGCTCAGTCACAATGTAGTTCTCAAAGTAAAGAACGCGTTCGATATCTTTCAAAGTCATATCGAGCAATGTTGCGATACGGCTTGGAAGAGATTTCAAGAACCAGATATGCGCAACTGGAGCTGCAAGCTCAATGTGGCCCATACGTTCCCGGCGTACACGTGCAAGCGTGACTTCAACACCACACTTCTCGCAGATAACGCCTTTATATTTCATGCGCTTATATTTACCGCACAAACATTCGTAGTCTTTTATTGGTCCAAAAATACGTGCACAGAACAAACCATCACGCTCAGGCTTGAACGTACGATAGTTGATAGTTTCTGGCTTTTTAATTTCGCCGAACGACCATGACATAATCTTTTCCGGGCTCGCAATTGAGATACGGATTGAGTCAAAGGTTTGCGCTGGCGCTGTTGGATTGAAAAGATTCATGACCTCTTGGTTCATGTATGTCTCCTTCGTGGGGCTTTGCCCCGTTTTACAACAATTGGCCTCAACTCATGGCTCTCATTGTTGCGTAAATCCTAACGACCGAAAACGGCCCTCGCCCACTTAACTTACAAAGTGAACAATGATGAATGTTGTGCGGCGACATGATGAACTCACACCGCCACACATTTATTCTTAAGAACTATTCAGCAGGTTCTGCTGGTTCGTCCGTATCGTCTTCGATCTCTTCAACACGTGTATCTTCAAGCTCGACATTCAGACCAAGAGAACGCATCTCTTTGACCAAAACGTTGAAACTCTCTGGGATACCGGCTTCGAAAGTGTCATCTCCGCGGACAATAGCTTCGTAAACTTTCGTTCTACCTGCCACATCATCGGATTTAACCGTGAGCATTTCCTGAAGCGTATACGCTGCGCCATAAGCTTCAAGCGCCCACACTTCCATCTCACCAAAGCGCTGACCACCAAACTGAGCTTTACCACCAAGTGGTTGCTGAGTAACAAGTGAGTAAGGACCAATTGAACGTGCGTGGATTTTATCATCAACCAAGTGGTTCAACTTGAGCATGTAGATGTAACCCACAGTCACAGGACGGTCGAACATCTCGCCAGTACGGCCATCATAAAGCTGGCTTTGACCAGATTCATGCAGACCCGCTTTTACGAGCATTTCGTTGACGTCTTTTTCCACGGCACCATCAAACACAGGTGTTGCGATTGAAACGCCACGTTTTGTTTGTTCAGCCATACGGACAACTGACTCATCGTCATATTTGTCCATGCTATCGCCCTTAGGACCTGTTCCCATAACACTATCAAGTGTTACACGAAGCGGCTCAATATTGCCCTCTGCACGGTAAGCATCCAGCATTTCGCCGATCTTCTTACCCATGCCAGCACAAGCCCAACCAAGGTGTGTTTCCAAAATTTGACCCACGTTCATACGTGACGGCACACCCAATGGGTTTAGCACCACGTCAACATGCTCACCATCCTCAAGGAATGGCATGTCTTCGTTTGGAAGGATGCGAGAGACAACACCTTTGTTACCGTGACGTCCAGCCATTTTATCACCTGGCTGAATTTTACGTTTCACAGCAACGAAGACTTTGACCATCTTCATCACACCTGGCAACATTTCGTCACCACGTTGTACTTTTTCAACTTTGTCCATGAACAAAGCTTCTAGGCGAGATTTAGACTCATCATATTGTGTACGAAGAGCTTCGATTTCGCTTTGTGCTTTTTCATCTTCAACAGCAAACATAAACCATTGTGAACGAGGATACTCAGCCAAAGCTTCATCAGTGATTTCCGCACCTTTTTTGAAGCCTTTAGGACCAGCAATTGCTGATTTACCGCGAAGCATATCTGACAAACGTGAATAGATGTTACGGTCCAAAATGGCCTGCTCATCATCACGATCTTTTGCAAGACGTTCGATTTCTTCACGTTCAATAGCCATTGCACGTTCGTCTTTTTCAACACCATGACGGTTGAAAACACGCACTTCAACAATAGTACCGATCCCCCCAGGAGGCATACGCATTGAAGTATCACGCACATCAGAAGCCTTCTCACCAAAGATCGCTCTTAAGAGCTTCTCTTCCGGTGTCATTGGGCTTTCGCCTTTAGGCGTGATCTTACCAACTAGGATATCACCAGGCTTAACTTCCGCACCGATATAAACGATACCAGCTTCATCAAGGTTCTTAAGAGCCTCTTCAGAAACATTTGGAATGTCACGCGTGATTTCTTCAGGACCAAGCTTAGTATCACGTGCCATGACTTCATATTCATCAATATGAATTGATGTGAAGACATCATCACGAACAATACGCTCAGAAAGAAGAATTGAATCCTCAAAGTTATAACCGTTCCAAGGCATAAATGCCACAAGCGCATTACGACCAAGAGCCAAATCACCAAGATCAGTTGATGGACCATCGGCAAGAATATCGCCTTTATTGACCACATCACCGACAGTCACAAGCGGACGTTGGTTGATACAAGTGTTTTGGTTTGAACGCTGATATTTCTGCAAACGATAGATATCGACACCAGATTTCGTTGCGTCAAGATCTTCTGTAGCACGAATAACGATACGTGTCGCATCAACCTGATCAACAACACCGCCACGACGTGCACCAATAGCAGCACCAGAATCGGATGCCACAATCGGCTCCATACCAGTACCAACAAATGGAGCTTCCGCTCTAAGAAGTGGTACGGCCTGACGTTGCATGTTTGAACCCATCAAGGCACGGTTCGCATCATCGTTTTCAAGGAACGGGATAAGCGCAGCAGCAACTGATACCAGCTGTTTTGGCGACACATCCATAAGATCAACGTTCTCACGAGGTACCATCATCACATCGCCGGAATGACGACAGATAACGAAATCGTTGACGATCGCTCCATCTCCAGCAACTTCAGCATTTGCCTGACCCACACGATATTTAGCTTCTTCCATTGCTGAAAGATAAACAACATCATTGGTTACACGGCCATCGACAACTTTACGATATGGGCTTTCAATAAAGCCATATTTGTTGACACGAGCAAATGTTGCCAAAGAGTTGATCAAACCAATGTTCGGACCCTCAGGTGTTTCAATCGGACAGATACGACCATAGTGTGTTGGGTGAACGTCACGTACTTCAAAACCAGCACGCTCACGTGTTAGACCACCCGGCCCCAATGCAGATAGACGACGCTTATGCGTGATCTCTGACAATGGGTTCACTTGGTCCATAAACTGTGAAAGCTGTGAAGAGCCAAAGAACTCACGAACAGCAGCAGCAGCAGGTTTTGCATTAATCAAATCCTGAGGCATAACTGTGTCGATTTCAATCGATGACATACGCTCTTTAATAGCACGCTCCATACGAAGCAGACCTAAGCGGTATTGATTTTCCATCAACTCACCAACTGAACGAACACGACGGTTGCCCAAGTTATCGATGTCATCAATCTCGCCTTTGCCATCGCGCAATTCAACAAGCGTTTTCACAACAGCCATGATGTCTTCTTTGCGCAAGACACGTACTGTGTCTTCTGCATCAAGATCAAGACGCATGTTCATTTTCACACGACCAACAGAAGATAGATCGTAACGCTCTGAATCGAAGAACAATGAATTAAACATCGCTTCAGCTGAATCCATGGTCGGTGGCTCACCAGGGCGCATCACACGGTAGATATCAAACAAAGCATCCTGACGGCTTTGGTTTTTATCCGCAGACAATGTGTTACGCATGTAAGAACCAATATTGATATGATCGATATCAAGGATTGGTAGCTCAGTGAAACCAGCTTCAATTAGAATAGGAAGCGTTTTCTCATCAAGTTCGTCACCAGCTTCGAGATAAATCTCACCGGTTTCCATGTTGACCATGTCTTCAGCAACATAACGACCGAATAGATCTTCATCTGTTGCACGAACCGCATTGATCCCTTTTTCACCAAGCTGCTTTAAAAGACGAGGTGTGATTTTCTTACCGTTTTCAACGATAACTTCACCGCTATCTGCATCAACAAGATCAGCAGCAGCTTTCGTGCCTTTAAGAGCATCACCATTAAATGGCATGCGCCAATTTTCACCATCACGCGTGAAAGCAGATTTGGTGTAGAAGAATTCAAGAATTTCTTCAGGATCCAAACCAAGCGCCATCAACAATGATGTTGCAGGGATCTTACGACGGCGATCGATACGTGCATGCACGATGTCTTTCGCATCAAATTCAATATCAAGCCATGAACCGCGATATGGTATAACGCGTGCAGCAAATAGCAATTTACCAGATGAGTGACTTTTACCTTTATCGTGATCAAAGAACACACCAGGTGAACGGTGCATTTGCGATACGATTACACGCTCAGTACCATTTACAATAAATGTACCATTGCCAGTCATCAAAGGCATATCGCCCATATAGACGTTTTGCTCTTTAATATCTTTAACAGATTTTGCGCCTGTATCTTCGTCGATATCAAACACAATCAAGCGTAATGTCACTTTCAGAGGTGCAGAATAAGTCAGATCGCGCTGACGGCACTCTTCTGTGTCAAATTTAGGCTGTTCAAATTCGTATGAAACGAATTCAAGTCTGGCAGCACCTGAAAAGTCTTCAATCGGGAAAACCGATTTGAAAACTGCCTGTAGTCCTTCGTCGCCACGACCGCCTTCTGGTTCTTCAACCATAAGGAATTGGTCGTAAGATGACATTTGAACCTCAATGAGGTTTGGCATCTCAGCAACTTCAGGGATTTTACCAAAAAATTTACGAACGCGTCTGCGACCATTGAAGGAAAGCTTCTCAGCCATCGCCGCTCCTTTTTGCATGTTGTCTAGCCTGAACATGACGGCAATCTCGCTGGCCAAGCGAACACCGTCCTTCGAGAATTCCACACGCTGGTGACCAATCTGGACGCTTATACCAAGCTTTCCCGGCCTACCTTAGAGAACCCATTACCCAAGTAGCTGAAAATAGCTACTTGGGTAATAGTTTCGCTCGCAATAATTGTATGGAGGCAATGCGAATCGCCTCCATACTTGTAACATAACTTACTTAACTTCAGCTTTCGCGCCAGCTTCTTCAAGCTTTTTCGCGATTTCTTCAGCTTCGCCTTTAGAAATTGCTTCTTTGATTGCCTTTGGAGCGCTCTCAACAAGTTCTTTAGCTTCTTTAAGACCAAGACCTGTTAGGCCGCGGACTTCTTTAATAACAGCAATTTTGTTTCCGCCAGCTTCAACAAGCATAACGTCAAATTCTGTTTTCTCTTCAGCAGCTTCGCCAGCAGGTGCAGCACCAGCAACGGCAACAGCCGCAGGAGCAGCAGCAGAAACGCCCCACTCTTCTTCAAGCATTTTTGAGAGCTCAGCAGCTTCCAATACTGTTAGTTTTGATAGTTCTTCAACTAGTTTGGCAAGATCAGCCATATTTAACATCCTTTAATTTCGGTTCGAACCGGTTTTAATATATTTGAAGACGAAAACTGCCTTATGCAGCCGCATCATCCTTCTGGGATTTAGCACTAAGCACACGAGCGATTTGCGTTGCAGGAGCTGCAACAACAGTTGCGATACGTGTTGCTGGTGTGGAAATCATACCAATCAACTTACCGCGAAGCTCATCAAGAGAAGGCATAGTCGCAAGCGATTTAACACCGTTCTCATCTAGTACTGTGGAGCCCATCGCACCGCCAAGAACAACAAGGTTTTTGTTGGCCTTTGCAAATTCGACTGCTACCTTTGGAGCAACAACAGGATCTTCGCTATAAGCTAAGACTGTCATTCCTGAGAAAAGATCTGCGATCCCTTCTGACTCCGTTCCCTGAAGCGCAATTTTGGCCAGGCTGTTTTTCGCGACTTTAACGGTGCCACCAGCTACGCGCATTTTTGTGCGAAGATCGCTCATTTGCGCAACTGTTAGACCCGCATAGTGGGCTACAACAACGGAACCAGCTTCTTTAAAGACGCCGTTCAGTTCTGTAACGAATTCGCGTTTTTCCGCTCTATCCACTTACGTTCTCCAGTTAGTAAGCTCACAAATGTGATACTTACCGGGTTTGCCTTTGCCAATTGAGAACCAAAACGATCCGCAATTGACGTTGAGGATCCTGTCCCCTTACCCACATTGAGAAATCTCATTGCAAGTGAAGGCAGTGCAAGGTTCGATCCAAAATCTGGTGGTTTCCCACGAAATTTCATCTCTAACCCATCTCATGCCGGCGAATTTTAAGACGAACCTAAGTTCATCGCCCACAATCTCGGACAGGGCGCCCAAACATCGACATATGTCTTTGTCTGAACTGTTTTGGCCAACCAGATAGATTGGCCAAAATTCTTTTGCGATCTACAATTAAATGTAGATCAAATTCAATTACTCAGCAGAAGCGCTGGCAGTGTCGATTTTAAAGCCTGGGCCCATTGTCGAAGACAAAGACACACGCTTAAGATAAACACCTTTAGAGCCAGAAGGCTTAGCTTTATTAACAGCAGCAACAAATGCTTTCACGTTTGCAAGGATCGCAGCTTCGTCAAATGACGCTTTACCGATACCTGCATGAATGATGCCAGCTTTTTCAACACGGAACTCAACAGCGCCGCCCTTAGAAGCCTCAACAGCTGCTTTAACGTCCATAGTCACTGTACCAACCTTTGGGTTAGGCATCATGCCACGTGGACCAAGTACTTTACCCAAACGGCCAACAAGTGGCATCATGTCAGGTGTTGCAATACAACGATCGAAATCGATGTTGCCTGCTTGTACTTCAGCAACAAGCTCTTCTGCACCAACAATGTCAGCACCAGCAGCTTTAGCTTCATCAGCTTTCGCATCGCGCGCAAACACTGCAACACGAACTGAACGACCAGTACCTGATGGAAGATCAACAACACCACGAACCATTTGGTCAGCGTGGCGAGGATCAACACCCAAGTTCATTGAAATTTCAATAGTCTCGTCAAATTTTGCATTTGCACGCTCTTTAACGGCAGCAACAGCAGCTTCAGCTGTGTGTAGCGCGTCGCGATCAAGACCTTCGATATTCTTTTTTACACGTTTTCCGATTTTAGCCATGATATTACCCTTTGACCTCAATACCCATTGAACGTGCAGAACCAGCAACCATTTGCATAGCGCCTTCGATGTCAGCAGCGTTAAGATCTTTCATTTTTGCTTCTGCAATTGAACGCAATTGATCTTGCGTCAAGCTCGCAGCAACAACTTTACCAGGCTCTTTTGAACCCGATTTCAAGCCAGCTTCTTTCTTGATCAAGTAGCTCATTGGCGGCTGCTTCATTTTGAAAGTGAAAGACTTGTCTTGGTAATATGTAATAGCGCAAGGGATCGGAGCGCCTTTTTCCATTTCACCTGTTGCAGCATTAAATGCCTTACAGAATTCCATGATGTTAATACCACGTTGACCCAATGCAGGACCAATCGGAGGTGATGGGTTTGCTGAACCAGCAGGAACCTGCAACTTCAACACACCAGCAATTTTTTTAGCCATAATAGCTCTGCCTTCTTTTAAGTGACCTTTCGGTCAATTTGCTGGTTTGAATTTCAATCCAGCGGCTGCGGTTGCGTGGTGCGGTTTACCTAATCGGCTAGATTAGACGCGCCTACCACGCGGAATTTGCCCTCCCTAAGAAGGGACTTAAATACCGGTAAAACCGATATTAAACTTTTTCAACTTGAGTATATTCAAGTTCAACAGGTGTTGCGCGACCAAAGATCGACACTTCGACTTTGAGCCTTGAACGCTCTTCGTCAACTTCTTGAACAACACCATTAAACGAAGCAAACGGGCCATCCGAAACACGAACTTGTTCACCAATATCGAACATGACAGTTGGTTTTGGACGATCAACGCCCTCTTGTACTTGCATCAAGATCTGCTCAGCTTCACGATCCGGGATCGGAACAGGCTTGCCATCACCACCCAAAAAGCCAGTGACTTTAGGTGTATTTTTGATCAAGTTGTGAACAGCATCTGTCAAGTTTGCACGCACCATCACGTAACCTGGGAAAAACTTGCGTTCAGCATCCACTTTGCGCCCACGGCGGACTTCAACAGTTTTCTCAACAGGAACCAAAATCTGATCAAAGTGGTGGCTGAGCCCTTTTTGGCGCGCCTGCTCCTCAATAGATTCAGCTACTTTTTTCTCAAAGTTTGAGTAAGCGTGAACAATGTACCAACGTACAGCCATATTCCATAAGTCCTTGTCTTAGGATCCGAGATTAAGAATGAACGAGATAATAACGCTCAAAAGCTGGTCAGCAGCAAAGAAGAACAAAGCTGCAATAAACACCATAACAAGAACCATGATTGTAGAAATCACAGTTTCTCGGCGTGACGGCCAAACAACCTTCGCTGTTTCAGAGCGAACTTGTTGGAGGAACGTAAAAGGATTAGTTTTAGAAGCCATATTTTTCCCACGTCTTTACGGCGCGGTTAGCTATCATGCCAAACGCGCCGCGCAATTCATCTGGCACTCTTATAGATCGAATCTCTAAACCACAAGTCTAAAAAGCAAAAAAACTACGAATTTTGCTGTAATCGATGGAATTACATCTTGTAGCACTGATTTAGATCATTTGGGAGTTTAATTGAATAATTACAAGTAGCTACTCAATGCGAAATTCGACTTGTCTGATTTTCACTTTCCTAGCGCGCACATCGATAACAATATAGTGCGACAATTATTTCAATCTGCAACATAACGTTTGATCATGAAGTGATCTAACATCGGAAATGGCACGTAAAAACTCAAAAATGAGGTATAACATGCTTAAATCAGCTATTTCTATCATCACACTTACATTGTCTTTGGGCATTTCTAATGTTGCGTTGTCCAAAGACATTATCGACAACAAAAGCGAATTCCTGCAAAAAGTTGTTGGCAAAAAGGTTGCTCAAAGCTCAAACACTTGGCTGCGCATGGCATCCAATGGCCAGATTGATGGCCGTGTTAAGGGCATCAAAGTCACCGGTAAGTGGTATTGGCAAGGCAATTATTGGTGCCGTACTGCACGAATTGGCATTATTCCTGTTCCAAGAGAATGTCAGCAAATCACTCTATTGGGTGGAAACAAGCTCGAGCTTCAGCGCTACAAAGGCACAGGTAGCAAGCACAACTATACAATGAATTAAGTCAGCACGAAATACTCTTATTGAAAGAGCTTTTTAGCCGTTAGCTCAATCGTGCAGAGATTTACTATCAGCGGGGGCCTGATCGCGCTCGCCCATGGTATAGTCACGAATGACACTGACAATGCGTATTCGATACGCCTCAAATATCTTACTTCGCCCAATTGTTTGCGCCATACGATGTTTCTCGACATTTCGCCATTGATCCAAAGCTTCTTCATTTTCATAAAATGACAGTGACAAAAGCTTATTTGGATCGTTGAGGCTCTGAAAACGTTCTATGGAAATGAAGCCGTCTATCTTTTCAAGCTCAGGCCGTAAACTCGCAGCAATATCTAAATATTCCTGCTTATGTTCAGGGTGCGGGATAACTTCAAAGATAACGGCAATCATTTTAATTCCATAAAAGTGTTGGGCGGAGCCTTACTTTACTCCGCAGCTTCCAAATATTCATCCATTGGCGGACACGAACATACAAGATTTCGGTCACCATATGCATTGTCAACCCGATTAACCGGAGCCCAGTATTTATCAACCTTAAATGCACCAGGTGGGAAACACCCCTGCTCTCTTGAATATGGACGATCCCATTCGCCAACCAGATCACTCATTGTGTGAGGTGCGTTGCAAAGCGGGTTGTTATCAATTGGGTATTTCCCATCAGCAACATCTTGCGCTTCCTGACGAATTGCCAGCATAGCATCACAAAAACGATCAAGCTCAGCTTTTGGTTCTGATTCGGTTGGCTCAATCATCAATGTGCCCGCAACGGGGAAAGACATTGTCGGTGCATGGAAACCGCAATCGATCAAACGTTTTGCAACATCATCAACGCTCACACCAAATTCTGCCAATGGGCGCGTATCAATAATGCACTCATGTGCGATACGACCACCCGGCCCGCGGTAAAGCACAGGATAAGCATCCTCCAACCGCTTTGCGATATAGTTTGCATTTAAAATCGCAAACTTTGTTGCCCGTGTCAGGCCTTCGCCACCCATCATCAAGCAATAAGCCCAAGAAATTGGCAACAGACTTGTTGAACCAAACGGCGCACCGGAGACAGCGCCACTGCCGCCTTGTGTGTGGTGGCCAGGCAAATGCGGGATCAAATGCTTTTTAACGCCAATTGGGCCCATACCCGGTCCGCCGCCGCCATGCGGAATACAAAATGTTTTATGCAAGTTCAAATGTGATACGTCAGAACCGATATCGCCGGGTTGAGAAACACCAACCATCGCATTCATATTAGCGCCATCCATATAGACCTGGCCGCCAAATTCATGCGTAATATCGCAAATTTCGCGCACACCTTCTTCAAAAACACCATGTGTTGAAGGATATGTAATCATACATGCTGCAAGATTATCAGCATGCTGTTGCGCTTTTTCTCTGAAATCATCAATATCAATATCGCCATTGTCCGAACTTTTAACCGGGACAACTTTATAGCCTACCATTTGCGCACTGGCCGGATTAGTACCATGTGCAGACATTGGAATAAGGCAAATATTGCGATGCCCCTCATCATTTGCACGATGATAAGATGCAATGGCCAACAAACCAGCATATTCACCCTGCGCGCCCGAATTGGGTTGCATGGAAATTCCATCATAGCCTGTGATTTCGCACAATTTGTCAGACAGATCTTTGACCATCAGCTGATATCCACGTGTTTGCTCCTGCGGCACAAATGGATGAATATTGGCAAAACCAGACCAGCTGATCGGCATCATTTCTGCGGCAGAGTTCAGCTTCATGGTGCAAGATCCAAGTGGGATCATTGCGCGATCTAGTGCTAAATCTCGATCAGCCAGGCGGCGCATATAACGCGTCATCTCGGCTTCAGATCTATTCATATGGAAAATAGAATGCGTCATATACTCAGATTGACGTTCCATGTTGTCCGGCAGTTGATAGTTTGCTTTTGCGGGATAGTTTTTGCTGTCTAAACCAAATGCGGTCCAAACAGCTTCCAAAGTGTCTTCATTGGTCATCTCATCAACAGTGATGCCGATTTTATCTGAACTAACAGCGCGTAAATTCACGCCTTCGTTTAACGCTGATTTCATTACAACGCTTTGCAATCCGCCGACATTTACGGTGATCGTATCGAAAAATGTTGTCGGTTCAATCTCAAATCCAAGAGTTTGAAGACCTGCAGCCAGTCGTGATGCTTTTAGGTGAATGCGTTGCGCAATGGCTTTTAATCCATCTGGACCATGGAACACGCCATACATCGACGCCATAACCGCAAGTAACGCTTGTGCGGTACACACATTCGACGTCGCTTTTTCGCGACGAATATGTTGCTCACGTGTTTGAAGCGCTAAACGGTAAGCTTTGTTGCCATGAGAATCGATAGAGACACCGACAATACGGCCAGGCATAGAGCGCTTAAAGGCATCTTTTGTGGCCATATAAGCAGCGTGTGGTCCACCATAACCTAGCGGCACACCAAATCTTTGGGTTGAACCAACGGCAATATCCGCACCCATCGCACCGGGTTCTTTTAACAGCGTCAAGGCCATTGGATCAGCAGAAACCACACCAATGGCTTTTGCTGCATGTAACTCATCCATTTTAGATGTGAAATCTGACACATGCCCGTGTGTTCCTGGATACTGGAAAATCGCACCAAAAACTTGCGTCGCATCAAGGTTTTCAGGATCATCGATAATAAGCTCAATACCCAAAGGTTCAGCACGGGTGCGCATGACATCAATGTTTTGCGGATGGCAATTTTCATCGATGAAAAATGCTTTAGATTTCGACTTTGCAACGCGTTGCGCCATTGTCATAGCTTCAGCGCATGCTGTTGCTTCATCAAGCAGCGATGCGTTTGCGACTTCCAAACCAGTTAAATCAATCATCATAGTTTGGAAATTGAGCAAAGCTTCAAGGCGACCTTGCGATATCTCAGGTTGGTAAGGCGTATAAGCGGTATACCATGCTGGATTTTCCAAAATATTGCGCTGGATCGCTGGCGGCGTAAATGTATTGTGATACCCCTGCCCAATCAAAGATGTCACAACGATATTCATCCGGCTGACCTTGCGCATGAAATTGAGCAATTCGTTTTCTGACATTGCCGGAGATGTTAATGCTGTTGATTGGCGAATACTTGCTGGAACCGTTTGATCAGTTAGATCGTCCAATGATGATGCGCCGACAACTTCAAGCATATCCTCCATCTCTTTGGGAGACGGCCCGATATGGCGTCGATTGGCAAAATCATAAGGTTGGTAATCCGTCAAATTGTAACTCATTGCAATTCCTTGATATCTTTAGGGTCCAGCAGGGTATTTAGTTAGTCGATCAGCGCTTTATAAGCGTCTTCATCCATCAAACCGTCCATCTCGCTCGCGTCTTTCAGCTTCATTTTAAAAAACCATGCTGCAGCAGCTGGATCTTCATTAACAAGTGTTGGTGTGTCGACAATGGCTTGGTTAACTTCAGTGATCTCACCATCAAGCGGAGCGGTAATATCAGATGCAGCTTTCACGCTTTCAATCACAACAATCTCTTCGCCTTTTTCAACTTCAGTGCCAACATCTGGAAGCTCAACGAAAACCAACTCGCCGAGTGCATCCGCCGCATGCTGTGTAATACCCACAATCACAACATCACCTTCAGGCTTTAGCCATTCGTGTTCTTCGGTATATTTCATGAATTCTCTCCTTAGTTTATCTTTTAAAGTTTGCTGCAACGAATGGCATTTTGGCAATTGTTGCGGGCAAGCGTTTACCACGCACTTCCGCAAAGACTTTTGTGCCCTCATCGCTAAATTCTATTGTAATGTAACCCATTGAAACTGGGCTATTCACCGATGGTCCAAAGCCACCCGATGTAATTTCACCAATTTCATCGCTGGATGTTTCAGTTGCAAAGAGTTTTGTCCCTGCACGCATCGGCGCGCGTCCCTCAGGCAAGAAACCAACGCGCTTACGATCCGCGCCATTTTCAAATTGAGCAAGGATTTCATCAGCACCGGGGAAACCACCTTCCCTTGCACCACCTGCACGACGGGCTTTTTGAATGGCCCAAGTTAATGCTGCTTCAACAGGCGTTGTCGTTTCATCAATATCATTGCCGTACAAACAAAGCCCGCCTTCAAGGCGCAAGCTATCGCGTGCACCAAGACCAATGGGTTCAACAAGTTCATGTGGTGCAAGTTTTGAAACAAAAGCTGATGCGTCATCAGATGGAATTGAAATCTCATAACCATCTTCTCCAGTATATCCTGAGCGAGATACCCAAAGCTCTATGCCGTCATAATCAACAATTACAACATCCATAAATTTAAGATCAGCCATCGATGGAATAAGCGATGATACAACCTTTTCCGCATCCGGTCCTTGAAGCGCGATAAGCGCACGATCTTCTATGACCGAAATCTCGCAGGTTTCGCTGAGATGTTTGCGCATATGCGCGATATCAGCGTCTTTACAAGCTGCATTGACGACTAGAAACAAATGATCACCACGATTTGCGACCATCAGATCATCAAGAATACCGCCATTATCATTGGTAAAAAACGCATAACGCTGACGACCGGATTTTAGAGCGCAAATATCCATCGGAACAAGGGTTTCAAGCGCTAAACAAGCGTCTTCAATATTTCCTGATTTTGGTTTGATGAGCACTTGTCCCATATGGCTAACGTCAAACAATCCTGCGCTGGCGCGGCAATGCTTATGTTCGTTCATCACCCCAAGCGGATATTGCACTGGCATTTCATAACCCGCAAAAGGAACGAGTTTAGCGCCACATTCAACGTGAAAATCATATAATGGAGTTCGCAACAAGTCAGCCATCTTAGTCCTCTATTCCGGCTGAAATATTCAGCACCTTTTGTGCAAAACCCACATGGTTTTACAAAGATGCCTCCTCTGTCCTGACGCCTGAGATCGCTATCCCTTCGGCGGGCAAACTGCCACTCTCCAGAGTTAAATTTAAAAAACGGTCCATTGTGCCTGAGAGTTTCCGAGGCGGTTGCTCCTTCGGCCCTGATTAAAAATCAGCGTCTCCCGTTTTCTGATTAAGAATTACGCGATTTCTTTGATATTTTCAATAGATATTTTTTATCAATCGATTGTGAATTTAAATAATTGATTTTTTTGATAAATTGGTCAAAATTTCGTTGTCTGAAGAGCTAATATACACAGATTTGTGACTGTCATAGTTCAATAGAGGGACGCAATAAGCATCAATCTTGAATGACACATGAAAAATCACCTGATAGGATTAAAACAATACCGTGAACATGCATCGCGGCTAGGAACTTCGCTGGTTGCAAATTGGAACTCATTATTCCAATAAGCCTTTTTCTTCATAGAAACGCTCCGCTCCGGGATGTAGCGGAATTCCTATTCCGTAGAGCGCTGTATCAATTGTAATATCTTTACCACGCGCATGGCCAACATCCAGCAACTTCCGTGTACTATTGCTCCATAGCGTGCTGGTAACCCCATATATGAGCTCTTCATCTTCTTCTGCCGAGGTAATCCACAGTGCGCCGACCGACAAAGTTTCTGTCTCCTCAACACCCCTATAGGTCCCGGACGGTATGATATTGGAGATAAAAAATTCATATTCACTGGTCAAACCATCAGCGGCTGCACTGTCTATTGGAACGATATTAATATCTACCCGGCTCGCCAACTCAGAGATCAAATCGGTGGGGTAGCCCGCGACAACAAAAAACGCGTCAATTGCACCTAGTCTTAAGGCATTGGCTGCATCTTTACCGCGCAAACTTCGCGCCTGAAAATCCTCTTCATAAATACCACTAGCTTCCAAAATGAGTTGAGCATCCACACGCGTACCAGAGCCCGGTTCATCAATGGCTACGCGTTTACCCCTTAAGTCTTGTATTGTTTCAATTCCGCTTCTTTTCAAAGTCACTAATTGAACATGCTCTTCATACAATGAAGCGATCGCTCTTAAATTAGTTTTGGGTTGCTTTTGTCCAGAAATATCTGTGCCCGTATACATCCAGTACGCAATATCTGATTGAACAAATCCTGAATTGATTTTACCTTCTGAAATAGCGGTTACATTGTCAATTGATCCATTTGACAACACGCTCACAGCAATCAGGTTTTTTAAGGTACAATTGCCACCTTTCCCACATGGCAAAGCTTGTGGCGGATTTGAAATAGCATTCGCCAACATGCCGCCCACAGGGTGATAAGTATAAGCTGCACCGCCCGTTCCAATGGTAAATATCGTTAGATCGTGAGATACTGTTGGTGATGAGAATGAAATCACTGGTATAATGCTTACCAGCACAAAGCGAAAAAATTTTCCAAACAGCACAATCAATTCCTGAATAACAATAACTAAGATGGCAGAAACTAAGATAGCAGACAAAAATAGCCGCTTGTTTCAAACAACAAGCCAGAGATTGTCATAAAACGTGGGAATTATCAAATTTAGTTGCGCTAGTTAATATTGCGACGTTGTTCAATTAAGAACCATTTGGCGCAGGGATATCTGAAGATTGCTTACAACCATCAAGCCAAACGTCATAGACAGCATGGTCGACAGCGTTTAGCCCGGGCGAATCTGCAAACATCCAACCTGAGAAAATACGTCTGATTTTACGATCAAGTGTAATCTCGTCAACTTCAACAAACGTGGTCGTTTTTGGCGCTTCGGTTTCATCACGCGTATAACAAACACGTGGGGTAACCTGTAGCGCACCAAATTGAACCGTCTCATCGACGTAAACATCAAAGGTCGTAATACGTCCGGTGATTTTATCGATACCTGAAAAAACAGCGACAGGGTTTGTTAAACGTTCCGCTGTGATATTGGGAACGAACATAAAGCTTGAAGCAACCGTAAGTGCTAGTAATTTGGAGCTGAAAAACTGTTTCATAAAATGATTACATCTCGATCGTCTTGTTATCACTGAACCAGTTAAATTGGGCTAAAACGAGGTCAAAGCCAAATTAGTTACATCCAATTAGTTTCTAGGTGACCACGCATCGTAATCGCCAGTCACTGTTGGGCGATCTGCAGGGTTTAACATAGAACCTTTCGGGCGATATGCTTCGGCAGAACCAGTTTTGTTTGCTTCGTGCTCAAGCTGCCACTCAAATGGTGTGTAATCTTCATCAACAGGTGAAACATCCGTACGGTGATGCATCCAACCGTGCCAGCCAGCAGGAATAGCTGATGCTTCAGCATAGCCTTTATAGATCACCCAGCGGCGTGTGCGACCTTCATCATCTTGTCCACCTTGGTAGTAAACATTACCAAAATCATCCTCACCCACACGTGTGCCTTTACGCCATGTATGAAAGCGTGTTCCGACTGTTGCGCCGTTCCACCAAGTGAAAAGTCCTAGGAAAAATGATTTCATGTCGTCGATTCGCTCTATTGAACTAATTTATTTGACTTATGCCGCTTGTAATTTGGGATGTCCAGTACTGGATAATCATTTAGAGCTGTTTTTCAAACACTAAAGCTTCCATACCACCCTCTTCCAAGCGGATATTCATATTTTTATAGCCAAAACGCTCATAAAAGCCAACAGCTTTTACATTGCGCGCATCAACACCCAAACGCATCACTTTGGCTTCTGGAAAACTCATTTCGATCTCTTGCAACAAATCGCGGCCAATACCTTGTCTTTGATGCTCAGGCAACACGTATAATTGGCTAAGATAAGCAATCCCGTCCTCGCTTGGTGCTTTAACAAAGGCAATGCCGCCGAGCGTTTTACCATCATCGGCAACAACAAATTCAGCATTACGATCTTCAAGATTTTGCTTGATCGCCTCTAAACTGTGCCAATTTTCGCAAATATCATTGACAATTTCAGCACTGTAGATCGCATCATACGTATCGTGCCAAGTATCAACCAGAACCGGCCTAATCTTATCAATATCGCGAACAGATGCTGTGCGAACAAAAAACACTATTCTACACCGAGCTTTTCGCGAACGAGTTTTTGTACTGCTTGTGGGTTGGCTTTGCCGCCCGTTGCTTTCATCACCTGACCAACAAACCAGCCTGCCAATTGCGGCTTGGCTTTCGCTTTTTCAACTTGATCTGGGTTGTTTGCAATAATCTCATCAACTGCCGCCTCAATAGCACCAGTATCTGTGACTTGTTTCATGCCGCGCTCTTCAACGATTTGCGCAGGATCACCGCCTTTACTGAAGACAATCTCAAACAATTCTTTCGCAATCTTACCCGAAATTGTTTCATCTTGAATCATTGAAATGATCGCGCCAAGCTGTTCGGGAGATACCGGACTGTCTTCAATTTCCTTGCCTGCTTTGTTTAATGCGCCCAATAAATCATTGATGATCCAGTTTGCAGCAAGTTTTCCATCACGACCTTCAGCAACTTTTTCAAAGAAGTTTGCAATAGACTGCTCAGTCACAAGAATGGACGCATCATAAATGGAAAGACCAAGTTCATTAACCAAGCGATCTTTCTTCTCATCTGGAAGCTCAGGCAAATCTTTTGCAAGATTATCGACATACTCCTGAGAAAACTCTAGAGGCAACAAATCTGGATCTGGGAAATAACGATAGTCATGCGCGTCCTCTTTAGAGCGCATAGAACGTGTTTCACCTTTACCTGGATCAAATAAACGCGTTTCTTGATCGATCACACCACCATCTTCGATAATTGCAATCTGACGACGTGCTTCATATTCAATTGCTTGACCAACAAATCGGATTGAGTTGACGTTTTTAATCTCACAACGCGTACCAAATTCGCCACCTGGCTTGCGAACAGATACGTTTACATCAGCGCGCATGGAGCCCTCATCCATGTTACCATCGCAAGTACCAAGATAACGTAGGATTGTGCGAAGCTTCGTTAGATAAGCTTTTGCCTCATCAGAAGAACGCATATCAGGTTTTGACACGATCTCCATCAAGGCTACGCCTGAGCGGTTTAAATCGACATAAGATAGCGTTGGATGCTGATCGTGGATTGATTTGCCCGCATCTTGCTCAAGGTGCAAACGCTCAATACCAATTTCAGTATCTTCAAACTGACCTTTATTGTCAGGTCCAACGGAAATGATAATTGTGCCCTCACCGACAATGGGATCCTTAAACTGTGAGATCTGATAACCTTGTGGCAAATCCGGGTAGAAGTAGTTTTTACGGTCAAAAATCGAACGGTTATTGATTTGGGCTTTTAGACCAAGACCAGTTTTAACTGCCTGACGAACGCATTCTTCGTTGATCACGGGCAACATGCCCGGCATGGCAGCATCAACAAGTGACACATTATCATTTTGCGCACGGCCAAATTCAGTTGAAGCACCTGAGAATAATTTAGCTTCACTGGTCACCTGAGCATGAACTTCCAAACCGATGATAACTTCCCAGTCGCCAGTGGCGCCTGCAATAAAACGTTTGGCTTCGGGAGTGCGTGTATCGACAAGAACTGGAGCTGTCATTTTAGGACCTTAAAATTGCTTTGGATATTTTCTTTTCTTCGTAAATCAATGCGTAAAAGACTGCAAGCGTTCAAGTTTGAAATAAGACAAATACCGAGATCTTATTTACACAAGTCATTATGCGAGATCATGTAGAGTGCCATTCACCTTAAACATGAATTTAATCTTATATATCAAACACATCTTACACCGTATTGAATCAAATACTCACCGAATTGAATCTCTTTCTCATCTCCAATGTATCGACAGATTTGTCCATTGTGGGAGAATATGTGGATTTTAATCCACTGATTGCATATTCATGCTTTTTAAAAAAGGACAATGCAGGCGCGTTTTTTGCATGTGTTTCTAGATCAATCTCATCAAACTCGCGCGCTTTTGCCTGTTGTTCAAGCTCGGAAAGTAGCGCTGAGCCAACCCCATGCCGTTGGAAATTGGGCAAAACCCATAAGTCTGTAATTTTGTTTTGACCCGCTTCTAAAGCTGCCCAACCCACAACTTCACCATCTGCCTCCGCGACGATGATAATTGGCCAATACTGCTCACAAAACCCAAAATAGGTCGCTTCAGCTTTTTCCCTTAAGTGATTTGTCACTTCACCAGCAGCAGCAAACGCTTGCTCCCAAGCAATCACACCCAACGCAGCTAATGTGCGGATATCGGTTGATCGTGCTTGGCGAACTATCAATTGGCATTACCACCATTTAGTTGGAGTAAATCGTCCTGCTGCTTGTTCTATCACATGAGCAGTTTTGAACAAACCTTCTTCATCAAACGGCTTACCGATAAGTTGCAACCCAAGTGGAAGCCCCTTCTCGTCCAACCCGGCAGGAACGGCAATTCCAGGAAGACCTGCCATATTCACAGTCACAGTGAAGATGTCATTAAGATACATTTTCACAGGATCGGCAGCCATTTCTTTATCGCCAATTGCAAATGCTGATGAGGGAGTAGCAGGTGTCAAAATCGTATCAATGCCTTGAGCAAATGCGTTTTCGAAATCACGCTTGATCAATGTGCGAACTTTTTGCGCTTTAATGTAGTATGCATCATAATAACCAGCTGACAGCACATAAGTACCAATCATAATACGGCGACGAACCTCAGGACCAAAACCTTCTGCGCGTGTTTGCTCATACATGTCTTCAATGTTTTTGCCATCAACGCGTAAACCATAGCGCACACCATCGTAACGCGCCAGGTTTGAAGAGGCTTCCGCTGGCGCTACAATATAATAAGCTGGGAGCGCATATTTTGTGTGCGGCAGCGAGATATCTACAATCTCAGCGCCCGCATCTTTCAGCCATGCGATGCCCTGCTGCCAAAGCTTTTCAACATCATCAGGCATGCCATCCATGCGGTACTCTTTAGGAATACCGATTTTCATACCTTTGACGGAGCCGCCAAGCGCAGCTTCATAATCTGGCACTGGCATATCAACACATGTTGTGTCTTTCACGTCTGTGGACGCCATTGAGCGCAGCATAATCGCTGCATCACGCACATCACGCGCAATTGGACCCGCCTGATCAAGCGAAGAAGCAAATGCAACAGTGCCCCAGCGTGAGCAACGACCATATGTTGGTTTAATACCAACTGTTCCGGTAAAAGCTGCTGGTTGACGAATAGATCCGCCAGTATCTGTTGCCGTTGCACCTGCGCAGAGGTTTGCAGATACAGCTGACGCTGAGCCGCCAGATGAACCACCTGGAACAAGTGATTCATTTGAATTCTTTGCACGCCAAGGGTTCGTAACTGCACCATAATAACTGGTTTCGTTAGATGAACCCATCGCAAATTCATCCATATTGAGTTTACCAAGCATCACCGCACCATCATCCCAAAGATTTTTGGTCACAGTAGATTCGTACTTTGGCTCAAACTTATCAAGAATGTGACTACACGCTTGTGTGTGAACACCTTCTGTTGCAAATAGATCCTTGATCCCAAGCGGAATACCCTCAAGATTACCACCCTCGCCCTTAGCAAGTTTTGCATCTGATGCAGCTGCCATCTCACGCGCTTTATCATGGGTAACCTTGATATAAGCATTCAGCTGATCATTGGCACTATCAATGGTTGAAAGATATGCATCTGTCAGTTCAACAGATGTAATCTCTTTTGATTGAAGTTTCTGCCGAGCTTCGGCGATGGTCAATTGTGTTAGTTCAGTCATCATGCAATCTTTTTAAAGTAAAATCTGGAAAATCCAGAATCAGGGTAATCTAGAAACGCGCCACAAGTTTTATAGCCATTTCGTTCATATAATCGCCAAGCCAGTTCAAACCCGGGTGCTTCCCCAGTTTCAAGCTTAAGTTCTTCAAGGTTCTGCGAGGTGGCCAAGTTTTCGATCTCATTGAGAATTTTAGATCCAACGCGCTCACCTCGAACTTCATCTAAGGTAAACATACGTTTGACTTCACCAAGCTGTTTATCATGTTGCTTAAGAGCACCCATCCCAACAGCTTTATTCGCATCATTTCGCGCCACAAATAGTGTAACGCCAGGTTCAGACATTTGCTCTACCGTCAATTGAAACTGAAATTCCTTCGGCGTTAAAGGCATCATATATTCGTTGAGCTGTTTAACCAGCACCCGAATATCATCCTGCAACGGAGTTTCAATTTCAATGCGCAACGTCTTAATTCCCTACTCAACAACCTTAGGAACAACAAAGAAGTTGTCATCGCTTTCAGGCGCATTGGCAATGATGTCATCAGCTTTTGCACCATCGCTCACGCCATCTTTGCGTTTTTTCATCTCCATTGGCGTAACTGACGTCATAGGTTCGACACCTTCAACATCAACTTCTGAAAGCTGTTCGACAAATCCTAAAATAGCATTGAGTTCGCCTTCCATTTTGCCAAGATTTTCTTCGCTAATGGCAATGCGGGAGAGTTTTGCAACACGCTTAACCGTTGCCTGATCTACTGACATACGTCTACTCCGATGAATTTTTTATATTCTTTTCGCTATAACCCTGCTGAGTGGCAAGGGCAAGAACGTTTTATGGATTATAGGGTTTAAAGCTCAATCGCCGTTCCTGGAACAAGTTTTAGAACCTTGTCGCCATCTTCACCCAACGCTTCAATGAATTGATCCGCATTTGGTGTTAATGATGGGAAACTTGCAAAATGACATGGGATGATGGAGCTAAATTTGAAAAACCGCTGGCATGCAAGCGCTGCAACCGCACTTCCCATCGTATAGCGATCACCAATTGGTACAATCCCAATATCAGGCTCATGCAATTCATTGATCAATGCCATATCGGAAAAGATGTCAGTATCACCCATATGCAAAACTGATGGCGCATCTCTGAAATGAAACATCAAACCATTGGCGTTACCCAACGCGTGTGAGACCCCATCGCTGGTAATTTTGGCAGATGAATGTTTTGCATCAACAAATGTCACGGAAAAATCATCAAAGCCAATTGTGCCGCCGGTATTGCCGCCTTCTGTCTTCTTAATCCCCTGCACATCATTCAACCAATTACATAAATCAGCATTTGCGATCACTGTTGCATTGGTTCTGTTGGCAATTTCAACGGTATCACCTAAATGATCGCCATGACCGTGGGTGAGTGCAATATGCGTAATATCCCCAGTGACTTTTTCAAAATCAATTGAAGCATTCGGATTACCTTTTATAAAAGGATCGACCAAAATCACCGTATTATTAAGTTCAAATTTAAACGCTGAATGTCCAAGCCAAGTGAGTTTCACTTTTTCCATCTCCAATATCGCAAAATCAAGAAAATCAGTATAGAGGTGCAGATAACGCAAATTTGGCAGAATCACCATGGCAATTATTGAAATTGAAGATGTTTCCAATCTTTTGGAAAAAGGACAGACGCTCATTGGCCTCGATCTAGGGACAAAGACCATTGGCATTGCTGTTTCAGACCTTGGAATGAGTTTTGCCAACCCTCGCCCTGTCATCAAGCGACGAAAGTTTAAACTCGATGCAGAAGAACTTATCGCTGTGATGGAAGCTGAAAAAGTTGGCGCTGCAATTATTGGCCTGCCATCAAATATGGATGGTTCACAAGGTCCACGTGTTCAAGCAACGAAGGCGTTTGTGTCAAATATGAGCAAGTTGACCGAAATCCCATTTGTATTTTGGGATGAGCGATTATCAACGGTCGCAGCAGAACGAGCACTTATTGGAATGGATGTGTCACGCAGCAAACGCAAAGAACGTATTGATTCAGCTGCTGCCGCTTTTATTCTTCAAGGCGCTCTTGATAGATTGTTCTCGCTCACAGGCGATAATACCGCGTCCTGAGCGGTTTCAAGAACATGATAAGGCGACTTAATGATGTTCTCAGCAACTTTTTCTTCGCGTTTTGCGGCGCGATAGCTCTTCCACCAATTGCGCAAACGGCTGAATGGTTTGAAATAGACAACAGTGAAAACAAACACGGTATCGACAAGTAAGATACGTGGAAGCGAACCGCGGATTGTATCTACATCTACCCCAGTAATTCTGCTGTAAATACCAAAATAGGAATCGTTAAATTCGCGGGTTAAGAAGAATAGCCCAAAATTCATGTCATTCATTGAAAGGCCGTGCCAAAGCGCAAGTAACCCGACCGGTATTCCCCAAAAAATGATCAAATACTTCAACGCAAAACCCTAACGTATTATCAACCGCCTATCATAGCGGAACCTATCCTAGCATGAAATCTATGCCAAAACCGACCCGCTTTGCAACGTAAACAATTTATTAAGGTTAACAGCCATGGTGTAATCGCATTGTTATAGATTGACACATTACAGCTACGCTCCTATCCATTGGCCTTCGCCCTCAGCATGAAAGCCTGATCTTGCTCATTATTTTTGAATCCATCCTCCCGGTATTTTTAATTGTTGCCTTTGGTGTCGCACTGAGAAACTGGCGCATTATTTCACCAGATTTTTGGCCACACTTTAATAACTTTGGCTTTTATGTCCTATTTCCCGGCTTGATATTTCATTCAATTGTCACAGCTGATTTTAATGCGCTTCCAGTGGGTAAAATCATGCTTGCCAGTGTATTGGCTTTCGGATCGATACCAATTTTTGTTCTTCTATTATGGCCATATTTTAAAGTTAGAAACGTAAGCAAACCTCAATTTACATCTGTTTTTCAAACAACAACGCGCTGGCATGGGTTCATGGCGTTAGCGATTGCTGAAAAGATGTTTGGAAATGAGGGTTTAACCTTTGTTGCTGTAATCATGCTAGTTATCATATTGCCAATCAATTTTATCAATGTCGCGGTCATGGTTGCCTTTGATGATACAAAACATTCAATTGCATCATTTATCCAAAAGATGTTCACCAACCCAATCATTGTTGCAGCGCTTATTGCCATCATTTTCCAAATATTGGGAATTAGACTTTACGGCCCAATTGAACAATCCATCGACTTCATTGCACGTGCAGCTCTTGGTATGGGACTGTTGATGATCGGCGCGGGTTTGAGCATTTATATGTTAACCCACCCAAATCGGATTACAATTTTTGCTGTTTGCGTTAAATTGTTATTGTTGCCAACAATTGCTTTTATCGTGGGCACATATTTTGATTTCACGCTAACGGAACTGACATTGTTCACAATTGCCTGCGCAGTGCCTACTGCAAACAATGGATATGTTTTGGCGCAAAAAATGGGCGGCGATGCTCCGCTTTATGCATCCATTGCGTCGCTGCAAGTGGTCGCGTCGTTTTTTACAATTCCATTAGTTTTGCTGACGCTCGAAAAGCTATATTCTTCGTTCTAGGTTAGATTTAACGATTGGACGGATATAACAATTCAAGAATGCGATGCGCATCAAAGCGGCCATCAAGCATACCATAGCTTGATCGCCATGCACCACCCAATCGTGTTTCCACAAAGGCTTCTGCGATAGGCCCTGCCCCGATACGTTTTAGTTCAGACGCGGCACCAGATAATGCTAATTGTTCGGTCAACATGCGAGACATGCCAGCGTCGTTTTCGCACACAAGCATGCAGGCGTTAAGAACTTGCTGGGTCCTATCGCTGACGGAACCAAGATCAGATGTCACATCACTAACAACAGCATCAAACAAATCACGACCATGTTTTAAAACGCGCAAGACATCCTTGGTCATCAAGTCACTGCCTGTCTCATAAATGAGGTTGGTAATCGCATCACGATGATTGCGCCCTAGACTTGACCCAGAGGCAAAAGCGGCTGACCCGACACTTTCCATTGTCTCAGAAATAAGTGTTGGTGATGTTTTACAAACCCAATATTTCGCAACAGGTGTCATCAAGCGGGCATATGCTGCATCTTCAGGCGAAGTTGCCGCTTTATCATAAGCCTTTGCAACACGCATCATTAAAGCTGTCGCACCCGCCACATCAAGCGCCATATCTGCCAGCACACGCGGGGCTAAGTCATCGGACGTGTGATAAGGTTTTTGGCGCCAGTAATGCACAGCTTTTGCAAGACTTGAACGCATTAAACCAGCAGAGATCACCGCAATATCGTGCCGTATCAGTGTTATGGCATCTAATATTGTACGCATCCCATCGCCTTCACCACCAAGTAAAAAACCAAACGCGTTGTTAAACTTCATTTCAGCTTGCGGATTGGAGTGATACCCAACTTGCTCACGCAATCTTAAAATCTCGATATTGTTTTGCGAACTGTCCTGCAAAAGTCGCGGAACCAGAAAGCAGCTCACACCAACTTCTGTTTGCGCCAGCACAATAAATGCATCACTCATAGGTGCAGAAACATGCCATTTCTCACCTGAAATTCTATAAAGCCCTTCGCTTACGCGCTGAGCACGCGCATCGATCTGTTCAATTGAACCACCGCTTTTACGTTCACTCACCGCCCAACCTACTAAGAGGCCGGTTTTTTTCGCAGGAGCAATATCGGTACTATCATACATCCGCGATAGCAATTTATCAGACCAATCACGCTGGAGTGCTGGATTTGATAAGATCAAGGCCAATGATGCATGTGTCGTCGTGCTTTGCGTTAAATGTCCAGCTTCTAGTCCTGCAGACAAATAGAGGCTCATCGTGCGCATTTGATGGCCAAATCCAGCCGTTTTGCGCTGCGCATCATCCCACACAGATGCATGTAACCCGTAACTAACTGCTTTTCGCTGCAAGGCATGCCAAGCAGGATGGTATTCCACATGATTAAGCTGATCACCAAAGGTATCGCTGGTGCGTAGTTGCGGTTTGATATGATTGGCTAACCGTGCCAACTCATCCGCTTCATGTGAGCCTGCATATTGTCCCAACAGCGAAAATTGTGCTTGTGCTGCACGCGGCATTTGCCCTGATATATCGCGCAACAAAGGATCGGCTTGGAACGTGTTGACGTTAAGCGTCAATGGATCAATTTTAGCTTGCGCCATAGAATTTGACTTTCTGGAATCAAAATATTCCTCCAATTTGTATGGGGACAGCGCACAAATGTCACCCCATTTGAGTTGCCCTTTCACCGAAAGCTTTCTATAGAATGCAAAATTCTACGATATAGAGAGTGCAATCATGTCTTTTCCGCACCGTCATCTACTTGGTATCAAAGGCTTGTCGGAGCCAGACATTTTCTATTTATTGGACAAAGCTGAAGAAGCCGTCAAACTTTCACTACAACGTGAAAAGAAAACGTCAACGCTTCGTGGTTTGACACAAATCAACCTGTTTTTTGAGGCTTCTACAAGAACACAAGCGTCATTTGAGCTCGCCGGCAAACGGCTTGGTGCCGATGTGATGAATATGTCCGTTGGTAATTCGTCCGTCAAAAAAGGTGAAACGCTGGTTGATACGGCGATGACGCTGAATGCCATGCATCCCGATATGCTAGTTGTACGCCATTCATCTGCGGGTGCTGTGGCTCTTTTAGCGCAAAAAGTGGACTGTGCGGTGATTAACGCAGGCGATGGTGCACATGAGCACCCGACGCAAGCCCTTTTGGATGCACTAACGATCCGCCGGATGAAAGGCACCGTCGGTCGCCTAACTGTTGCGATTTGCGGAGATGTCTTGCATTCACGCGTCGCGCGCTCAAACATTTTGCTACTTAATGCGCTTGGGGCACGTGTTCGCATCATTGCACCTCGCACATTGCTCCCAACAGGGATTAAACAAATGGGCGCTGAGGTATTTAGCTCCATGAAAGAAGGCTTAAAAGATGCTGATGTCGTGATGATGTTGCGTTTGCAGCGTGAACGTATGGAAGGTGCCTTTGTCCCATCGGTTCGCGAATATTTCCGCTTCTTTGGCTTAGATGCAGAAAAACTGTCTTATGCGAAAGATGATGCGCTTGTCATGCACCCTGGCCCAATGAATAGAGGCGTTGAAATCGCTTCTGAAATTGCCGATGGTCCGCAAAGTGTGATTGAACAACAAGTTGAAATGGGGGTGGCCGTTCGAATGGCAGTGATGGAAACTCTCATGCTCGCGAGTGGGAGAAACTAATATGACCACACGCATTTTAGAAAACGTACGAATTATCGACCCATCACAGCAGATGGATGAAATTGGTTCAATTATCATTGAGAACGGTAAAATCGCTGCGATTGGTGCAAGTGCGCGCAATCAAGGCGCACCAGATGGTGCTGAAGTCATCAATTGCAATGGACAAATTGCCGTGCCCGGCCTTGTCGATACACGCGTATTTATCGGAGAACCAGGTAGCGAATACCGCGAAACAATCGCATCTGCAGGTAAAGCTGCAGCAAAAGGCGGCATTACCTCAATTGTCACCATGCCCGATACAAACCCTGTGATCGATGACGTTGCTCTCTTACAATTTATCCAGCGCACAGCACGCGATACAACAGATATCCATGTCCATCCTGCATCTGCAATGACCAAAGGGTTGAACGGCAAGGAGATGACCGAGTTTGGATTGATGATGGAAGCTGGTGCAGCTTGTATCACCGATGGTCACAAAACTTTGCGTAATGCTGCGGTCATTCGTAGGGCGATGACCTATGCAAGAGATTTCGGCGCGTTGATCGCTTGTGAAACACAAGACGCAGATTTAGCTGCAGGCGGAATGATGAATGAAGGCTTGCTCGCAAGCTGGTTAGGCTTTTCAGGCATTCCAAAAGAAGCAGAGATTATCCCGTTAGAACGCGATGTTCGTTTAGCAGAATTAACGGGCGCAAATTATCACGCTGCGAAAATATCCGTACCGCAATCATCAAAAGTTATTCGCCGCGCAAAGGATAAAAATCTCAATGTCAGCGCTGGTATTTCAATCAACAACCTGACATTAAATGAAGTTGATATTGGTGAATACCGTACATTCTTCAAATTATCACCACCACTTCGGAGCGAAGAAGAACGCTTGGCAATGGTTGAAGCCATTTCAGATGGTACAGTTGATGTCATCTGCTCGTCACACGATCCGCAGGATGTTGATACCAAACGCCTGCCTTTCCCCCATGCGGCAGAAGGTGCAATCGGGTTAGAAACTATGTTGGCAGCAGCATTACGACTGCATCATTCAGATCAAGTCAGCTTATCTCGACTTGTCGAAGTATTATCCACCAAGCCCGCAGAACTGTATGGTTTGGATGCAGGCTCTTTGCGCATAGGTTCTTCTGCAGACATCACACTGTTTGATCTTGAAATGCCGTGGGTGCATTACAAAGATGAAATTGTGTCAAAGTCCAAGAACAGCGCTTTTGAAGATGCACGCTTTACCGGAAAAGTGCTTGCAACGATAGTAAGTGGACAGACTATTTACTCCGACCAATAATCACGATATACAACTATTGAGAAGTATACGCGTGTATTTAAACTGATTGATTGTTCAAATGACTGATATTTTTACATCACAAGCACCACTTATTCTCCTTCTCGCTTCCCTCTTTGGTTATCTGCTCGGTTCTATTCCATTTGGATTGATCATCACTAAGTTTGCAGGGCTTGGGGATGTTCGCAATATCGGCTCTGGTAACATTGGGGCAACAAATGTTTTGCGCACGGGAAACAAGAAAGTCGCTGCTGGGGTTCTCATTGGCGATCTATTAAAAGGTACTATCGCAGTTGTAATTGCACATAAATTCGGTTTGGCAGCTGCAATGTTGGCGGGGTTATTTGCATTTTTAGGCCACCTATTCCCAATCTGGCTAAAATTTAAGGGCGGAAAAGGTGTCGCAACTTATATCGGCGTTTTGTTTGGGCTCGCGCCCATGATTGTATTAGTGTTTGCTGTTGTGTGGTTATCCGTTGCCTTTATCTTCAGATATTCATCACTCGCCGCATTCGCTGCATTGATCGTCGTCCCCATTGCGCTTTATGTATTGGGAACCACAAATATCGCAATCCTCTTTGCGCTCATGTCCCTCATTGCGATATTAAAACATCATGAAAATATCGGCAGATTACGAGCAGGTACTGAAAGCAAGATAGGTAGCAAGAAAAAATGATTAATCAGCCGTCGCGCGGGATAAAATTAACTGAGCGACAAAAACTATCGTGGCTGCGATTAATCAGAAGTGACAATGTGGGACCTGCAACCTTTCGCGAATTGATCAACAATTGCGGCTCAGCAGAACGCGCAATCGAAATGCTCCCAGAGCTCTCCCAACGTGGTGGGTCACGCCGCAAAATTCGTATTGCAACTGTTTCTGAAGTCGAAATTGAACTTGAAAAAATTGAAAAATTTGGCGCCAAGCTAATTGGTATTGGCGAGCCCGACTATCCAAGAGCCCTAAGACAGATAGATGGTGCACCGCCGCTCATTACGGTGAAAGGTAATTTAGACCTCACCACCCCACCCTCTGTCGGAATTGTCGGCTCACGAAATGCATCAATTACAGGCAGTAAATTTGCAGCAAACCTTGCCGCAAACATTGTTGGAGCGGGTTACACAATTGTTTCAGGTCTTGCGCGCGGTATTGATGCGGCTGCTCATTATGCAAGCCTTCACCCAGGTATGCACTCAGGAGCACAAACTGGGACCATAGCAGCATTAGCGGGTGGTATAGATAAACCCTACCCTCCTGAAAATCTCGATCTATATAAGCAGATCTGTGATGGCAAAGGTCTCGCAATTACCGAAATGCCCTTTGGTTGGAAACCAATTGCACGGGATTTCCCTCGCCGGAACCGGTTAATTGCCGGTGTATCTTTAGGACTGGTTGTGGTGGAAGCCGCTAAACGATCAGGATCACTCATTTCTGCTCGCCGCGCATCAGACTTTGGACGATTGGTTTTTGCAGTGCCCGGCTCTCCTTTAGACCCACGAGCCGGTGGTACCAACGAACTTCTCAAAGAAGGCGCAATTTTAACAACGGGAGCCAATGACATATTAGAGGCTCTTGCACCCATCTCACAGATTGATGAGATCAATTACAATATTATCGAAGAAACAGGTGATGATGGGCAAGACTTAAACCCACCTGATGAAAATGCCCGCACGATCATCATCAATGCCATGGGCGCAACACCTGTCGAAATCGATGATATTATCAGACACACAGGATATCCCGCACAGACGGTTTATCTTGTTTTATTGGAATTGGATTTAGCAAGCCGCCTTCAGCGTCATTCAGGAGGACTTGTATCCCTTGTTCTGCAAACCCAAGTTTAGCGGTCTTGAATTGGATAAAATGTCACCACATTCAATATATGCCATTTCAATTAGGTAACTCAGCATGTCAGCACCTTCACCATCAGCAACAGTGCGCAGCTCCCCAAGCATATCTTTTACATAAACTAGATTGTTATGCGCTTTTGGGCTGTCAATTGTTTGGGCTGTGTTATTGTTTTTTGGCAATTGTATAATCCTTAAAGCGGATTGAAACGAACACCTTGCTCGCGACATCAAATTATGACTATTATCCTAACGTCTTTAATTTAAGATTGCAATATTTATCTTCTCTCTTTCAGGTTGTATTGCGTTGTATTGAACAAGAAATTCTCAAAAAAGCTTGACCAAATGCCGTTCAATGTCCATGTGCTAAGCCAAATCATTGAAAAACACACAATTTGTAAAGTGCGAAAATAAGTATGAATGTAGTTGTCGTAGAATCTCCTGCAAAAGCGAAGACCATCAACAAATACCTTGGTTCTGATTATACAGTTCTGGCATCTTTTGGTCATGTCAGAGATCTGCCAGCCAAAGACGGATCGGTAAATCCAGACGAAGATTTTGCCATGCTTTGGGAAGTTGATACGGCTTCAAATAAACGTCTTAAAGACATTTCAACGGCGCTCAAAGGCGCTGATACATTATTTCTCGCAACTGACCCCGATCGCGAAGGTGAAGCCATTTCTTGGCATGTTTTAGATGTGCTTGAAAAGAAAAAAGCGCTCAAGGGAAAGAACGTAAAACGTGTTGTTTTCAATGCGATAACGAAAAAGTCCGTTCTCGATGCGATGGCGCAACCGCGTGATATTGATACCCCTCTTGTTGATGCTTATCTTGCGCGTCGCGCCCTTGATTATCTGGTCGGGTTTAACCTATCGCCTGTTTTGTGGCGTAAACTCCCAGGCGCACGATCTGCAGGACGCGTACAATCAGTTGCATTGCGCTTAATTTGTGATCGTGAGACTGAAATTGAACGATTTATCAAAGATGAATATTGGCAGATCGCGGCAGAACTTAAAACACCGCGCGATGATAAATTTACCGCCCGTCTAACCGTTTTTGATGGCGATAAATTGCAAAAATTGTCCATTGAAAATGCCGAATCGGCTGACAAAATGAAGCAAATGCTGGAAAGCGCTTCGTTCAATATTGGTAAAGTTGAAGCAAAACCAACGCGTCGTAATCCATCACCACCATTTACAACATCAACGCTTCAGCAGGCTGCATCATCCAAATTAGGGTTCAATGCATCGCGCACAATGCAAGTTGCGCAAAAGCTGTATGAAGGCATTGAGATCGGTGGTGAAACGGCGGGTCTCATCACTTATATGCGTACCGATGGTGTACAAATGGCACCTGAGGCTATTGAAGCCTCGCGCGCTGCGATTAAAACTCAGTTTGGCGATAAATATTGCCCTGATAAAGCGCGCCATTACGAAACTAAAGCGAAAAACGCGCAAGAAGCTCACGAAGCAATTCGCCCAACGAGTTTCGATCGCACACCTGATCAGGTCAAAAAATTCCTCGATGCCGATCAACTCAGATTATATGATCTTATTTGGAAACGCGCAATCGCCAGCCAAATGGCCTCAGCTGAGATTGAACGCACTGCCGTTGATGTTATTGCCACCAATGGCGGACAATCAGCTACATTGCGCGCAAATGGATCCGTTATTCGTTTTGATGGTTTCATTGCAGCTTATAGCGATCATAAAGACGATAGCGATAATAAAGCCGACGATAAGGCTGATGATGCGCGTTTACCGCTTATCAATCAAGGTGAAGATACAGCGCGTGACAAGATCAACGCAACGCAGCACTTCACAGAACCGCCACCGCGCTATTCAGAAGCTTCGCTTATCAAAAAGATGGAAGAGCTCGGAATTGGTCGTCCCTCAACTTACGCCTCAACTCTGGCGACGCTTTCAAATCGTGAATATGTTAAATCTGAACAGCGCAAACTGATCCCAGAACCAAAAGGACGCTTGGTTACAGCCTTCTTGGGCAACTTCTTTGACCGTTATGTAGAGTTCAGCTTTACCGCTGATCTTGAAAACAAGCTCGATCGCATTTCAGCTGGTGAGTTGCAGTGGAAAGATGTTTTACGTGAGTTTTGGGATGAATTCCAAACCCATGTTGAAGGCACAAAAGAGCTTCGCGTTACTAATGTTTTAGATGCACTGAACGAAGAACTTGCAGAACTCGCCTTTCCTGATCGTGGCGATGGCATGAACCCGCGCATCTGCCCAACTTGCGGTGAAGGCAACCTTTCACTCAAATTGGGTCGCTACGGCGCATTTGTTGGTTGTTCCAACTACCCTGAATGTAAATTTACACGTCAATTATCCAAAAACGCAGATGGTGAAAACCAAGCAGCTGTTTCTAATGAACCGCAAACACTTGGAAAAGATCCAAATACGGATGAAGACATCACGCTTCGCTCAGGCCGTTTTGGCCCTTATGTGCAACGCGGCGAAGGCAAAGAAGCCAAGCGTTCAAGTTTGCCAAAAGGCTGGGCACCTGAAACCATCGATTATGAACGCGCAATGGCGCTTATCTCATTGCCGAGAGATATCGGCGCACATCCAGAATCGGGTAAAATGATCTCAAGTGGTTTGGGTCGCTATGGCCCGTTCCTCTTGCACGATGGCATGTATGCGAACTTAGAATCCATTGAAGATGTATTCTCTGTTGGTCTTAACCGCGCTGTAACAGTGATTGCTGAAAAAGCAGCCGCAGGCCCAGGCCGTGGCAGAAAAGCAGCAACAGCTCTAAAAGAACTCGGCGAGCACCCAGATGGTGGCAAGATTGCCGTTATGGATGGTCGCTATGGTCCGTATGTTAAGTGGGAAAAGATCAATGCAACTTTGCCAAACGGTACAGACCCGCAAGGCGTGACGCTCGAGCAAGGCGTTGAACTGGTCAACGCGAAAGCTGCAACCAAAGGCAAAAAGAAAGCCGCTCCAAAGAAAAAGCCTGCTACGAAAAAGAAACCAGCAGCCAAAAAGACAACCGCAACCAAAACAACGGCTAAAAAAACTGCGACCAAGAAACCAGCAGCTAAGAAAACAGCTGCAGAACCAAAAGCTGAGGAATAGATTTGGCAAAAACGCCAAGGTTTGTACGTTCTAAGTCAACGAGACAAAAAACCAAAAATAATAATGACTTAGAAAATACCTCTAAAGTTAAAAACAAGAAGCCGCCGCTTGAAAAAGCGGCGATCTTGCGTTTTATATCTGAATTTCCTGATCTTGCTTCAAAACGAGAAATCGCCAAGGCATTTGGTGTCAAAGGTGATGAACGCGCAGTCTTAAAAGACATATTGCGTGAAATGGCTGATGAAGGTTTATTGAGCGGCACACGCAAGAAAATTTCTCGCCCGGGCTCAATGCCATCCGTTTCTACATTAGATATTTTATCGAGAGATAATGATGGCGATTTGATCGGCAGACCTACTCAATGGCGTGATGAAGACGGAACAGCACCAGCGGTTCTCATTCGTCAAATGTCGCAAAAGTCGCGTACAGGCGGTTCTCGCTCAAAAGCATCAGGTCCAACTGCCGGTCTTGGCGATAAAGTTTTAGCGCGCATATTCCCCAATGATAACCGAGAAGGCCCCGCTTATATCGGTAAGGTGATGAAAGTGCTTGATCGTCAAAAATCCAGCACCATGGGAATATATCGCGAGAACGAAAGTGGTGAGAATAGCGGTGGCCGCGTGCTACCAATTGACCGAAAGAACAAAGAATATGCCATCGCACCTGATATGACCGGCGGCGCAAAGCACGGCGATTTGGTTGAAGTGCAATCCATCCCCAATAATCGCGTTGGCCTACCCAATGCAAAAATCATAAATGTGGTGGGTTCTATTGCTTCTGAAAAAGCAATTACGATGATTGCTGTTCATGATCGCGGCATTCCTCACATCTTCCCGCAAGAGGTTTTGGATGCCGCTGAAGAGGCAAAACCTGCCGATATGCAAAAACGCGAAGATTGGCGGGACTTGCCGTTAATTACGATTGATCCTGCAACAGCTAAAGATCACGATGATGCAGTCTATGCACATATGGATGACAATCCGGATAATGCTGGTGGCGCTGTTTTATATGTCGCGATTGCAGATGTATCTTATTACGTTAGACCAGACACGCCCATGGACCGTGAAGCGCGTATAAGAGGAAACTCTGTATATTTCCCTGACCGCGTTATCCCAATGCTCCCCGAACGCATCAGCAATGACTTATGCTCTTTAAAAGAAGGCGTAGATCGCCCTGCTCTGGCCACCAAGATCATTTTCAATGCCGAAGGTCGCAAGGTCAGCCACTCGTTCCATCGCATTATGATGAGAAGCGCCGCTAGTCTTGCCTATGAGCAAGCGCAGGAAGCAATTGACGGCAATCCAGACGCGCAGGCTGGCGAGATACTAGAATCAGTCTTAAAGCCTTTGTGGGCGACCTATGCGATTATGAAAATCGGTAGAGATCGCAGGCAACCACTTGATCTAGATTTACCCGAACGCCGGATCATACTAGATGATGAAGGCAAAGTTGATCATATTCATGTGCCAGATAGGCTTGATGCTCATAAGCTCATTGAAGAATGCATGATCCAGGCAAATGTCGCTGCCGCTGAAGCGTTAGAGAAAAAGCGTCAAGCTTTAATCTACCGTGTACATGAAGAACCATCTTTATCTAAGCAAGAAGCTTTGCGTGAGTTTTTGGCAACACTGGATATTGCACTGGCAAAAGGTGGCAACCTACGTGCAAATCATTTCAATGGTATTTTAGCCAACGTTAAAGACAAACCAACTGAAACAATGGTCAATGAGATGGTGTTGCGTTCGCAAAGCCAAGCGATCTATCATCCTGATAACCAAGGGCATTTTGGTCTAAACTTACGTAAATATGCGCATTTCACCTCACCTATTCGCAGATATGCAGACCTTATTGCACACCGCGCGCTTGTGGGGTCACATGGCTTGGGTGAAGGCGGCATTACGCCTGATGAAGAAGCCGCGCTTGAACTGATCGCTGAAGACATTTCAAACTTTGAACGGCGTGCATCCGGCGCTGAGCGTGATACACAAGATCGCTTAATCGCACATCACTTGGCTGAAAAAATCGGTGTTGAATTTCGCGGTCGAATTGCCGGTGTGACCAAATCAGGACTATTTGTCTCGTTGCCAGAATACGGAGCAGATGGTTTTATACCCATATCAACATTGGGAACTGACTATTATTTTTATGACGAAGTTCATCAGGCACTTACCGGCGAAAGAACGGGCCTTGGGTTTCGATTGGGAGACGAAGTAGACGTACGATTAGCCGAAGCAATTCCACTTGCTGGGGCTTTGAGATTTGAAATGCTGAGTAAGGGCGAAAAAATGCCAACCGGAACACGTTCTTTTCACAAGGGAAAGAAAAACCGATCGGCAGCGCGTCCAACCTTTAAAAAGGGACGTAAATCTCGGCGCAGAAAATGAGATATTAAATGACTGAAACACAAGTCTATCAAAATAACGACCAAAAAGAAGAACGGCCCACAAAACTCGCAATGAAACGCGGATTTGCATCACGTTGCCCTAACTGCGGTGAAGGCAAGCTCTTCGATAAGTTTGTTAAAGTTACACCACAGTGTCGCAATTGCCATGAAGAACTGCATCATCACCGCGCTGATGATTTGCCTGCATATCTAGTGATTGTTATCATCGGCCATATTGTTGTGGCTGGCTTTATGATGACAGACATGGTGTTTAAACTGGCTGACTGGCAACACCTTTTGATCTGGATCCCTATCACGACTGTTTTATCGCTGGCACTACTACAACCTGTTAAAGGAGCTGTGGTAGGCCTTCAGTGGGCATTGCGCATGCATGGCTTTGGTGATCAACCAGATTATGATGATAGCGCTGCGCTTAAAGAGCACTAACCAGATTAAAGCTGCATTGAACACAACAACTGCAAAACAAGATAAGCCCAAGGCGCTGCGTCCAAAGGATGCGGCCACGTTGATGCTGGTTGATCGCAAAAATGCACGCATATTAATGGGTAAAAGATCAAGTAAACATGTGTTTATGCCAGATCTTTATGTCTTTCCTGGTGGTCGCCGTGACAGAAACGATTGGCGACTTCCTGTAAAAACCCCTTTACGAGATGAAGTCATATCTCACCTATTGCATGACACATCGCAAAAATTCACAACATCAACTGCAACGGCATTAGCGCTTGCAGCCGCACGTGAATTATTTGAAGAAACCAGTTTAAATATTCAAGATAGTGATGGCTTTAACCTTCAAAGCTTTAGGTATTTTGCCAGAGCCATTACCCCCATAGGGCAATCCAGGCGCTTTGATACACGATTTTTTGTAAGCTTCTGCGATGAGTTAGAGATTAACGCTTCACAAGCCAAGGACAGCGATGAATTGGTGGATCTGCGATGGGTGAATATCTATCAACCCGAAGATCATCCAATGCCGATGATTACATCTAAAATACTCAAGCAGCTGCAATTAAGATTAAAGCAATCAAATGATCTTGGTTTTGATGCACCGCCATATTTTTATAACAAGATATAATTATTCAAACCCAATCGTCACTTATCATCAAGCCCAAGCCCAAAATTACTAATTTCATTATCCAAAGGGCTTGACTTTTGAGGCTTAATTTGTAATTTCGCGTCAACAATGCCGTGGATTGCAAATATCATCTGCGGCTTCATTTTTTAAAGAAGGTAGCCAAGATGGCCAAGGCAACAACTATCAAAATTAAACTACAGTCAACTGCTGACACTGGTTTCTTCTACGTAACCAAAAAGAACAGCCGTACTTACACAGAGAAAATGGTCAAGACAAAATACGACCCAATCGCTCGTAAGCACGTTGAGTTCAAAGAAGCAAAAATTAAGTAATTCAAGTACTTAACTGTAAAAAATTAAACCCGCTTGCAGCGATGCAAGCGGGTTTTATTTGTGGGCCGATCAATGCAACAGAAGTGGTACGAGGAGGCCACGGAATGCTGTAGAAAGATCGGCCACCCCACGACCCAGGAGATGCGGCGGACCTGAACATCATGGGGTATCTCTATTAATTCTGCTAAATAATTCGCGCCTATTGTTAAGATCATTGCTCAAATCTGCAAAAGAATCAAGCATTGCGTTTATGTTAAACGCGAACATTAACAATTTAATAAAAGTATAGGTTGAAATTAAGCGTCGTATCGTTTTTAAAATTCGTCCGAAATACTATATATTATCAGGCGACTTCTTTTAAAACGACTCGGTTTCTACCCTGAGATTTAGCTTCATAAAGCGCATTATCAGCTCGCTTAAGCAAAGTTTTGCTATCATCGAGCTCAGGGTTAAAACTTGTCACACCCACAGATGTCGTAACAGATAGAGGGTCGCTCTCTCCAGTGATATCAAATGGCATCTCTTCGATAGATTTACGCAAGCGTTCAGCAACCTGAAGCGCCATTTGTTCGGTGGTATCTGGCATTAAAACTAAAAACTCTTCCCCACCAAAACGGCAAGCAAGATCTGCTCCGCGCACAGTGCCGCGTAAACGACGCGCAAACTCTCTGAGAGCCTCATCACCTGCATCATGCCCATAAGTATCATTAACGCGTTTAAATTTGTCGATATCGGTGATTAAAAGCGAAATAGGTGTATTCCGGCGCTTCGATCTGGAAATGAGCTTATCCATATAAGCATCAAGAAAATGCCTATTGTTTAAACCTGTTAGCGGATCAACAACAGCCAATTCTACTGATTTTGAAAGACTAGCTTTTAACATCTCACTCGATCTATGACGTTTTATTTGCGTTAGTGATCGCGCATATAACTCATTTGGATCAAATGGATGCAAGATGTAATCATTCACACCAATATCAAGCGCTCTGACGATTTGCTGTTCATCACCCGCCTGAAGCATAATTAGGATAGGCACAAAGCGTGTCGCCTCCCGTGAACGCAATTGCGAGCACAAACGCAACGGATCACTACCAGCAATATTATCATTGATGATGATCAGCTCATAGGAGGTTTCTGCAGCTTCAAAAAGCGCAGCTTCGGGATCTGAGATTGCGTTAATATCAGCAATTTCTGAAATAGACTTTGCAATGCGGTCATGTGAACTCGCACGTCCATCGATTAAAAGCGTCAAACCACGCTCTTCCAGAGAAAACGGCCCAGACTTTTGCTCATCTCCGGTTTTTTGATCATCAAGTGTAACAAACGAAGTGCGGCCACTTGCTTGATTGCGCAATTCATCAGTTAGCATCTTCAACCGAAGTAAACTTTTAACACGCGCCATTAGCTGCATATTGTTTACTGGTTTTGTGAGGAAATCATCAGCGCCACATTCAAGCCCCTGAACCCGATCTTCAGGCTGATCAAGCGCTGTCACCATCACGACAGGTATATGAACTGTCTTCGGATTAGCTTTCAAACGTCGACAAACTTCAAACCCGTCAATCCCGGGCATCATGATATCTAGTAGAATAAGATCGACTTGCGTTTTGTCACAAATATCAAGCGCCGACATGCCATCTTCAGCAGTAAGTACTTCAAAATATTCAGCAAGTAGATGAGTTTCCAGCAGCTTTACATTGGCTGGGATATCATCAACAACAAGAACTCTAGCTGTCATTTACACAAATACTCCGAAACTCAAAACGCGATTTTTACTCATCAAAAACGATTATGCACCACTAGGTCCCAAAAAACCCTTAATGGTTTCTAAAAAACCTGGAACTGAAATGGGCTTGGAAATATACGCCTCACAACCACCTTGTCGAATACGCTCTTCATCACCCTTCATTGCAAAGGCTGTAACCGCAATAACCGGTATTGAATGCAATTCTTCATCTTCTTTCAGCCACTTAGTCACATCAAGTCCTGAAACCTCTGGCAATTGAATATCCATGAGAATCAAGTCGGGTTTGTGCTCGCGCGCTAGATCAAGCGCTTCCAAACCATTCCGCGTCTGTATCGTTCCATAGCCAGATGCTTCAATGAGATCCCTAAAGAGCTTCATATTCAGCTCATTATCCTCAACTATCATAACTTTTTTTGTCATTTATTCGCCCGATACGTCCCAGTATTCCCTAATTAAGTTGCATGTTACACCGATTTAGTTGAAAAAAAGGTAATTTCTAAAAACAAATATATCTATAAAATTAAGGTTTTGAAAAGATGGAGAAATCCGAAGAAATCGCGATTGATGTGATAAGCTGGCTGGCATCAGAACCAGAGCTTTTTAATCGTTTTTTGGGCCTATCGGGACTTGAAGCTTCCCAATTGCGACAAGCAGCCACTGAACCTGGGTTTCTTGCTGGTGTTTTGGAGTTCTTAATCAATCATGAGCCAACGCTTTTGAAATATTGTGAATCATCAAACCAAAAACCTGAACATGTGGCGCAAGCCTTTCGCCAACTCGGGGGCAACCTTGAACAAGGATATTGATATGAAGTCGATCTCTGACCTCATCTCGCCATCATCAGAACGCCCTCTGATCGTTTGCGATGTTGACGAAGTCGTACTCGAGTTTTTAACGCCCTTTCAAAATTTTCTTCTCGCACAAGACAAAGAGCTGCGAGCAAACAGTTTTGCGCTTCACGGCAATATTTTTGATTTAAACACAAAAAACACAGTTGCAAACGGGAAAGTGTCAAGCTTGATTGATGATTTCTTTGCAGATCAGCTTAACTGGCAAATGCTACTCCCAAATGTTGATCAAACTTTACAGGAGCTTAGCGAGGATATCGATGTTCTTTTTCTTACGGCTATGCCCCCGAAGTATTTCTCAACCCGAAAAAAGCTGTTGGAACGCTTTGATCTTAACTTCCCGCTCATTGCGACAGAGGACGCCAAAGGGCCTTTCCTTAAAGAAGCAAACACGCATATTGATGATAAAGTCTTCTTCATCGATGATATGATCTACAACCATCATTCTGTTGCAGAACATGCGCCTGACACACACCATATCAGTATTATGGCCAATCAGGAATTCAAAGCAATTGCACCAAAGCTGGATGACTACATCTATGATGCAGATGATTGGATTGATGTAAAAAGCCATATTCAAAGCAAGTTTTAATCGAATAAAACGCGACAAACGAGATAATTTGCGACTTGTTTTGCGCAAGGAAACATTCTAAAAACACTTTGTTCGACATTTGTTCTGATTAAAGTAACGCACCATGCCCTCAAATAGCTCAAAACATGGATTTTGTCGTGATTGCTTTGAACCAATTATTCAAGGCCGTCCACGCTGCCGGTCTTGTGGCAGCCCGCGCCTTCTCAAGCATGCAGAATTGTCGACACTCAATATTGCACATATTGATTGTGACGCATTTTACGCAGCCGTTGAAAAGCGAGATAATCCTGATCTGATTGATAAACCACTCATTATAGGCGGCGGAAAACGTGGCGTTGTATCAACTGCATGTTACGTTGCGCGTATTCATGGTGTCCGCTCAGCCATGCCTATGTTTAAAGCGCTTGATGCTTGCCCTGATGCAGTTGTGTTGCCACCTGATATGAAAAAATACAGCAAAGTTGGCAAGCAAGTGCGCGAAATGATGCTTGAACTTACTCCCATGGTTCAACCTCTTTCAATCGATGAAGCTTTTTTGGATCTATCCGGCACTGAACGATTACACGGTATGGTTCCAGCGCAAACACTTGCAAAGCTTGCGCAGAAAATTGAAAGCGAAATTGGAATCACCGTCTCCGTTGGGCTGTCATATTGTAAGTTTTTGGCCAAAATTGCATCAGATCTCAATAAACCCAGAGGCTTTTCCATTATCGGCGAGGAAGAAGCGCTAAAACTTCTCGCTGAAATGCCAGTGACGAAAATCTGGGGTGTGGGGAAAGCATTTGCCGCAACGCTTTCGAAAGATGGCATTACGATGATCGGCCAGTTACAAAAAATGGAACAAAATGAGCTGTTACGGCGATATGGCACTATGGGTACTCGGCTTTATCATCTTTCACGCGGCAATGATGACAGAACCGTTAGACCTAATTCTGGTGCAAAAAGCGTATCCTCAGAAACCACCTTTTTTGATGATAAATCAGACTTTGATGAGTTGGCCAAAATACTCAGATCTCTTAGTGAAAAAGTTGCTGACAGACTTAAGAAATCTAACATATCGGGGCACACAGTTGTTTTAAAGTTAAAGACCTCCCATTTTAAATCACGTACTCGAAATCGCCGTCTGCCGGATCCAACCATGCTTGCAGATAAAATATTTCGCACAGGACTAGAGCTCCTAAAACACGAAACAGATGGCACAAGTTTCAGGCTTTTGGGCATTGGTGTGAGTGATCTCGGCGCACCAGAACAGGCAGATCCAGATGATTTGGTCGATATTGACGCAACCCGCCGCGCACATGTTGAAGGTGCAGTTGATAAGGTGCGATCAAAGTTTGGGAATACAATCGTTCAAACGGGTTATACGTTTAAAAGCAAGCCCAAACCTAAGCCTAAAACCACAACTGATCCGTCACACGACAAAAATTAAACCAGTTCGACGTCCAGTACGCCCGGTGCTGATTTCATAGCTGCCGCAATTTCAGGTGAAATTTTATATTTTGTCGGCAGTTCAATTTCAATTTCTCGATCTCCATCATCTTTGATCATGATGAAAGATACCTGCCCTCGCCCTTTTGTGTTCAAATGCGCAGAAACGGCAGGAAGCGCAACACTATCGCGCATGAAGATGCGAAGCGTTTTTTGCGTGCTTACAGCTTCATATTCAAGTGATGTAACACTTTGAATGCGCAATCCAATTCCCTCAGGACGTTCTTCAGCTGCTACCGTTAAAATAAGCGACTTACCCGGCTCGAGTAGATCACGATGCAATTGCAGCGCTTCTGAAAACAATACAGCTTCGAACTGGCCTGTACTATCTGAGAATGTCACAATTCCCATTTTATTGCCGGTACGAGTTTTACGCTGCTGAAAACCTGTCACAGTGCCAGCCAAGCGCCCTGCTGTGGCGCCAGCTTTTACAGCCAATGAGAAATCTGTCCATTTTTGAACGCGTTTTTTGTCCAGAATTTCACCGTAGCTATCAAGCGGATGCGCAGATAGATAAAAACCAAGCACTTGATATTCACGCTGCAGTTTCTCAGCTGGTAACCAAGGTGTAACCTTATTGAACTGTATGACTTCGCCGGGGCCATCAGCATCTAAACCAAAGATATCACTTTGGCCAGAAGCACGATCAGCGGATGCCTTTTGGCTAAAACCTAGTATCCGTTCAAGACCAGCGATCAACTCAGCACGTTCACGACCAAAGCAATCAAACGCACCAGCACAAATCAAACTATCGATCACACGCTTATTGACCATTTTAGGGTCAACCCGCTTGCAGAAGTCTTCAATAGACTTGAACACTTCCTCACCTCGGACCTCAACAATATGATCAACGGCGGCTTCACCCACGCCTTTAATTGCGGCCAATGAATAGAATATTTTATTTTCACCGCGCTGGAAATGACGGAATGAAGTTTGAACAGACGGCGCTACGACTTCTATTTTTAAACGGATTGCATCTTGGCGAAAATCAACCAGTTTTTCGGTATTACCCATATCAAGGGTCATCGACGCTGCAAGAAATTCAACCGGATAATGGGCTTTTAAATATGCCGTCTGATATGATACAATCCCGTAAGCTGCCGCGTGAGATTTGTTAAATCCATAATTGGCAAACTTCGCCAAAAGATCAAAAATCATATCCGCTTGCGGCTTGGATACCCCGCGTTCAACAGCCCCCTCAACGAAACGAACGCGCTGTTTATCCATCTCGGCTTGGATTTTTTTACCCATCGCACGGCGCAATAAATCCGCTTCACCAAGTGAATACCCTGAAAGCACCTGCGCGATCTGCATCACCTGTTCTTGGTAAACAATCACCCCTTGGGTTTCTTCAATCAGATAATCGATTTTTGGATGGATGGATGCGAGTTCTTCTTCACCATGTTTACGCGCGTTATAAACTGGAATATTTTCCATTGGACCGGGACGATAAAGCGCGACAAGCGCAATAATATCCTCAATTCTATCAGGCTTCATGCCAATAAGCGCTTTGCGCATACCGGCAGATTCAACCTGAAACACCCCAACAGTTTCACCGCGAGACATCATTTCATACGATTTTTGATCGTCAAACGGGATGGTGTTGATATCTACTTCAACACCAATTTCTCTGATAAAATCAACAGCCGTCTTAATAACTGTCAGTGTTTTAAGGCCAAGAAAGTCGAATTTAACCAGCCCTGCTTGTTCAACCCATTTCATGTTAAATTGGGTCACCGGCATATCTGAACGTGGATCACGATACATCGGTACTAGTTGCCACAATGGTCGGTCACCAATCACGATACCCGCAGCATGTGTGGACGCGTGTCTAAATAGGCCTTCGAGCTTTTGTGCAATATCTAAAAGTCTACCAACAATGGGTTCTTCATCCACTGCTTCTGCAAATTTTGGTTCTTCCTCAATTGCTTTATGAAGCGGTGTCGGATTTGCAGGGTTATTCGGAACTAACTTACAAATACGGTCAACCTGACCATAGGGCATCTGAAGAACGCGCCCAACATCGCGAAGCGCCGCGCGCGCTTGCAGCGATCCAAAGGTAATGATCTGCGCAACTTGCTCACGACCATATTTTTCCTGCACATATTTGATAACTTCTTCACGCCGATCCTGGCAGAAGTCGATATCAAAATCAGGCATAGAAACACGTTCTGGGTTCAAAAATCGCTCAAACAGCAGCGAAAACCGCAATGGATCAACATCTGTAATGGTGAGCGCAAAGGCAACGAGAGACCCCGCCCCTGAACCACGACCCGGTCCAACAGGAATATCTTGATCTTTTGCCCACTTAATAAAGTCAGCAACGATCAAAAAGTATCCAGGAAATTTCATCCCCTCAATGATATCAAGCTCAACTGTTAGCCGCTCTTCATAGTCTTTTTCTGTATAATCAAGCGCTGTGCCATGAACCTTCAGGCGTTCCTTTAACCCTTCAATTGATTGACGACGCAGCTCGTCCGCCTCAGCTTTAAGCGCACTTTCATCATCTCCACTTCCTTCGCCATTTCCTTCGCCATTTCCATCATCATCGCCTGTAAATCGCGGCAAAATGGGATCAATATAGCCAAGTTTTACGGAACACCTTTTGGCAATCTCAATCGTGTTCTCAATAGCTTCTGGCAGATCGGAAAACAAATCCACCATTTGGTTTTGGGATCTAAGGTAATGATCTTCGGTCAAACGAAAACGATTTTCATCAGAAACCACGGTATTATTGGCAACCGCCATAAGCGCATCATGAGCATCAAAATCTTCTTCACTTGGAAAGAAGGATTCATTCGTCGCTACAATGGGCAATTCTTCATCATATGCAAGATTAACAAGATGCGCTTCCAAAGACTTGTTGTAACCGCGAGGCCTTTGAAGTTCGACATACAAACGATCCGGAAATAGTTTGCTGAGATTTTGAACCCTCTCCAAGGCAACGCTATTGCGGCCATTATCAAAAGCGCTATCAATTGGTCCTGAAGGCCCGCCTGTAAGAGCTATTAATCCTTCTGACTTAGCCTCAAGCCAGGACAAATTAATATGGACCGCCTCGTCATCTGAACCTTTCAGATATGCCCGGCTAAGAACCTCAACAAGATTTTGATAACCTGTTTGCGTTGACGCAAGCAGAACTATGGATGGAAACACGCGAAGATGTTCGCGACCAGATTTGGTTTCTCCATCGCCCCCATCTTCCATATCAATACTCAGCTGACATCCAATAATAGGCTGAATACCCTCGCCTGCTGCCTTGATCGAAAATTCAAGCGCGCTGAATAAATTATTGGTATCAGTAATAGCGATCGCCGGTTGATGGTCTTTAATCGCTGAGGAAAGAACCGTCTTTACAGGTAAAGCACCTTCCAACAAAGAATAGGCTGAGTGAACGTGAAGGTTCACAAATTTTGGTTTATTCTCAGTACTACTTGCCATTGCCGGTATTCACCTGTCTCGCCAAATCTGGAACCGCAATTTATAATCGCAGAATCCATTCTGATACATATTGCCAGAAATAAGATCTAAACACAGCTTAAAATAATGGCTTCGCACAGTTTTGAATATGGGAGGTAAAACTAGCTCAAGAAGCTAGACCGATGTAAACAACACACAAAGGCTCGTCACAAACATTGTGATAGAAACAAAGGCTGCACAGTCACGAACAAAATACGTCATAATATACTCCAATTCACTTTATGTATCTATTATGTTCTATTTATGTTCTCATGTCAACACATTCCGTACGACACAAAAAAATCCGCGAATAGTGTCCCATTCGCGGATAATTATTTTATAAATTCTATAAAAGAAATTAGCTGTTAACAGCCTCTTTCAATGCTTTACCGGCAGAGAACTTTGGAACGTTTCTTGCAGGAATATCAACTTCAGCACCTGTAGAAGGGTTACGACCCTTTGAAGCAGCACGGTGGCCTACTGAAAAATTACCAAAACCAATAAGACGAACATCTCCGCCAGATTTTAGTTCCGCTGTTACTGTATCGAACACAGCTTCAACTGCCGCAGCCGCTTCAGTTTTCGCGATGCCCGCTTTTTCAGCAACTGCTGACACAAGTTCATTTTTATTCATAACTATCCCTTTCCATCGTATCAGACGACTCAGTTAATTCATGTGGTGAGTTTATCTATTCCAACTAACACCACAACAATTTACAAAATAAATAAGCGTGTTTTTCACGTTATTTTGTAACTCTTGCTCAAAAAAAGGCCGGAAATCCGGCCTTTTCTAAAAGATTGATTATTGTGCAATGCATTAATGTGCGATTTGCTCACCAGCAGCATCATTTGTATTCGCCAATGCTGGCGCATCATCACTTGGCATTTCCCATTCAATTGCAACAGGAGCTTCAACAAGTGCATGCTTAATGACTTCACCCATACGTGAAACAGGGATGATATCCATCTCGTTTTTAACGTTATCTGGAATATCAGCTAAATCTTTTGCATTCTCTTCAGGGATTAAAACCGTCTTAATCCCACCACGAAGCGCAGCCAAAAGCTTCTCTTTCAAGCCACCAATTGGTAAGACACGCCCACGCAATGTCACCTCACCTGTCATCGCGATATCTTTACGAACAGGAATGCCAGTCATAATTGATACAATCGCAGTGGCCATGGCGATACCAGCAGATGGACCATCTTTTGGCGTAGCACCTTCAGGCACGTGAACGTGAATATCGCGTTTTTCAAAAACAGGCGGTTTAATACCAAAATCGACAGCACGAGATTTCACATAAGATGCAGCAGCCGAAATAGACTCTTTCATCACATCTTTAAGGTTACCGGTGACCGTCATAGTGCCTTTACCCGGGAGCATAACACCTTCAATAGTCAGCAATTCACCACCAACTTCAGTCCAAGCAAGACCGGTCACAACGCCAATTTGATCTTCACCTTCAGCTTCACCATGACGGAAGCGTGGAACACCAAGATAATCGTCAAGATTATCAATCGTTACTTCGACCTTCTCAACCTTTGTCTTCAAGATCTCCGTGACGCTTTTACGCGTTAGCTTTGATAATTCACGTTCTAAACTACGAACACCGGCTTCACGCGTATAAGCACGAACGATCTCCAACAAAGCCTCATCGGTTAGTGAGAACTCTTTTTCATCCAAAGCATGATCTTTTATTGCTTTTGGCAATAAGTGACGCTTTGCAATTTCGACTTTTTCGTCTTCGGTGTAACCAGCAATACGGATGATTTCCATACGATCCATCAATGGACCTGGGATGTTCAGCGTATTTGACGTTGTCACAAACATTGTCTTTGAAAGATCGTATTCGACCTCAAGATAATGATCCATAAATGTAGAGTTTTGCTCAGGATCTAAAACCTCAAGCAACGCAGACGACGGATCACCACGGAAATCCATGCCCATTTTATCAATTTCATCCAGCAAGAAGAGCGGATTGTTCTTCTTGGCTTTTTTCATTGATTGCACGATTTTACCCGGCATGGAGCCAATATATGTCCGGCGGTGACCTCGAATTTCAGATTCATCACGAACCCCACCCAAAGCCATGCGAACATATTCACGGCCTGTCGCTTTCGCGATCGACTTTGCCAATGAAGTTTTACCAACACCTGGAGGCCCAACAAGGCACAAAATAGGCCCTTTAATCTTAGATGTACGCGTCTGAACCGCAAGATATTCAATAATGCGCTCTTTAACCTTATCTAGACCAAAGTGATCATTATCTAAAATAGCTTCCGCTTTATTTAGATCAACCTTCGCACGAGAAGATTTACCCCACGGAAGACCAAGCAACCAATCAAGATAGTTACGAACAACCGTTGCTTCAGCGGACATCGGGCTCATTTGACGAAGTTTTTTAACCTCAGCATCAGCCTTTTCGCGTCCTTCTTTTGAAAGCTTTGTTTTTTCAACGCGCTCTTCAAGCTCAGAAAGTTCATCACGACCTTCTTCACCTTCGCCAAGTTCTTTTTGAATGGCTTTCATTTGCTCATTCAAATAATATTCACGCTGTGTTTTTTCCATTTGGCGCTTAACACGCGAACGAATGCGTTTTTCGACTTGGAGAACTGAAATCTCGCCTTCCATAAAGCCAAGACATTTTTCCAAACGCTCTTTTACGCTTATGGTTGTCAGCATATCCTGTTTTTCAAGGATCTTAATCGCCAAATGCGATGCGACGGTATCAGCAAGCTTAGAGAAATCATCAATCTGGCCAGTTGCACTCACAACCTCAGGAGAGATTTTTTTGTTCAGTTTGACATAATTTTCAAATTCACTAACGACAGAACGAGATAGAGCCTCAATCTCAACCAAGTCATCTTCAGGCTCGCCAAGCTCATCAGCTGTGACCTCAAAATGATCATCAGTTTTTGTATAACCTGTAATCTCAGCGCGAGACTTACCTTCCACCAACACTTTTACAGTGCCGTCAGGCAGTTTTAAGAGCTGTAGGACGTTTGCTACTGTACCAATGTCATAAATGCCCTTTGGTTCGGGATCATCTTCACCAGCATCGATTTGGGTTGCAAGCAGGATCTGCTTTTCTGAACCCATCACTTCTTCAAGTGCGCTAATGGATTTCTCACGGCCAACAAAAAGTGGCACAATCATGTGCGGGAACACCACAATATCTCGAAGTGGCAGTAATGGATATGCGTTTGTGGCCTCCATATTATCGTCCTCGCCCTTGATGTCTTCTGTCATTATTATTCCTTTCGACAGGATCTCAGATGAATATTGTCTGAGGCTAAATTCGCTGCGAATAAAATCAAATTGTTATTCTTAGTCCTCACGCAAGTAGGCACGAAACTGACATGTTTCAAGTCGAAAGTTTCGTTAAGAATTAAATCTGATCTTTAATTTACCAACTGGTGTTGATTCGAAAGCTTTCGTTAGTTTCCACAATTCAACACGCAATGTACAGACAAAAAAACCGCCATGTTTCCATAGCGGTTTTCTCAAAATAAGACTAAAAATCTATTCTATGCTGATGCGTTCTCATGCTCAGATTTACGTTCTGAGTAGATGTAGAGTGGACGCGCATTTCCTGATACAACTTCGTCAGAAATAACAACCTCACGAACACCTTCAAGTGCCGGAAGCTCATACATCGTATCAAGTAGAATTTTTTCCATAATCGAACGCAGACCACGAGCACCTGTCTTACGGGTAATCGCTTTCTTGGCAATCTCACGCAATGCATCCTCGTGGAATGTTAGTTCAACATCTTCCATATCAAACAGTCGTTGATATTGTTTCACAAGAGCGTTCTTTGGCTGACTTAAGATAGAGATCAAAGCATCTTCATCTAAATCTTCCAAAGTTGCGATCACTGGCAAACGACCGATAAATTCTGGAATAAGACCAAATTTCACCAAATCTTCTGGCTCAAGATCCTGCAACACGGCACCAACACTTCGCTCATCAGGTGCTTCAACTTTAGCACCAAACCCAATAGAGGTGTTTTCACCACGCGCTGAAATCACTTTATCAAGACCAGCAAACGCACCGCCCACAATGAACAGAATATTGACTGTATCAACTTGCAAGAATTCCTGCTGCGGATGCTTACGGCCGCCTTGCGGTGGAACAGAAGCAACTGTGCCTTCCATAATTTTTAGAAGCGCTTGTTGTACACCCTCGCCGGACACATCACGAGTGATGGAAGGATTATCAGATTTACGAGAAATCTTATCCACTTCATCGATATAAACGATGCCGCGCTGTGCGCGTTCCACGTTGTAATCAGCTGATTGAAGAAGCTTAAGAATGATGTTTTCAACATCTTCACCCACATAACCTGCTTCGGTAAGCGTCGTCGCATCAGCCATTGTAAATGGAACATCAATGATACGCGCCAATGTTTGTGCAAGATATGTCTTACCACAACCTGTTGGTCCTACGAGCAAGATATTGGATTTCGCCAATTCAATTTCGTTACCATTCGTTGTTGCATGTGAAAGTCGCTTGTAATGGTTATGAACCGCAACAGCCAAAACGCGCTTGGCTTTTGACTGGCCAATCACATATTCATCCAGTGTTTCCATAATTTCTTGCGGAGTTGGAACACCTTCGCTGGATTTGACCATTGAAGACTTATTCTCTTCTCGAATAATGTCCGTACACAGCTCAACACATTCATCGCAAATGAAAACTGTAGGTCCTGCTATGAGTTTGCGAACCTCATGCTGGCTTTTCCCACAAAAAGAACAGTAGAGCGTATTCTTTGAATCACCACCATTGCTTCCACTAACTTTGCTCATATTGTATTCCTTCCCGCTAATTTGCGGCCAACATAGCTTCAAATTGGTTTCTGGACCTCTCTCCAGAATCAATTTGATTTGCAATTACCTAGATATTCAAGCCTTTTTTAGAAAAAACTGCAATCATATCTGTAAGATTGATCAACACTAACGGTGATTCCATCAAAATAAGCTTAATACTTATTATTAATTTTGACAGAAACCCCGTATAAATCAGTGTTTTCAACCTATTCTTCGGAAGCTTCGCCTTCCATCGCTGCGCGTGAAGAGATCACACGATCAACCAAACCAAAGCTTTGAGCCTCTTCTGCATCCATGAAATGATCACGATCAAGCGTTTGCTCAATTGTCTCATAGTCCTGGCCAGTATGCTCAACATAAACTTCGTTCAGGCGACGCTTCATTTTCAAAATATCTTGCGCATGACGTTCAATGTCAGATGCCTGCCCTTGGAAACCGCCAGAAGGCTGATGCACCATGATGCGCGCATTTGGCGTTGCAAACCGCATATCTTTGTGACCTGCACATAACAACAATGAACCCATCGATGCAGCTTGCCCTGTACACAACGTTGAAACCGCCGGTTTAATAAACTGCATCGTATCGTAAATTGCCATACCAGCAGTTACCACACCACCTGGAGAGTTGATGTAAAGTGCGATTTCCTTTTTAGGGTTTTCAGCTTCAAGGAAAAGAAGCTGCGCACATACCAATGTCGCCATTTGGTCTTCAACTGGGCCTGTAATAAAAATGATGCGTTCTTTCAGCAATCTTGAGAAAATATCATATGAGCGCTCGCCACGGTTCGTTTGCTCAACGACCATCGGCACAAGTGCCATTGCTGTATCAACTGTATTTGCCATCCTCGGCCCCTGTTCTTCTATCTGCCCAAAAATCTGGGTGTATTTTCGTCATCTATAGATATGTTCTTTATATCTTGCGCTTCAAGACGACATATCGAAATAAACACTTACTTGTGACTGATACCTTGTTAACGGCAGGTAAAAATCACGCAAGACTTTTAACAAGATCGCAAAATACGAGGGTTTACCGTAAACATAACGCTAAATTCCCCGCGCAAATATCTTTCGTTTTGAATAAATCTATTAAATTCACCAATTCTGTTTAAATGATTCGCCATTCGCGAAGCTTATTTAAAGCAAAACATAATCGTTTTCGGCAGTTGTCCCCAAGCCAACATCAATTTATAAGCGCGTTCAAACTATGTGGGGTATTTTAAGTGAGTGATCAACCAACATCCGACAATTTGGGCGCACAAAACCAAGGTCCTGATTTGGCACAAAATCAAATTTTAGATGTGAAATTCACCGGAACCGCAAAAGAGTATTTTGGCATTTGGATTGTCAATATCCTGCTGAGTATCCTCACTTTGGGGATTTATTCAGCTTGGGCAAAGGTTCGCCGCAAAAGATACTTTAACGGCAATACTTGGGTTGCGGGTCATAATTTTGAATATCACGCCAATCCCGTCTCCATCCTTAAAGGTCGCATCATCGTTTTTGTGTTATTTGTGGCTTACAACCTAACTGCAAATCTTGCACCTGAAGTTGCCGGTGGACTGACTTTATTACTGGCGATCGTGCTGCCTTGGCTGATCAATAAGGGATTGTCCTTTAACGCCCGCATGACCAGCTACCGCAATGTGCGATTTGGCTTTGAAGGTAGCTATTGGAAAGCGCTTTTATCGCTCGTGATATTACCATTTGTTGGCTTTTTATCCTTAGGGCTTTTACTGCCCCTATCAACCCAGCAACAAGCAAAATACATTTATTCAAATCACAGCTTTGGTGAGGCGAAATTTAATACCCATTTTTCACTTAAGCCATTATACAAAGCTTTGCTCATCTCAGCTTTATTGCTGTTCGGTTCGCTTCTCGCGATTGGTCTTGTTGTCGCCGGAACAACAGGCATATTTGCGGTAATTGAATCTCTTGATGAAGAAATATTCTCAGACCCAGCGAATATATTCGTCTTCCTACCATTTATCGTCGTTCTTTATTTAGCCATGATCTTCACGTTCATTTTGCCCTATATCTATTACAGCGTAAGATCTTTTAACCTTGCAATTAACCACCTAACATTGGATGGAAAACACAAATTTGGATCAAATGTAGAAGTGCCCAAATATGCTTGGATTTTAATTTCAAACCTTTTTGTAACACTTCTTACACTTGGTTTGATGGCGCCCTGGGCACATGTGCGGAAAATGAAATATCTTGCAGCGCATTTCTTCATCCAGCCAGAAGGTTCATTGGATGAATTTGTTGATCGCGAACGCAGCGAAGGTAATGTTGCATCATCTGAATATATGGATTTAGATGGAATTGATTTTGGGCTATAGGCTAGATAAAAATGTATAAAATCAACGGTCGTATCTTCACCACAATTAGCTCCCAGAGCACCAATTGTACAATGCATTGTCAAGATGATGGTACAATTGCGTTTGGCGAGACCCATGACAAGATCTATGAGCAGTCAGATATTTCTGAAATAACAGACCGATTGGGCTCAATTCCTCGTCGAATAACATTTCAAGATGGCGTGGTTTTCGAAACACCTGATAATGACAGTATTGATGCACTATTCTCGAATAGAATTTCCTGGATTGCAAAACTATCTGACAGTTTAGATCAATGGCGTAAACCGCTGATTTTCTTAGTCATCGCAACAGTTTTAGCGGTCTTTTTGTTTTTTAAATATGGTTTGCCAGTTGGCGCACGAATTGCAGCTTTTGTAACACCTGACATTGTCGCACAAACAATTGATTCTTCGGCTTTAGAGACCATTGATAGTGTTATGCTTCGCCAAAGTAAGCTGCCACTTGAGCGCCAACAATCGCTCACTGAACAATTTGAAGATTTGGTTTTACTCGCTCAAGAACTCAACTACCCGCATATTAATAATATGCAATTATTGTTCCGCGACGGCGGCTCGGTTGGTGCCAACGCGTTTGCGCTGCCAGGCGGCACTGTCATCGCGACAGATCAATTCGTCCAATTATCGGAAAACGATGACGAGATCATCGCAGTTCTTGCCCACGAGATTGGTCATGTGCGCCACCAGCATAGTTTGCGCCAGATCTATGAAGCCATGGGACTTTATGCAATGTTTACGATGATTGGTGGCGGCGGAATAGATTTATCTCAAGAAGTCGTCAGTCAAGCAGCGGTTGTATTCCAACTCAGCGCATCACGAGAGTTTGAAACAGAATCTGATGAGTTTGCGATAGAGCTTTTAAAAGCCGGAGGCCACGATCCTAGCTATTTAGCTAATATCTTGAGAAGGCTAACCAAAAAGTGCGAAGATTGCGAAGATGGTCCTGAATGGTTGTCCACACACCCTGCGCCTGACGAACGGATTAAAGCCATCATCGACAAAAGTAGATAACGGAGACAATCATGCCAACTTTGCATCAGATAACGCCATTTGTTCCTGTTACATCACTCGAAAAAGCAGTTGATTTCTATACAGGTTATTTGAACTTTGACTGCACGTTTAAAGCTGATAATTATGCGTTTTTAAGACATGATCAAATTGCAATTAGAATTGTGGAGGTGGATGATAACGTTGATTTGTCAGACCCAAATCGCCAAAATTCGTTCTACATTGACGTAACAGACATTGATGCGCTTTATGAAAGTTTAAAAGTTGATCTTTCAACCCTGCCCCACGGGCGGGTTCGAGCGCCGTTTAATCAAGATTACGGTCAGAGAGAGTTTCACGTAATCGATGAAGACTGCACGCTCATCTTCTTTGGAGAAGCAATTAAACAGGCTTAACTCGCCTGCTCAAAGCAACCAAAACTTCCCAATTTACCACCGAAAAACATAAGTGGTGAACCATCAGATAATGCGGCACGCTCAACTTCACCGACCATAATCATATGATCACCACCTTCATGACAAGCGGATTTCCGGCATTCAAATCGCGCTAAACAACCATCAATAAGTGGTGTGCGTGCGTCATTATAATGCCAGTTTAAGCCGTCAAATGCGTTGGACGCTTTTGCAAAGCCATTACAAATTTCCGCCTGATCTTCGGTCAAAACATGAATTGCGAAATGACTGGAACGCTCAAAATGCGGATAGCGCTTTGAGAATTTTGATGGAGACCACAAAACCAGCGGTGGATCCATAGAAACAGACGAAAAGCTATTGGCTGTCATTCCAAGCGGACCATCATCTGTTGACGTTGTCACAACGGTAACACCTGTGCCAAATCGGCCTAAAGCCTGTCTAAATTTTCGACTATTGTCAGCTGTTGGCTGAAAACTGTTCATTTGAAACATAAATACAATCCCCAATAAATTGTTAGCCATCAATAACAGCAGACTAAATACAAATCAATGGTGTATCAATTTTATTTCGCAATTGAACATATTCGGCAATTATGTCTAAAGTTATTCACCGAAAAACGGCATACAGCATATAAATGCAGCACTAATTTCACAGCACGATATATAAATAAGCTATTGAAAATAAATGATTATACTCGAAATCAGATCAGACTATTCACTGCGAAAAATTGGATCTTTTCGGTTTGCACCAATGAAGTTTGGATTTAGCGTTTGCTCTTTACAATAGCGCAATGGTGTCCCATCAAATTGCGCAAGAACGCCCCCCGCTCCACGCAACACAGCATCTGCGGCCGCAGTATCCCATTCATTTGTTGGTGCGAATCTTGGATAAAAATCAGCGCTACCTTCTGCAACCATGCAGATTTTAACTGAACTACCCGCATGATGGATTTTATAATCACTAAAGTGATTTAAAAACGCATTGGTTTCGTCATTTATATAGTTGGGACTTGCCACAATACGCGGCGGCATATTGCATGTCGAAACATGAATTTCAGTCACCTCGCCGGCAGTTTTGCGCCATGCACCGATATTCTCTCCACCCCAATAACACGCGTCTTGAACTGGTACATATACCACACCAAACGCCGGTTCACCTTTGACAATTAGAGCAATATTGACAGTAAACTGACCGTTCTTTTTAATAAATTCACGCGTGCCATCAAGTGGATCGACCAACCAATATACCGAATTGCACGAGACGGATTTTAAATGGGACAGATTTTCCTCTGAAACAACAAGAATGCCAGGCGTTAACTCTGCTAAGCTTTCTTCAATGATCTCATTGGCAGCAAGATCCGCTTTAGTAACAGGCGAATTATCAGATTTTAACGCAACATCTGGAGAGGGTTGGCTGTAAACTTCCATAATGGCTGCACCAGCTTTACAAGCAATTGCTAAAAGCTTTTCTTGAAACTCAGTCTGCCTAAGCAGCTCGAGGTCGATTTGGATTTCGTCAGCCACAACCCAACCTAATTACAGTTTACGCAACAGTAGTATGCTCACAACGTAGTAAACAAAACCCTACTACCCAGCATAAACTGCCCTAAAGTCAGTCAATGCCTGTTTTGTCGGAATGTCAAATATCGATTACGTAAGATAACCATTATTTTTACAAAACAGCCGCTTCAACAGCTTTCAACTGCGTCAACAAGCCCGACAACTCATCAATTGGCACCATATTGGGGCCATCTGATGGCGCATTATCAGGATCTTGGTGAGTCTCAATAAATAATGCAGCACAGCCAACAGCAACTGCGGCTCTTGCTAGAACAGGAACCATCCGACGATCTCCACCTGTTGTGGCGCCAAGACCACCAGGCTGCTGCACACTATGTGTTGCATCAAACACCACCGGATAACCAGTTTCAGCCATAATCGGCAATCCTCTGAAGTCCGAAACAAGCGTGTTATAACCAAAGCTCGTCCCACGCTCACACAGCATGATGCGCTCATTACCCGTTGACGCAATTTTCTCAGCAACGTTTTTCATGTCCCATGGGGCTAAAAACTGCCCCTTTTTGACATTGATGGCAGCGCCTGTTTTACCCGCAGCCAATAGTAAATCTGTTTGGCGGCACAAAAACGCCGGGATCTGCAAAATATCTGCAACTTCTGCTGTTTTATCACATTGGTATTGATCGTGGATGTCAGTTACCACTGGGCAACCAAATTCAGACTTAACCTTAGCTAAAATCTCCAAGCCTTCATCAATGCCAACCCCACGCTGGGATGAAACTGATGAACGGTTGGCCTTATCAAAGCTGGATTTATAGATGAATTTTACGTTGGCTTCTTCGCAAGCTGCAGCGATTTTTTCAGCCATAAAGAGCGCATGATCCAAGCCCTCAATCTGACAGGGACCGGCTAATATCGAAAACGGCAATCCAGTTCCAATTTCGATATCACCAATTTTAAATTGCTTTACTGAATTTGTCATAAAATACCTTTTATAAACGCTTTCCTATAAGACGCTCTCAATACGCGCGACATCGATGGGATTATTAAGTTCCCAAAACACTCTGCCCTTTGCGTCAACTTCAACGCAGGCAACACTTTCACCATTTTCTAAAAATCTCAATTGCTCAAGACCCTCATTACGCTCCAGAACACCTTCGGGCCACGTCATATATTGCGCCAGCGCATTTGGACGATAAGCATAAACACCAACATGATGGAAAACCGGTACTTGTGCCTGCGGCTTTCCTTCCGGAACAAATGGGATCACTTCTTTTGAGAAATAAAGCGCTTTGCCGCTTTGATCAAAAACCGCTGTCGTACCACCAACGCGACCAGCTGCGCGATCACTTTTAAAGTTATCAAATGTTTCCTGATCACATCGCAAAACAGGTGTTGCAACGCTGAAACTCTGATCACTCGCCATTTTTTCAATAAGATCTTCAACAAACCAGTGAGGGGTCAGGGGCGCATCGCCCTGTAAGTTCACGATTAAGTCTGGTGTTTCATCGAAATATTGCAATGCATCTGCGCAGCGCTCAGTGCCATTTGCGCAGGTCTCGCTGGTCATGATGACTTGTCCGCCAAACCCTTCAACATGATCTTTGATACGTTCATCATCTGTTGCAACAAAAACACTTTCGACGTTGGAAACAGCTTTGGCGGTTTCCCATGAACGTTGGATTAAGGTTTTTGACACACCGTCTGAACCCTTAAGCTCCACAAGTGGCTTGCCCGGATATCGCGTTGAAGCGTAGCGAGCAGGAATTAAAATTGTGGTTTTCAAGAGGTCACTCCAGCGCGCAAACAATCGTGAATATGAAGAACACCGCTAAGTTCGTTATCTTCATTGGCGACAATACAGCATGTAATTTCGCGACTATTCATAAGTTGAAGCGCTTGGGTCGCATATTGCGCTGCATTTACTGTGATGGGATTTACCGAACACACTTGTGATGCATTCAAGTTCCACAAATTCTTCGCATTACGACGTAAATCACCATCAGAAATCACGCCATGAATTTTACCATTTTCAATAACAACAGCCATACCAAGCGACTTTTCAGAGATTGTGATGACAACCTCAGACATTGGCGTATCCAGCGCGACAATCGGCAATGCACCATCAACATGCATAAGGTCTGCAACTTTTAAGAATTTAGCACCAAGCTTTCCACCAGGATGATATTTATGAAAATCTTCCGGCTCAGAACCAATCATATTGATCAATCCCACCACAAGCGCATCACCAATCGCAAGGCTTAATGTCGTCGTGGTCGTTGGTGCCAATCCATTGGGACACACTTCTTCAAGCTTACCGTAGGTTATCGCAATTTCAGAACTTTTTGCCAAAGTGCTATCTTCATTTGCGGTAATTGAGATAATCGGAATATCATATTCTAAACAAAAACTCATGACCTGAAACAGCTCTGAGGTTTCACCCGAATTTGACAGCGCCAACACAACGCTATCTTTACTGATTTGCCCCAAATCACCATGGCTAGCTTCTGCCGCATGTAAGAACAGAGAAGGCTGACCAATTGATGAAAAAGAAGAGGAAATTTTACGCGCCACAAGGCCAGATTTGCCTATTCCAACAACGACTAAAGGACCGTTGGAGTTCTTAATCAAATGGAGCGATTTTAATATTTTATCGTCGATTTTCTTACTGAAATCCAACAATGCATTCGCTTCTGAGACGATGGCATCTCGGCATATTTTCAAAATATCTTCGTCTGAGACATCAATCATTTTGCTATCTATCACCGCAGCAAACACCTTTTTGTTAAAAACGCCCATTTAATCCGCAAGCAAATGTATTAAGCACATCGCATCGAACAAGCAACCTTGTAATTCAATCGCTCTTCGTAAACCACATCAGAGTTTGAAAATTAACGCCTTATTCATCATAGCATAACTTTCGCTTCGCCCTTTAAATCAGCGTTTAGAACTAGAACTTATATTGCGCACAACTATGAAATTAAGTTTGGAGCGTTACAATGCCTATTATGATAACTGGAGGTGCCGGTTACATTGGAAGCCACATGATGTGGGCATTACTTGACCGCGGGGAAACGCCGGTCATCGTCGATAGGTTATCCAGCGGTTTCCGTTGGGCTATCCCACCTGAAGTTCCGTTTTATGAGGTTGATATTGCAGACCGCGATAGCGTAGCAAAAATCATCAAAGAACATAAGATTGATGCGATCGTTCATTTTGCCGGCTCTATTTCAGTTCCAGAATCAATTGCAAATCCGCTCGCATATTACAAAAATAACACCGTGAATTCTCAAGGCCTTATCCAAACAGCGTTGGAATGCGGTGTTGAAGCTATGGTGTTTTCATCAACGGCAGCCGTTTATGGCACACCAACATCAACAAAACCCGTGCAAGAAGATGTCGCTCTCCGGCCACAATCACCTTATGGTCATTCAAAACTTATGACAGAGCGTATGCTGCAAGATACATCTGACGCCCATGATAATTTTAACTTCTCAGCATTGCGTTATTTCAATGTGGCAGGTGCAGATCCAAAAGGACGCACGGGCCAATCGACCAAAGGTGCGATGAGCTTAATCAAAGTTGCTTGCGAAACAGCTGCAGGCAAACGCGATCACATTGACGTATTTGGCACAGATTACGACACACCAGATGGAACTTGCATCCGAGATTTCATCCATGTCAGCGATCTTGTAAATGCCCATTTGGCAGCGCTTGATAAATTGCATGGCGAAGGTGGCTCTATGGTTGCCAACTGTGGTTACGGCAGAGGTTTTTCCGTCATGGACGTTTTAAAAACCGTCGTCGAAATTGCTGGTAAAGAGTTTGATATCCAAAAAGCGCCACGCCGTGAAGGTGATATTGTCTCAATCACTGCTGACACATCGCGGATAAAATCGCTTACGGATTGGGAAGCAAAGCACGATGATCTAGAAGAGATCATCAAATCCTCATACGACTGGGAAGACCGTTTGGCGAAAAAGAACCATTATTAAGTTTCGCAGCTTAAACAGGATCAATATCGCCTTTTGCCCAGTCTTCCTGGGTTTTCATTGCAAACGCTTCAAAACAACCATCACTAATGGCCTGTCGAATTCCGGCCATCAGATATTGATAATAAGCTAGGTTATTCCAAGTCAAAAGCATACCACCCAACGCTTCGCCGGATTTTACCAGATGGTGGATATAGGCGCGCGAATAGTCAGATGATGCAGCGCAATCCGATTGATCATCAATGGGACGGATATCCTCTGCATGACGCGCATTTTTAAAATTAATCTTACCAAAGCGCGTAAATGCCTGTCCATGACGCCCTGCCCGCGTTGGCATCACGCAATCAAACATATCAACACCACGCGCGACTGAGCGCAAAATATCTTCAGGTGTTCCAACACCCATCAAATAGCGTGGTTTTTCTGCAGGTAGGACCGGACAAGTTGCTTCGAGCATTTCAAGCATCACAGCCTGCGGCTCACCAACAGCTAAACCGCCAATCGCGTACCCTTTTAAATCCATCGATTTAAGTGCTTCAGCTGATTTGATACGCAGATCGGTAAAATCACCGCCTTGCACAATACCAAACATGGCTTTACCTGGCTGATCACCAAAAGCTGACTTACAACGCTCAGCCCAACGAAGCGATAACTCCATTGCACGCTCTACCTCAGACTTTTCCGCCGGCAGCGCAATGCATTCATCCAATTGCATTTGAATATCAGAACCCAAAAGGCCTTGAATTTCAATAGAACGTTCCGGTGACATCTCGTGTTTTGAACCATCAATATGCGACTGGAACACGACACCTTTTTCCGTCAATTTGCGTAATCCGGAGAGCGACATCACCTGAAAACCACCTGAATCGGTCAAGATCGGTCGTTTCCAACGTGCAAATTCATGTAAGCCGCCCAATCGCGCCATGCGCTCTGGACCAGGTCTCAACATAAGGTGGTAAGTATTTCCCAAGATGATATCAGCGCCGAGATCCCGCACTTGATCCATATACATCGCTTTTACGGTCGCAGCGGTTCCTACAGGCATAAATGCGGGTGTACGGACATTTCCGCGCGGCATTGTGATTTCGCCACGGCGCGCAGCACCATCTTTTGCCAGAACATTAAATTCAAATTGTTGGCTCATCTTCGACCTTGATCATTCAGCGCGAAACAATAAACTTGAATCGCCATAGGAGTAAAATCTATATTCGTTCTCAATGGCATACTTATAAGCGCCATGCATTACATCAAATCCAGAAAACGCGGAAACCAACATAAACAGAGTTGATTTGGGTAAGTGAAAATTGGTCATCAATATATCAACAGCGCGGAATTTATACCCCGGCGTTATAAAGATATCCGTGGGGCCCGACCAAGGCTTAACCCTACCGTCTTCATCAGTGGCGCTCTCTAAAAGCCTCAAGGATGTTGTTCCAACGCTGACGATCTTACCACCATTGGCTTTCACCTCATTCAAACTATTGGCAATGTCTTCGCTGACAAAGCCGATCTCTGAATGCATTTTATGCTCGGTTGTATCATCTGCTTTAACTGGAAGAAACGTGCCAGCGCCTACGTGCAAAGTCACAAAATGGGTCTTGATGCCCTTATCCTTGAGCGTTTCAAAAATACGGTCGGTGAAATGTAAGCCTGCAGTTGGCGCTGCAACCGCGCCTTTGTCTTTTGCATACATTGTCTGGTAATCGCTGCTGTCTTGCGCATCTTCATCGCGTTTGGATGCAATATAAGGCGGCAAAGGGATCTTACCGATTACCGCAATCTTCTCATCCAACTCTTGCGCTGAACATGCAAAAGAAAGAGTAACCTCACCACCATCATTCTTTTCAGAAACAACGGCTTTAAGGTGATCGCCATCAGAATTTGCAAATATAATCTGATCATCAACCTTAATACGCTTGCCTGGCCGAATAAATGCTTTCCACTCATTACCCGAGGCACGCATATGCAATGTGGCTGAAACGTTGACTTCGTTTTCACCGCGAATTCGCTTACCCTCAAACTGAGCCGGTATCACTTTGGTATCATTGAAAACAATGGCATCACCGGGCGATAAATAACTCGCCAAGTCAAGCACACCAGCTTCAACGAAACGTTGGTGTTCCATACCATCTTTAGATGGCTGAACAACCAACATTTTAGCCGCATCACGCGGAACTGCCGGACGAAGGGCTATCCGTTCATCCGGCAGTTCAAAATCAAATAAGTCTACGCGCATAAGCTCGTAAAGTCCTCTAAAATGGACTAAACGTCCGCTGCAACACACATTGTTACGATTGAATCAGGATCTTGCACAGGTTCACCGCGTTTGATCTGATCAATGTTTTCCATGCCTTCAATCACTTGGCCCCAAACAGTGTATTGCTTGTTTAGAAAGCCAGCATCATCAAAACAGATGAAGAATTGAGAGTTTGCTGAATCAGGGCTTTGTGCGCGAGCCATTGAGCAAGTACCGCGACCATGGTTCATGTTTGAAAACTCAGCTTTAAGATCAGGTTTGTCAGAACCACCCATGCCAGTGCCGGTTGGATCACCAGTTTGCGCCATAAAGCCTTCGATAACACGGTGGAAAACGATGCCATCGTAGAAATTATCACGTGCAAGTTCTTTGATACGACCAACATGACCAGGTGCCAAATCAGGGAACAATTCAATAACAACTTTACCCTTAGATGTTTCTAAGATTAGGGCGTTTTCTGGATCTTTAATTTCGGCCATCAGGCTCTCCTATATAACTTTATTATTTTCCAACACGCACTGAAATCATGCGATCAGGGTCTTGCACAGAACCACTTTGTCCTACGCCACGTTTAATTCCATCGACAAATTCCATGCCCGAAATCACTTCGCCAACAACAGTGTATTGACCATTTAGGAAGTGACCTTCTGCAAACATGATGAAAAACTGCGAATTGGCTGAATTTGGATTTTGTGAACGGGCCATACCGACGACACCTTTATCATAAGGAACGTCAGAAAACTCAGCATCAATATTTCCCAGTGAAGAACCGCCTGTGCCAGCTCTGTTAGGTGTATAACCGTCTTCCATATCACCAAATTCGACATCACCAGTTTGAGCCATAAAGCCTTCAATCACGCGGTGAAATGCAACATTGTCATATTCGCCATTTTCAGCCAGCGTTTTGATCTGAGCTACATGTTTTGGCGCAACATCTGGACGAAGTTTAATCACCACATCTCCAGACTTAAGCTGGATGGTCAAAAAATCTTCGGCTTGAGCAATGGTAGCAGTCGAAATTGCAAAAATTGCAACGCACATTGATATGATAAATCGGCGCATGTTGGGAATATTCCTTATTCAATTCAGCCTTATATTTTCACCGCAAGGCTCTCGCATACCTTACGAATAAAGGCAAGATGGCAAATTACTTAGTTTTCTTATGAAGCTGAGATAAAGCCTCATGGACACATTTGGGAACGAATGGTGATGTATCACCACCCATTGCAGATATTTGGCGTACCAATGTGGCCGTGATATGTCGAACATTTGGCGATGCTGGCAAGAATACTGTTTGAATATCCGGAGCCATCTGACCATTCATACCAACCATCTGCATTTCATAATCAAAATCGGTACTATCTCGAAGTCCACGGATAATCACATCCGCCCCATGGAAATGAGCCACATCGACCAACAATGATGAAAACGAAATTACTTCAATATCTTCAACACGCTCCGGTAGAACCTCATAGATCGAGCGTTTGATCATGTCAGCACGCTCTTCAAACGAGAAAAGTGATTTTTTACTTGCGCTGATACCGATCCCAACAATCAATTTAGGCGCAATACGCAACGCCGATAGCAAGACATCCAAGTGACCATTGGTCATTGGATCAAAAGAGCCTGCAAAAAATGCCTTTTTCATACCGGGCCTTTCCGCAAGGGCGATCTACGCGCCCTTTTCACCATCATCTGATGTCGGTTCAACTACAGCAGCTGCAGTGCTTTCTGCTGCTTCTGCATTTGCTTCACCATCGATCTCATCTTCGCCATCATCACTCGGTTCGCTAATGCGGTCGACCGAAACAACGTTCTCATTCTTCGCAGTTGAGAAGATTGTCACACCTTTAGTAGCGCGTCCAGCCATACGAATTCCATCAACCGGAACGCGAATAACCTGTCCACCATCTGAAACCAACATAATTTGATTATCATCTTCAACTGGGAATGTTGCAACCAATTTACCGATCGTTGCAGTCTTACCAGTATCTGTGGCGCGGATACCTTTACCACCCCTGCCCGATGTGCGGAACTCATATGAAGATGAACGTTTGCCGTAACCTTTTGCGCTCACTGTTAAGACAAATTGCTCACGCGCTTTCATCTCGTCGTAGAACTCTTGGGTTAACTCACCCTCACCAACAATTTCATCGCCATCATCGGTTGAAATATCGTCAGTATCTTCATCATCAAGACGACGCTCTGCCATTGCACGCTTGATATAAGCTGCACGCTGCCAAGGTTCTGCATCCACATGACCCAAAATAGTCATCGAGATAAGATCATCTTTTTCTGCCAAACGAATACCGCGAACCCCCACAGAATTACGACCTGCAAAAACGCGAATATCAGTAACCGGGAAGCGTATACATTGACCCATTGCAGTTGTCAGCAACACATCATCAAATTCGCTACACGTCTCAACATTCAAAATCTCATCATTCTCATCAAGCTTCATCGCAATCTTACCATTGCGGTTCACTTGTACGAAGTCTGAGAGTTTATTACGTCGTACTGTGCCAGCAGTTGTTGCAAACATCACATCGAGTTGCGTCCAACTTTCTTCATCCTCTGGCAATGGCATAATAGATGTAATGCGCTCACCTTTTTCCAAAGGAAGCATATTAATCAGAGCTTTACCACGAGATTGTGGACTACCAATCGGCAAACGCCATACTTTTTCTTTATACACTATGCCGCGAGACGAGAAGAACAACATTGGTGTGTGCGTGTTTGCGACGAACAAACGTGTTACGAAATCCTCATCTTTGGTCGACATGCCAGAACGACCCTTACCGCCACGACGTTGTGCGCGATAAGCTGCAAGAGGCACACGCTTGATGTAACCTCCATGCGAGACTGTCACGACCATATCTTCACGGGCGATCAGGTCTTCATCATCCATATCAGGACCACCTTCCATGATCTCAGTTCGGCGTGGAACACCAAACTCGTCACGGATTGAGATCATTTCATCACGAACAATACCTTGAATACGCACACGGGAGCTCAAAATCTCAAGATAGTCTTTGATCTCGGCGCCAATTGTGTTCAACTCATCACCGATTTCATCACGGCCAAGAGCGGTCAAGCGTGCCAAACGAAGCTCGAGGATTGCGCGCGCTTGCTCTTCTGAAAGATTATAGGTGCCATCTTCATTGATACGGTGACGCGGATCATCGATGAGAAGGATCAGCGATTCAACTTCTTTGGCTGGCCAACGACGCTCCATCAATTGCGCACGCGCTGTCGCAGGATCCGGCGCTTTACGAATGAGCGCAATAATTTCATCGATATTGGCAACCGAAATTGCTAAACCAACCAAGACATGCGCACGATCACGAACTTTACGCAGCAAAAACTTTGTTCGACGAGAAATAACTTCTTCGCGGAAGGTCACAAAAGCCTTCAGCAAGTCCATAATGTTCAAAAGTTCTGGTTTGCCACCATTCAGCGCAACCATATTAACGCCAAATGACGTTTGTAGTTGAGTGTAACGGAACAATTGGTTGAGCACGACCTCAGGCACAGCATCGCGCTTAAGTTCGATAACAACACGGTAGCCCTGACGATCAGATTCATCGCGCAGATCAGAAATGCCTTCAATGCGTTTTTCACGCACCAATTCGGCCATTTTCTCAATCATTGACGCTTTGTTGACCTGATACGGCACTTCGGTCACGATAATTGCGTTGCGATCGTTCCGGATTGTTTCAAAATGCGTCTTACCGCGCATCATAACGGACCCACGGCCCGTTTCAAATGCGCTTTTTATGCCTGCACGACCAAGAATATGACCACCAGTTGGGAAATCTGGCCCAGGAACAATCTCCATAAGTTCCGGCAATTCAATAGCTGGGTTTTCCATCACAGCTATACAGCCATTGATCACCTCAACAAGGTTATGCGGCGGAATATTTGTCGCCATACCAACCGCAATACCGCCTGCACCATTGACCAAAAGATTTGGAAAACGTGCTGGAACAACGACTGGTTCCCGACCTGAATTATCGTATGTCTCTTGATAATCAACGGTTTCTTTGTCGATATCTTCTAAAAGATCATGCGCAAGTTTTGCCAAACGCGATTCTGTATAACGCATCGCAGCTGGTGGATCGCCGTCAATCGAACCAAAGTTACCCTGTCCATCGACGAGCATTGCGCTCATGGACCAATCTTGGGCCATACGCACCATTGCATCATAGATAGATTGGTCACCGTGAGGGTGATATTTACCCATCACGTCACCGACAATACGTGATGATTTCACATATTTTCGGTTCCAATGGTAGTTGCCTTCATGCATGGCATAAAGGATACGTCTGTGAACAGGTTTTAACCCATCACGGACATCGGGAAGCGCACGACTTACGATCACGCTCATAGCATAATCAAGATAAGAGCGTTGCATCTCTTCTACGATTGAAATTGGCTCAATACCCGGTGTCGGGTTGCTGTCGTCTGGTGTGTTTTGGTCAGTCAAATTTATAACAGATCATTTTGGTTGGAATCACTTCCCTTTTATAGCCTAAATGACCCATTCTTGCTAATTTCTGTTGCATTTTCTCAGGGGATAAGCCCATAAAGAATGCATTATTTTTCATAACTTTCGCAAAACTGATCAAAAACGCTGTTTTTTGTTGGTTTTGAATAACTTAAAAGGTACGGCGCTGTGTCCTTTGAAATATTAATTAGTGCATTTACAACAATGATTGTGATGTATGATCCTCCAGGAATGGCTGCGATATTCTTGGGCCTTACTTCAAATATGAATAGAACCGAACGTTTTCAGGTCGCAATTCGCGCCTGTATATTAGCGTTTGCAATATTAACGGTGTTTACCATCGTCGGCATGGGCATTCTTAATCTACTGGGTATTAGCCTTGGTGCGTTTAGAATTGCGGGTGGCTTATTGCTATTCTGGATCTCTTTCGAGATGCTCTTTGAAAAGCGTCAGGAACGTCACGAAAAGAGTGCTGAAACAGCCGTAACCAAAGATCACATAGCCAATGTGGCCATTTTTCCAATGGCAATACCGTTAATTGCCGGACCAGGGGCAATTTCTGCTGTTATTTTGCTTGCAGGCTCGTTTGACGGTGCAGCAATGACATCTGCCCTCATCGGCGTTGTATTGCTCGCCACAATCGTTTTATTTGGATCGTTGGTGCTTGCTGATCGCTTGGACCAGTTTTTGGGTGCAACAGGCCGCATGATCTTAACAAGGCTTTTGGGTTTAATCCTTGCGGCTTTGTCAGTGCAATTCGTCATTGATGGAATAAATTCAATCTGGATGGTGGGGTAAGCACCCTACCCTAAATACTTGCCGTAAAAATTGGCTTAGCGCGGAAGCTCAACTTTCATTTCCGCGCCACCATATTCATGAATACTGTCATGAGCCCGAATGATCACGTGCGATAGATCACTAGGGATCTTATCTGTTGTTAATGAACGTGTGAACGGCTGCTCATTATCATGTGGATGATGCAAGATACGCGTATCAATCACATCACCATTGGGTGCAACAACATCCCATTTATTCGCATAATGATCCCATCCCGCGTCTGCATGCAGCACGGTAACATCAAAACGAAAAGCCCCTGAAGACGTTTGCTTAACCACAACACCAGTCACATCTGCCTCACCTGCAAAACTTGCAGTCGAGAAAAACACCAACATTGCAACACCAAGCACTAAGCGCATATCACACCTCCAAAGGCCTTTAATCAAAATCGATCAAAACGGAATATCATCATCCATATCATTGGAGAAGTTTCCGCCACCTTGATTACCTTGGCCACCAATATTGCCGCCACCTTGGTTGTTACCACCAAAGTTTCCGCCGCCTTGATTATTTCCACCAAAGCTACCACCGCCGCCACCGTAATTATCACCGCCTTGATTGTCACCACGGCCATCAAGCATCGTCAGTGTTGAGTTAAAGCCTTGCAAGACAACTTCTGTTGAATACTTATCTTGACCGTTCTGATCTTGCCATTTGCGTGTTTGTAACGCGCCTTCAAGATAAACCTTTGAACCTTTTTTCAGATAGCTCTCTGCGACACGGCAAAGCCCTTCTGAGAAGATCACAACACGATGCCATTCTGTCTTGTCGCGGCGCTCACCGGTGTTTTTATCACGCCAGCTTTCTGACGTTGCGATTGACAAATTAACGATCGGGCGGCCGTCCTGCGTCCGCTTCACATCTGGATCGGCGCCTAAATTGCCAACCAAAATAACCTTATTAACGCTACCTGCCATTTCTTAACCCTTCTAATGATACGTAATTGCTGCACATCAATATCGTAGACTGATGTTGCCGTCTCACATAAATGCTCAATACCTGCGACAATCCACACAAATTATTCTGCTGGCCACACAAATTATTCTGCAAGCCAGACAAATTATGCCGCAAGCAGTAAACATAATCAAATTTGATAGACAAACAAAAAACATCTAGTTTGTTCTATATTTGTTCTATATAAAGTCGAAACCCTCGTCAAGCGAATCAAATCTTAATTCAAATGTTGATGAATACAATCCAATGCTCGACAGATACGTAAATAGGTATAAAACAGAACATTATTTTCAATTGGTACAATTTTTGGATTTCCCATGAGTGAATTAAAGACGATTTCAGTACGCGGCGCGCGTGAGCACAATTTAAAAGGTGTGGATGTCGATCTACCTAGAAACAAATTAATCGTCATGACGGGTCTTTCAGGCTCGGGTAAATCATCACTGGCATTTGATACAATCTATGCTGAGGGGCAGCGTCGTTACGTTGAGAGTTTATCCGCCTATGCGCGGCAATTCTTGGAAATGATGCAAAAGCCTGATGTCGATCAGATCGATGGTCTATCACCAGCAATTTCCATCGAGCAAAAAACCACAAGCCGTAACCCCCGCTCAACCGTCGGTACGGTAACTGAAATTTATGATTATATGCGGCTTTTATTTGCCCGCGTTGGCGTACCCTATTCACCTGCAACCGGCCTTCCAATTGAAAGTCAAACCGTCAGCCAGATGGTCGACAGAGTTTTAGAGATAGAAGAAGGTACGCGGCTTTATATATTAGCGCCACTTATCAGAGGTCGTAAGGGTGAATATCGCAAGGAGATGGCCGAATTGATGAAGAAAGGCTATCAGCGCCTTAAAGTCGATGGTCAATATTATGAAATAGCTGAAGTGCCGGAGCTTGATAAAAAGTTCAAACACGACATTGATGTTGTGGTCGACCGCGTGGTCGTCAGGCCTGATAGCGCTGCCCGTCTTGCTGATAGTTTAGAAACGTGCCTGAGATTGTCAGAAGGTTTAGCTGTTGCAGAATTTGCCGATAAGCCATTACCTGAATCAGAAACCGCATCGGGCTCTAAAAACAAATCAAAAAATGAAACGCATGAACGTATCGTATTTTCTGAAAAATTTGCCTGCCCAGTCTCAGGCTTTACCATTCCTGAAATTGAACCACGTTTGTTTTCCTTCAATAATCCATTTGGCGCCTGCCCCGCTTGTGATGGACTTGGCAGCCAGAAAAAGATTGATGAAAGCTTGATCGTTCCAGACCAAGGCAAAACATTAAGAGATGGCGCCATTGCGCCTTGGTCAAAATCATCGTCACCTTATTATAAGCAAACTTTAGAAGCGCTCGGAAAGCACTTCGGTTTCCGCATGGGCGATTGTTGGTTTGAACTTACAGATAAGGCACAAAAAGCAATTCTCAACGGCACAAATGAGAAAATCGAATTCAACTACGATGATGGCCTGCGCTCATATAAAACCTCAAAGAATTTTGAAGGTATTGTTCCCAATCTTGAACGTCGTTGGCGCGAAACTGATAGCAATTGGGCGCGTGATGAAATTGAACGCTATATGTCTCAAGCCTCATGCCCGTCTTGCAATGGTTTTCGCCTAAAACCAGAAACGCTTGCGGTTAAACTTGATGACAAGCACATAGGCCATGTCAGCCAGATGTCCATTCGTGGTGCTGGAGAATGGTTTAACTCCTTGCCGGAGAAACTCACGTCGAAACAAATGGAAATTGCCGAACGTATCTTAAAAGAGATCCGCGAGCGTCTTAAATTCTTAAATGACGTGGGTCTAGATTACCTAACCTTGGCACGCAATTCTGGGACTTTATCAGGTGGGGAAAGCCAACGTATTCGCCTAGCTTCACAAATTGGCTCTGGACTAACAGGTGTTTTATACGTTTTGGATGAACCATCGATTGGGCTTCATCAACGCGATAATGCGCGGCTATTGGATACGCTTCGCCATCTTCGCGATATCGGCAATACTGTCATTGTTGTAGAACATGATGAAGACGCGGTTTTAACAGCTGATTATGTGGTTGATATTGGTCCTGCAGCGGGTATTCATGGCGGTGAGATTGTCGCTCATGGTACGCCAAAGCAAATTATGGCAAACAAAAAATCGCTAACCGGACAATATCTATCGGGCAAAATTGAAATTCCGAATCGTCCTGAACGCCGTAAACCTGTTAAAAAACGCGAATTAAAGGTCGTTGGCGCAACGGCCAATAACTTAAAAAATATCACGGCTTCCATTCCATTGGGGGTATTTACAGCAGTCACCGGGGTCTCAGGCGGTGGTAAATCTACATTCTTGATTGAGACATTATATAAAGCAGCAGCGCGCCGCATCATGGGTGCACGCGACAACCCTGCCCCGCATGATCGGATTGAAGGTTTAGAATTTGTCGACAAAGTCATCGATATCGACCAATCACCAATTGGGCGCACCCCGCGCTCTAACCCTGCAACATATACAGGTGCATTTACCCCTATTCGTGAATGGTTCGCAGGATTGCCAGAAGCTAAAACGCGCGGATACCAGCCTGGACGATTTTCATTTAACGTCAAAGGTGGACGATGCGAAGCCTGTCAGGGTGATGGTGTCATTAAAATTGAGATGCACTTCTTACCGGATGTTTATGTCACCTGTGATGTGTGTCACGGCAAACGCTATAACCGCGAAACACTTGAAGTTACGTTTAAAGGCAAATCTATCGCGGATGTATTAGATATGACCGTTGAAGAAGGCTGCGTGTTCTTTGATGCTGTGCCTGCGGTGCGCGACAAGTTAGTAACGCTCAATAGAGTTGGGCTTGGGTATATTAAAGTTGGCCAGCAGGCCAACACATTGTCAGGCGGCGAAGCCCAGCGCGTTAAGCTCGCCAAAGAACTATCCAAACGCTCCACGGGTAAGACATTATATATATTGGACGAACCTACAACCGGACTACACTTCCATGACGTCGCAAAATTGCTCGAAGTCCTTCAAGAACTCGTCGATCAAGGCAACTCTGTCGTGGTTATTGAGCATAATCTAGAAGTTATCAAAAGTGCTGATTGGATTATTGATATCGGCCCTGAAGGTGGTGATGGCGGTGGTGATATTGTGGCAATTGGTACACCTGAAGACGTCGCTGAAATTGAGAAGTCTTACACGGGGCACTTCCTAAAAGAGCTTTTATATAGACGCACAAAAACTGTCGATGCGGCGGAGTAACGAATAATGATGCGCAAAGGGTATAGCAAAGTCTCGTCTTATCTGGTCTGTAACAATGCTGACAAGGCGATAAGCTTTTATTCAGAGCATTTCGATGCGGAAGAAGACTTTCGCCTCATAGGACCAGATGGCGTTATCATGCATTGTGAAATACTTATCGGTGACTGCCGCCTCATGATCAGCGACGAATTTCCAGACTCTGGCATCAATTCTCCGATTTCTCTTGGCGGCTCGCCAATATCGATGAATATTTATGTAAATGATGTCGATGCCTTGCTGCCCAATTTGATAAAAGCTGGCTGCGAAATCTTAGCTCCATTGAAACTGCAGTTTCACGGAGATAAATCAGCTAAGATTAGAGACCCTTTCGGACACGCCTGGCATGTCGCAACAAATGTCGAAGATGTATCATCAAAAGACATTGTAGCGCGTTTTAACAAAATGATGAATGGCTAAGTATTGAGCACTTCTAAAAACATCAAGAATTACATATTGGTTATTTTTTAATCTTTTGCCTATTTTTTAATCAACTATATAAAAGCGGTAGATTTTGTAGATGTTGAGAGAGTAGTCGTTTTTGAACAAAATTTTGGTAATTGTCGAAAAACTTGATTCGTTTCCGCTGGTTTAACGGCGAAATTTTACGATTTTGACTATTTTTTACTGATTTTTTAAAAATTATTAGTTTTGTCTACTAATTTGGCACGGCTTGTGCTTAATAAAAATTGAAGCGTGCAAAAGTGCGCTGCAACTGGGAAATGCGGAGAAAATTTTCTCATGAAGAAAATCGAAGCGATTATAAAACCTTTTAAGCTGGACGAAGTGAAGGAAGCCCTTCAGGAAGTCGGCTTGCAAGGTATAACAGTCACTGAAGCTAAAGGTTTTGGTCGTCAAAAAGGTCATACCGAGCTATATCGTGGCGCAGAATACGTCGTAGATTTTTTACCTAAGGTAAAGGTTGAAGTCGTACTCGCTGAAGACAATGTAGAACAGGCAATTGATGCTATCAAAAATGCGGCCCAAACTGGTCGAATTGGCGATGGTAAGATTTTTGTATCGCAAGTGGATGAAGTTATTCGTATCCGAACTGGTGAAACTGGTCCAGACGCTGTTTAAGCACTTTAAAAATCACGGGTCGCTTTCCTTGCGGCCAAATTTTCGTCATCACTAACTTTAGGGAATTCCATAATGACGACTGCTAAAGACATTCTGAAGCAAATTAAAGAAGAAGATATCAAATTCGTTGATCTGCGTTTTTCAGATCCACGCGGTAAAATGCAGCATGTAACAATGGACGTGAGCGTCGTTGATGAAGACATGTTCGCAGATGGTGTCATGTTTGATGGTTCATCAATTGAAGGCTGGAAAGCAATCAATGAATCAGACATGGTTATGATGCCTGATTGTTCAACATGTCATGTTGATCCATTTTTTGCGCAATCAACTATTGCTATCACTTGTGACATTTTAGATCCTGTAACAGGCGAAGGTTACAACCGTGACCCACGCTCAATTGCCAAAAAAGCTGAAGCATACATGCAAGCTTCTGGTGTTGGCGACACAATCTATGTTGGTCCAGAACCTGAATTCTTTGTTTTTGACGATGTTAAATTTACATCAGACCCATATGACACTAGCTTCAAACTAGATTCAACTGAATTGCCAACTAACACTGGTACAGATTACGAGACTGGTAACCTTGGTCACCGTCCGCGTACTAAAGGTGGTTACTTCCCAGTACCGCCAGTAGATTCAGAGCAAGATATGCGTTCTGAAATGCTAACAGTGATGAAGGAAATGGGTGTTAAAGTTGAAAAGCATCACCACGAAGTGGCTGCAGCTCAACACGAACTCGGTGTTATGTTTGATGAGATGACAATCAACGCTGATAAAGTTCAGATCTACAAATACGTTGTTCAGCAAGTTGCAAATGCCTACGGCAAAACAGCAACATTTATGCCAAAACCAGTTTATGGTGATAACGGCACAGGCATGCACGTTCACCAGTCAATCTGGAAAGACGGCAAACCTACTTTTGCTGGTGATGAATACGCTGGTCTTTCTGAGAACTGCTTGTTCTACATTGGTGGTATCATTAAGCACGCTAAAGCGCTTAACGCATTCACAAACCCATCAACAAACTCTTACAAGCGTTTGGTTCCAGGCTACGAAGCGCCAGTTCTACTTGCATATTCTGCACGTAACCGTTCTGCTTCTTGTCGTATCCCATTTGGTTCATCTCCAAAATCAAAACGCGTAGAAGTTCGTTTCCCTGATCCAATGGCTAACCCATATCTTGCATTCGCTGCAATGCTTATGGCTGGTCTTGACGGCATCAAAAACAAAATTCACCCAGGCAAACCAATGGATAAAGATCTTTACGATCTTCCTGCTAAAGAACTTAAAAAGATCCCAACTGTTTGTGGTTCACTGCGCGAAGCGCTAGACTCACTTAACAAAGATCGTAAGTTCCTAACAGCTGGCGGTGTATTTGATGACGATCAAATCGATGCGTACATCGAATTGAAGATGGAAGAAGTTATCCGTCTTGAGCACACACCTCACCCTGTTGAGTTTGACATGTACTATTCTGCATAATTTGCAGCTTAGCTTTGTATTTGAAACCCCGGTAGCAATACCGGGGTTTTTTCGTATAGGGGTTTTTCTTTAGTATTAAATCGAATACTGTCTCTTTTGCGGTTTTTCAGACAATTGAACAATAAATGGTGTGGATTTTAAAATGAAACTTCTAACAGCGAACGATTCATTTGACCCGGTGCGTTCACAAACGCCACTCTTGCTCAACATGCTGGTCATATTGATCATCATAGCCGCTCCGTTAGCTGGCATGTACTTTCTGCTCACGTTAGAATTTGCTGTGCCAATTGGCCCGATGTACTGGGACACCAATATCTATTTCGATGCCATTCATCGCATAAACCTCGGCCAACTTCCTTCTGTTGATTTTAACACCCCTGTCGGTCCGCTTAATTACTGGCTTGCAACGCTAGTGCATAATTATTTTCCAAACGGGCATCCGGTTTTTGTTGTCCATTGGTCACAACTTTTAATCACAGCGCCTTTAATGCTCATTATCAGCTGGATGGTTTCTCGTAGATCGTTCCGATTAGCACTCGGTCTACTCCTGCCATTTTTAGTCTTCGCAGCCTTTCCATTTGGCACGGTAGATTTCTTCCCATTCCCGGGCGTGGATGGTTTTGGTCACTACAATCGTCATGGCGCGATCTTGCTTTATGTTACAACGGCAACAGTGTTCTTCATTCGTAACCCGGTTATGCAATCGCTATTACTGGCTATTTGCGGAGCCGCTTTGATCTTAGGTAAGGTAACTGCATTTGCGGCAGCATTAATCATTGTCGGCTTTGGATTTCTGGCAGGTTTCGTCACCCTCTTTTCACTCATCACCTCCATTGTGCTTTTTGCAGGCGCACTTGCTGGGCTTGAATATCAAACAGGTATTATCTCAAGCTACCTACAAAGCATCTGGGATTTAGCACAATCAAATCAATCCGTGCTGCTGCCCAAATTCCTGACCGTCTTTTCACAAAGAATGGATGTGGTTTTTGCCTGTGGCTTGCTCATATTAGCTTTGTTCTTCAGTGATATTTTCGGTAAGCGCAGCCGGCAGGAACCTACACCAGTCTTCAAGCCTTATTGGCATAAATTTACAGACCTTGTCAGTCATGACTATTTTGCACTTGGCTTTGTATTGATTGCAGGCATTTTCTACGAGACGCAAAATACAGGTTCTCAGGCATTTATAATGCTCTGGCCGGTCATTTTAATGATTTTATTTTTCCGCGCGACGCCCGAACGATTACCAAACATGTTCATCATCGTATTAGCCATGGCAACAGTTTTGCCCACATTTACGAAAATGACACATAAGGGTTTAAGAACACTAGCCGTATCACCGACATATGACAGCTTAGAACACAAAAACCTCGGGATTTTAGGCAATGTGTCTGCAAAGAACGTCTTCCTTGAGCGCGTTGCCCCTATGAAAGAGTTCTACATTAAGGGAAAATGGCAATTAGGTAATTTATCAAAGAGCGAAGTATTGCCAGGATCAATTATTTTCTCAGAACCAGACTTCCAGCTTCTTTGGTATCATTTAATGGATGAAGCCATCGATTCCATTTATGAGTATGAAGCCGAAAATAATGTTAAATTTGAGACGGTATTCACCTTAGATTTCACAAACCCGTTTCCATTTTTAATGAATAGAAATGCTCCGAAATATGTTCAAATCGGTGCTGATGCGGGCAGAACATTGGGGCAAATGACACAAGAGATTTCAGCTTCGGTGCAGAACGCAGATATCATCTTGCGCCCAACCTGCCCTATTTTATTCTCTGTTGAAGAAATTTATCAGATTTATAAAGATGCAATTGAGGTCAATCACAAACGCATTCGCTTAAATGACTGCTATGACGCTTACATTAAAAAAGCGCCCCCGACACAACCGGTCGAGGACGCAGAAACAGAAGGTGAAACTGAATCGGAAAACTCCTAATTCAATCACGTTTGGATAATTATTTCACCTGACTTTCAACGAAATCCTTCACAATGCGAACAATGAACTTACCCTGAATAAGTAGGGAGGCTTTCTCTTTTTGATTTCATTTCAGCTTCGAATTTGATTGGTGATTTGTATCCCAGAGCTTAATACCTTCATATCGGATTATAGAATCTGTCGATATATTTTCCAAGCTCGATGTTTGCCTGTTTCCTTGTTTGGAATGATGTTCGCCAGACCAATTCATTTTTGATGATTTTGAATATGGTCTACCATAGAATTGTCATTGCAATTTCCATTACCGCACTTTGAAGCAATGGTCCCATATTCGTTCAGTAGATCGCGATAATCATATGAGCAGTACTGGCTGTCACGATCGGAATGATGGATCAATCCCGGTTACGGTTGGCGTATTGCAATGGATTTTAAAAGGGCTGTTATAGCAAGGTCTTTCTTGAGCCGTTCACTGACAGTACAAACGATAATACGTCGGGAAGAAATGTCCCACACGATTGCAAGATACAACCCTCCCTCAGGGGTACATAAATAAGTAATAACCGAGCCCCATTTTCGGTTTGGTCTTCCAAAGCTAAAATCCTGATCCAAAATATTGGGAGCTATCGGATGGTTATATTGCTTACCGTTGTTCTTTTAAAACGTCGTTTCTTAACAGCCTTTAAACTATTGCCACACATTCACTGTCCAGCAGGCGGTTTTACCGCTGAAGGGAAATCGCGCCACACTATGTTTGCCGATTGATAAAACATCTTCAACAAGTTCTACATGCATTCTGGGATAGCCCTATGTTTAATTTTATAATTAAAAATATTCGCGGATATGTCCGAGATAGATCTTATCCTCCAACTATTTGCATGATAGCTTGCGGTTGCGCCAAGCATAATTCCCACTTGAGCTCACGCCAAGCAAAGTTACACATGCGGGTGAGGGATATCTGGGCTTTCCCTAAATCGATTATTTTAAACATCATCGATTTGTATCTTTGGCGAACAAGGCAGTCGTCCTTTTTAAAAGTTCTCGCTCGGCTAGAAGCTGATCACTCTCTTTGCGTAACCGTGCAACTTCTTGCTTAAATCAGCATCAGGTTCCGGTAACAGTTCACTATCCCAATAAATCTGTTTCCAACGCGTTAACGTCGAAAGGCCAATTCCCAAGTCACACGCAACCTGCTTCAAAAAAAGCCGCTCGTCTCAGCCAAACGAACAACTTCGCGCCTAAATTCTTCAGTTAATTCTTGTCTATTCATTTCAAGATCTCCTGTCATTTCAATTTAATCGTGCTCCAATGCCATCGTTAGTCCGGAACAAGATACCGGACAACATATGTCGTGAGTTGTTGGACATGGCGCTTGAAGATTCCGGATGTGATCAGGCAAGTGTCGTGCAAAAGCCTCGACTACTTTCGGATAACCGCTCCAGCTATATCTCTGAAGATTTGGCGGACTATATCAACAACAAAGGTGAGCAATATTTCTATGCATCTAGGCTGAAACTAGTACCAATTTATATGACGACGGACACTTGAAACATGTCTATTTTAACGCGCTTTGTAGTTAAAAAGCAATTAATCCAATAGATTGCATTTTAAGAACGACGAAACAGCCAATTCAACGTCTGCCGCCAATCAATCATTCGAATAGGTGTCCCGTGACGCCCAGTATCAAACAAAACAAGCTGAATTGGATAACGTGCTTCGCGACGTTTGATCGAGTTATATATCTCTTTTTGGATAGACCAAGGGTAGACAACATCGTCATTTCCATGGGCAATCACAATAGGTAAACCAACTGTAATTGCGTGAGATTTGAGCAAGTTACGATCAGGTATTGCACCCAACAACACAATGCCGCTCAACCGCGCAACATCGTTGTGATTATGCGCCATCTTATTACAAATCTGACCACCCATCGATGCACACACTATGAAAATATTGCGCGTTTTCTTCATATCGTAAAGATATCGCACAAGCGCTCTAGCGTCTTCCACACCCTCTTTGGAGAATTCTCTGACAGTTTGTGTAAGGTAAAGCCCATTGTTTTGAAGCGCAATATTCTTCAGGCGATTAAAATTACCACCGAATGTGTAATCTTTCATCCCAAGACGACGATCACCCTTTGCACCATGAATGAAAAGTACAGTAAATTTCGGAGTGCCTTTTTTCGCAACAAAGCTGATTTCAATATTCCGGCCTTCAAACTCAAACTCTTGCGACGTAGTATGCCGGCGCATCCCAGTTTTAACATATTTCTGTTTTACTTTACGGATAGGGATTTGATCACGCCCGTGAAGATCTACGCTCTTATCGTATTTTACGAGCAAAAAATCACCATTATCCTGGGACTGCAAAATCTGCGGGTAGGCAAACAGCTTGTCTTTAAATGGTTTAATTTCCAGTGCGTGCGCACTCAAAGGTACAAATAGTGAACCTAATGCAATGCATAATAATGCTCCGCACAAGAAAAAATGCCTAAAACTAGCTGTAAATGATGAGTTCACGCGGACAAGGCTCCCTTATTTCGTTACATTATGACGATATTTAAGTGATTCGAACAGGTTAATTACGGCAACATTTTATGGATGATTCAAACGATCTATTTTCTGGATTTGGAAGCTCAGCTCCAAGACCGGAATCTACAGACAACGATAAAGCTTCTAAAGACGTATCAAATGCGCCGGCATCACCTGAGGCTGTATCATCTGCGCCACCTGTAACACAACCTGCAGCGCCAGCGGCAGCGAAACCAGTTGTCGCGGCGAAAGCTCCTAGCGCTAAAAAACCGTCACTAAAACCTGATGGTGAAGGCGAATATGGCGCCAACGCAATTGAAGTTTTAGAAGGTCTTGAACCCGTTCGTTTGCGTCCTGGGATGTATATCGGTGGCACCGATGTTGACGCGCTGCACCATCTTTTTGCTGAGATTATCGATAACTCAATGGATGAAGCTGTTGCCGGACATGCAACATTTATCGAGGTTGAGCTTGATGAAAATGGCTATATTTCCGTCACTGATAATGGTCGCGGTATTCCTGTCGATATTCATCCGCAATATGCAGATGAAGGGCTATCAACTTTGGAAGTTGTGCTAACAAAGCTGCACGCGGGCGGTAAGTTTAACAGCTCCGTCTACGAAACATCGGGTGGTCTACATGGTGTAGGTATCTCAGTGGTGAACGCACTATCTGATGATATGTATGTGGAAGTTGCGCGCGATAAACGCCTGTACCGACAACGCTTTTCACGCGGGCTTCCGCAGGGCGGCGTCGAAGAACTCGGTGAGGTTCACAACCGTCGCGGTACGAAAGTATCGTTTCACGCTGATGAGCAGATCTTTGGTAGTGACGTAAAGTTTGACCCCGCACGCCTTTATAAGATGGCACAATCAAAGGCTTATTTGTTTGGTGGTGTGGAAGTTAGATGGATCTGCGCACCTTCGCTTATTAAAGAAGGCGGTCCTGTTCCGACGAAAGATAAGTTCCACTATCCAGGTGGCTTGAAAGATTATCTTGAGCACACATTGGGTAAAAACCATCGTGTATGCCGTGATATTTTCTCAGGTAAAAGTGAGCGCACTGGCGGTCACGGCTCAATGGAATGGGCGGTTGCTTGGCATGCCGGCGACAGCTCCGTTGATTCTTACTGTAACACCATTCCAACGCGGAATGGCGGAACGCATGAAGCAGGATTTCGTATTGCCCTCACCCGCGGTTTAAAAGCTTATGGTGAGCTGACAGGCAACAAGAAAGCGGCACAGATTACCACTGATGATGTGATGATATCAGCCATCGGCATGTTGTCAGTTTATATTCGCGAACCAGAATTTGTGGGCCAAACAAAAGACAAGCTTGCAACTGTTGAAGCGCAGCGCATTGTCGAAAACGGGTTACGTGATGCATTTGATCACTTCCTTGCAGACTCCCCGCAAGAAGCAGCAAAGCTTTTAGAATGGGTTGTCGAACGTTCAGAAGAGCGATTGCGCCGCCGCAAAGAAAAAGAAGTAAACCGCAAATCCGCCGTTCGCAAACTTCGCCTTCCGGGCAAATTGGCAGATTGTAGCCAAAACACTGCCGAGGGCGCTGAACTTTTCATCGTGGAGGGTGATTCTGCGGGTGGTTCGGCCAAACAGGCGAGAAATCGTAAGAACCAAGCGATATTACCTCTGCGCGGTAAAATTTTGAACGTGGCCAGCGCTGGACGTGAGAAAATTACAGCAAACCAGCAATTAGCTGATCTTATTCAAGCGCTAGGTTGCGGAACACGCACCAAATATCATGAAAATGACCTGCGCTACGAGCGCATCATCATTATGACTGATGCCGATGTGGATGGTGCGCATATTGCGTCCTTGTTGATCACATTCTTCTATCAAGAAATGCCTGAGCTTGTTCGCCAAGGCCATCTGTTCTTGGCCGTACCTCCATTGTATAGGATTTCACAAGGCGGAAAAACACTTTATGCACGCGATGACGCCCATAGAGCCGAGCTTTTGGAAACAGAATTTAAAGGCCGCGGCAAAGTAGAGATCGGCCGCTTTAAAGGCTTGGGTGAAATGCTGCCAGCGCAGCTGAAAGAAACCACAATGGTGCCTGGCAAGCGAACGCTTTTGAAGATTGAGATCGATGATATTATCGTTGAAACCACAAATAAGGCTGTCGATGATTTGATGGGTACAAAACCTGAAGCGCGGTTTAGATTTATTCAGGACAATGCAGAATTCGTCGATAATTTAGATATCTAGAGAGATTACGCAGCTTCGGATGCAGGTGTTACCTGAGATGTAAGAGATAACGCAAATTGCTTTGCGATCTTACGACGTTGCGCAAACTGGATATTTTCAAGCATCATCAACAATTCAGCAATTGCCGTGTCTTTATGCAATTCATCATAATATTCTTCCATCAAATTTTCAGTGATTTGATCGGCGGACATATGATGATTACGCGATGAAGCTTGGCGCCACAACAATGTTGCGCTCACAAATACGGGGCAGATTTCAGCATCTAAGCTAGCGGACATATAAAGCGCGTTGACAACAGAGTTATGTCCATCACCTAATATCGAGCGAATACGCGAGATCGATTTACCCGATAACTTCTCAATAATCGTAGCGAAAAAATCAACATTTCCGATTGTAAGAACATGCATTAAAAATGCTGGGGTAAGCTTGCCAGAAATACGCAAATGCTCAACAAGCGCAAGCATATCGTCGCCTTGCGTTGTTTCTGCAAGCGAAATCGTTGCATGAAAACAAGCATCTTTGGTGACATTGACCAATCGATCTTTGCCCATCAAGGCACTAACAAGTGGACTGTTTGCAAATGTATTGCTTAGTTCTTCAACCAATTTATGGCGTGTATCAGATGGCAAATCACAGCGTTCTAAAAGTTGGCTTCGGATCGGGCCATAATAACCAAATCGTTCTGCAAGACGCGATATAGAGAGCTTTGCAATATGCGCATTGGGATTATCAAGCAAAGCCAAAACCGCCTCTTTATCGCCTACTTCGACAAGAGCTGCGCACACTGAAGCACTTAAATAATCGCGTTTGGCTATGATAAATTGCTGCGCGAAACCACCGCGAGCAATGAGATCGACCAAACTATTGTCACTTAACAAAGGTGAGAACGCCAGTATTGGCGCACTTACGTCAATCTGATCTTGAGCCAATGCGTTGATAATCATAGTTGGAACGTTAACAGATGGCGCTAAAACAGCTGCCATTTCTTTACGAACAGCAGGAGATAAATCTTCCAGCAAAAGTGCCATCGAACCTTCCGCAGCTTTCATTTCATCTGCTGAAAATTGCCCCGAAATATACGCTTCACATAGCGCTCTAACCGCCATAACGCGCGATTTCGTATCAGAATTTACTGTCCACTGTAAAAATTCTTTAATGATCATTATTGCGACTCAATCCAACCCGATTATTCCAAGTTAGACATCAGCCTATCACCAAAAGGTTTACGATCCGTTCATCATGTTTATTAATATTCAGCCAAACGATCAGATACTCGACAAATCTTTACCTACAGCTTTGGACGCTTTACTTCAAAGACATCTTTAACCACCGCATAATCCATGTATCCAAGTCGAGAAACGGTCTGTGTTTTATCCGCATCTAGCCGTCCATTAACGACCACACCATCTTGAATATGAATACCAACCACTTGGCCTGTCACCAGATATGCGCTGGAATGGATGCCATTGAGCGTATTTGGTTTGGTGATATCTGTGACCTTACATTCCAATATGGCGTAAGCCCCTTTAACGAGAGGCGCATTGATAAGCTCGCAATCGCCCGCTGTTAGCCCCGATTGTTCAAATTCATCCACACCATAATCATATGCAGCCGAACTTTGGTTCATGGCGTCAACTTGCGAAAACCCAACCATATTAACGCTAAACTCGCCTGTTTCTTCGCAATTACGAACACTATCTTTTCTGCCACCAGAGGCAAAAACCACAAGTTTTGGGTTATCTGCTATGGCATTAAAAAATGAATAAGGAGCGAGGTTTAAACTACCATCTGAGCCCTTGCTTCCAATCCAACCAATTGGTCTTGGGGAGACAATTGCCTTAAATGGATCATGTGCAAGTCCATGTTCATTTTCATTCGTATTGTAAAACAAATCACCTATCCCAACTTTGTAACACCATCATTGCACTGACATAATCATCTCTGCGATCCAATTCCAGCCACTATTTGATAATTATATGATTTCCCTAGACTGGTTTCTGATGTTAATAGATAAATCTCGTTGTCATTAAGTGTGTGGGTTATGATTTTAAAACTTAAAGCCTTGTTATGGATAGGATTATTAACTGTTTTGCTCAGCACGCACGCGCATGCTCAAAACGGTTTCACAGTCGAGCAACAACCCAACATTCAACTACCAGGTCTTGAAGATTTCACACCGTCCACAAACCCAGCGCAAAATTCAGCAACTGCAATTGCTGTTGCTCTTGAAGCTGTTTTGCAAGATGAAGGCGCGCCAATACAAACAGGTCTTATCTGGCGCGTATTTGATCCAACCCCCGATGAAGAAGGTAAATTACGTTTAATCGCAGCGGCAGAAGGTGGATCGACATCTATTGATTTCGAACCGGGTGACTATTTTGTGCATGTCGCATTCGGTCGCGCCAGCGTTACAAAAAAGCTATCTGTAACCCCCGATGCTGAAATACCACCCCAACGTTTTATTCTTGACGCAGGCGGGGTCATACTAAAAGCAGCATCTGGGAATAACACTCGGCTTTCGCCAACCCTTTTGAATTTTTCCATTTACAGTGGAGAACAAGATTCCGTTGACGATAGCGACCGCCAACTCATCCTCGAATTTGTTAAACCAAATTTGATAGTTCGCTTGAATGAGGGCACATATCATGTCGTGTCTAAATACGGTGATGTAAACGCCGTTACACGTGCTGATGTACGCGTTGAAAAAGGAAAACTGACCGAAGTTGTGATGAACCATCGTGCTGCTGAAGTGACATTTAAACTGGTCTCAAAAGTTGGTGGCGAAGGCATCGCCGATACAGCATGGGCGGTTTACTCTTCATCAGGCGATATTATTGGCGAAATGGTTGGCGCGTTTCCAAGATTAGTGCTCTCTGAAGGTGATTACACCGTCATCGCGCTTCACCAAAATGCTGAATATCCTCTCGACTTTCACGTCTCGCCCGGACGAAATTCTGATGTTGAAGTTCTGCTGGCCAATTAAAAATCCCGCCTGAATTATTCTTCAAGCGGGATATCATCTAGTTTTGTTTAGCTTTGATTAGTCAGCCATCTTTCTTAACAAATCCGGCGGTGTAGCCTCAAGTTTCAATGAAGAAACAGCTTCATCAAGTGACATAGGTGTTTGATCACGGCTCCCTAAGCGGCGAATATTAACTGTGCGTTCTTCAGCTTCACGACGACCACATACGATGATGACAGGAACCTTTGTCACAGAGTGTTCGCGAACCTTGTAGTTGATTTTTTCATTTCTGAAATCAGTATCAACATGCAAACCTGCAGCCTTTAATTCCTTTGCAACGTCCATTGCATATTCTTCTGCTTCGGAAGTGATCGTTGCCACAACAACTTGCAAAGGCGCAAACCAAAGCGGCATATGCCCAGCATAACTCTCAATAAGAATACCCAAGAAACGTTCCATCGATCCACAAATTGCGCGGTGGATCATCACCGGCTGACGTTTTTCAGAATCGCTATCAATGTAGAATGCGCCAAAGCGCTCCGGTAAATTGAAATCAACCTGGGTTGTACCGCATTGCCATTCACGACCAATCGCATCACGCAAAGTATACTCAAATTTGGGGCCATAAAACGCACCCTCACCTTCAAGTATGCCTGTTTTGATCTTACCATCGGAAGTCTCTTCGATGGTCTTTAAAACCTTGGACATAACTTCTTCCGCGCGATCCCAAGATTCATCGCTACCAACGCGTTTTTCAGGACGTGTCGATAGTTTGACCGTGATCTCTTCAAATCCGAAATCAGCGTAGGTTGATAAGATAAGATCGTTAATGCGCAAACATTCAGCTGTCATTTGTTCTTCTGTACAGAACACATGCGCATCATCTTGGGTAAATCCGCGAACCCGCATCAAGCCATGTAACGCACCAGAAGGTTCATAACGGTGCACATTACCAAACTCAGCCATCTTGATCGGCAGTTCACGATAAGACTTAAGACCATGCTTGAAAATTTGCACATGACCCGGACAGTTCATCGGTTTAATGGCGAAAACGCGATCATCTTCTGTTTGCGTTGCAAACATGTTTTCGCGATACCAACCCCAGTGACCTGATGTTTCCCACAAAGCTTTATCTAGGATTTGCGGTGCATTAACCTCATCATATCCATGTTCATCAAGACGACGGCGCATATAATTGACCAAAGTCTGGAACATGCGCCAGCCTTTAGCATGCCAGAACACAACACCAGGACCTTCTTCTTGGAAGTGGAACAAATCCATTTCGCGACCAAGCTTACGATGATCGCGCTTTTCTGCTTCTTCAATCATGTGAAGATGTGCATCAAGTTGCTTTTGGTCAGCCCAGGCTGTGCCATAAATACGCGTTAGCATTTCATTGTCAGAATCACCGCGCCAATAAGCACCGGCAACTTTCATCAATTTAAATGCATTACCAATTTGGCCCGTTGAGGCCATGTGTGGACCACGACAAAGGTCAAACCAGTCACCTTGGTAATAGATCTTGAGATCTTCATCACCTGGGATCGCATCGATCAATTCAATTTTATAGTCTTCACCTTTTTCTTTAAACACGCGTTTTGCTTCTTCACGTGTCCAGATTTGCTTAGTGAACTTGTCATTGCGCGCAATAATTTCGCGCATTTTCTTTTCAATCTTTGGCAAATCTTCAGGTGTAAACGGTGTGTCTTTAGCAAAGTCGTAGAAAAAACCGTTTTCAATAACAGGACCAATGGTCACTTGAGTACCAGGATATAATTCCTGCACGGCTTCGGCCATAACGTGTGCAGCATCATGTCGGATTAATTCAAGCGCACGGTCATCGGTACGCGTAATAATTTCAAGCGCACCTGATGTGATTGGATCTGTTAGATCCTGCAATTCTCCATCAATGGCGATCGCAACAGACTTTTTAGAAAGTGATTTAGAAATTGATTCTGCTACATCGCGACCGGTTGTACCAGCCTCATATGAGCGTTCAGAACCATCGGGAAATGAGAGAGTAATGGCGTCTGCCATGGTGTATGCTCCTTTATCCAGTCCCGCCTACAAATGCGGGTGGTTGATAATATTAGCTTTTAAAGCTCGCCGCTTTTAACGTGAGGAGGATACAAGGTAAAGACAAAAGTTCATAACAAACATCAGCGTCGCCAGGGAAACCACCACCTATGTTTTTGTGACAATTGCTCTGGAACAGGATCGTGCCCGTGCGTTCCAAATGGACCGCATTTGATAATTCTTATAGCTGCCATCCACCCGCCTGTCCAAAGACCATAGCGCGCGATAGCCTCATATCCATACTCAGAACAGGTCGGTAAGTGCCGACATGAATTGCCGATAAATCCTGATAATGTTAGCTGATAAAGACGAATAATACCCAGCCCAATAAGACGACCTGGCGTTTTACGCCAACTGCCTTGCCAATTTCGAGACAACGATTTTTTCTTATCAGGTTTATCCATGATAAATATTAAACAGCAACTTTTGCCTGTTCAATCTGATCAAGCGCATCTACCACTGCATCAAAAGTTAACATAGTGGAAGCATGACGCGCGCGATATTCTTTAACCGGCTCCAAATATTTCAAGTCCTCAAAACGCCCCTCAGGCGGGGTACCATTTTCTTTGAGCATCGCCCACATTTGATTACGAACATCGCGAAGCTCTAAGGGAGTAGAACCAATGATATGACTTGCCATAATGGAAGACGTCGCCTGCCCCAAAGCACACGCTTTAACGTCATGACCGAATTTTGACACTTTACCATCTGAAACCTTGAGCCAGATTTTGACCTTTGAACCACATAGTTTTGAATGCGCAATAGCTTCAGCATCGGCGTCTTCTAACGCGCCTACATGTGGGATATTTCCGGCAAACTCCAAAATCTTCGCATTATAGACTTTATCTATCATATCATTTCCAAATAATTCACTCGAAATTCAGCTCACACCTATTATATAGTGGCTTGTGTCAGAAAGACAAAACACATAAATACCAAAATGATTATTTACAATAAATCTGTTTAAGTTATAACATTACGAACTATTTTAAGTTCTCGGAGTTAACGATGGACGCGATTGTCAAGAATATCCTAGCCAACAGCACAGAACCTGGCGAAGGTCAAAAACCATCTCGCGAAGAAGCTGAAGCTGCTGTTCAAACACTTTTAAGATGGATGGGTGAAAACCCCTCCCGTGAAGGCTTAATTGACACGCCAAAACGTGTTGTTAATGCCTATCTTGAATTGTTTGCAGGTTATGAGCAGGATCCAAGCGAAGAACTGTCTCGAACATTTGAACAGGTTTCTGGCTATTCAGGTCCTGTAACAATCCGCGATATCCCGTTCTTCTCTCATTGTGAACATCACATGGTGCCGATCATCGGCAAGGCTCATGTCTCTTATTTACCAGATGGCAAAGTCGTTGGTTTATCGAAAATTGCTCGTGTTGTAGATATTTTTGCTAAACGTCTACAAACGCAAGAATCTATGACTGAACAAATTGCACAATCAATCACTGAAGCGCTTCAACCCAAAGGTGTCGCTGTTTTAATTGAGGCTGAGCATATGTGCATGGCAATGCGCGGCATAAAAAAACAGGGATCCGTTACGATTACATCTTCTTATACGGGTGAGTATCGTACCGACAAAGCAGAGCAATTAAAATTCATGGCCGCAATCGGCAAAAGCTAAAGATTATGACAATCGATTTCACAGCCCCATCGCGTGATAAAAAAGAGCTCGAGCAGGATGGGCCGTTCACACCTAAATTTGATGAAAAAGGCTTGGTCACAACTGTTGTAACCGATACCAATGACGGTCAAATTGTCATGCTCGCACATATGAATGCAGAAGCGTTGGCACTGACCATTGAAACAGGCATCGCACATTACTATTCAAGATCGCGTCAGCAATTATGGAAAAAAGGCGAGACCTCCGGCAATCTGCAGGTAGTTGTGTCTATGCGCACAGATTGCGATCAAGATGCAGTTATCATTGAAGTTGTTATGACAGGCGAAGGTGTTGCCTGCCACACAGGACGTAAATCTTGCTTTTACAGAAAAGTAGATGGCATTGGGTCGTCAAACCCAACGCTTGTGTGTGACTAATAGTAATTATCCAGCGCCAATATAAGCTTTGATCTCTTCAGCTTCTCGTTCAACTTCATTCATGCGGTGCTTAATCACATCGCGAATGGAAATGATACCGATCAACTTATCCTCATCAACAATAGGAATATGACGAAAACCGCCTTTAGTCATGATCTCCATGACTTCCATCACACTGGTGGTCGCCTTACAAGTTTTAACGTTTTTGGTCATGACCTTAGAAATAGGATAATCAACTGCATCCTTGCCGTTTTCAGAAATTGTACGCACGATATCGCGCTCGGAGAGAATACCCGCAACTTCTTGCCCTTTAGATGACACAACAACAGCGCCGAACTTGTTGCCAGCAAGAAAATCTATTGCTTCGGCAATTGTTTCGGTCGCAGCCATAGTAGATACGCTATAGCCCTTTTCATCCAAAATCTGTTTAACAGTCATTGCATCCTCCTCATTTTTGTAACCAACTCAAAGTCCCGCTGACACGCAGCGCGTTACGAAAAGGGAAATGTCTAAACCTCGGAAAACCACCCTTTCCGATAGACTCACAGTGTACAGCTATTTTTTACAAATATGCAACTGTTACCAGTCTTTGTGGTCAAACAGGTCAAAGAACAAGAAGCCAAACAAGAAACCACCAATATGAGCCTCCCATGCAATTGAGGATGCTTCACCCGTTGCGCCAAATCCAATTGCCGGTAACAGACTGATAACAAACCAAAAACCCAAATAGACAAGCACTGTCTTATTTTGCAACACATCTGCAAATGATTGACGCGGTAGAAAATGTGCTTTTTCGCGCACAAACCTGCCACCGAGGGGAAATGCAAAGCGTGCAGCAGCTCCCATTAAAGCGGACACAACCCCAGATGCACCTACTACGGGTATTGCCTCCCCCCAATTTAATGCAGCAAAAAATGCTACAGATGCTATCGCAGATAAACCCCAGAAGATGACAAACCGCACCGCCCCTAGCCGTCTTGCTACAACCGCGCCAAAGGCGGCAAGCCAAAGACTATTTACAGCCAAATGACCGTATCCCCCATGTAAGAAAGAGTAGGTTATTGGCGTTGTAAAATAGGCCAAATTCTGATCCGAGAAGGAAAATAAGTAACGTTGTGGGATAAAAGCACCATTTATGATCAACGAAATATTCTGCTCATCGGATAACAACATGTCACGGACAACCTGAACAGCAACCATTATCAATAAAAAAAGCAATATGACATTGGGCAGATTAAATATCGGTGGATTTGACTGGACTGGCTCGCGGTGCTCTTCGTTTAATTCGTTCATCAAAACTTCCGATATTTCAATTGGATAGGCAATTTTTTTTATTTATCGCAATTTTTAGATAAAAAAAAGGCCACGGAGCAATTCACTAAAGAAGCTCACGTGGCCGGTGACCAAAAGTCGGTCAATTTGGGGTGCTAGTATTCCAATTGGAAGCCTGAACAGACTTTGTCACGTTCGTTGCAAATCAGCAAGCGAAACCATTTGTTAACCTTAACGCGCGGGATTTTAGCCAAATCTGCCTATATCTAAGCCAAAAACGGCATTCTGTGATATGTTTGTCGAACGACATTTATATGTATTGAGTATTATGGACATGAGACATCAAACAAGCAGAGAATTATTTCAGTATTGGAATAAAATAAGAGGCGATAACCCCGCCCCTTCTCGGCATGAGTTTGAACCAGCTTATATTGGCAATATTCTACCATCGGTATTTATGTTGGAACTAAGTGCAGACATTGCGTCACTAAAACTTGCAGGTGGAGATATTTGCGCTTTGTTTGGTGATGAACTTCGAGGGAAATCATTTAGCGGTCTCTGGCTCAATGGTGTTGAACGCAAACCAAGTACGATTGTTGCTCAATGTGCATCTGAACAATTACCATTTGTGGTCACTGCAGATGGGCTTTCTACATCAGGTACTGTAAATAAATTGGAGATGCTTTTGCTCCCTCTTGTTAGTGAAAACGGGCAATTTGATAGGGTTATTGGATCACTCTCGCAATTGAGCAGCGATTTTAATCTTAGCAAGAAGCATATTATTGGAATGTCTTTAACAGCTATCAGACATATCGATAAAGACACAATTCCGATTGATTTCAAAGCGTTAGGACGTTCTCCCACGCCTGTTACAGGTGCCGATTTAACAAATGAAGCAACGCAAGTTGGCCATTTATTCGTCATCGATGGTGGCTTGAAAAATTAAATAAAAAACTGGCATAAATATATCCATCAATATCGGCAATACTTACACATTATTAACCATAGTCTTTTAGTTTAAAAAACAAATTTAAGAGTTTGGGAAAGTCATATGCTATCGGCAGCACGCAGAGATATTGGCACTGAAAACGAAGAAGCAAATACATTTTATAGTGTAAGTGTGGAACTTCAAGGTCGTATGATGCGTGAGGACTATACCGAACAAAAGTGCTTTATCAGCAAGATGTCACCTGCTGTAGCATTCTTTGAAGCAACACATCTACCTGACCATGGTGAACGCATAATTGCATATATCGAACAGATCGGTCGCCTTGAAGGGCATGTGATCAAAGTTGCAAAAGATGGGTTCGAAGTTGCGATCAATGCAACGCCTCGCAAACAAAATAAACTTGCTGCCCAATTGACCTGGCTTGCAAACAAGCACGAGCTTGGCATGGAAGAAGATCGTCGTCACGATCGAGCAGCGCCGCGTAAGATGAATTCAGAGATCAGACTTGAAGACGGGCGTACATATCCGGTTCGCATTATCGATCTGTCTGTGTCTGGTGCCGCATTTGAAATTGATGTACAGCCTGAATCAGGTACTTTATTATGGCTTGGTTCAATGCAAGGTCGCGTTATTCGTCATTTCGAAACTGGAATTTCAATCGAATTTCTCAACATTCAGCCGATTGAAGAGCTCGAAAACAGACTTTAATGCGCCTCTAATGTTACCAATTTGGCTTAAACAACCAGCGAACCAGCACTATTTTTTATCAAATCGATGATGAAAACTAAAAAAAAATCATTTTTTTTAATTTTTTTTTGGCACCTATTTTCAATCAAAATTTCTAATCACGCAGATCATGTGAACCCGCATGCGCAATTTTTTACCTTCGCGCAATTCACTCCCAGTGCGATTCTTTGTCAGATCTTACTTGATCCAACTCCCGATGACATATGGAGTTGCGTTCAATTCGATAAAAATTTAACTAATTTTTCTGAAAATACACATTCAATTTGATGCAAATTTGAATCGCATTTACATTGAAACAATGCAAAATTTATCGTTATTTTTCAGATATTTAGCATCGAATTTTAGCACCAAAATTTCACTGATGTAAAAAACGTGCTGCCATATTCCTTCCCACAACGGGGAGAACGAAAATGGTTCACATCAATAGCACATTAAAAACAGGTGCAATATTATTAGGACTTGGAATTGCTTCATTAAGTAACGCACATGCAGCGCATGACTTCTTAAGTCCAGTTAGTCAAACAAACCCACCCATTGGGCATTACGAGTTTTGTAAAGTAAACCCAAATGAGTGTAGCGTCATCGGCCGGGACCAAGGGCCAATGCAGCTGTCGAGAAAAGCATGGGACAAGATGCTTAAGATCAACACGGATGTTAACCGCAAAATCAAACCTTTAACAGACATGCAAATTCACGGTGTTGAAGAAGTATGGTCATATCCACGTACTGTGGGTGATTGTGAAGACTATGTGCTGCTCAAGCGCGCAAGTCTGATGAAAGCTGGGTTTTCACCGGCTGACCTGCTGATTACCGTTGTGCTTCAACCAGATGGCTCTGGACACGCCGTTCTGACAGTTCGCACAGATTATGGTGATTATGTACTCGATAATCTTCGCAACGATGTAAGACTTTGGCATGAAACAGGCTATCGTTTCATCAAACGCCAATCATCAGAACATGCCGGTGCATGGATGAAACTTGGCAACGGCAATAGCGGAGCTGTCGGCACCACAAATTAAGTTAAAAGTCTGTCGATGACGTTTGGGGGCACCCTGACAGACAAAGATATCGGATATTTCAGTTTCCTGAGCCTGACCTTATCCTCGTCCCCCCTACAAAGGCTCAGGTTATTGCTGGTCCGCATCTGTCCCATGCGGACCAGCACATTTTCAAGCGGCTAATCGATCCGCTTAAGACCTTTTGCAAATCTCATCGCATTATCAACATAGTTTTGCGCACCCTCACGCAATTTCGCTTCTGTTTGTTCATCAATTTGACGAATAACCTTGCCCGGCGATCCAACAACCAATGAATTATCGGGTATAACCTTATTCTCTGTAATGAGAGCCCCTGCACCAACAATACAGTTTTTACCAATCTGTGCACCATTTAATACAGTCGCACCCATACCAATCAGCGTATTATCGCCAAGCTGACATCCATGCAAAATCGCATTATGACCAACAGTGCAACCCACGCCCACATCCAGCGGAAATCCTATATCGGTATGCAATATGCAATTCTCTTGGATATTAGTGTCTTTGCCAATGCTGATCATCTCATTGTCACCGCGCAAAACAGCGCCAAACCAAACCCCAACACCTTCAGATAAGGTAACTTTGCCCATCACTTGCGCATTATCAGCAATCCAGTAACTACCTTTGTCTGGAAAGTTCGGTTCAATCCCATCTAAACTATAAACTGGCATTTTGATCTCCCACCTTGCCCATCTCTCTGTTAGAAGACGAGTTGTTATTGCTCAACACAAGCAAATTGAATAATCTGCTAATCATAGTGTTGATTCTGATCACAATCCAACTCTAAACACTTCAAGTCAATTATCGACCGATCGCTGAATGCCAAGCAATGAATGAGACGAATAATCCCTCGCACAAACCGCTAATCACACCTAAATTCGCTTGGCGAGTTGCGTTTGTCGTCGCCATTTTGCTGATTGTCACATTGATCATCCATCTAGGTGGCAAATACTTTAGTGGCGCTATCGTCAAAGCTGGACATACAGATGATCGGCAAATTTATTCAATCGTTATGGGTGAAAACACCTTAAATGTTGCGGCCAATACAATTCGCTTTGATAGCCAAAGGCGAAATGGCGTGGCTGATGGGATAAAACTCTATCTCTCATGGCCGGAAATGGCTGGATATACAGATGTAACAAAAGACAAGTTCAATGATACAGGGGGGAATTCCTCACTGATATTCATCGATATTGGCTATTCAAACAACCAAGTGGATATGTCCTCAAGATTTGAGCCAATTTATAGAAATTTCATCCAAGGTGCGCCAAATGCAGGGCCAAATGGATTGGTTTTTTACCGAATGAGCCCGCAATCATCTTATAGTGGAGAAATCCTCTATACCGAAAACATCACAAAAGAACGCCCATATGTGATCAAATGCTTGCAAAACAAGCCAGGTGATACGGCTAATTCTGCCGGCTGCCAACGAGATATCAATATTGGTAAAGGCTTGCGTTTAACATACAGGTTTTCAGAAGCCCAAATTGCGCAATGGCGCAGCATTGAAGAGCAAGTGTTGACCTTTGCTCAACAAATCATCAAGTAAACTAGTACTAGAGACTATACTTTTTCAGGATCTTCAATGCGGATAACCTGCGGCGCCGCTGTTAGATAACCTTCATTTTCAATATGGCCGACCGTGTCGCGCACCGCTTGTTCTGTGGTCGCGTGTGTAACCAAGATCACGGTCTGCTTGTTATCGCTCGCGCCACCATTTTGCGCACGTTGTACAATTGATTTTAATGAGATCGATTGATCAGCCATATGTGTAGCGATATTTGCGATCACACCCGCCTTATCTTCAACAGACAAACGAATGAAATAACCGCCTTTATGCTCCCGCATTTTAGCGCGCTTATATTCGACTAACTCCTTGACAGGATTACCAAATACAGGCGCGTGTTGAGCACCCTCACGGCTTTTAGCAATATCAGCAAGATCGCCAATAACAGCAGATGCTGTTGCCATGCCACCTGCCCCAGGTCCTGACATGACAAGTTCACCCAAAAGATCGGTTTCAACGGCAACAGCATTGGTCACACTGTCCACCTGCGCAACCAAACTATGCGTTGGCACCATGGTTGGATGCACACGTTGCTCAATGCCAGTATCAGTTTTTTGCGCCACACCCAAAAGCTTGATGCGATAGCCCAATTCATCAGCTGCATGAATATCATCGATAGTAATATTGGTAATACCCTCAAGATAAATCTCATCGGCTGCCAATTGTGTACCAAATGCAAGGCTGGTTAAAAGCGCTAGTTTATGCGCTGTGTCATTACCTTCAATATCAAACGCCGGATCAGCTTCGGCATATCCGAGCCGTTGCGCATCAGCCAGACAATCTTCAAAGCTCATATTATCTGCCAACATGCGCGTCAGGATATAATTACATGTGCCGTTCATGATACCGTAAACGCGAGAAATCTTGTTGCCTGATAGCGCTTCACGCATGGCTTTTACAATCGGAATACCGCCTGCAATGGCAGCTTCATAATTTAAGATTACGCCTTTTTCCTCGGCAATTTGTGCAAATTCCATACCGTGTTTGGCCAAAAGCGCTTTATTGGCTGTAACAACGTGACAACCGCGAGAAAGTGCGGATTTAACCGCTTCATAAGCGATACCATCTTCGCCACCGATTAACTCAACAAGAACGTTGATATCTGCATTAGCCGCCAATTCAACTGCATCATCATACCAAGCAGCTCTTGATAAATCAAAACCACGGTCTTTGTCTTTGTTTGCCGCACAAACGGCGGTAACGGTTAAATCCTTGCCGCAACTTTTGGTCAAAGTATGCGCTTTTGTCTCTAAAAGTTGACCCAATGAAGAGCCAACTGTTCCCAGACCAGCAATACCAATTTTAAGACCATTTGACATGAGATATCCGTTCAGTGTGCAATGTATGTAAATTTATTTTGAATAAGAAGATTGACTATGCGCCAAGGTTTAATGCGCCAAAAAGCAGAGGTCAATCTTCATTTTGTGGAATATGCAAAGCTATCGATGTGAGTTAAGATCAATCACATTTTCAGCTTCACTGCCCTCAGCACCAGCTTCAGCAAAAAACTTTTTGATATTTCTTGCCGCCTGACGAATGCGATGCTCGTTCTCAACCAACGCAATACGCACATATTCATCACCATGTTCACCAAACCCAACCCCAGGAGAAACGGCAACATCAGCCTTTTCGACGAGTAGTTTGGAAAACTCAAGTGAACCAAGATGTGTGAACGGTTCTGGAATTTTAGTCCAAGCAAACATCGTTGCTGCGGGCGGCGTAACATCCCACCCTGCTCGTCCGAATGATTCCACCATCACATCACGGCGATGCTTATAAGTATCGCGAACTTCAGCAATATCAGAACCATCACCGTTAAGCGCTGCAGTTGTAGCAACTTGAATGGGTGTAAACGCACCATAATCAAGATAAGATTTTACGCGACTTAACGCACCAATAAGGCGTTCATTACCAACAGCAAATCCCATACGCCAGCCTGGCATTGAGAAGGTTTTAGACATCGATGTAAATTCAACAGCAACATCCATTGCACCATCAACTTCCAACACTGATGGCGGAGGATTGCCGTCAAAATAGATCTCTGAATATGCTAAATCCGATAAAACAATGATGTCGTGCTTTTTAGCAAATGCAATCACATCCTTGTAAAAATCAAGGGATGCAACACAAGCCGTTGGATTTGCTGGATAGTTTAAAATCAATGCCAGTGGTTTTGGAATTGAGTGTCTAACGGCGCGCTCTAGATGCGGGAAAAAGCTGTCATCCGGTGTCACTTCCATCGAGCGAATAACCCCGCCCGACATGATAAATCCAAAAGCATGGATTGGATATGTTGGGTTTGGACACAAAATCACATCACCGGGGGCTGTGATAGCTTGCGCCATATTTGCAAACCCCTCTTTCGATCCCAAAGTTGCAACAACTTGCGTATCGGGATCAAGGGTCACACCAAAGCGACGTTTGTAATAATTAGCCTGCGCACGGCGCAGCCCAGGAATACCGCGAGATGTTGAATAGCGATGCGCTCTTGGATCCTGCGCAGCTTCACACAATTTATCAACGATTGATTGGTTGGTTGGCAAATCTGGATTACCCATACCCAAATCCACAATGTCGGCGCCGGCCGCTCGTGCACTCGCTTTCAGGCGGTTAACCTGTTCGAACACGTAAGGCGGCAGTCTTTTGACAGAGTGGAATTCAACCATTTTCTTTCTCTCTTTGGTAGTTTGTTGGTTTCTTATGATTTGCTATGTCTAAAACTCAAAAGCAAGTGCCAAACCAAATATATTGGCATTAGTTGAGTTAACGGGTGTCATAAGCTGAGATTACTGCGTAATTTTGGCAGAGGTCTCAGATGCGTGCGTTTTTGCTAATCTACGCAAATATGCAAGGCGTGCTTGGTAACGTGCTTTGATTCGAGGGTCTTTTTCCCTCTGGATTAGCAATTCTGTCATTTGTGCTTCAATTGCTGCCTTTTGCTCAGGCGTCATCTGATTGGTTTCCCCGCGCCTATCCTGCGCGAACGTCGGGAATTCTTCGTTTAAAGGCTTGGCTGGCAAAGCGCTATTATCAGTTGGCAAGGCTTGAGAGGTGTTGCTATTTTGCGTATTACCGCTCGTTGAAGCGTTCGAACTTGCGACATCCCGTGGTGTAACATTTGACACGATGGGCTCAGATACAGGTGGTTCTTGGGGGATTGCGGTTAAATTCGTCGGTTGGTTTGGCGCAGCCCTGGGTGCTGCATCTTCCAGCGACGTTGAAACACAACCGGTTAACACAAACGCCATCACGACTGTGACAAAAAAGCGTATCCGATCATTATTCATGCTTTATACATCCCAAACTCACATTGAAACCATGACAAACGCATTAAAAGTCATTAAAAACTTACATATACATCCATATGATAACATCTTTGCCTAACTAAGGCATTGATTATCATTACTTGGTATTATGCGGGAGCGCCACATTGACAGACAAAAAAGACGACGAACAGGAAACAAAAAATCCTCTGGAAGCGTATGTTGTCAATGATCCAGAGAAAATGGCGTATAATTTAGCGCGAACGGTAGAGCAATTGGGTAAAGCTGCCGCCGCATGGGTTGAACCGCGTGAGAAGGGTGAGAAGGTTGACAAGCCTTCCGAACCTGTAGCCGATATGGTCAAAACGCTGTCGAAGGTCAGTCAATACTGGATGGAAGACCCCCAGCGCGCAATTGAAGCACAAACCTCCCTCCTCACAAGCTATTTCGATCTTTGGACGCATTCCGTCAATAAAATGGCAAACAAGGATGAAACAGACAGTTTCTCAACACGCAAAGACAGACGCTTTTCCGATCCCGATTGGCAGAACCAACCATTTTTTGAAGTACTACGTAATGCTTACTGGGTCACAAGTGATTGGGCTGAAAGGTTAGTTGCACAAACCGAAGGCTTAGATGATCACACAAAGCATAAAGCTGAGTTTTACGTTCGCCAAATTTTACAAGCACTCTCGCCGACAAATTTTGCGCTGACCAATCCTGAGATCTACAAAGAAACTGTCGCGACAAACGGCGAAAACCTTGTGCGCGGCATGCACAATTTAGCGGAAGATATTGCAGCAGGAAAAGGTGACCTTAAGGTTAGACAGGTTGATTCAACCCCCTTTAAACTTGGCGAGAACATAGCAGTCTCACCGGGTAAAGTGATTGCACAAAGTGATGTTTGTCAGATCATCCAATATGAACCAACAACTGAGAAGGTTTTAAAGACCCCTCTTCTGATTTGCCCACCTTGGATCAATAAATTCTACATCCTCGATCTGAATGAAAAGAAATCATTCATTCGCTGGGTTGTCGAACAAGGACACACAGTATTCGTCATTTCATGGGTTAACCCAACTGAGCAGCATTCAAAATTGGATTGGACCGACTATTCAAAACTCGGCATCGATTTTGCACTTGAGACAATTGAAAAAGCCACCGGTGAGAAACAAGTCAATGCGATCGGTTACTGCGTAGGCGGTACACTGCTCACCGCAACATTGGCTCTACATGCGCAAAAGAATGACAAGCGGATAAAATCAGCAACTTTCTTCACAACGCAAGTTGATTTTACCCATGCCGGGGATCTTAAGGTTTTTGCCGATCAAGAACATATTGATACACTTGAAGAAGATATGAAGGCCACTGGCTATCTTGAAGGCTCTAAAATGGCCGCTGCATTTAACATGCTGCGCGCTGCAGATCTTATTTGGCCCTATGTGGTCAATAATTACCTGAAAGGCAAAGACCCAATGCCATTTGATCTGCTGCATTGGAACTCAGACTCAACACGCATGTCAGCGGCCAATCATTCATTTTACTTGCGCAATTGCTATCTTGAAAACAATTTATCGCAAGGTCGCATGGTTCTTGATGGCAAAGCGGTCAATGTCAGCGACATTGAAATTCCGGTTATGCATATCGCTGCCAAAGAAGACCACATTGCACCACCAGAATCAGTTTATCTTGGTTGTAGCTATTTCAGCGGACCAACAGAATATGTCATGTCGGGTTCAGGCCATATTGCAGGTATCGTCAATCCGCCAGCTGCTGGCAAATACCAATATTGGACGGGTGATCGCGCCAAGCAGACCTTCGAGCAGTGGAAACAAACGGCAGATGAAACACAAGGTTCCTGGTGGCCGCATTGGCATAATTGGATTGCGCAACAGGATGAAGGCGCTGTCAAAGCGCGCAAACCCGGCGGCACGAAGCTCAAAGCCATCGAAAATGCACCAGGCTCTTATGTGAGTTCTACTATATAATGATTTTTGAACCGAAACTTGTTCGCGGCAAGCTCATCAAACGCTATAAACGCTTCCTTTTCGATGCGAAGATGCAAGACGGCACACTGATCACCGGCTCCTGCCCTAATACCGGCTCAATGCGTGGGCTCACAACCCCGGGATCAACTATATGGATGTGTGATCATGGCACAGGTGGCACGCGCAAATACCAATATAGCCTGGAATTGGTTGAAGCCGACGGGACGATCGTTGGGATTAACACATCACGTCCAAATAAGCTGGTTGAAGCTGCGATAGTGGATGGCATGATATCGAACCTTTCTGAATATGAAACCTTAAAGCGTGAACAGAAATATGGCCAAAACTCCCGGATAGATATCCTGCTAACCAACGAGAAACTCGGAACAACATATGTGGAAGTGAAGAATGTTCACTTTATGAGGGAAAAACCTCTAGCCGAATTCCCCGATAGCGCAACTGCGCGTGGCGCCAAGCATTTGTTGGAGCTGGCGGAAATGGTTAAACAAGGCCATCGAGCCATTATGGTCTATCTCATCCAACGAGATGATTGCGATAAAATGAAAATCTGTCGGGATTTAGACCCCTTATATGCAGAAAACTTTGACCTTGCGATGAAACAAGGGGTTGAAGCTTATGCAATTAGGTGCAAAATCACAAACGAAGGAATCTCGCCTGAAGCTCTCATTGAGTTAGACGAAGAACACGTTCAAAACGCGAGTAAATAAAGAATAATTGATATGGTAAACTATATTGCAGCTGAATCAGCGCCAATTAAAAACACCGGCCAAATCCGACTTCATGGTGAATTTGGTTTTGCTGGCATGCGTAAAGCCTGCGCACTAACCGCACAGTGTCTTGATGAACTTGTCGACATCGTTAAACCCGGGGTTACAACCGAAGAAATCGATAGGTTTGTGTTTGAATTTGGCAAAGATAACAATGCTGTGCCGGCGACCTTGAATTATCGCGGTTATACAAAATCATCCTGTACATCAATCAACCATGTAGTGTGCCATGGCATACCAAATAACAAGCCGCTTAAAGAAGGCGATATCGTCAATATCGATGTGACGTATATTGTTGATGGGTGGCATGGCGATTCAAGTCGTATGTATCCTGTGGGACAAATCAAGCGTGCGGCAGAACGTTTAATGGAAGTCACACATAAATGCCTCATGCTGGGTATTGAAGCTGTAAAACCCGGCGCACGCACAGGTGCAATCGGGCATGCAATTCAAACCTATGCAGAAGCGGAAAGATGTACCGTTGTTCGGGATTTTTGTGGCCATGGCTTGGGGCAGATGTTCCATGATGTGCCAAATATTTTACATTATGGCGAACCTGACCAAGGACCTGAACTTCGCGAAGGCATGATTTTCACAATTGAACCAATGATCAATCTTGGTCGCCCCCATGTCAAAGTTCTCTCCGACGGTTGGACAGCGGTTACACGCGATAGATCGCTAACCGCGCAATATGAGCATTCAATTGGTGTAACGGCAGATGGCTGCGAAATCTTTACCCTCTCCAATAAAGGCTTGGACCGACCTGGATTAACTTGATGAATGAAAATGGTGACAGCGATAAAAAGACACCAACTGGTTTAGAAGAACCAGAAATTGATGAACGTTTATACTTCGCTGAACAAAATACCCAAGTCATTTCTCAAAAAAAGCAAACACCAGCTAAAACCGAACATTATCACGGACATCGCGATCGCCTTCGCCAACGCTTTAAATCCAACGGCGGAGATGCGCTCGAAGATTATGAGTTGCTCGAATTGCTACTGTTCCGGCTTATCCCTCGTAGAGATACCAAACCAATTGCAAAAGCATTATTGGAAAAGTTTGGCAGCCTAGCACAAGTCTTTGGCGCGCCTGTTACCCGTCTGCAAGAGATAAAAGGGATTGGCGAAAATGTAGCGCATGACTTGAAGTTATTGGCTCAGATTTCGCAGCGCACGCTAAAATCCGAATTACGCGGTAAACAATTGCTAACATCTTGGACAGCAGTGATCGATTATTGCCATTCTGCGATGGCGTTTGAAGAGCGCGAGCAATTTCGCATTTTATTCCTCGACAAAAAGAATGTGCTGATTGCCGATGAGGTCCAACAAACAGGCACGGTTGACCATACCCCTGTTTACCCACGCGAAGTTGTCAAACGCGCGTTAGAGCTGTCAGCGACAGCCATTATATTGGTACATAATCACCCATCAGGTGACCCGACCCCTTCACGGGCAGATATTGATATGACGCAGCTTATTATGGATACGGCAAAGCCACTTGGCATTGCGCTGCATGATCATATTATCATCGGTAAAGACGGCCATGTAAGCTTTAGAGGCTTAAAGCTAATCTGAGATTATTTATCCGAAGAAAACGCCAACCGCAGGCCCAACAATCCAAATGATGCCGCAAATGAATTCCGGATCCATTTCATCACATCGGGCTTTGAAATGACATAATCTCGAGCAAATGAAGCAAACCCACCATATATGATAAAGACGACAAACGTCATAAGCATAAAGATCACCGCCAGCACCGTCAGTTCAGCAATTGGTGCGTGAGTGGTATTGGACGTAAATTGCGGCAAAAACGCCAAGAAGAAGAGTGATAATTTGGGATTAAGCGCATTGAGCAAAGCACCATCCATTATGATCTTGGTCGGTTTTAGCTTCTTTTGTTGACTTTGCAGCTTTAACGGACCTGTGTCTTTATAAAGTCCCCATGCCATATAAAACAGATAAAGCACCCCAAGAAATTTAACCGTTTGAAACACGATAGCGCTTGTGTGTAAAATCGCTGATAATCCGATGATTGCAGCCAGTGCAGAAGGAATAATTCCTAAGGTGCATCCAAATGCAGCAATTATGCTTGCGCGCAATCCCTGCCCTAAGCCGTAGGCAAGTGTATAAATCACACCCGTTCCTGGTAACAGCACAACCACCAATGATGTGAGTAAAAATTCTAACGTGATCATCTATATAACTCCCGCAATATCAACATGGTAGCCAAACAAATGACAAAGGCAAACAAAAAAGCCGCCGGATATATCCAGCGGCTTTAAATTTGCAAGAATTAGAAAGACTATTCGTCTTCAGTCTTCTTCGCAGCTTTCTTTTTAGGAGCTGCTTTTTTCTTCTTTGGCTTTTCTTCTGCAGCAGCTTCCGCTTCATCATCTGCAGTCAATTGCTCTTTGCTCACTGTTTCATCTTTGATGTCGATCAAAGTCATGATGTGATCAATAGTTTTTTCTTCAAAGATAGGTGCACGAAGTGACTGAGCAGCACCAGGTGTTTTTTGGAAATACTCGTAGATTTCCTTTTCTTGGCCTGGGAACTGGCGAACTTGTTCAAACAAAGCGCGCTGTAGCTCATCTTCGCTAACATCAATATCAGCTGTTTCGCCAATTTTAGAAAGAACAAGACCCAAACGAACACGGCGTTCTGCAAGTGCCTTATACTCAACACGAGCTTCTTCTTCTGTTGTATCTTCATCAGCAAATGTTTTGTTATTTTGCTCAAGATCCGTTTCAACCTGACGCCAGATGCTATCAAACTCAGAATCAATCAGTTTCTGAGGAGCTTCAAACTGGTGCAACTCATCCATTTGATCCAAAATCTGACGCTTAACTTTTTGGCGCGTGATCTGACCGTATTGACCTTCGATTTGCTCACGAACAACTTCGCGAAGTTTGTCAGCTGAATCAAGACCAAGATTTTTAGCAAGTTCATCGTTGATTTCGATTTCGCCTGCTGAAGCAACTTCTTTAACAGTGATGCTAAATTTAGCCTCTTTACCAGCCAGATCAGCAGCCTGATAATCTTCTGGGAAGTTGACAGTAACAACTGTTTCATCACCAGCTTTTACGCCGATCAATTGATCTTCAAAACCTGGGATAAACTGGTTTGAACCAAGAACCAATTGTGCATCATCTGCAGCGCCGCCTTCAAATGCAACGTCATCGATCTTACCAAGGTAATCCATAGTAACGCGATCGCCGCTTGCAGCTTTACCTTTTTTAGTCTCGTAAGTAACAGCACTAGAAGCAACGCGTTTGACTTGCTCTTCAACTTCGCTCTCTTCAATTTCAACAACTTGACGAGTAACTGCAAGCTTAGACAAGTTAGCAACATCAAATTCAGGGATCACTTCGTAAGCGATGTTAAATTCAAAGTCCTTCTTTGCTGCTAGAATTTCTTCAGCTTCATCCTGATCTTCCGTCATTGTGATGTCTGGCTGAGTAGCTGACTTTTCACCGCGTTCTGACAAGATTTCAGTTGGGCGTTTTTGGATTAGCTCATTTACAAGTTCCGCCATGACTGATTTGCCATATGTCTTCTTCATATGAGACATCGGCACTTTACCAGGACGGAAACCGTTAATGCGAACTTTGTCTTTTGCATCTGCAAGACGCTCATTAAGTTGAGCTTCCATGTCTTTTGCAGGAATTACGACTTTAAGTTCGCGCTTCAATCCTTCAACGAGCGTTTCAGTTACTTGCATATTTAACTTCCTATCAAACCGATGATAAACCGGAGAATTATCTAATTATGTAGCTGGATTTTCCGACAATCCAAAAGGCCCACTATAGTGAGAAACGAGTTTACTCAGAGCTTGATTAACACATCAAAGTGCAAACCATGCTCTGAGCAAAAAATCTTGGTACGGGTGAGAAGACTCGAACTTCCACATCTTGCGATACTGGAACCTAAATCCAGCGCGTCTACCAATTCCGCCACACCCGCGTCGAAGGGCCTGATACCCAGTAAATAATCAGATGTCAACGCACGTTAGAGATAATAATTGAACATCAGGCGAATTAATTTCTAACATCGCGAATTGGACCTATTATATGGGTAAAAACCACCCTTTATAAGTGCCTTTAAATATTGGTCGTTTGAATTCAATATACACCCATAAAATTGGATCATTTTTAGGTATGCAAATTGCGCATAGCTCTTATTCCTATATTGCACTGCACAAATTAAAAAAATGTACTATATTCAAATCATCAGAGGCACAGGGATGCACCTGACGAACGTAAAGGAAAATATAAAATGAACATTCGTAATTCATACAAAAACTGGCGCGACTACCGCAAGACAGTAAATGAACTAAATGCTTTGTCTACACGCGAACTTTCAGATCTTGGCATTAATCGCCACGACATTCGCGCAATCGCTCGTACGAGCCAGTTGTAATTCTTAAATTCGGATCGGCAATATCCTCCTCCCATTGCCGATACGAGATGACTGACAAATCATCCTCCTCCCGATATGTCAGTCTTTGAAAGTGACGCCCACCTATCCTCCTCCCAGGTGGGCGTTATTCAAAATTCTAATTCGCGGCAGCAATATCCTCCTCCCATTGCTGCACGATGTGACCGGCAACATCCTCCTCCCAGTTGTTGGTCGAAAAAAAAAGCGTTCATTGCACCTCCTCCCGCAATGAACGCTATTTTTTGTCTTCTTCACAATTCAACGCATCTGACAAATATATACTGAGACTTTTGTCCCAGTAGTCTCTTCACAGAATAAGATTGCTGGCTTAAAGAGCTAAACATGACACATTCACAAAACTCTACACATAAACCGGTACACATTATTGGCGGCGGTCTCGCAGGTTCTGAAGCTGCTTGGCAAATTGCCTCTCGCGACATTCCTGTGATTTTACATGAAATGCGACCTGTCACCCCAACGGACGCTCATAAGACCGACGGCTTGGCAGAACTTGTCTGCTCTAATTCATTTAGATCCGATGATTCGCAAAACAATGCCGTTGGAGTACTCCACGCAGAAATGCGTTTGGCGAATTCTTTGATCATGCGTTGCGCTGATGCGAATCAGGTGCCAGCAGGCGGTGCACTTGCAGTGGATCGAGAAGGTTTTTCGCAAAATGTCACCCAGGAGTTGGAAAAACACCCGCTCATTACCATTGAGCGCGAAGAGGTTGGCACGCTACCGCAAAGTGATTGGGATCAAACCATCATTGCAACAGGCCCGCTAACAGCTGCAAGCCTTGCAGAAGCCATTCAAACCGAGACTGATAGCGATGCATTAGCTTTTTTTGATGCAATCGCGCCGATAATTCACACAGACACGATTGATATGGACATCTGCTGGTATCAATCGCGCTACGATAAAGTCGGCCCAGGCGGCACAGGCAAAGATTACATCAACTGCCCGATGGATGAACAACAATATAATGATTTTATTGATGCATTGATCGAAGGTGATTCGACAGATTTCAAAGAATGGGAAGGCACCCCTTATTTTGATGGATGTTTACCTATTGAAGTCATGGCAGAACGTGGTCGCGAGACCTTGCGACATGGTCCAATGAAGCCAATGGGGCTAACAAACGCCCATCAGCCGGACATCAAGGCATATGCGGTCGTGCAATTGCGCCAGGATAACGCTCTTGGAACACTCTATAATATGGTTGGGTTCCAAACCAAGCTACGATATGGCGCTCAAACTGACATTCTCCGCAAAATTCCTGGGTTAGAAAATGCCGAATTTGCTCGTCTTGGTGGACTTCATCGAAACACATACCTCAATTCACCAGAGCTTCTTGATCAAACATTGCAGCTAAAATCGCGAAACGGTTTGCGATTCGCTGGCCAAATTACCGGTTGCGAAGGCTATGTGGAAAGCGCTGCTATGGGATTATTAACCGGACGATATTGTGCGGCGGAGCGACTAGGTGTTGAATTGGAATTACCACCTATCACGACAGCCTTTGGCGCATTATCTAATCATATTACCGGTGGTCATATTGTTTCAGAACATGAGCCTAAAAAGCGCTCTTTTCAGCCCATGAATGTAAATCTTGGTCTATTTCCGCCACTTGCAGAGGAAGATTTCCCTCCACCACCGGATGGCAAAAAATGGCGCCGAAAAGAAAAACGGATTGCTAAAAAACAAGGCTTATGTACGCGTGCATTGCGCGATTGTACAACGTGGCTCGAGACCAGCAAAATTTAATCTTCTGATTTTAAATCATCCAAAGTTTCGGCCATTTTTAGGCCGAAGCTTCCGCATATCCAAAGCGATACTTCAGCAGCATCTTCAGGCGATAAAAACTGATATTCTCCACCAATCATGCTGTCGTAGCCAAATTTGAGAACTAAACCGTCTCCACTCTCTGTCAGATCAACTTGCACATCATTTGGTTCAATGATCCGCACGACCCAAGCATTACCTACGATTTGTGTCAGCCCGGTTTTACCAGCTGCCAAACGCATAAAAGTCGTTTGACCTGATTTATCCATAAGCACGCCGCGAATGGCTTCATCGGGATACGCATTGCCAAATTCAACTAATGCTTCGCCCGGATCACGCACCAATCCATCATCACGGCGCCGATTAATCCGCAAGATCAACAACGATATTCCAACGATTGATCCAATAAAAAGGTAATTTGCAAGATTTTCCACGCAACAAATCCAAATCTGCTTCAAAACGACATGAGTTTGATCAGATCATGCCTTTTCTTTTGCTCTGCCACAAGTCCCATTGGCTTAACCAGGTTGCCGGCGCTACAGAAGTAGCACAAGCCTGAGCACCCATTTTGCGTGTTTTTTTATAAATTCTCACTGTGTATGCTAATGGCAAAAACGCCTGACGCATATGATCTGGTAATCTTGTGATCTCATCCCTCGCCTTTGCAAGGTGCTCTTCACCATAATCTAAAAATAAATTGAGCACCTTAGCGTTAGCCTCTTTATCATTAGCTGACAAAAACTGTGCACGATCAATATCACATTCTTTCAAAAATTCATTTGGAATATAAACCTGCCCACGAGATATATGTTGCGGTAATAACGCTAAATGTCCCGCAACGGATTGTGCAATACCTGCATGCCCGCAAGCATTTGCCGTTATCTTGGAAATGTCTGGATCGATGATCTGGCAAGACCATTGCAGCAATGTAGATGCCGTTTCACCACAATAACCTTCATAAGTCAGTTTATCCGGCATTGGATCATCATAAAGATCAAAAATACGAGATCGACAATATCCATCAAAGCTGGCTCTGTTGATATTATGGTGATTAATGACCTCGTTTACCGCCAATGCAAGTGGATTAGCTGATGCTTCATCCTTTCTTGCGGCTTCTGCGGTAACTTCACGCCACCATTGCAGGCGGATTTCACCTGGTAAGGGTTCTTTGATCAAATCACGTATGCGGGAAATTTCAGCATTAAATGAGTATATGACCGATATAGGTAAGCGGACATCGTCGCCCATAAGCAAACTCGATAAAAATCTATGACGATCGTGTTCGCGCAGATGAGTAAAGATCAGATTTTCATCTATCGTCATAGGGATTAAACCGCAATAAAAGCTGCACCAACCGCACGCGATTCGGCCAAAAGCACATTATATGTCCGAACAGCGGCACCCGTACTCATCGGATCGCTGGAAACCTGCGCATCACGCAGTACTTGTTTTAAATCGCTCGGCATCATGCGGATATCTTTCCCCGTACCGAGCAAAAACACTTCTAAATCTGACACTTCTTCAAGCACTTTTGCGAACATATCGACTGAAAGCTCCGTACTTTCCTCAACATCCCATCCATAGATACCAGATGGAAGACAAATCAAAGATCCCACATGAGACATATCGGCAAACCGAAAACCGCCATTCCCATAGGCATCTATTGGTGCCCGGCCGGGAAAATGGGCTTCACGCATTTGCAAAGCCGCATCTGGGATATTTGCTTTTTCGTCACTCATTAGGTGTCAAAATTAATTGGCATTGTGCCTTCAGTTTCATCACGCTTTTCTTTTTTCTCATCCAAACCTTTGCGGAAATCTTCCGGACGAAGGTTGAACAGAATAAGAATTGGCGCTGCGATGAAGGTAGAAGAATAAGTACCAATTAACACACCAAAGATCATAGCGAATGTGAACGATTGAATGACTTCACCACCGAATAGGTAAAGCGCCATCAATGCCAGAAGTGTTGTCACCGATGTCAAAATCGTACGAGACAGCATTTGATTAACGGATAGATCCAAAAGGCTCTCAAGCGGACGTTTTTTGTATCGTCGCAAATTCTCGCGCACCCTATCATAGACCACCACGGTGTCATTGAGCGAGTACCCCACAATGGTTAAAACCGCCGCGACACTGGAGAGGTTAAATTCAACGCCCGATATCACGAAAATACCGATTGTCAGGACCACATCGTGGAATGTCGCGATCACCGCACCAATAGCAAATTGCCACTCAAATCTGAGCCAAATATAGATCAAAATTGCGAACAAAGCACCCGCAACTGCCAATGTCCCATCACGCGCAAGTTCTGCAGACACAGTTGGTCCAACCACCTCAACACGTCGGAATTCATATTCATCTCCGAGTTCAGCACGAACGACTTTTACAACATTTTGTTCAGCTGTTTCACTGCCATCTTGGGCTTGTACTCTAATGAGAACTTCTTCAGGAGAGCCAAATTCTTGAACCTGGACATCACCCAAATTAAGCTCGGACATACGCGTTCTAAGATCACCTAAATCTGCAGGACCATCTTGAGACTTAACCTCAATGATAGAGCCACCTTTAAAGTCGATACCATAGTTCATATCAACAACAACAAACAAAGCAACCGAGGCAATAGCCGCTGCAGCAGACGATAAGAATGCCCAGTTACGTAGTCTCATGAATTTTAGATTGAACTCACGTGGCAACTTACCAAGTAAACCGTCTGGCAAAGCTTTTGGACGCTTATGCTTAAACCAAAATGCCATCATCCAACGTGTGAGCGTAAATGCTGAGAACACTGTCGTGATAATACCGATTGTCAATGTAACGGCAAAACCTTTAACCGGTCCTGTGCCCACAAAGAACAAAATTGCAGCGGCAATCAATGTGGTGATGTTCGCATCTAAAATTGTTGTAAAGGCACGCGCAAAACCCGCTTCAATGGCTTGTATTAATTTACGCCCTGCCCGTGATTCTTCGCGGATACGCTCATAGATCAAAACGTTGGAGTCCACTGCCATACCAACTGTCAGCACGATCCCGGCAATACCGGGCAATGTGAGCGTTGCACCAAATAGCGTTAAGACCGCCATCAACATCGTCACATTAGCAATCAAAGCTATATTGGCAACTACACCAAGCATACCATAGGCTAAGATCATAAAGCCGATCACAAGCAAACCACCGATAATCCCGGCGATCTTACCAGCCGCAATAGAATCGGCACCGAGGCTTGGACCAACCGTACGCTCTTCGATAATGGTCAATTCAGCTGGCAAAGCACCTGCACGCAATAAAATGGCAAGATCGTTTGCTTCCTCAACCGAAAAGTTACCAGAAATTTGACCAGAACCACCCAAGATTGGTTCATTAATGCGCGGAGCAGAGATCACTTGATCATCAAGCACGATAGCAAATGGCAATCCTACATTTGCTTGTGTGGCTGCACCAAAGCGCTGCGCACCTTTTGTATCGAACCTAAATGTCACAATTGGTTCATTGGTTTGTTGAGAAAATCCCGCCTGCGCGTCAACCAGGTTCTCACCTGATACGAGCACACTGCGCTCGATCAGATAAAACGGTGCATCCCCGCCTTCAACACCCGGCAAGACTTCTGACGTTGCAGGAGGGCGACCATTAATCGCTTCTTCCACTGGCATGGTCACATCAACCATGCGGAATGCAAGTTTCGCGGTCTGGCCCAACAGTTCTTTCAAACGTTCAGGGTCATCAAGACCTGGCACTTGAACAAGGATGCGATCAGAACCTTGGCGCTGGATGGCAGGTTCAGTTGTACCTAATTCATCGACACGCTTACGAATAACCTCAATTGACTGTGCAACAGCAGAAGATACACGATAATCGATACCCTCTTCGGACAAAGACAAACGAAGAAGCCCCGTCTGCGGTTCTTCAAGTGTAATTTCTCGGATGGCACCACCACCAAGCAAGCCACCATCAACGGGCTGTAACAGCTCGCTAAGCGCTTGTTTGGCTTGATCAACGTCATCGGTGTTGCGAATACGGACCTGAACGGACTGGCCCGCAGCTGCAAGGCCAGTATATCCAAGCTGTTCAGCACGTAAAAGACGGCGAATATCATCGCGCGTTGTCTGCAACCGATCTTCAATAATTCCGTTACGTTCTAATCTGAGTAAGAGATGCGAACCACCTTGCAAATCAAGACCTAAAGTCACCTGACTTTTCGGCATCCAGTCGGGAAACGCTTCAAGTTGTTTTTCAGAGAGCAGATTTGGCAAAGCGATCATAGCGCTTAAAAATACGGCCATCCAAATGAGTGTTGTTTTCCAACGGGCAAAGTAGAGCATAGTTATCTCGGATTAGTTTCAGAAATTAAAGAAGACAAAAAAGACTTATTTCTTGTCTTTTACTGGTTCACTTTTGCTGCGCACGTCGGCAATCATTGAACGAACAACACGCATTTTAGATCCATCTGAAACTTCGATTTCGATCTCAACGTCGCCATCAACAATTTTTGTCACTTTACCGATGATACCACCGCCAGTCACGACTTGGTCACCACGGCGTACATTTGTGATTTTCTCAAGATGAGCTTTACGCTGTTTTTGTTGCGGACGAATAAGAAGGAAATACCAAATTGGCATAATCAACAATAGTGGCACCAAAATACCAAACACATCACCGCCACCGCCGGCTGCTGATTGTGCATAAGCTGGAGAAATAAACATGAAACAAGCTCCCTGAAGGCATATCGCCCGAAATTAGAATTTATAAATATTGTTGAGCGGAATATAGTGTCCAATGGTGTGATTGCAACGGCAAAGGCATCATCAAATAGCTATTTTCAAGCACTTAACGTAAATTACGCCTGTGCTAAAGCAAGTTAATTTGATAATCAACGCCTTGAAGTGAATTCGAGGTCAAATAAATGAATGATTTTAAAGTTGATGAACTGCTTTGTGAAATTAAATTGCTGCGCGAAGCGGTCCAATCGCTGGCGCCAAAAACCGCAAAAGAAAACGACCTTGATTCGACGGACTGTTTTGTATGGTCCCCGGAACAACTTTTCTTACAGCCAGTGAGCAAACCCAACCGCATCGCAATCAACCTCATTAAAGGCGTTGATCATGTTCGCGACATATTGGTCGAGAACACTGAAAGGTTTGCACAAGCCCTCCCCGCGAACAATACGCTCTTATGGGGCGCACGCGGTATGGGTAAATCATCACTCGTTAAATCTGTTCATGCGGATACAAATTCAAAGCACGGCACGAATTTAAAACTTGTTGAAATCCATCGCGAAGATATCAATACACTTCCGGCACTTTTAAACATTTTGCGCGAAAGCAAATATCGTTTTATCTTATTTTGCGATGACTTATCATTTGATCATGATGACACCGCTTATAAATCTCTCAAAGCGGCGCTAGATGGCGGCATTGAAGGACGTCCAGAAAATGTGATTTTCTACGCAACATCTAATCGTCGTCACTTATTGCCACGCGACATGATGGAAAATGAAGGATCTACAGCTATCAATCCGCATGAGGCCGTGGAAGAAAAAGTCTCACTATCTGATAGATTTGGTTTGTGGCTTGGTTTTCATAAATGCACGCAAGATGATTATTTGAGTATGATCTTTGGTTATGCTGATCACTTTAAGCTTGATATCGACCGTGATGAACTTCGCGCTCAGTCGCTTACATGGGCAACGACAAGAGGCGGTCGTTCCGGCCGTGTTGCTTGGCAATTCATACAAGATCTCGCGGGCCGGCTTAACCAACAAATAAACTCATAGACAGAATATGAAAAAACCTGCCGAAACAGACAGGTTTTCTCACCGACTTTCACCTGGAGGGGTGAGATTATTCTAAGAACGTGATTGGATTTTGTGGCGTCGCATTTTTACGCACTTCAAAATGCAGTTTCGGACGTTTTGCGGAACCTGTCATCCCGCTCTGCGCAATAACTTGACCACGTTGAACTTTATCACCACGCTTGACGTTCAAGCTTTTCGCATGGGCGTAAACAGTCACAATATCGCCATCGTGGCGCACAAGTACCGTATTTCCGTAACCTTTAAGACCATTGCTGGCATAAATCACAACGCCATTTTCAGCAGCTTTAATCGCAGAACCTTCAGGCATTAAGATGTCTAAACCATCATTGCGCTTGCCATCATCTGTCTTGCCACCAAAACTAGAAGCAATCTGACCTTTTGCAGGCCAACGAAGCTTACTGATGCCCGTTTTTGCGGGCGCAGCGATATTACTATCTACCTTCGCTGTCTCTGTGATTTTATCGTTTTTAGTCGACGTACTTGCTGTCACAGGCGTTGATACTGTTTTCTTAGTTTCAGCTTTTGTCACAGATGCCGTTGTCGTTTGATCAGGCGCCAATGATTTAAATGACTTTGATGGAATGACCAATTTCTGACCAATACGGATATTGGATGTTTTGATATTGTTTGCGGCTTTCAACGCTGAAACAGTCACACCGTTTTTGTAGGCAATACGGTTTAACGTATCACCAGAAGCGACTGTATACTGACCAGTTGAGATCGTGTTTGCAGTGCTTGGTGCTGCCTGTCGAACAGGTTTTGACGTATCAAGAGGTGATGTCGAAACAGCAGATGTTGGCGCTGAACTTGTTGGCGCAAGCATTGCTGTATCAATGCGGTTTGCAGGCACAGGCGCTGCAGCCCCTTTAGGGAACAATGTGCGGCTTCCTTTATGTGAATATGCAGCTTTCGTCAGTTGATCATTATCCGGTGCAGACACTGTTGCTGCTTGCGAATAAACGTAAGTTGGAATGATCAATGATTGACCGACTTTCAGTGAGCGCGAATCACGAATGTCGTTTGCATCCAGAATTTCTGCTGCTGGCACACCATAACGACGAGAAAGGTTATATACCGTTTCCCCCTCACGCAGCGTTACACGCGCACCATTTGCAGTAGACCATCCACCGCGGCTTACCTTTGTCTTATTAGGTACAGAACCCGTCACCATTGGATCTGGTGCCATTGGTACGATATTAGTCGCAGCAGTATTTGATGCAATTGCACCGGTCACAATCTGCGTATCAACATTTGGCTGTGCAATTGGCCTGATGATTGGCATTCTTTGCACAGCAGCAGTTTGCACAGGGGCGCTCTGCACTGTGTTTTCTAAAGACTGCTTCTTCTTTTGAGCCAAAGCATTGCGCACACGATCAACCAATGGCGTACGCTTTGGTGCTTCTAAAGGCTGCTTGATAACTGGAACCGCAGCAGCAATAGGCTGACTAACAATTGGCGCCGTCACAACTGGTCTTTGCACCATCAATGGCGTTGCCGGCAATCGTGTTGTAGGTTGATTTACAACTGGCTGGTTCGTTGGAATAGACGCTGTATATAGCGGAGCCGAATTCTGTGCTGGAGAATAGATATCGCCAGGATAGGCTTGCTGTGGCGCAGCACTTGCAACTTGCTGCACAGAATTACGTACAGGCTGTCGCGCATCTCCTGGGAATGATTGGGTACCAACACCAACCGGCGCTAAACTTCCCGCATGCGGCGTTTTAACGGAAGCTGTGGTTAAACCATCTCCGTTAACAGCTTGGTAGTAGGAAAACCTTGATAAATCAGAGCTACAACCCGCAACTGTACCAGCTAGAAAAACAGCTGACAGTGTCTTAAGAACAACCCTTTGCGGTTGAGACAACTTAAAATTACTCATACTCATACACCACTAACGCAATACAACTTTCATGTATTAAAGCGCGTTAATGTTACTGAGGCGTTAAATTTACGAAAAAATCACTATATTTTTTTTAACCATGTCACAAAATGGTTCAAAGTGCGGCTGCTGAATTGGGAATAAGAGGAGAATCTTGAATCTCAAACAAATCTTCTCGCTCGAACCGTGAACCAATTTTTGTCAATCGCATTATGCGTGCACGACCATCACCCAATGACATAGGCGCAATCATCACGCCGTTTGAAGTCAAATGGTCAACAAACTGACGCGGCATTTCTTTAAAGCTTGCTGTAACCAGAATACGATCAAACGTCCCCTCGCCCTCAACACCGTTAGAGCCATCTAATTGTTTTGCGATTACATTTGTAATACCCACATGATCAAAACGATCAATCGCATTTGTCACATGTGTCTTATATCGATCGATTGTTAAAACACGATCAGACAGCTTGGAAAGCACTGCCGCTGAATAGCCGGAACCGCAACCAATTTCCAAAACCTTGTGATTGGACTGTGCATCCAACTCATTTAAGATGCGAACAAGCACATCAATTGATTCAGAAAACCCGCCACAGTCAATTGGCATGATTTTAGCTGAATATGCATTTGCTCTTAAATCAGGGGAAAGAAATACACTACGCGGTATACTTTCAACAGCTCCCAAAAGCCTATTGTTATCCACTCCGATTGCGCGCAGACGCAGAAGTAATGCTGCTAAACCTTCTTTTTCTGTCGCGGTATCAATCATCTATAAAAGTGCTTGTTCCAATTTCTGCATCATTGCGTGATCTGTCATATCAATTCTTACAGGAGTTATGGATATTTTTCCAAACTCTAAAGCTGAAATATCAGTTGAATCGCAAACTTCATGGGTAGTTTCTTCAAATTTAAGCCAATAATAAGGCCGACCAACACCATCGATGCGGTCTTCAATAGCTAAACCGTGCATCCGGTGCGCTTGTCGTGAAATTGAAATTTGGTCTTTATCATCGGCAAGCTTGATAGGGAAATTGACATTTAGGAAAGTGCTTGTCGGCATATCAACCGCAATAAGCTTTTTCAAAATTTCAGGAATTTTACGGACAGAAACAGACCAATCAATAGGATGAGTTGCCTTGGACCAGTCATGCGCCTGACTAAACGCAATAGATTTAATCCCTAAGATCGCACCCTCTAAAGCGCCGGCAACAGTGCCTGAATAGGTGATATGATCAGCGATGTTTTGACCAGCATTGACCCCTGACAAAATTAAATCAGGTCGTTTATCCATAATTTGACGAACCGCGATGATGACGCAATCAGTCGGCGTTCCATTAACAGCAAAGACCTTATCTTCAACCTCACGTACACGAAGTGGTTGGGTTAAAGACAAAGCATGCGAAACACCACTTTGGTTGGTTTCAGGCGCTACAATCCAAACATCATCTGAAAACTGAAGCGCAGCACGGCGCAACACCTCAAGACCTTCTGCGTTTATTCCATCATCATTGGTAATTAAAATGCGCATAAAAATCTCTCAGAACATGGTTTAACTAAATCAAATAGAAAAATGATTTAGCTAGTTTTTTTCAATCTTGGTCATACCACCCATATATGACAATAAAACATCTGGAATTGTGATAGATCCATCTTCATTAAGATAGTTTTCCATCACCGCGATCAGGCAACGCCCAACAGCCACACCAGAACCGTTTAATGTATGAACAAAATTGGTACCCTTCTCATCGCAGGAGCGATAGCGCGCATTCATCCGGCGGCCTTGGAAATCACCACATACTGAGCATGATGAAATCTCACGATAAGCATCCTGCCCCGGCAACCAAACTTCAATATCATATGTTTTTCGTGCGCCAAAACCCATATCGCCCGTGCACAGCGTAACAACGCGATAGTGAAGGCCAAGCTTGCTCAGCACCAATTCTGCGCATGCAACCATGCGCTCAAGCTCTTGGATAGAGCTATCAGCATCAGTAACAGATACCATCTCGCATTTCATAAACTGATGCTGGCGCAACATCCCGCGTGTATCGCGCCCGGCTGAACCTGCTTCTGAGCGGAAACAAGGCGTTAAGGCTGTAAAGCGCATTGGTAGATCAGATTGATCAACTATTTGCTCTCGCACCAAATTGGTCAATGATACTTCTGCCGTTGGGATAAGCCATTTACCATCTGTTGTTTTGAACAAATCTTCTGAAAATTTTGGCAATTGGCCTGTACCAAACAAAGCCTCATCACGCACTAGAAGTGGTGGATTAACCTCAGTTAAGCCATTTTCGGTAATATGAAGGTCGAGCATAAACTGGCCAAGCGCACGTTCAAGCCGTGCCAAATCACCTTTTAGAACGTTAAAACGCGCACCTGACATTGCAGATGCGGCATCAAAATCCATCAAACCAAGATCTTCGCCAATCTCAAAATGCTCTTTTGGCGCATGGTTCCAACCCGGTTTCTCACCGACTTTACGCTCTTCACGGTTATCATCTTCGCTTAAACCGTGGGGAATATCATCTAGTGGAACGTTTGGAATTGTTGCTAAAAGAGCCATCAACTCTTCATCCGCAAGCCGCACGTCTTCTTCCGCAGACTGCATATCGCCTTTAAGTGCAGCAACTTCAGCTTTCAGTGCTTCAGCTTTGTCGAAGTCTTTCTGGCCCATTGCAGCACCAATCTCTTTTGATGCAGCATTTCTGCGAGATTGCATATCTTGAAGCTTTTGTACGCTCGCACGACGTTTCTCATCAGCTGCGAGTACATTTTGAGATTGATTATCTGCCCCACGTGCTTTTAAAGCATCATCCAATTGGTTTGGGTTTTCGCGTATCCATTTGATATCGAGCATTTTATATAGTCCTGTTAAGAGATATTCTGTTTTAAGAGATTAAATAAACCTCTTATGCGTCGTCTGAATCTTCTAGTTCGTCTTCAGAATATCCCGATCGCTTCAAAGCTTCTTTTCGCTGACGCTCTACGATTCGAGCGGCATAGATGGCAATTTCGTAAAGAAGGATGGTTGGGAGCGCAAGACCTAACTGTGAAACAGGGTCAGGTGGCGTTAGAACCGCGGCCACAATAAACGCAATCACAATCGCATATTTTCGTTTGGTTGCAAGGCCAATAGAGGTGACCATCCCTGCCCGCGCCAACAATGTTGTCACAACAGGTAGCTGAAAGACCAAACCAAAGGCAAAGATCAAGGTCATGATCAAGCTGAGATACTCAGAAACCTTTGGCAATAACGTAATATCGACTACATCTGGCTGACCAACTTGCTGAGTTCCTAAGAAAAACAACATCGCCATTGGCATTAAGAAGAAATATACAATCGCCGCGCCAATGCAGAACAAAATGGGAGATGCGATCAAAAACGGTAAGAACGCTGAACGCTCGTTCGTATATAGACCAGGTGCAACAAACTTATAGATTTGCGCTGCAATAACAGGGAAAGAAATCAATAAACCACCAAACAGACCAATTTTAATCTGCGTGAAGAAAAACTCTTGTGGTGCAGTAAAAATTAATTCAATCTTGGTTGCATCAAGCCCAGACCAATCAACAGCCCACTCATAGGGCTGAACGAGGACATTGAAGATATGACCGCCGAGATAAAAACAGAAAATAAATGCGATTACAAAACCTACCACAGCCCACAAAAGTCGTTGGCGTAGTTCGATAAGGTGCTCGATCAGGGGTTGGGGCTGATCGTCAATTTGGTTTTCTTCACTCATGAATTATCAGCTTTAGATGTGTTAGTCTTTGTTTTTGCAGCACCTGCTTTAGCTGTTGCAGCTTTCGCCGTTCTGGGCTTACTAGCCGTAGCTTTCGCAGTTGTTGTACGACGAGTTGCAGGCTTTTTGGCACCAGTTGCTTTAGCTGCAGCAGATTTGGGCGCAGCCGCTTTGGTTGCCGCAGGTTTCTTTGCAGTTGAGGCTTTAGCTTGCGCAGGCTTACTTGTTGCAGGCTTGGCTGTTGCAGGCTTAGCAGCAGACTTTGCCTTGTTAGCACGTGCAGTTGATGATGCAGCAGCAGCCCTTGGTTTACGCGTTGTTTTTGTTGTCTTTTTCGCAGCTGCTGCTTTCGCTGCTTTTTCTTTTTCACCAACAGAACGCGCCACATCAGAAATTTCTTCCGGCTTTGGCTTCCAAGGTTTAACAGGTGCTAAATCTTCATCTTTAACGTCAAGATGCGACTTAATATCGTCTCCAACTTCTGTCAAAGGATTAACCGCATCCTTCAACTTGTTCATCGGATTCATGTTTTTCACATCGCTTGCAGCTTGGCGCAATTCATCAAGCTCAGATTCATCCAAGGCTTCATTGAACTGATTTTTAAAATCAGTTGCCATACCTCGATATTTCTTCACCGTTTTGCCAAACGCACGCAGCATTGGTGGCAAGTCTTTTGGACCCACCACTAAAATAAGCACGACAGCGATTACTAAAAGCTCCGGAAAGCCGATATCCAGCATCTATTTAAATCCCTAAAACAAAGCCAAAAGAGAAGTAACTTAAGCTTTGTCTTTCTCGGACTTATGCTCAACAGTTTTTGCGTCTGTTTCTGCTGTCTCTTCTTCTTTCATGCCGCTCTTAAAGCTCTTGATGCCTTTAGCAACATCACCCATCAACTGTGGGATTTTACCACGGCCGAAAAACAACAAAACAACCAATAAGATAATGACAATCTGTAATGGACCAATATTTCCCATTATATACTCCTAATTTTCTTTTCTGTTATGTAGGCCATTTAGCTCTGACTTTCAAACAAGAATACGTCGCGCTTGTCGATTTTTAATTCAATGTCAGTGGCATTTGTCCCAAGATGCCCCACGCGCACGCTTGCGCTGATCAATTCTTCGCTACCTGGGATTGCTAAACCTAGCTGCTCAAGCCGCCCCATAAACCTTCTTGTAACAACCCGTGCCACCAAATCGCCCTTGCCTTTAGCCACTGTAATACCAGAATGACGCAATGCGACATCTAGTTTAGTTCCATCATTAAAGCGCGTTGCATCAAATAGCCCCAATGCCGTTTCCACCTGACCATTTTTAACCCGGCCGTGCAAAACGTTCAGATCAGAGAAAAAGCTTGCTGTAAATAAGTCATTTGGCTGTTCATATAATTCGCGCGCCGTTCCAACTTGCACAAGCTGGCCATCGCGCAACAATGCAATGCGATCAGCCATTTGCATGGCTTCCTCAGCATCATGGGTAACAACAATCGATGTTGCTCTTGCCTCACGAAGAATGGAAAGCGTATCGCTGCGAATGGCATCCTTAAGGCGTGAATCAAGACCGGAAAACGGCTCATCCATCAATAAGACCGCGGGTCTGGGTGCAATTGCCCGTGCCAAGGCTGCACGCTGTTGCTCACCGCCTGATAATAAGTGAGGATACGCATCTGCGTATTGCTCTAATCCAACACGCTTTAATGCCAGTAACGCCTGATCTTTTGCCTGTGCAGATGATAATGCGGTTAGTCCAAACTTCGCATTTTCAAGCAATGTCATATGCGGAAAGAGCGCAAAATCCTGAAACATTAGACCAATGCCACGTTTTTCAGGTGGTAATGAAGATTTAGGACTGCAAATTTCCTGACCATTAAGAAACAGGCTACCTTGGGTTTGCCCTTCAATTCCAGCCGCAATCCGCAAGAGGGTCGTTTTGCCAGAACCAGAAGGTCCCAAAAGACACAACACCTCACCAGGCTCAACGGTTAGGTTGATACCGTGCAATGTCTCCTTACCATTATATTCATGGTGGACATTTGAAAACTCAAGGCTGGCAGCAAAGCTCACACCAGTCTTTTGTTTTGTGTCCTTAATAAGATTTTGTTCGGGTTTTACATTCATAAAACAAAGCTACTTTCGCGGAAGCTAAACTTCCAGATAAACATAGCCTTTAATTCACCTCATCGCCCATCGGTGTCAAGAGCCCAAAATCTTCAATATCCATTTCAGAAAGCGGATCTTCATCTTCTGTCAGCTCATCATCATCAAATGGCATTGGAACTTGGAAGTTTGACGGAATACGATTTGATAACAAACCTGAACCTTTAAGCTCGTCTAACCCTGGTAGATCACGAAGCGTCTCAAGTCCAAAATGATCCAGAAAATCGCGGTTTGTCCCATAAGTCACCGGACGACCAGGCGTTCTGCGGCGGCCACGCATACGCACCCAGCCTGCTTCCATCAAGACATCCAGTGTGCCTTTAGATGTTGCAACACCGCGAACTTCTTCAATTTCTGCTCGTGTAACAGGCTGATGATAGGCAATAATCGCCAACACTTCTAAAGCCGCGCGCGACAGCTTTTTAACATCGGTTTCATCACGGCGAATAAGAAATGATAAATCAGCCGATGTACGAAATGCCCATGCATTATCTATTTGAAGCAAATTGACACCGCGATCTGCGTAAAAATCAGATAATCGCTGCATGACAATGTCTGCATCGATATCTTTTGGCAATTTATCGGCGATATCTTTTTGAGGAACAGGTGTCGCAGATGCAAAGACCAAAGCTTCGGCAATGCGCTCAGCATCTTTAAGCGCATGATCGCGTAACGCATCTACCGCGCTATCTGACGGTCCTTCATAATGGCCAGCATGGTCTTCAACACTGTCATGATCATAATCATGCACTGGCTCACCAGCTCCATCAACACCATTTTCCTCGTCCATCGTGGTACTCCTAACTATCCGCGCTTATAGCATCGGGGTCTTGAAATGTCTTGTTTCTGGTCGAATTTCGCAAAAATATCGGTGCAAAAACTCCGTCTTGCCGAATATCAAGCTGCCCTTCACGAACCATTTCTAATGATGCTGCAAATGAACTTGCCAATGCGGTGCGTCTCTCATTTTCATCATCGTGTAAATACTGCAATAAAAACTGATCTAGCGCCGTCCATTCATCAATCTGCCCAACCATTCGCGCAAGTATGCCGCGCGCATCTTTGAGTGACCAAACATTACGTTTAGCGATAGTGACCAAGGACAGTGAATTGCGCTGACGTTGTGATGCATATGCCGTTAAAAGATCATATAGCGAGGCTTCATAATCAGATGTTTTTTCAATAACGATAGGTTCTGGCATACCGCGTGCAAAAACATCGCGCCCCAACCTGTTTCGATTGATAAGCCGCGTTGCAGCCTCACGCATAGCTTCAAGACGTTTAAGCCTGAACGCCAACGCTTGCGCCATTTCTTCACCAGACTGTTCTTCTTCGTCAGCTTTTTGAGGAATAAGTAGCTTTGATTTTAAAAACGCCAACCAAGCCGCCATGACCAAATAGTCCGCAGCTAACTCAAGACGTAGCTTTCTCGCATTTTCCACAAAAGCTAAATATTGCTCTGCGAGCGCCAGAACAGAAATCTTAGCAAGATCCACTTTCTGAGTGCGCGCAAGATGCAAAAGCAAATCTAATGGCCCTTCAAAACCATCAAGATCAACCATCAAGCTTTTATCGCTAAGGGCTTTATTGGGATCTTCCCATAATTTGTCCATTGGGGCGCGGTTGTTTTGCGACGTGGCAACATTTTGGTCCGCTGGTTGAGTATTTGCCTCAACCGCTTCTTGACCATCATTCAGGTCCAAATCAAACTCGTTGTCTTCAGACACCCGATTGTCCCCATCAAATATGCGCCGGTTGATAGAGATCTAACAGCCCACTTGCTCCAATATCTCTTTAAACTCCGCACGCAACGCCGCCTCGTTGTGATTGTCAGGTTCGTTAAAAGCTGCCAATACCGCATTTGCTCTATCCAACGCCTTGCCGGTAAGAACGGGTGTATGAGCAATAACTGCCTGCATTTCAGACATATCACCATTACAATGTAGGACGATATCGCAACCCGCAGCAAAGATTTTCAACGTTCTTTCAGAGAAATCCCCAGAAAGTGCGTTCATTGAGACATCATCAGACATTAAAAGCCCGTCAAAGCCGATCAAACCCCGGATATATTCCTCTATAGCAACCTTTGACGTTGTTGCAGGTTCGTCAGGATCAATCGCAGAATAGACCACATGTGCGGTCATCGCCATCAATTCAGAGGATAATCGCTTAAAGGGTTCAAAATCATTCGCGATCAATTCGTCAAGCTTTGTATCAACCGTCGGCAATTCTAAATGCGTATCAGCTGCAGCTCTACCATGTCCGGGAATGTGTTTTATAACCGGCAATACACCACCAGCTTTAAGTCCATCTGCTGCCAACTGACCAAGCTCTGAAACAATATTTGGCTCGTCACCATAGGCGCGCTTCCCAATTACTTCATGACCTTCTGGTGTTGGAATATCCAAGACAGGCAAACAATCAACATTGATACCAAGTTTTAAAAGATCATAGGCATGAAGACGCGACATTAACCAAACGGCATGCGATCCCATATCTTTGTCTTGTTTATAAATGTCGCCCAGTTGCCAAGCATGCGGATAATTCTCCGCAAGTGGTGGCCGCAGGCGTTGAACGCGCCCACCCTCTTGATCAATTAAAACGGGCACATCTGGATGATCAACGCATGCCGCTAGCTCATCAGTGAGCTTACGAATTTGATCGGGATTATCGATGTTTCGGTTAAATAGGATGAAGCCAAATGGCTTATGCTCTGAAAAGAATTGCTTTTCATCTTCAGTCAGTGAAAGTCCGGAGCATCCGAATATAGCTGCTTTAGACTGCCCATCAGGGATAGTAATTGATTCGCTCATGGGAAAATCCTAATCCCATGAGCTTTAACATGCAAAGTTCAATCAGTTTGAGAAACTTCGCTCAACAGATTTATCTAGCGACGAAACAGCTACCGCCGGCTGATTTAAAGCGAGAGCAAAGTGAATTTGCTTCCGCTCGTGAACCAGCCTGGATACGAACACGGTGGAAGGTACCTTTGCCAGTGATGTTGGCTGTTTGGTATTCAACCGGCAGGCCACCCAATATTGAATTGAAGCGACTTGCAAGACTATCATAAGAGCTTTGAGCTGCCGCAAGAGATGGTTGCGATGCAATTTGCATATAATAGCCTGAGTAATTAGATGCTGGCTGCACTTGTTGTACAGGCGCATTTGCAATCGCAGCAGCGGTATCATTGCTCAAAGGCGCCGTTGCCTCTGGCTGAGTAACCGGCGCTACAGGCGCCACAGGCGTTTGAGTTGCAACAGCCGTTTCAACAGGTTGTACAGCAGGGACCGGTGTTTCGGTCACAGTTGGCGCTGCAACAGTCGTATCTTCCACCGCAGCAGGCGCAGGTGCTTCACGCGTTATAATCGTTCCATCAGATTGAACGATAACAGTCTGCACACGACGTGGCGTCACAAGTGGTTGCGCGCTATCTGTTGATTGCGCTGTGTTCGCCGTTCCATCATTTGAAGTCAGACGATCAGCGTTTTTGTCATTACCTGCAAGATCACGCCCTTCAAGCGGCAAGATGGATGGGTTAAGTGTCTTTTGAACAATATCAACTGGCTCTTCTGTGCTTTTCACCAATGTCGACTGATTGGCAACACTCACATCATTGCCTTCAACTTGCTCATAAACCGCTTGATCTTGGTTTGGCACTGATGCACCACCAGGATCTGCAGGAACTTCTTTGATCGGCGAATTGTCTGCTTTGACTATGATTGGTTCATTTGAACCACCCAAAGAAGAACCGGAATTTTGGAAATAAAGATATGCGCCACCGCCGACGAGCAATGCGGCAAGTACGCCAACAACAGCGAACGTGTTAGAGCCTGTTCCCTCACCCTCTTCGTCAGGAGCAACATCTTGATCTATATTGTCAGCATCATGTGTGACATCGATGCGATCTGGACCATTATTAACCTGCGGCGCTGTATTTGCACCAGGCTCTGCCACACCGACATTAAACAACTCATTAAGCTCATCCATATCAGTGTTTTCTGATTTAACTTCCGAAGATGGAAATGCTTGTGCTGCAGTAGCTACAGCAACAGGCTCTGCTGTGATTTGAACATCTTGTTCTGATGGCAAATCACCTGAAATCAATTGTGAAAACTCACGTTCGAGTTCCAAATCAAGATCAACATCAATATTTGATTGCTCTCTTGAAAACTCTTCAACAGAAGGCAATTCTGGAATTTCAAACGGTGCTGTCTCTTCAATATCAGCTTCTGTTTCGGTAAACCCTGAAACATCCAGAACGTTTTCAAGTTCTTCTGTGCGCTCAACCGGCTCTTCTGCCGCCACTAAATCTGCAAAATTAGGTGGAACAGAATTGTCTTTTGGTAATACAACAGAGGGGAATGGACGCTCAGCATCTATATCTGTTGCACTTGCCACACTCGGCTCAACATTCTCTGGCGCTGTATATGTAGGTTCTGGTGCGATATAATCTTCTGCGGGCAATGCAGCTTGCTCTGCAAAAGGATTAACTGGAGCTTGTGGTTGAACAACATCAGCAGGCACTTCATTAACCCCTGCTTCCAAACCTTGCTGTAGCTTTTCAAGCTCGAGCTCTAAATCATTGGACATCTGGCCAAGATCAAAATTTGAATGATTGCTATTCTCTTCTGGAGAAACATCGTTTTCAGACGAAAATGGTGAAGGTGTGGAAAGTGGATTTGGCAAGTCAGCTACCTCTGCTTCGGGTTGCGTTGCATTAATTTTTTCAGGTATTTCTGCAACAAACGGCACTTCAACAGGCGTTTGTGGCATAACAGGTGTTGCGCGCGACATAGTTGGCGCTTCAAACACGTTTTCTGCTGGTTCACTTAAAGAAGCTGCGACAGGCGGCTCATACGATGGAATTGGTTCTTCCTGAACAAACGAATTGTCAGATACCGGTGTCATGTCAGCTGAAGGTGTGGCGCTTATTGGCCGTTCATGTGTTGGCAAAGCATAGCGCGACATATCATCAAGAATATCGTCCAAGCCTGCGTCTTGAACGGGCGGATTTGAAAATGATGGCTGTGGCGCTGTGACAGGAACGTCAACTTGAGGCTCATACGAAGTAGGTTGCGCAAAGCTAGCTTCAACAGGTGCCGCCTCAACAGGCGCAGCTAACGGAGCGGTTGGGCTTGTGGTAACTTGAGGCTCAACACCAAACTCGCGGAGTAACTCAGCTTCCAAATCCGTTACAGCTTCATTTGCTGAACTATCGGCGTTCTGATTGACTTGATTGTCATCCTGATAGCCGATAATTTTTGCAAGCTCTTCTAACGGATTGTCAGACTGCCCTTGCGCAGAATTACCCAACTCATTGGTTTTCTCATTCACTTTATCGGTCATGGTCGTTTGCTACTCCTAGCAACTTATCTGCCATGCCAATGTGGAGAAATATTGGCACTAACGCATTTCTAGCGGTGCTTCTGTTCCAGTAATTAACAATCCAGACCGCAAAACAGAAGCAATCGCGTACACTAAACCTAGTCTGGCCTTTGTTATTATGGCACTTTCATGGTTAATAAACCGTAATTCCGGACGGTCTTTCCCTAAATTCCAGTGCGAATGCAGCATACTGGCTAAGTCATAGAGGTAAAACGCGATTTTATGCGGCTCATGACCAAGCGCTGCACTTTCCACTACTCTTGGATATTCTGCCAGTTTAGCGATTAACCGCAACTCCGTTTCATCCTTAAGCACAGAAAAGTCGCTATCTATGAGCATTTCCTGGCTAAAATCAGCATCCGCAAAGGCTTCCTGTGCTTGTCTGAAGACCGAATGGCAACGTGCGTGGGCATATTGTACGTAAAATACCGGATTATCTTTGGACTGTTCTGTCACTTTAGCAAAATCGAAGTCGAGTGGCTCTGAACTCTTCCGATAAAGCATCATAAAGCGCACAGAATCTGAACCAACCTCATCAACAACATCACGCAAAGTTACAAAATCGCCAGAACGCTTAGACATTTTTACCGGTTCACCCGCACGATAAAGTTTTACAAGCTGGCAAAGGAGGACAGAAAGATGCGTCTTGCCTTCCGAAATGGCCCGCGCAAGCGCTTCAAGACGTTTCACATATCCACCATGGTCTGCACCAAGAACGAAAATCGTATCATTAAAACCGCGATTATATTTATCTAAGAAATAAGCCACATCTGCCGCAAAATAGGTATATGAGCCGTCTGACTTAATAAGTGCTCGATCGAGGTCATCCCCAATATCGGTTGAACGGAACAAAGTTTGTTCACGATCTTCCCAATCATCCGGCAACTGTCCTTTAGGCGGCGGCAACGTGCCCTGATAGACAAATCCTTTTGCCTCAAGGTCAGCAATTGCAGAACCTATTGGGCTTCCATTATTTGCATGCAAAGTGCGCTCTGAGAAAAATACATTGTGGCGAATATTAAGCGCGGCAAGATCCTCACGGATCATATCCATCATGCCATCAATCGCGCGTGGACGAATGATCTCATTACGCTCAACTTCATCCATGGCTTTAAGCTTATCGCCATACTCGTCCGCAAGTGCCTTACCGAGTGGCTTTAAGTAATCGCCGGGGTAAAGACCTGCAGGTATTTCACCAATATCATCACCCAACGCTTCACAATAACGCAAATAAACAGAATTGGCTAAAACGCCAATCTGAACACCCGCATCATTGATGTAATACTCTTTTGTAACATCATGCCCGGCAAATGCGAGCAAATTAGCCAGCGCATCACCAACAACTGCTCCGCGGCAATGCCCAACATGCATAGGGCCAGTCGGGTTTGCAGACACATATTCAACATTGATCTTGCGAGATGGTGAGATTTGATCGCGGCCAAAACTCTCACCTTGCTCGACAATTTGCTTAGCAAGGTTCTGCCAATAAAGTTCTGAAAGAGTGAGATTGATAAAACCCGGACCTGCAACGCTAACCGATGCAATTGAGGGATCACTTGAAAGCGCATCAGAGATTTCAGTTGCCAAAGCGCGTGGATTATTTTTCATCGGCTTTGCCAGCATCATAGCTGCATTTGTTGAAATATCGCCATGTGAAGGATCACGCGGCGGCTCAACTGTCATTCGAGATAAATCTAACTCACTCTCATAAGCTTTTACACTATCAAGAGCCATGATCGCTGATTTGATCTTGGATTCAAATTCTTTAAAGACATTCATTTTGAGTTATTTCCGAAATTTACCGAATAATTATGCAACTATATGTGCGAAAAACGCTGTTTGCCACGTTATTGCGCTGCCTAAAGCAAATTGTACCCATGGTCAAATAGACAATAGCTAAGAAGAGCCAAATAATTGCTGATGAACATCAAGCGCATAGGTATCTGTCATACCCGACAAATAATCGCCTACATGAAGAGCCCGCGCGCTTTCCGTCAACAATTCTAGGCCTTCAACCCAGCGCGCACCCTCCATCTTTTCAGGATTATTCATGAACACTTCAAAGAGTTGATCAACAACCTTAGAAACTTCATCGCGCTTTTCCATCACTGTTGGATGTCGATAAACATTAGCGAATAAAAACGTCTTCAACTGCTTATCGATATCAGCCATACGCTCACTAAAACCAATAATTGTCTGATTGGCATTTCGCGCATCATCAGCTGAACTTGGTTTAACGATTGCCAAATTTTGCTGTGCAGTGCCAATAACATCCTCAACCATTTGTGTGATCTGACGGCGAGTGACTTCGTGTGTTAATCGGCTGTCATCTAGGTTTGGATATTTATCTTTCACCTGTTTGATTAATCCGGCAAGAAACGGAACGTCCTCTAGCATTTTGTGTGTAAGCAACCCAGAACGCAAACCATCATCAATGTCATGCGTGTTATAAGCTATATCATCTGCAATTGCAGCGGCCTGCGCCTCTAAACTTGCATAGCTCCAAAGCCATAGATCATGCAGCTGATTATAATTTGTAATCGCCACCGGCACATCTGATGTCAGCTCCTCGCCCTTTTTCTCAATCAAAGGACCGTTGTGTTTGACCAAACCTTCAAGGCTTTCCCAAGATAAATTTAAACCGTCAAACTCAGCATAGCGCTGCTCGAGTTTTGTTACGATCCGCAATGATTGCGCGTTGTGATCAAACCCGCCATAGTTTTTGAGTAATGCATCAAGTGCGTCCTCGCCCGTATGCCCAAAGGGTGTGTGGCCAAAATCATGCACAAGCGCGACGCCTTCAGCTAGATCCTCATCCAGCTTGAGCGCCCGCGCTAATGCGCGTGCAATTTGAGAAACTTCAATTGTATGCGTCAAACGAGTGCGATAATGGTCGCCTTCATGGGCGATAAAAACTTGGGTCTTGTGCTTTAAACGTCGAAAAGCTGTGGAATGTACAATCCGGTCTCTATCGCGCTGAAAAGGAGAACGCGTTAGACTTTGACCTTCATCAAAAAGTCGACCTCGACTTTGATTTGGATCAGACGCGAAAGGCGCCCTCTCCCCACTTCCAAAACCCAATGAAGATTTATCAATCTCGGCCAAATCATTCTCTTTCGCAATTCGCCTGGGCAATAATCAGTTTTGCCCATTGACCTTAACAACACTCGACCATACCTATATACTAATCTGACACGAATGAAATGTGTCGAATGGAATCAATACGACAATGCCGGGAAAGTTAAAATGGCCCAACAATCTGATGTAACAGTTTCGGATAACGCCTTTAATCGAATCGAGAAAATCCTTTCCAAGGAAGACACCAAAACAGCACTTCGCGTGTCTGTTGAAGGTGGCGGTTGCTCTGGCTTTTCTTATAAATTTGATCTGGTGGATGACGAGCAAGACGATGATATTATCTTGGAAAAAGGTAATGCACGGGTTTTGATCGACAACCTTTCGCTGGTATATATGGCAGGATCAGAAATCGATTTTGTTGACGATTTAATGGGACAATCATTTCAAATAAAAAATCCAAACGCAATTGCATCATGTGGATGCGGAACGAGCTTTTCCATATGAAAATTGTGACCTGGAATATCAACGGCATCAAAGCACGCCTTGAGAACCTTAAAACGTGGCTAGACGAATCACAGCCGGATATCGCCTGCTTGCAGGAAATTAAATCTATCGATGAAAATTTTCCCCGCGAGCAATTCGAGGCGATGGGATATCACGTTGAAACCTATGGGCAGAAAAGCTTTAACGGCGTAGCATTGCTGTCCAAGATCAGCCCTGATGAAGTCAATCGTGGTCTACCTGGTGATGATGAAGACGAACAAGCTCGATTTATCGAAGGAGTTTATTCCACACCACAAGGTGTTATCCGTGTTGTCTCGCTTTACCTGCCAAACGGTAATCCGGTTGAGACAGAAAAATTCCCATATAAGCTTGGCTGGATGGCGCGTTTGGAAGCTTTTGCCGCTGAGCGCCTAAAACTTGAAGAACCGCTTGTTCTTGCGGGCGATTACAACATTATTCCCGAACCGCATGATTGCAAGAACCCAAAATCTTGGGAAGGCGATGCAGCGTTTAGACCAGAATCGCACGCTGCCTATCGCAAACTGGTCAATTTAGGCTTTACCGATGCGCTGCGTTCGGTCAATGATGACGACAAGACCTATACCTTTTGGGATTATCAAGCGGGTGCTTGGCAGAAGAACAATGGAATTCGCATTGATCATCTTTTGCTCTCGCCAGAAGCTGCGAACTTATTTGAAACTGCCGACGTTGAAAAACACGTGCGCGCATGGGAAAAACCATCCGATCACGTGCCGGTTGCAGCATACATCAACATTTAAAAAAATTGTGTTAGTTAAGACCGCTTTTAAGCATATCATCTGCAACAGCGAGTGCCGTGCGACGATCAGCTTCTTCAGCTAACGCAAATGCGCGTTCTTGTAGCGAGAGTATCCAGCCTTTGTCATTAGGCGCTGCGCGTTCATGTGCAGTTGTGATCAATGCTAGACCTCTGACAGTCTGACCTTCTTCAAATAATAAATTACCATAAACGGCAGATGCAGCTGGATGGCCGCCTGCCCGTGCACGGTTAAGCCATTTTTTGGCTTGGCGTTTATTGTCGCCACCACCGACCCCGTCTAAGATCATACGACCCAAACGGTATTGAGCTTCTGGCACACCAAATGCAGATGCTGCTTGGAAATATAGCTGACGTGCAGCTTTAAAGTTCACATTTACAGGGCTGTTGGGAATACCGCGCTGGTAATAATCAGCCAAAGACATAATCGCATTGACAAAATAACCAACATCCTCAGAACCAGGCTCTACACCTTGGCGAGCGATTTGTTGGTAATTTTTATAAGCCTCATAATCATCTTCAACGACACCATCGCCAAACGCATACATGTTTGCTAAAGCCCAGCGCGCGCCTCTATGCCCTTTATCCGCTGCATATTTATAGGCTTCGATCGCTTGCTTCTTTTCACCCTTTTTATAAGCTTTAAAACCAAACTTGAATAAATCCAGCGGTCCGGACTTTTCATTCACTTCCGCAGATTTTGCCTTTGGATCAAATGCAAACGAGGTGCTGACCATAAGACTAGACGCAAGCGTTAAGCCTATTGGAACAATGAAAATCCGAGCTATTTTGGATTTAGTTATCCGCATAACAGTGTTTTTCTCTCGCACCCGCTGGGTGATTAAATCCACTATCGACCAAAAAGCCGTTAGTTTCAGTATAATTACAAGTTGCGCTTGATGTATAACCCATCTCACGCGGTTTCATTTACCTAAAACGTTCAAACGATTCTGCATCAGAAAACTGAACATTTTGTATATCATCTATTTCGTTGATTAAATTGAAGTCATTAAACTGTGATAAATTAGGATTACCATTCGCAACAGCGTGATACTTTTCCAATCCAAATTTATCAAACTCTATTGTCATTCAAGTCCTCAAACAAACCTTTAGACATGCCATAAGCAAGTCCTAGATGGATTTGCTCCTTATTTGTGGCTGGAAATGGGCAAACTGCTTTTATGCAGATCTTTAAAAATTTTTTCGCCCTGATTGTTGCAACAATGCAACATCCACCCTGTTAACGTAGTCTTAAATAGCAATATGGCCGCTTTGACAATATCCAAAGCGGCCATATTCTTGATTATTCAGCTTCTAAAACGCGGGCTAAAGCTTCGTTCAACTTGGCTATTTGCCCTTCGAGTTCGGTGAGTCGCTCTCGTTCAGCGGCAACAACATCAGGCCGAGCATTGGCAACAAACTTTTCGTTGTTCAACTTACCATTTACCTTACCCAAATCACCTTCAACCTTACCGATTGCTTTCTCTAAACGCGCTTTTTCTGCATCAAGATCAATCAGAGCACCAAGCGGAAGGCTATAGGTTGTTTCCGCAACCACAATCTGCGCAGCTCCTTTGGTGACTTCACCATCAAGAACGATGTCCTCAACTCTCGCAAGAAGTTTGATCGCGGGTAAGTGGCGCATCAGTTGATCTTTTGTTGCATCATCTGACTGAGTGACATGCAATGGTGCTTTAGATGATGGCGGTACATTCATTTCTGAACGAACTGAACGTAAACCTGAGACCAAATCAATCAGCCAATTGATTTCAGCAGCAGCTTCCTCATCATTAAGCTCAAGTGTTGGCCATTCAGCGTGGCACAACAGACCTGATTTTGCGTCACCTGCTTCTGAAACAGACCACAATTCTTCAGTCATATAAGGCATGAATGGATGCATGAGGCGGTAGATGTTGTTTAAAACATAAGCAACGCATGCACGCGCTTCTGATTTTGCGTCTTCATAATCTCCTTGGAAGGTCGGCTTTAAAAGTTCCAAATACCAGTCACAAACTTGGTTCCATACAAACCGATAAAGCGCAGAACCTGCATCATTAAAGCGATAGGTCTCAATGCCCTTTGTAACTTCAGAAACTGCAGCTGATAATTCAGTTAAAATCCAACGGTTAACCTGAAGCTTAGCATTTTCAGGTTTGAAATCTGGATCAAGTGCCGCACCATTCATTTCCGCAAAGCGTGTCGCATTCCAAAGCTTGGTGCCGAAATTGCGATATCCTTCAATACGCGCTGTATCAAGGCGAATGTCACGCCCCTGAGCTGCCATAATAGCCAATGTAAAACGAACAGCATCCACACCATATTCATCAAACAGTTCCATTGGATCGAGGCCATTACCCTTCGACTTGGACATTTTTTGCCCATTTTTATCCAACACAAGCGCGTGGATATAAATTGTGTGGAACGGTTCAACCGGATTGCCTTCTTCATCTTTCATGAAGTGAAGGCCAGACATCATCATCCGCGCTACCCAGAAGAAAATAATATCAAACGCTGTCATTAAAACATCTGTTTGATAATAAGTTTCAAGCTCAGGCGTCTTTTCCGGCCAACCAAGCGTTGAAAACGGCCAAAGAGCGGATGAGAACCATGTATCTAACACATCTTCTTCACGTCTTAGAACAACACCCTCTCCTGCTTGAGCTTGGGCTTCTTCTTCAGATTTGGCAACATAAACATTATCATCTTTATCATACCAAGCTGGGATTTGATGGCCCCACCACAATTGGCGAGAAATACACCAAGGCTGGATATTTTCCATCCAATTGTAATATGTATTTTCCCATGATTTTGGGACGAAATTTGTGCGCCCTTCTTTAACAGACGCAAGCGCAGGCTTGGCAAGTTCAGATGCTTCAACAAACCACTGATCAGTAATCATTGGCTCGATGACAACTTTTGAACGGTCGCCAAATGGCTGCATGATTTTCTTGTTCTCGACATAAGGAATTTCATTTCCTTCGTCGTCCTTAGTCATCACGGCTAAGCCTTCAGCATTGATATCAGCGATAACTTTTTTCCGCGCTTCAAAGCGATCAAGACCGCGATATTCTTCCGGTACGAGATTTATCTCATCAATATCAGCTTCACTTGGTAATGTACCGCTTTCAACAATGGCTTTCGCCTTCGCAGCTTCATCAGCGTAAGGGGCACCATCTGCGCGCATGGAAGCATCTGTCGCCATAAGACGATAAAGCGGTATCTTGTTGCGCTTTGCGACTTGATAATCATTAAAGTCGTGCGCACCCGTAATTTTCACCGCACCCGAACCAAAATCTTTATCAGGATATTCATCTGTTATGATTGGGATGAAACGACGATGCTCTTTTGGACCCACTGGAATTTCGCACAGTTTTCCAACAATTGGCGCATAGCGTTCATCGGATGGATGAACCGCAACAGCGCCATCACCAAGCATGGTTTCAGGACGAGTTGTTGCAATGGAGATATAATCACGCGTTTCGCGCAATGTTACATTTCCATCCTCATCTTTCTCAACATATTCGTAGGTCGCACCATCAGCCAATGGATATTTGAAGTGCCACATATGACCATCGACTTCGATATTCTCAACTTCAAGATCAGAAATTGCAGTTTCAAACATCGGGTCCCAATTGACCAATCGTTTGCCACGATAAATCAAACCATCATTATAGAGCTTAACAAAGACCTCTAATACTGCTTTTGATAGCCCTTCATCCATGGTGAAGCGTTCTCGCGACCAATCACAAGACGCGCCAAGACGTTTCAACTGGTCAAAAATTTGACCACCGGTATCAGCTTTCCAGTCCCATACTTTCTCGATAAATGCTTCACGACCGAGTTCTCGGCGCGTTGGTAACCCCTTCGCGGCCAGGTCTTTTTCCACAGCCAGCTGCATTGCAATACCTGCATGGTCCATGCCCGGTTGCCAGAGCACGTTCTTACCCTGCATCCGGTTATAGCGGATCATAATATCCTGCAAAGTATTATTAAGAGCATGCCCCATATGCAAGGAGCCATTTACATTTGGCGGCGGAATGACGATGCAATATGGATCCGCACCTTCTTTTGCGCCAGCGCCAGCTTTAAAAGCCTCTGCCTCATCCCAAGTTTTTGCAATTTTCGGCTCAACAGAAGCCGCGTCATAGTTTTTTTCAAGCATTTTGATAGCCAATTATGGAGAAATGAAATTTTCCACCTTCGTAAATCCCAAGCAGGGTAATAAGTCAAGTTTTCAACGGATTGCAGAGGCAAATTCGCAGGTGAGAATACATAAAAAGAAAAAGGGTATAAAAAAAGGCCGCTAAAGCGACCTTCTAATAAAATTATAGAATATGCTTTAGCTTTCCTGACCACCACGTGCGACGCGTTCGATTTCTTCACGCACAAGCTTTTCCACCAAGCCAGGTAGATTGTTATCAAGCCATTCTTGCAACATTGGTTTAAGCAAATCGTTTGCCATATCTTCCAAAGACTGAGATGAACTTGCCGTAATTGCTTCGTTCAACTGCGCAAATGAAGCCGCAACCTTTGCCTTTGGCCCCGCAGAGATAAGCGCAGAATTAGCCAATGTTTGAGTGTCGGCAGCATCTTCCGACGCGACAGCTTCCAAAATTTCAGACTGAGCAACTGGTGTTTCAGGCGCTGAAACAACTTCACGCGCTCTTTCAGGTGCTGATGTTAACTCACCCTGATCCGAAACTGCTGAATGCTCGGCAGTAGCTGAAGCTGCTTGCTGAATTGGCTCAGCCTTGATTTCAGGTGCAGGCTCTGCAGGCGTTGCTTTAACAGGCGCCGTTTCAACAGGCTCATGCGCCACAACTTCTTCAACCACCGGTTCATCAATCACTTCTGCAGGAGCTGATGCATCTTCGCCACTATCATCATTACTTTGAATGATCTTGCGGATAGAAGACAAGATGTCTTCCATGGATGGTTCTTCGCGTTGTGCAGGAGCTTGAGACATTTATTTCACCTAATTCATACAAATGGAAACGAAATGATAATTTCGAATCACGTTAGATCATTTAATTGTATAGGAAAATTGCCTGTTCTGAACATTGCGAGTTTATACACTACTTTTCGTAGGGTGTGGATAGATATTCAATCGGGCAAATAATCAAATCGTTTTTGGCTGCAACAAGTCCCATTTGTTGCCAAACGGATCTTCAAATACGACGACTTTCGCATATACCTCATTGCGAGGCTCTTCCAAAAACGTCACACCCTTTTCACGCATAGTTGCATAATCTTGATCAAATTGGTCCGTTCGAAGGAAAAACCCAACACGACCACCCGTTTGTTGACCAATATTTGCGATTTGCGCATCGGTATCCGCTTTTGCAAGCAAAATTGAGGAAGAGTTAGCGTCTATAGGCTTGGGCGCAACCAATACCCAACGTTTGGTGTCAGACAATTTGGTGTCTTCAACCAGCTCAAAACCAAGTAAGTTTACATAAAAATCAATCGCACGATCATAGTCATCGACCAACAGCGTTACCGCAGATATTAATTGTGCCACATATCACCCAAGATAATTAGTCTTCAACACGCGCCCTAGTCTTCAACAACGCGCAAACCAAACCACTTGTCTTTAACAGCTTGATAATGGCGATCAGGATCATAGCGGGAAACCTTGAGCTTCAAATAATCAACAGTCAAAAGCCCCATTGCTGCAAGAGTTGAATAGCTAGAGACAACCGCATTTCGTTGAGATTGTACAATGCTTTCACGTGCACTTAGAACTGATTGCTGGGCGTTTAATACATCCAACGTTGTTCTTTGGCCAACACGACGTTCCTCCATCACACCACTCAAGGCAAGTTGCGCAGCATTAAGCTCAGCGCGATTTGCAGCCAATGTGGCATTAGCTGATTCGTAATTCACCCAATTTGCAACAATGGATTGCTCAACACTTCTTCGCGTTGATTGAACTTGAGCTTTTCGCTGCTCCAAAGTCTGCTTGGCGCGACGAACCTGCGCATGATTTGCACCACCTGAATAGATTGGCACAGATAAAGTACCAGTTAATGTGGATGTTCGAACATCAGAATCACTTTGAGATACTGATCCTTCAACAGAAACACCCGGCAACAAAGCCGCTTTATTTGCTTTAATCTGGAATTCAGCAGCATCAGCATTATATTGCGCAGCTTCCACTGATGGGTGGGCTGACAAACCTCGAGCAACAGCGCTGTCGAGGTTTTTAGGCAACAAACGCGCAATTGTTTTTGGTTGCGAAATCTTACGCGGTGTTGCACCAACAATTTGCACATAAACAGCGGAAGATGATTTTGCCTGGGCGATCGCAGCCGTTAAAGAAGCTTTCGCGGAAGCGAGTTGCGCTTGTGCTTGGCTCACATCTGTTCGAGTGCCCTCACCCACACGCAACCGAGATTGCGCTGCATTCAGCTGCTCTTGTAAAAACTTGATATTCTGACGGCGGATGGACACAAGTTGGTTATCGCGCGCTAAATTTGCATAAGCTTGCGCAGCCGATTGCAAGATGCTGATCTCAGTCGATGTTAGATTTTCGCGTCCAGCAAACACAGCAGATTTCGCTGCACCAACATTGTTTTTTGTCGCAAAGCCGTCAAACAATTGTTGTGTGATACTGACCGTACCAGTCAAACTATTAGATGTCGTTCCGTTAATGTCTGTGACAGCACCTACAACAGAACCTGAAACAGTCGGACGATAGCCCGATTTTGCTATGGCAACACCCTCATCAGTTGCGCGCAACCCGGCGCGAGCTGCTGCCAAATCAGGGTTGTTGTCATAAGCGCGCGACATTGCACCTGTAATGGTTTCACTATTTGCAATACCGCTAGTTGCCAACATCAGCGGCAAACACAACAACATCACACCTGAGGATTTTTTGAGAATTTTCCAAGCCATAACTAATAATCTACCTGATAAACAGTTTACGCGATTTTTTAAACAATGGGGGTATTGCCCCCGCAATGCAACACGCGGGCGCTCACTTTTAAATTTCTTAATGAAACGTTGCTTATTAGCAACAAGTCAGATGTCTTAGAATACAAACTCAGCTGTACGCTCAAACCCCGGCAATGCAGGGATTGCACTGTTAAATAGTTTGCGAGACGATACTGCACCGCTCTCTTTTTGGAAGACAAAAGCTTGCGCGGCCAAACCATGGCCAATGACCGCGATCAAACGACCACCTTCAGCCAATTGATCAAAGAGTGATGCAGGTTCAATTTCAATCGCGCCATTTACAAAAATCACATCAAAAGGACCCGATGCTTTGTGGCCTTGAGATAGCGCCCCTGTCACAACACTTACATTGTCATAACCGCCGTCTGTCAAAGCGCTCTTTGCTGTTTCAGCAAGTGCATTATCAACTTCCAAGGCTGTGACTTTATCAGCCATTGAAGACAACACCGCAGCAACATAGCCGGTGCCCGTTCCAACTTCTAATACATTGTCGGAAGATATAACTTCAGCAGCTTGAAGAAGTTTCGCCAATGGAGACGGTTCAAGGATAAACCGATCTGCTGTCTCAAGCTCAATATCCGTATCGATATAGGCAAGTGGCTTAGCACTTTCAGGAACAAATTTTTCGCGCGGCACAGAAAGCAGAGAATCTAACAATTCATGGGCTGTCACGTCAGTTGTTCTGATTTGATTATCAACCATACGCTGGCGCGCAGTCGCAAAATCGATTTCCATGTTTTATCTCCAAGAATAGTCTTTAATGTCTCTTACTTCGACACCATTCGAGTTTCAAGGTCGCAATAGCGTCATGCAATAGGTTTTTGAGGCTTATTCTCAGTTTAAATGCGAATGTTGCCAGATGAAAGCTATTGTAGGTTTATTTCAAAGGAAATTTGGAGGCCTCGCCCGGAATCGAACCGGGGTTGACGGATTTGCAATCCGCTGCGTAACCACTCCGCCACGAGGCCTCACAATACCCAGCATGGTTAAAATGCGGGCGTGAAGCGCTGATAAAACGAGATTTAGTTTAAAGCAAGGACAAAATTGCCCAAATGCCCGCAAAAATGGGTTTCTGACCTTTCTAAAAATAATATTTCATTTTTTTCAATAAAACACTTGGCAAATGAGATATCTTTTTGTTATAGCCCGTCCGTCCGAAGTGATAATGTTCCCCGGTAGCTCAGTGGTAGAGCAGTTGACTGTTAATCAATTGGTCGCAAGTTCGAATCTTGCCCGGGGAGCCACTTCGACAAACCTCCCAACATATTAGAGAATTTTAGAAGTCCGCCTCTGATCGACTTTATCGTTTTTATAAATAAAGTTGCAGGATTTATAACTTTTTCATTGAAACTTTTGATCTAGCGTTCGCGTTACTACGTAAAGAATTTCATACAAACCAACAATGGCGCCTAACGAAGCGATCAGAATTGGTTATTTAAAATAATATGTTAGACTAAAGGGCAGATGATGAGCGAAACAACAGCGACAACCGCTATAATATGGTTTCGTAATGATTTACGTCTGTCAGACAATTCAGCCTTGATTAAAGCTTGCCAGCATCAAAACGTAGTCCCACTCTACATATATGATAAAGACGCAGCTCGTAAATTAGGTGCTGCTAAACAACTATGGCTCCATCACGCACTTGAAAATTTGGCTGTTAACCTTCGCGAAGTTGGTTCAGAACTGATTCTGCGCGATGGAACTGAAAAATCCGTACTCGAAAGTGTAATTACTGAAACCGATGCAAAAGCCGTTTATTGGAATCGTAGATACGAGCCACAAGCCATAGAAAAAGACATTGCACTTAAAAGTGACCTTAAAGACCGCGGATTGATGGTTGAGAGCTTTAAAGGCCACTTGTTACATGAACCAACACATCTAACCACAAAAGCAGGTACGCCATTTAAAGTGTTCACCCCGTTTTGGAGAACTTTGGACGCAACAATTGTAGTGCAAGTCCCCTATCCTGCTCCAGAGAGGGTTCCACAGCTTCCACAAAAGCTTGAAAGCGCAACACTTGATTCGCTTGGGCTGCTGCCAACACAACCAAACTGGTCCGGCAGTATTGTTGAGAAATTCACTCCCGGGGAATCAACTGCGCAAACAATTCTGCATGACTATTTAGATAACGATGTAAGCAAATATAAAGACCAGCGAGATTTTCCTGCGCTTGATGCGACATCAAAGCTCTCGCCTTACCTGACTTTTGGCGAAATATCACCGCGTCAAATCTGGCATGCAAGTGAGAACGTCTCCGGCGCTCAGCCCTTTAGACGGCAGCTCGCTTGGCGTGATTTTTCATACCATCTTTTGTTTCATAACCCGGGGCTTGATCAGGTCAATTTCAACAGAGCATTTGACGATTTTCAGTGGGATAAAAACGACGAGTTACTCGCCATTTGGCAAAAGGGCAAAACTGGCTATCCGATTGTTGACGCTGGTATGCGTGAACTTTGGCAAACAGGATATATGCACAATCGAGTACGTATGATTGTGGCGTCATTTCTGACCAAGCATTTGTTGATTGATTGGCGTGAAGGCGAAAAATGGTTCTGGGACACATTGGTTGATGCTGATCCAGCAAATAATACGGCCGGCTGGCAATGGGTGGCAGGATCGGGTGCCGATGCAAGTCCATATTACCGGATTTTTAACCCCATCATCCAAGGTAAGAAATTTGATGCAGACGGCGAATATGTCAAAAAATATATTCCTGAACTTAAAAACCTAGATCCTAAATATATTCATGCACCATGGGAAACCCCAGAAGCTGTGCTGAAATCTATATCGCTCGAATTCGGGCGCGATTATCCCAAACCAATTGTCGAGCATAGTTTTGCAAGAAACCGTGCGCTTGAGGCCTATGGTCAAATGAAACAGGCTGCATAGGCAGATACTACAGAAGACAGAAAGAAACTCATGCAAAAGAAAAAGATAGCAATTGTAGGATCTGGAATATCAGGCAGTTCGTGCGCATGGCTGCTGCGGGATAATTATGACGTAACGCTTTATGAGAAAAATAAAATAGCTGGTGGACACACTGCGACCGTCGATATTGATTATGACGGTACGCCGATTTCCGTTGACACGGGTTTCATCGTCTATAATGAACTGAATTACCCACACCTCACCGCTTTGTTTGATCATTTAAACGTTAAAACACATGACAGCGATATGAGTTTTGCGCTTTCCCGCGATCTTGGCAAATTTGAATGGGGTGGCAGCAAACTTGCCATGCTGTTTGCACAAAAGAGCAACATCTTTCGCCCAGAATTTTTAAACATGCTGCGTGAAGTATTTCGCTTTAATAATATTTGTGTCAAAGACCGTGAGAAAGGTCATCTCAAAGGCCGCTCAATTGGGGAATATCTTATCTGGCGTGGGTTTTCTCCAGGCTTCCAAAACAATTACCTTATGCCCATGGCAGCAGCTATTTGGTCATCTTCATCCAATCAGATGATGGAATTCCCCGCGCTTCATTTTGTCAATTTCTTTGATAATCACCGCCTTTTACATCGTCGCCGACCAACTTGGCGCACGGTAACAGGTGGAAGCAGAAACTATCTAAATAAGCTGCATCATGATTTGGGCAAACGGGTTAAACTCAATTGTGGCGTTGAAAAAGTAATACGCAGTGACAACAAAATTGAAGTCATCGATAAACATGGTCAATCGTGCATCTATGATGAGATCGTCTTTGCTTGTCATACCGACCAAATGATCAATATGTTGGATCAACCAACTACGGCCGAAACCGAGATCGCAACGGCAATCCCTTATGGCGCCAATAAAGTCTATCTTCACAGAGATGAAACGCTGATGCCAAAACGCAAAAATGTTTGGGCATCATGGAACTATCTGTCATCATCAAAAGAAAGCAACAATGCAAATGTTGCGGTTTCTTATTGGATGAACCGACTTCAGGGTATTGATGATGATAAGCCTTTGTTTGTCACGCTTAATCCAAACAGAGCACCTGCGAAAGATCTCACATTTGGTGAGTATAATTATGATCATCCGCAATTTAGTAAAACGGCCATGATTGCTCAAAAATCGCTTGAAAGTGTGCAAGGTCAAAACTCAACATGGTTTGCAGGTGCTTGGACAGGTTCAGGTTTTCATGAGGATGGCTTGCGTAGCGCGGTTAATATCGCCAATAAACTTGGTTGCTATGCCCCATGGCAAAAACAGCCCGAAATTGCTGATTTAAGCAGCGGTTCGGAAAGAAAGTTAGAGGTAAGTTAGCCAAGTGAAACAAAGCGATAGCGAAATAAGCAATGCGCCTGCTTGGCTTTATTATGGAGATGTCATGCATGCGCGCATGGCACCCAAAAAGCATAGATTTCAATATAAGGTTTTCTCGCTGCTCATTGATGTAGATCAGCTTGCAGCGGCAAAAAAAATGTCGCCTGTGTTTTCCATCGATAAATTCAACTTACTATCCTTTCATCAAAGCGATCATTTACCCAAGGACCGTGACATCTCCATTGCAGAACATGTCGCAGACTGCCTTTTAAAGGAAGATATCACATGGCAACCAAGTCGGATTTTGCTCGGTTGCTACCCACGTATATTGGGCAAAGTATTCAATCCACTGTCTGTGTTTTATGTCTATGGTCCAGATCAACGGATTGGTGCAGTGATCTATGAGGTTCGCAATACCTTTGGTGAAAAGCATATTTACACGCGCAAGATAGATGCAGAAAATCTGACCTCAGCACACATTAAGCAAGAGGCTGACAAGATGTTTTATGTCTCGCCGTTTATGGATATGGATATGCGATATTTCTTCACAATGTCAGAGCCAAAAGAAACAATGTCTTGGCGCATTTTAGAAAAACAAAATGACCAACCTATCCTTGCGGCAACCTATTTTGGTCGCAAAAACACTCTGAAAACGAGCAACCTGCTAAAATTTTTCTTGCAAATTCCATTTTTAACATGGAAAATCCTTGCAGGAATACATTTTGAGGCGCTTCGGCTTTGGCTAAAGGGACTACAAGTTGTTCCCCGGACCAATCCGAAAAAGAACTCGGCATGATTTTGTGTGCCATGACGAAACTTCGTCACTGGAACATGAATTCGAGTTTGAATATGGAGGAAATAAGGTCATGGAAACAATGACTTCACATCGGTCTGGAACGAATACCCCCCACATATTATCAACAGCCAATATGGCAAATATTGTCAAGGGATTGCCTGCGCGCGCTCAGTTTGCAATCCGATCTTTGAGCAAGTTGGAAGTCGGCACTTTAACATTACACATGCCTGACAAACGGGTTGTGACAATAAAGGGTAAAACTCCCGGTCCTGATGCAACAATCATTTTGCACAACTGGAACATACTGCACAAAGCCCTTACGAGTTCCACTATTGGCGTAGCTGAAGCTTATATGGATGGCGATTGGGAAAGCCCTGATGTCACAACATTTCTTGAACTCCTCGTTTATAATCAAACCATCGGTGACACGATTACAAAGCGTGCGCGTGGATTGATAAAAACTGTTGAACGCTTCCGCCACTGGTTACGATCAAATACACGCGCACAGGCAAAAAAGAACATCTCTGCGCATTATGACTTAGGTAATGATTTTTATTCGCAATGGCTTGACGAAACGATGACATATTCATCTGCTCTTTACGAGACCGGCGTTGAAGATTTAGCAAGCGCGCAAACAGCAAAATATCGCGCACTTGCTGAAGCTGCCGGCGTTCAGAAAGGTGACCGCATACTAGAAATAGGTTGCGGTTGGGGTGGTTTTGCAGAATTTGCTGTCACCGAGCTTGATTGTCATGTGACAGGATTATCTTTAAGCCGCGAGCAACTTAATTTTGCCGAAGAACGTATGGCAAAACTTGGTCTATCAGACAAAGTAGATTTTAAATACCAAGATTATCGTGACGAACACGACACTTACGACCGGATTATTTCGATTGAAATGTTTGAAGCCGTCGGTGAAAAATATTGGCCTGTCTATTTCAATAAAATTCGTCAGTGCCTAAAACCGCACGGTCGTGCAGGACTACAAGTCATCACGATTGATCCAGACAACTACGAGCATTATCGCGAAAACCCTGATTTCATCCAACGCTACATCTTCCCTGGCGGCATGTTGCCAAGTGATGATGCGTTGGAAAGTTTAGGTGCCGTAGCAGGGCTTAAAACCTTTGATAACCGCGAATTTGGTATCGATTATGCTCGCACTTTAGCTGAATGGCGTGAAGAGTTTTGGCTAAAGTGGGAAACTATTAAGCCACTTGGCTTCGATGATCGCTTTAAAAAGCTTTGGGAGTTTTATCTGTTTTACTGTGAAGCAGGTTTCCGCTCAGGCAACATTAATGTCAGACAGATCGTCTACGGTGTTTAGCAAAAAATGGCAGAGCATTATTTAGATGTTCTGCCAACCAATGCGAAATACAGCCAATAAGGCAGTAGATTTATAAATTTCAGAAAATATGTGAACCGCTTAGGGAAAGTGAGTTCGAACTTATCTTGCTGCAATCCATCGCTGATGCGCTTTGCAGCTTCTTTCGCCGGTATTATCGCAGGCATTTTAAATTCATTTTGATCTGTTGCTGCGGTCTTCACAAACCCCGGATTTATCACTTGAATGCGAATATTAAGCTTATCAAGATCAAATTTAAGGCTTTCAGCCATATTGATAACCGCAGCTTTCGTCGCCCCATAGGCAGCGCTGGTTGGCAATCCACCGTAACCTGTCACTGATGATACAAGTGCGATTTGACCTTTACCTTGAACTTTCATCTGCTCAATTGCAGGTAAAAGGCCATTGACCACCCCTGTTAGATTAACATCAAAGGTCTTTTGGAAATCTGAGATATCAAGCTTGTCAATGTGAACAGGGATATAAATGCCAGCATTGAGGACCGCAAGTGCAAGGTTTTGATATTCATCTTTAATGAAAGTGACAATAGCATTCATCTCGGCGTAGCTGGTCACATCACCTGATTTAGCAACAATAGCTCCGGCGCAATCAGCGCTTTCATCAACGAGTTGCTGAAGCTTTTCCTCAGATCGTGCGGTCGCAATTACGGTATATCCATAGCGGCAGAGCTGCAATGCAACAGCATACCCAATTCCCGAACTTGCACCTGTTACCCAAGCGACACCATCCGCAGGCGTTGCGTTATAAAGAGACATATCATCTCCGATCAGTTTGAATTTGTAGTTAGCCGATCAAGTCACCAACAAGCTGACGCCAAGAACCAGTGAGCGTTACACCTTCATCAAGAACGGCAAAGCCGATACAAGGGCGATCATTCTCTGCTGTAGGACGGTGGTCAACACTTGCATCTGCGATAGAGATATCACCAGGACCGAAACGGCCACGCTCATCGTTAAACGCACCTTCAAGAACGATCGACAGCTCACAGCCTTTGTGTGTGTGCGCAGGCATCGTGCGGCCAGGGCGAATCCAGAACATGTTCACATGACATCCATCGATTTCGCCGATGTCATATTCTTTAAAGCCTGGGAGTTTTGTACGCCAAGGAATATCCTCGACATCCATACCGATCAACCGACGCAAAGCCAATGGCAGTCTTTTGTCTTGGTCGTTATCGTCATTAAGATCTTCAATACCTGTAACTGTATCCACTGAAGACGCAAAAATCGCAGAAAGCGCGTCACTTTTATTATCGATCTCAGCCGGAGCAACCTGCTCGAGAGACAGCCCAGCGATCGATTCTAAGTCTCCGACAAAACGGCGGTTATCTGGTTTAATTTCCAGATGAGCTTCTACCAAGACACTCGCGGGTGCTGACAATCCGCCTGAAGCGTATTGCGCCATAAGTGTGTCAACTGCATCAATCTGACTTAAAGTCATGTCTAATCTTCTTTTGTTTACTTGATCTCGTAGTGAGACTCGCGCCGCTTGAGTCTTCCCTATTTGTACACTTGTACGATACCAGATTCAATTCGGATCATTTGACTAACTAAAAACTGATTATTTCTTCTTTTTCAATAAATATTTCAGCATCCTAGCAATAATATTCACAAAATCGGCCAAAACTTCAATTTTCATTCCTTGTAATTTGTAATAATTGGATGCAAATACTTAAGCATAGTTAATTGATAAGGCTTTGGAATCTCATGTCAGTCTCAGAAAATGTTTTAGAACAAATTGGAAATACACCGCTGGTCAAGCTAAAGCGAGCTTCGCAAGAGACTGGTTGTACAATTCTGGGCAAGGCTGAGTTCTTAAACCCCGGCCAATCGGTTAAAGATCGCGCAGCATTATCAATGATCCGAAGCGCTGAGAAAAGCGGTAAGTTACAGCCAGGCGGAACAATCGTTGAAGGTACTGCAGGCAACACCGGTATTGGTATTGCAATGATTTCTCGCGTTTTAGGTTATCGTTCAATCATCGTGATCCCGGAAACGCAGACAAAAGAGAAAAAAGACACTTTACGTTTGATGGGTGCAGAGCTGATAGAGGTCCCTGCTCTACCTTATAAAAATCCAAACAATTACATTCACGTCTCTCGCAGATTGGCAGAACAAATTGCTAAAACCAGCCCAAATGGTGCGATCTGGGCAAACCAATTTGACAATGTAGCCAACAGACAAGCGCATATCGATACAACAGGCCCTGAGATCTATCGCGATCTCGATGGCAAAGTAGATGGATTCATCTGCGCATGTGGATCTGGTGGTACGCTCGTGGGCACTTCCATGGCGTTGCGTGAACGGAGTAGCACATTTAAATCCGGCATTGTAGATCCTGATGGTGCAGCGCTTTATAATTTCTATGCAAATGGTGAATTAAAATCATCAGGCGGTTCAATTTCCGAAGGTATTGGCCAGGGTCGCATCACTGCAAATCTAGAAGGGTATACCCCTGATATGGCGTTTAATGTGTCTGACAAAGAAGGTTTGCCGATCATCTATAACATGCTGAAAGAAGAAGGTCTTTGCATGGGACTTTCAACAGGCATTAATGTGGCTGGCGCCATTCGCATGGCAAAAGAAATGGGGCCAGGCCATACCATTGTGACTATCCTGTGTGACTACGGTAACAGATATCAATCTAAACTGTATAATCCTGAATTCTTGCGCTCAAAAGATTTACCAGTACCTGATTGGATGGAAGGTTCACCAAATTTCGACATTCCATTTGTTCCTGAAACATAAAACCTGAGGTCCATCGCTTGATCACCAAAGCCCTTTTTAAAGACGATGCTTATTTAACAACCTGCGAGGCTGAAGTCATTGCTATCAATGAACGTGAGGGGGTGATCCTCAATCAAACATGTTTTTACGCAACCTCAGGCGGGCAGCCCGGTGATACAGGTTTTATCGAGCGCCCGGACGGTTCCAAGATAGACGTGACCGCAACGGTCAATGGCGAAACCAAAAACGATTTCGTGCATATCCTCGCCGAAGGTAGCCCCACTTTAGAGATCGGCGAAAAGGTCGTCCTTCATATTGATTGGGAACGCCGATATAAGCTCATGCGCATGCACACCGCGTGTCATTTACTCTCTGTTGTGTGCGAGTATCCAATAACGGGTGCTGCTGTGGCCGAAAATGAAAGCCGCATCGACTTTGATATGCGCGAGCCACCTGATAAAGCAGACATCACAGCAAAGATGATGGAACTGGTTACACAAAACCATCCAATCTTTACCAAAATGATCTCTGAAGACGAGCTGGATGCCAATCCTAATTTGGTCAAATCAAAAAACGTCAAACCACCTCGTGGCGTCGGCGATATCAGATTGGTCTGCATTGGCGATGATAGTTCGGTTGATAGCCAGCCATGCGGCGGCACCCATGTGAGCGAAACCCAAGAAGTTGGCGCAGTTCACATCGGTAAGATCGAAAAAAAGGGTAAAGAAAACAGACGTTTCAGAATTCGCTTCGGCGAAATGCCTAAACAATAAACCAAACAATTTAGGATCAAATTATGAACGACGACGCAGCGCTTAGCCCTTTTGTCAAATCACCTGAATGGCTGAAAGATCATCTTGATGACGCAAGTTTGCGCATTGTTGATGCATCGTGGTTTTTGCCCGCGCAAAATCGTAATGCGACAGAAGAATATGCGCAAAGCCATATTCCCGGTGCTGTATTTTTTGATCAAGACAGTATTATTGACGAGCAATCACCACTCCCTCATGCCCTGCCCGAGCCGCATTATTTTGCGCAGCGCGTCGGTGAACTTGGAATATCAACTGATCATATCATTGTCGTCTATGATGCACTTGGCATGTTTACCGCGCCGCGCGTTTGGTGGATGTTTAAAACCATGGGCGCTGAAAACGTATTTGTATTGGACGGCGGGTTTGATAATTGGAAAGCTGGTGGCCTGCCAACATCATCGGAAAAGACGACCCATCCTGCAGCTGAATTCATCCCATATTTTGATAAGGATGCAGTTGCCAACATTGATGATGTTTTAGCTGCAACGAGCGATGATGGCATCCAATTACTGGACGCCCGCGGTGAAGGCCGCTTCACAGGAGAAGACGCAGAGCCGCGCGCCGGCATGCGTTCGGGACATATGCCAAGCGCTAAAAACACGCCTGTATTTAGCTTTTCCAAAAATGGAAAACTCAAAACGCTCAATGAGTTAAAAGACATATTTGAATCAAAATCTGTAGATCTTGATAAAAAGACTATTACGACTTGCGGTTCAGGGGTAACAGCAGCGGTGATCACCCTTGCACTTAATTCTATCGGGAAAACCGATGTTCAACTTTATGATGGTTCGTGGTCAGAATGGGGTGCACGCGAAGACACACCCGTTAAAACCGGAGCGTAAAAATTAATGTCAAAATCTCCAGAACCGCTATCAACTGTCGTCACATTGCTTGAAATGAACAAGCCGCATGTTAAGTCCTTTACGCGACCAATGAATATCAATGCAGCACTGATGGGGACACAAAACATCCCGCTGCATTTCTACCGATATCTGCAATATCGTGTTGGCTCGAAATGGCACTGGGTTTCGCGCCATCGCCTTTCAAATGATCAACTATCAGCTATCATTCACGCAGAAACCACTGAAATAGATGTTCTTTATCTTGACGGTGTGCCATCGGGTTTTTTTGAGATTGACCGGTCCAATGCCAAACGCGTGGATTTAGCCTATTTTGGCATGATGGAACACGCAATTGGCCGCGGATTAGGTAAATGGTTCTTAGCGCAAGCTATTGATGCAGCTTGGTCCAGTGAACCCGAAGCTATAACCGTCAACACATGCACGCTTGATCATCCATCAGCGCTTGGTCTTTACCAAAAACTTGGTTTCCAACCTATTGGCCGTACAGAAACTGAAATCATGCCACTTTCTGAGAACGAAATTCTTGCCACCCTAAAATAAATAGTTCGCATAAAAAAACACCGCCCAAATAACTTCGGACGATGTTTCCAAGGCGCAATACCTTTTAGGAGGAGCTATGCTACGTTGCGTACAGCATCTTCTGCAGTTAGCAAATCGTAGCCAAGAGCTTCAGCAACAGGCTGGTTCGTGATCTTGCCACGGTGAACGTTCAAACCATTACGTAGGTTTTGATCTTCTGCGATTGCTTTAAGACCTTTGTCAGCCAATTGTAGACCGTGATAAAGCGTAGCGTTGTTCAATGCATGTGCGGATGTGATCGGCACAGCACCTGGCATATTCGCCACACAATAGTGAACGATGCCATCAACTTCATATGTAGGCTCTGAGTGTGTTGTTGCTTTTGATGTTTCAAAACAACCGCCTTGGTCGATTGCAACATCAACGATGACAGCGCTTTTCTTCATACCAGATAGCATTTCGCGTGTCACAAGCTTTGGAGCTGCAGCACCAGGGATCAACACAGCACCCACAACAAGATCAGCAGTGAATGTTTCTTCCTCTAGTGAATCAATTGTTGAATAACGTGTATGAACTGAACCATTAAAGATATCATCAAGCTCACGAAGACGCGGCAATGAACGATCAAGGATCGTCACATCTGCACCAAGGCCAACAGCCATTTTTGCAGCGTTAAGACCAACAACACCACCGCCGATGATTGTGACTTTCGCAGGAAGAACACCAGGTACGCCACCCAGAAGGATACCGCGACCACCATTTGCTTTTTGCAATGCAGTTGCACCAGCTTGAAGAGCCAAACGACCAGCAACTTCAGACATTGGTGCTAGAAGTGGCAAACCACCGCGATTGTCTGTGACTGTTTCATAAGCAACAGCTGTACAACCAGATTCAACAAGACCTTTTGTTTGCTCTGGATCTGGAGCCAAGTGAAGGTAAGTATATAAAAGTTGCTCGTCGCGAAGCTGCGCGTATTCAGATGGCTGAGGTTCTTTAACTTTCACAACCATGTCGCTTTGCGCAAAAATGTCAGCTGCTTCACCAACGATTTTAGCGCCTGCTGCTTGGTAAGCGGCATCATCTGCACCAATGCCAAGACCGGCACCTGTCTCAATGATCACATCGTGACCATGCGCCACATATTCGCGAACTGATGATGGCGTAAGGCCAACACGGTATTCATGATTTTTAATCTCTTTAGGGCAACCTACACGCATCGCCGTTCTCCTCAAATTAGATTTTTCGAAATTATTCGCAACCATTAAACATCATTTGAAATGGAGAATCCTTGCTTATACAATTGTAATTATCACGAATTTCGAATAATTATCGATTATAGACACCGAAAACACGGAATTATTCGAATGGAAAATCTTGATACTGTGGATATCTCTATATTGAGAATCTTACAAAAAGACGGGCGCATTTCAAATTCAGCACTTGCGGAAGCTGTAAACCTATCTCAATCAGCATGTTCAAGACGGGTCGATATCTTAGAGAAAAAAGGCGCGATCAAAGGCTATCAAGCAAGATTATCGCATGGTGCATTAGGTCACAAGATGATGGTAATTGTGCATATTTCGCTCTCCGGTCAATTTGCCAAAACGCTCAAAGAGTTTGAAGCAGCGGTGACACGCTGCCCAAATGTATTAGTGTGCTATCTCATGTCAGGAGAATATGACTATATACTGCGCGTCGCAGCCAAAGACTTAGAAGATTATGAACATATCCATAGAGACTGGCTCTCGTCCCTGCCCCATGTGGTCAAAATCAATTCAAGCTTTGCATTGCGCGAAATTATTGAGCGACCCAATGTTGGTTTGACATAGATGGATGGCTTCTCCGCATGCATCCCCACTTCTGATATCGCCTTAAAAGCGGAGTTTTTTTGAACATTGTGAGATGGTGAATATGTGCCAAGAGGAGATATTGTGCGCACCGCTTCGTACCTGTTTCATACACAAACGTGTATGCCATCAACGCCCATTGGACAGACAAGTTGATTTAATAACAGAGTGATTTAGTCTATCTCTAGGGTCAGGTTCATTAGCGGCAGCAGAATTATCTGACAATGTTAGGCGTCCTTTCATTCTTGCCTCCAACGATTACAAATCAGAATTACTAACAAGCAAACGCGCAGTACGTGATGCATCACGGGCAGGCAAATTACCTATGTGAGTTCGAATGGGTGATCTACCAAGAATATGTTCTAGGTTTTTAGGGATTCAACGTTGAAGTCTAAAACCGTTTTCTCGATGTGTTAAAAACATAGCTCGCCTTTCGGGTACGTACCAAATCCAAAGTTTTAAGAACTAAGCAGAATCAACGGGGCCAAGCATGGCGGAGAGGAAGGGATTCGAACCCTCGATACCATTCCTGGTATACTCCCTTAGCAGGGGAGCGCCTTCGACCACTCGGCCACCTCTCCGTCAAAATCCTTTTTCCACATAGATATTTTATTCGCAAGGACTTTTTATAAAGAAATACAAATTCTATCCTTTGAAGACCAATGCATGCACTGTGTCTGAGTGTTTTACGCACTATTCATCTCCATTATAATAGCTGAGACAATATACTAAGAAATTTAAGGTCAAATTTACGGTCAAAACAAATCTATGTAGTATGTCTAGGCGAATCGAACTTGAAGGACGTAATTATGCACCGTGTCGGCGTTTTACCATTTGATGCAACAGAGCAAGATATTGCTATGCTTTTTATCACCTCGAAAACACGGGGTAGATGGATACCGCCAAAAGGTAGAGCTAAGAAAAATGAGAGCCATGAAGATGTTTGCCATCGTGAAGCATTTGAAGAAGCAGGCATTCACGGGATTGTTTTAAATGATTTCCCTATTACAGTTGTTATAAGTCGTTCGACGGAAGATGGCACCGAAGACATTCCGGTGACCTACTATCCGTTCCTAGTATCTTCGCAAGTTGACGCTTGGCCTGAAAAAACTGAACGTGAACGTCACTGGGTTTTGATCGATCAAGCTGCTAAAATCGTTGATCGCAATGACTTTTTAGATCTAATAAAGCAGTTTGAAGCGCTTACGCCGTGGATTAAAACAGCCGCGTTAGAGCATAAATCAATGCTGCAAGAAGAGCTGAAGCAGGCACAGTAATCACCCAAGCTGCGGCGATTGAAACCACAAAACGTCTTCTAACGAGAAATCTCTTACGCTCAGCTTTTGAACTGGCGAAAGCTTCATCAGCTGTTGTGTTGAGCTTTGAGCCATGAGTGCGACGGCGACGATTTGGATTTTCCACATACTCACGCAAAAACCCAACACCAAACACAGCACCAACGGCAATATGAGTTGAACTAACAGGTAGACCAAGCGCTGAGGCAATCAAAACAGTCACCGCAGACGACAATGCGACACAATATGCGCGCGGCGCGTTGAGTCGGGTAATCTTTTCGCCCACAATTGAAATAAGTTTAGGTCCAAATAACCCCAAACCGAGCGCAATACCAAATGCACCAACCACCATAACCCATAAAGGTATGGTGACCTGACTTGCAAATCCGGCGCCCTCGCCCACAGTCGATACAATAGCCGCCAATGGGCCAACAGCGTTTGCAACATCATTTGCGCCATGGGCAAAAGATAAAAATGCCACACCAATAATAAGTGGTACATTAAACAGCTGGTTCATGTCTTTCTTTGTGTTTTTGAGCCCAATCACGCGTTTTGCAATATAAGGTCGCGCAACCAAATAGGCAGCAACAAAGCCGATAACAGCATAAAGGATCATTTCAACAAGAGAAGGTTTCCAGATTTTCTTCAAACCCTTCATCGCCATATAAGCAACAAAAGCTGCCGCCATGAGGCCAATTAATATGGGAACCCAGCGTTTCGCCGCGGGTATTTTATCTTCAACATGCAGGACTTTGACTTTAATCACCAATAATAAACCAGCGGCAACCACAGCACCAAACACTGGAGAAATGACCCAGCTTGCAGCAATTGCAGACATTGTCGACCAATTGACAAGTCCAACACCTGCCGCTGCAATACCCGCACCCAAAACGCCGCCCACAATGGAGTGAGTCGTTGAAACAGGAGCCCCTAAAAATGTTGCCAGATTAATCCAGATTGCAGCAGATAAAAGCGCGCTAAGCATCAAAAATCTGAAATCAACGACATCGATACTATCACCTGGAGATATAATTCCCTTGGAGACTGTCTTCACAACATCCCCACCAGCCAGCAACGCACCCGCTGTTTCACAAATTGCGGCAATAACAATGGCCCAAAATACTGTAAGAACTTTTCCTCCAACGGCAGGTCCCATATTATTAGCAACATCATTGGCACCGATATTAAGTGCCATATACCCGCCAATCACCGCAGCAACGGCAATTAAAAGTGGCTCTTCAGAAATACCCGTGAGCTGTGTGCCCGCAAATACTGCAATAATAGATAAGAAAACGATAGATAAACCGATAGGCACAATCTGGCTGCGCAGTCTTTGTGAGACTGATAGTGCATAATCCATTCTGCGAAGGTCATTCACATAACGATGGTCTGGATTTTTCTTCTGATCGGCCATTCAAATTCTCCCCGATGAATTCCGCGCGACATTAGCTCACTCGCTGAGAATTCAAAGGTAAATGTCGGAAATGAATGGATTTAAGGCGTAAACCTTGTGGAAAAACATCCAAGCAACCTAATTTGGCTACTCTGTGACGGTACGCAATCCAAACCATTTGTCTTCAACTGCTTCGTAGTGCACTTCAGGTGCATAGCGCTTGACCTTTAAGCCCAGCTCACCTGTCGTTAAAAGCCCTGTTGAATAAAGAACGTTATAAGCTGCAACCACATAATTTGCCCGAGCAGTTGAAAGCGCTTCACGCGCGTTTAAAACGTTGGCTTGCGCATTTAAAACATCAAGCGTTGTGCGTTGTCCAACCTTGCGTTCTTCAAGGACACCAGAAAGCGCTAAACGAGCCGCTTTAACTTGCGCATCATTTGCTGTGATGGAAGCTTTAGAGGATTGAAAATTAACCCACGCATTAATAATGATTTGCTCAACCTGACGACGGGTAGAATCAAGTCTTATTTTTTGCTCACCAAGAACTTCTTTCGATTGGCGAATACGAGCTGCATTGGCGCCACCTGTAAAGATCGGAATAGTGAGCTGAGCACCGATACGGGCTGTTGTAACTTCATCATCGTCTTGCGACAAAGATCCGGTAATGCGCACACCAGGCAAAACAGAACTTTCCTGAACCTTCACATCAAACTCAGCCGCATCGATACTCAAATTAGCTGACAACAATACAGGATGTCTTTGAAGGCCCGTTCCAAGTGCATTATTAAGCGACTTCGGCAGAACCTTTTTTGGCAACTGAGGAACACGCAAGCCGCGCGGTTTAACACCAACAACTTGTTTGTATATTGCAGAGCTGGCTTTAAGTGAGGCTTCCGCGGCAAACAATTGCGCTTTTGCTGCTGCCAAACTTGCTTCGGCCTGAGCGACATCTGTTCGTGTACCTTCACCAACGCGCAAACGAATTTGAGACGCTTTTAACTGCTCGCGTAGAAAGTCGAGGTTTTGATTACGGATACTGGTAATTTGCTGATTAAGCAAAACATCAAGATAAGCTTGTACCGTTGAGATCAAAATATCCATCTCATTAGAAAGCAAAACCTGTCGCCCCGACAAAACACGCGTTTGAGCCGCTAAAATAGCGTTCTTTGTGCGAAATCCATCAAAGATCGACTGAGAAATACTCAACCCAATTTCTGCCGAACTCGTATCAACACCATCGGTATCTTGTGCTGTGATTGATGCTTCACCAGCAATTGTCGGACGCTGTCCTGCACGTGCAATTGTGACTGTTTCATCTGTTGCACGCAATTCAGCGCGCGCCGCCAATAAATCAGGGTTATCTTTGTACGCCTTCGACATCGCGCCATAAAGGGTTTCTGCTGAAGCGTTCGAAACGAACACCGCAAAAAAAGATAAAACCGAAATGATGAATAGTCTGTAATTCACAGCAAAACTCAATTTCAACACTTACGCAAAGGAAGCGGATCTGTTCCGCTTAGTTAGAGAAACACACAAATGGACCCAATGGGAGCAAGATACAATAGTTAATGAGTTATCAACAATACTTGCTCAAAAGCCGTTGCTCATTGGCAACAGTTAAAGACGGTAAAAACACCGTATTAGTTATTGAAGACTAAGCTGTCTGAAAGGATGTTTTCACCTAATATATCAATGGTTTCTGCCAATTTGACATCAATAATATGGAGATATTCGGTCCAATCTTCCAATTTATCCAACTCATCTTTTCCATCCGAAATACCGCGTAGCGCAAGCAGCGGCACATCAAAGCGGTGACAAGCGCGCAGGATCGCAAATGTTTCCATATCAACCATATCAGCGTCGATTTCATTATAAGCATCGCCAGATACAACATTGGCCCCTGTTGATAGCCGAACAGCGGGCACACCTTCCATGGTAACGGGCATTGTGAGCTCTTTTGGCAGATCAAGTAAAGGTGTCGTGCCTTTTTCAAAGCCAAGCGCACTGGCATCCATATCCCGATACGAAACGCTTTTTGCCTGATAAACGCCCGTTTGCTCCAGCGTTCTGGAGCCTGCTGACCCTAAAGACACGACGATATCAGGCAATTTTTCTGATAATTTAAGCTCCGTCAGTACAGCGGTCACAACGATCGCAGCCTCAACAGGACCCACCCCGCACATAAGTGGCTTTATACGTGATTGTAGCGCCACACCATATTCAGGCTGCGCAGCCATTACAAATAAGATTTTTTTATCGCCGATCTGCTTTAATAAAAATGTCATGTTCTAGGCCGTTTTAAGTTCAGGAGATAAAACCGATATCAGCATCCGCGTAGCCACATCAACATCAATATTTTCGGTCAAACTATCATATGCATCATTTAACTGCTGCTCTTTAAATAACGTTCGACCTTTCGCATCCAATAGGTCTTTAATAAAATCAGCTCCCATTTCCGGATGGGGCTGCATCGACATGCCTTTTTTGCCATAAGACAATCCAGCATGTTTGCAAAAATCTGAACTTAAGAAAGTTGTGCAGCCTTCCGGCGGTGTGATCACCTGATCTTGATGAAAGGCATTTAAAGTAACTGTTTTGCCTTCATTGGATTGATAATCTACCTGACCAACACTCCAGCCACCGGTAAATTTTTCAACTTTACCGCCCAAAGCTTGCGCCATGAGCTGATGCCCAAAGCAAATGCCGATGATAGGAATAGACACAGCAAAACAATCTCGAACCAGTTGTTCTAAGGGCGCAATCCAATCATGACCTTCATAAACGCCTAGCGGTGATCCCGTAATGACATACCCATCGCACACATCGACTTGTTGGGGAAACTCATTGATATTTACCCGAAATGTTTCAAATGAAAGCTGGTAACCAGCAAACAGCTTTTGAAATAATGCGCTGTGAGAATGGTGTTTTTCCGCCACGCTTTCAAGATGATCCCCACATTGCAAAATACCAATTTTAGTTGCCATGCATTACACCCTATTGAAATGCAGTTTCAGTAAAACTTCTAAGTTTGCGAGAATGCAAACGCGCAGGAGGCATTTCCGATAACAGCTCCATTGTTCGAATACCAATGCGTAAGTGCTGATCAACCTGAGTGCGATAAAAATCAGATGCCATGCCTGGAAGCTTAAGCTCACCATGAAGCGGCTTATCCGAAACACACAATAACGTCCCATATGGAACCCTAAAGCGAAAGCCATTGGCTGCAATGGTTGCGGACTCCATATCAAGCGCCACCGCACGAGACTGAGATAACCGTTGCACTGGGCCGCGTTGATCCCGCAATTCCCAATTTCGATTATCAATTGTCGCAACAGTACCTGTGCGCATGATACGCTTTAAATCATAACCGTCATACCCAGTTACCTCAGCAACCGCGTCCTGCAGCGCAACTTGTACCTCAGCCAGCGCCGGAATTGGAACCCAAACGGGTAAATCCGCATCTAACACGTGATCTTCACGTACATACGCATGGGCTAAAACATAATCGCCAAGGCTTTGGCTATTTCGTAAACCTGCGCAATGTCCAAGCATCAACCAAACATGCGGTCGTAGCACAGCAACATGGTCGGTGATGGTTTTAGCATTCGATGGCCCCACACCAATATTGACCATAGTAATGCCTGCATGGCCCGGCTTTTTAAGGTGATAGGCCGGCATTTGTGGTGTTTTCTTTAAAACTTGATTGCCAGCAACCTCGCCTGCTTTTGTAATGATATTGCCAGGTTCAACAAAACACTCGTATCCACCACCGCCCTCTGCCATTAGCTTTTTGGCATATTCGCTAAACTCATCGATATAAAACTGATAGTTCGTGAACAAAACAAAGTTTTGGTAATGCTCAGGGTCTGTCGCGGTATAATGCGATAAGCGCGCTAAGGAGTAATCAACCCTTTGCGCTGTAAAAGGTGCCAAAGGACGAGTTTCATCAGCTGCTATCTCAAGCGTACCGTTAACGATCGAATCATCCGTGATGGATAAATCTGGTGTATCGAAGTAATCGCGCAATGAAAGTTTGAAATCAGGCCCAAGGTTGGCATTCACGCTCGTTTCGCTCGTAATCGCAAAATGCAGAGGAATTGGTGTGTCTGATTCGCCGATTACAAAGATCGCATCATGGTTCTCACTAATAAGAGTAAGTTGCTCAATAAGGTAGGATCTAAAGAGCTGCGGATTTGTAATTGTCGCACTATAAACACCCGGGGAAGAAAAATGCCCAAATGACAATCGAGAATCAATATGTTCAAATGAATGGCATGAAATGCAGATTTCAGGGTAGTAAGCTCGGTAGAACTGTTTGACCTTTGGATCAAATGCTTCGAAGGATTGTCTTAAAAAATTGACATTCCGTTCGTAAATTTTAGTCAGAGCGTCGACCGCTTCGGTAACGCTTTTATACTCGCAAGCTTCTGTCGGCTCGGGAGATGTGAAATTATTTGTTTTTATATGATTTTCCATGAGATGTTATAACCAAAGTTTTCAAACAGTGGAATAACTCTTTTTATCCGAAACGATATTTTTCCTTCACAGGTGTGGGGTTTTAGCCACGCTGCAAACTATTGAGCAGGACCAAACCAACAGCATTGGCTTCATCACCAAAAGTGCGTTCTTGATTAATTTTCATAGCGCACAGCGGCCCTGCAAGCACAAATGCGAAAATCGAAACTCTTAAAATTGCTGAAAACATTTTATTAAACCTAACTACGCTTTACTATTGGTTGGATGTGTTTTGAACGCCGCAAATCATTTCATTGCCTGTTGTGCAAATGAACAGATCGCCTGTTAGGTATGGATTATTAGCAGCTTTGTTTTTGTGAACTGCACCTGCCAACACAAATGCAAAAATCATAAGTATCAAGCTTATGATTGAAAATCGTCGCGCCAATATGGTCATGTCATCATCCTTACTCATGTTAAAGAGGACTGATCCCCTCAACTCTATGAGCACAAATTGCCATATCGGAACTGAACCTATCGTGAGACCTCCGTTCATATTCGGTTCAAATAGGTAAACAATGAGGTTTTCAGGGGGTGAAAGCTGGAAGAACCAGCGCGTTTCGTGCGTTGATTTAGAACCAATTTTAATAAAACTCGAATTTGTCTTCGTCCAACTTGGTTACCCAAAGGTTGATATTTAAATCTGAATCAAGGGTTAAATTCATCGAAAATCACTTAGGAATCAGGGCTATTGATGTTTAACAAAACCTCAAATTTACGATTCGTTTTTGTTTTGTTTATTTCATATTAATCATGGAATTTAACAGCATTTTCAAACCATTGCGGCATTCTAACAACCATCAAACAAGCGCTGGCAAACAGTGCGACAAAGAACGAAAAGTTCGAATAACAGGCGAAAGCTCCTCAAGAGCTAACAGGGATAAACCCACTCATAGAAGTGGGACTTAACAAGCCCAAAAGGGCACATGAATAATAAGCCGAAAATCGGCAAACACCCTTCGGGGAACAAGCAAATAAAGACCAAAAATGGTCAACATGACAGGGATTATTAAAATGGCACGTTTTGAAATTACAGATATGAACAACCCAATGATTGCAGGTGAAGTTCGCGCAGACATTTTGTGCGATATGGGCCTTATGTATGCAACAGGCAGAGAATGCGCTGTCGATATGATTGCAGCTCATAAATGGCTTAACATTGCCGCGATCAAAGGTTCAGAACGCGCAGCAGCTCTTCGCGCAGAATTGACGAGCACAATGTCAAAATCTGAAATTGCGAAAGCTCTTCGTGAAGCTCGTGAATGGATGACAATGCACTAAGCATTGGAAATACATTAAAAATACCCTTGCCGACATCTATTCCTCCCAGATGAACGCAAGGGTTATTTTTATTCAGATAGAATATCTTTCAGCGCAACTTCAAACTGATCGATCTCTTCATCAGGTCCAACGCTAACACGAATACATCTATCCAAAGGCGCTACACCCGGCATACGTACAAATATGCCACGATCCATCAATTCTTTTAGAATAAAGCGCGCATAATCGCCATCACGACCGCAATCAATTGTCACAAAATTTGTTGCAGATGGTATGCTTTTAAATCCATGGGATCGCGCAATATCAACAATTTTTTGTCGAGAATTGGAAATCAATTCCAGCACGCTAGATAACCACTTATCATCCTTCATAGCTGCAACTGCAGCCTTTTGCGATAATCGCGACATGCCAAAATGATTGCGTACACGATCAAACATCAAAATCGTATCAGGGTGGCCAATCGCATAGCCAACACGTAAACCCGCTAAGCCATATGCCTTTGAAAAGGTACGCATCCGTAAGACATTCGGCATATCTAAGAACTCATCCAAGGCAGGCACGGCTTCATAAGGCGCCATCTCAACATAAGCTTCGTCCAAAACCAGCATTGTGCTTGATGGAAGTGCGTTTGCAAATTTGATGATTTCGTTGCTAGACCACCATGTTCCCATCGGATTATCCGGATTGGCAAAATAAACTAATGCCGCATTCATCTCACGCACTTTAGCAAGCAACGCATCTAAATCTTCACGGTCTTGCTTGTACGGCACCGTATGAAGCTGCCCACCAAAGCCATTGACATGAAAATTAAATGTTGGATATGCCCCAATAGATGTCACAACGGCGATATCTGGCTCACAAATCATTCGCGCAACCAGTCCCAACAGACCATCAATCCCCTCACCGATAACAAGATTGTTGAAATCGACCTTTAATTTGCCGCTGATAACGTTCTTAAGATCAAAGCTCTCCGGATCACCATAACGCCAGGAGAGATGCGCTTCGTCCTCGATTGTTTTTTGAACAAGAGGCGAAAACCCAAAGCCATTTTCATTGGCTCCAATGCGCGCATTAAACAATGTACCGCTGGCGCGTTCAGATGTTTCAGGACCAACAAAAGGAACACTTGCCGGCAATGACTGAACCCGCGGTGTAAAACTTTTAAATCCTGTCATAACAATCGCCTTTCTGTGTTTTGTCAGAATTATCCATTTGCGCTTTCAATGGCAAGGATTTACGTTTGGCATCTACCCCCGAATAACAAAGTTCTCCAAATGCCTCCATATATTGAAACAATTCTGTACATCTTTTCCCTCATTGGTTTGGGATATATTGCCGTTGCCACAAAATATCTAAAGCCAGAAATTGGCGAAGGTCTCACCAGCTTCATCTATAATGTTGGCGTACCGCTCTTACTGTTCAAAAACATCTTGAACGCAGATTTTGGCTCCGGCGAAGTTTTGGTGATCTGGGCGGTTTATTTCAGCGCTGGACTTGTTGTCTGGACGTTATCTCACTTGGTCGTTCAATTCGTCTTTGGCAGGGACACAAGAGCCGGAGTGGTTGCGGGTGTTACAGGTGCGTTTTCAAACTGTGTATTGGTTGGAATACCATTTATTACAGGTGTTTATGGCGAAGAAGGCGTGGCGATTTTATCAAAAATCTTAACCATTCATTTGCCCGTTATGCTAGCTGCCACAATCATTCAATTTGAATGGGCAAGCCGAAGAGATGGCGCTGTTGAAACCGAAATCAATTTCAACGGTGTTTTGAAGAAATTTCTAAAACAACTGCTCTCCAACCCTCTAGTTTTGGGTATTCTTGCAGGATTTGTTGTCAAAATGCTCGCCGTAAACCCGCCACCTCTTGCGGACAGATTGATTGAAAGCATTAGCGCAACAGTTGGTCCGTTAGCACTATTTGCTGTTGGCATGGCAACACGGCGATACGGGGTTTCAGGTCAAATACCACCTGCATTGGTGCTCGTATCGTTTAAACTCATGCTCATGCCGGCCATAGTTTTAGGGCTTTCACTTGTGTTCGGTGTTCCTGAATTTACAACACGTGTGCTTGTATCAATTGCAGCTCTGCCTGTGGGCATCAACTCATGGGTCGTTGCGCAGCAATTTGGAACTGGTCAGCGTTTAGCTGCAACATCGATCACAATCGGTACAGCGACCGCCGTATTATCAACTGGCCTATGGCTGCTCATATGCGACCTCATATTCTAATTGGGAGTAATGCTTAATGATTTCTGGATTTGAAAACAAAACTATCAACGCTTCTGAGCTTAATCTCGCGACTTGGTCGAAAGGTAACGGCACACCGATTCTTTTGCTGCATGGTTACCCGCAATCATCTTATATGTGGCGGTATATCGCGCCAGAACTTGCCAAAACACATCAAGTTATTCTCGTTGACTTGCCCGGTTATGGCGAGAGTGAAGGTCCAAAACCAGATGAAGCAAATTACGCTTATAGCAAGCGCAATCTCGCTAAAATCCTTGTGGAATTAATGACCAAGCTTGGGCATGAAAAATTCCAAGTTTTGGGGCATGACCGTGGCGCGCGTGTCGGTTTTCGCATGTGCTTGGATTTTCCTAATAAAGTCACAGCCTATTGCGCACTTGATATCGTTCCAACCTTGTCTGTGTGGGATAATATGGACTGGAAGAACGCAATGGGCACTTATCATTGGCCTTTCTTAGCGCAGCCAGCTCCAATGCCAGAAACATTAATTGGTGCGGAACCAGATCATTATATGGAACATATTTTTGCGCGATGGGCTGACGATAAATCGCAACTCACGCCAGAATCAATTGAGAAATATAAATCTCAATTTAGATCAAATAATGTGATCGCCGCATCCTGCGCCGATTATCGATCCGGTGCGACAACAGATGTTGAACACGACCGCGAAGATCAGAAAAAGGGTTCGAAAATTCTATGTCCGGTTTTAGTCATTTACGGCAGTGGATTTTTGAAAAATATGGCCGATGCCCCACGTAAAGAGTGGGAGCCTTGGGCAGATAACCTTCAAGATTTGCAGCTATCTTGTGGGCATTTTGTTGCCGAAGAAGCGCCTGAAGAATGCATTCCTGCGATTTTAGAATTCTTTAAGCATAATTAAACTCAAAATCGCAAAATACTAAAACAATTAAGACGTATCGTGTCTAATGTTGATCAGCACATAAATGCTGGGCATCATTAGGAAGCAGCGACATGACCGGACGTAAATTATTTCAAATTCTCAAACCGCTTATCACGGTATTGAACGCACTTTTTGCTGTTTTACCGCGGTTTTTATTCAAAATGACATGGCCAATCTTAGAGCTAATGCCGTGGAAATTAGGCATTTTGATGCGTTATCTTTGGGCAAAACGTCTCGCAAAATCATGCGGTGAAAATGTCCTCTTCGAAACCGGAGTTCGCATAACCTATTGGGAAGAAATCGAATTTGGCGACAATGTTGCGATTTTTGAAACCTGTTATCTTGATGGCAAAGGTGGCATCAAAATTGGCGACAATGTTTCAATTGCGCACCAAACATCTCTCATTAGCTTTGACTTTGACATTGATAATGCTGATGGACCGCTGAAATACGCGCCTATTCGTAAAAAACAGATCATTATCGGCGAAGATGCATTAATTTTCTCAGGTGTACGTATCTTGGCGGGTGCTAATCTTGCACCAAAAACAGTAATTGCAGCCAATGCAGTCGTTAAAGAGGGTAACTATGAGAGCGGCATCTATGCTGGCATGCCTGCAAAAAAGAAGCGTTCATTTGACAAAACCATTGAAGCAAAAGTGGACACCAAATCGAAAGCTGCATAGTTCGAATTATCCCAAACAATAAAAAAACGGCTGAAGGTTTTCCTACAGCCGTTTTTTTTAATCGTAATAATTAGGCTCGATTACATGTTAGGATACATTGGCCCCTCGCCGCCCTGCGGTACCGTCCAGTTGATGTTCTGATTAGGGTCCTTAATGTCACATGTCTTACAGTGAACGCAGTTTTGTGAGTTAATCACAAAGCTCTGCTTGCCTTCATCCTCAACCCATTCATATACACCGGCAGGGCAATATCTGTTAGATGGCCCATCAAACACATCAAGTTCAGAAGACTTTTGTAAGTCTGCATCACCAAGCTTGAGGTGCACAGGCTGATCTTCATCATGATTAGTGCTTGATAAGAACACCGAGGACAAACGATCAAAGCTCACTTCACCATCTGGCTTTGGATATTCAATTTTCTTATGCTTGCTAGCGGGTTCAGTACAAGCATAATCAGGCTTACCATGCTTCATGGTGCCAAACGGCGACCATTTTATAAGTGTGTTTAACCACATATCCAAACCACCAAGGCCCACACCTATGATAGTGCCAAACTTAGACCAAAGCGGCTTCACATTGCGCACTTTTTTCAGATCATCACCGATTTGAGAAGAACGCCATTCGTTTTCATACTCAATGATCTCGTCTTGTTGACGACCTTCAGATAATGCGCTTACGACTTTTTCAGCTGCCAACATACCTGATAGCATCGCATTGTGAGAGCCTTTGATGCGCGGCACGTTCACAAACCCAGCAGAACAACCAATCAATGCACCACCTGGGAAGGTAAGCTTAGGCACAGACTGAAAACCACCCTCAGTGATCGCGCGAGCACCATAGGACAAACGTTTACCGCCCTCAAATGTAGGTTTGATCGTTGGATGCGTTTTAAATCTTTGGAACTCTTCAAATGGCGACAAGTATGGGTTTTTGTAGTTCAAGTGAATAACAAACCCAACAGCAACCATATTATCTTCAAGGTGATAGAGGAAGGTACCGCCACCTGTTTTCATATCAAGCGGCCAGCCAAATGAGTGCTGAACCAACCCTTGTTTATGATTTTCAGGTTTAACTTCCCATAACTCTTTGATGCCGATACCAAACTTTTGCGGCTCACGATCTGCGCTTAGATCAAACTTATTGATGATCTGCTTTGCCAATGAGCCGCGCACACCCTCGCCGATAAGAACATATTTGCCCAAGAGCTCCATGCCTGGCTCATGGTTTGGACCTGGCTCACCATCTTTGCCGATACCCATGTCGCCAGTTGCAACGCCAATAACCGCACCATTATCATCGTATAAAACTTCTGCGGCAGCAAAACCTGGATAAACCTCAACGCCAAGCGCTTCAGCCTTCTCACCCAACCAGCGGCAAACGTTTCCAAGCGAAACAATATAATTGCCGTGATTATTCATCAAAGGCGGCATGGCAAAATTTGGTAGGCGGATCGATCCCGCAGGTCCAAGAACTAGGAAATGATCGTCTTTAACTTCTGTTTTAAATGGATGATCGCTTTCTTCGCGCCAACCCGGCAACAGCTTATCGACACCAACGGGATCAACCACCGCACCTGATAAAATATGAGCGCCAACTTCAGCACCCTTTTCCAAAACCACAACTGACAAGTTTTCATCGAGTTGCTTTAGTCGAATTGCAGCAGAAAGGCCCGCAGGTCCAGCACCTACGATAACAACATCAAATTCCATGCTCTCGCGCTCAGACATAATATTACCCTTATCTCTCTGGCATTAGAGCCAGTTATATCTCTCATGACACATAAAAATTATATTACGTGCGTAATATCCCCGTAAATTGTTCATAGTACCACCACAATTAAATGTAAAAGCCAATTTGCTATTGAATAGATTTTTCTGGGGTTTTTTTCATTTCAAAATAGACTAAGAATGAGAGAAATTGTTCAATATCTATACTTGGTGCAATTAATCATTGGCTTTTTGTCCGTAGTTCACTATAGCTTCGCGACAAATACGAAAATACATGAGGTTCCATTCCGTGTCTGAGACGTTTAACAAAGTTGCAGAAATAATTGCTGAAACCAGCGAGATCGACCTAGAAACAATCACACCTGACAGTAATACTGTTGATGATTTGGGTATCGATAGCTTGGACTTTTTGGATATCGTTTTTGCTATTGATAAAGAATTTGGCATCAAAGTCCCGCTTGAACAGTGGACTCAGGAAATCAATGACGGCAAAGCCAACGCTGAAGATTACTTCATCTTGAAAAATCTCTGTGGCAAAATTGATGAGTTAAGAGCTGCAAAAGACTAATTTAAAACGTTTGCTTCAGGTCTAACACAATGCTTTTAGAATATTTTCAAATGCTTGATCACGTGCAGAGCATAGACTTTGCTGATCAAAGCATTGTGGTTAAATCTGTTGTCCCAGAAAAAAGCCCTATTTTTGAGGGTCACTTTCCCGGCATGCCTTTAATGCCGGGTGTTCTTCTGATCGAAAGCATGGCTCAGGCATCAGGAATTTTATATATGGCACTGTCCGAATTTAAGGTCATGCCATTTTTAATGTCAGTCGATACCGCCAAAATGCGTCAGTTTGTAAACCCTTCCGAAACGCTTGAAATTAATTCAAAAATTGAACATGAAGGTTCAGGCTTTGTTGTTTCTAAATGCTCCATCACAGTTGATGGCAAGCGCGTTTGCAATAGCCAACTCAAATTTGCCACTCGTTCATTTGACGAGGTGCCAACTCTTGAGCATATTATGGAGCTAGCGGAGAGAGTTAGCCTGCAAGATGCGATCGATACATATAAAGCTGGCGTGCAATCTTAAAATTCACACATAGGGAAACCTTGATGAATACGAAAAGCAAGAATGATGTTGTCATCACGGGCATAGGGCTTGTCACGTCCCTAGGTGTTGGTGTGAAAGCACACGAAGAGCTGCTTAATGGCTCCAACCCGATTACACCTGTGATCAATGACCAACTTATTCCGCCCTATCCGCTCCATCCAATGCCCGAAATTGATTGGAATGATCAAATTCCGCGCCGTGGTGATCAGCGTCAGATGGGCAATTGGCAAAAGCTTGGTGTGTATGCCGCAGGACTTGCGCTTGATGATGCAGGGTTCAAGGACGACGCAGACGGTTGTTCAACCATGGACATGATTGTATGCGGTGGTGGCGGTGAGCGCGATTCAGATGTTGATACCATCATCATCGAAGAATCGCTTAAGCGAAACGACAAAGACGTTTTGTTGAATGAAAAACTTCGCACCGAAGTTCGACCTACTTTGTTTTTATCCCAGTTATCAAACCTGTTAGCTGGCAACATTTCTATCGTTCACAAAGTTACAGGATCATCTCGCACTTTCATGGGTGAAGAAGGCTCAGGCGTTTCTGCAATTGAAACAGCCGTTGCCCGCATTCAAGCAGGTTCATCCACCCATTGCCTCGTTGGCGGTGCATTTGTCGCCGAACGCGAAGATTATCTTTATGTCATAGAAGCGATTAATGCGCTGGAAACATCGCCCGCGCGCCCTGTTTGGCAGCGCGATGACGAGCGCGGTATTGTGTTCGGATCCGCCGGCGTATTCTTGGTTTTAGAATCAAAAGAACATGCAATTGCGCGTGGCGCTAAAATATATGTCACAATTGATGGCGTTCTTGGCGATGCAGGCTCACGAGACGAAGCATCATTTGCAAAACGTATGGCTAAACTCAACAGTGATTTAAATATCTCAGATGAGGCTAATACGCTTGTTTTATCAGGAACAAGTGGCCGTAGTCAGGCAATGCAATTTGAAAAAGACTATTTAAAAGCACATCATTCTAATGGCACGGTTCGAACAACTAGTGCTATCTTCGGCCATGCATTGGAAGCACAATTTCCCTTAGGGTTAGCACTCGGTGCTATTGCGCTTAAAAATGGTTCGCAATTTGCACCTTTTGCTAAAGATATGGACGCACCAATGTCGCAAAACGCGACAAAAGCGGTCATCACAAGCGTAGGTCATCACCGCTCAGAAGGCTTGGCAACATTGTCAAAGGCTTAGGCGAAAAGTGTAAGGTAAGGAAATTCATATGACATCACCTGCATTTAAAGATCACATGGGCCGACCCATTGTTGTGGTAACCGGCATGGGCGTTGTATCATCGCTTGGTGAAGGCCTTGAAGAAAACTGGAACAAGTTAAGCTCCGGGATTTCAGGCATTCACAAAATCGAACGCTTTGCGACCAATGAACTTTCGACGCTGATTTGCGGAAGTGTTGATTTTATCGGCGCTGAAGCAAATTCAATTGTTGATCGCACATATATTTTAGCTGAAAACACCACAGTTGAAGCCCTAGCAGATGCGGAAATCAACGGTGAATTTAACGGTCCACTATTTTTAGCAGCACCACCTGCAGAACCAGATTGGGAAGACCGATTTGAACTTGCCGGAGAGTTAAGAGCTGATCAAACAGAAGGTTCTGTTTACAGAAAGTTCTTAGATATTCTTCATGACAAACCAAAACGATCATTTTTTGAATCATCGCAGTTTGGCATGGTATCAGAACGCTTAGCAGACAAATTTGGCACGCGTGGGCTACCCGTAACGCTTTCAACGGCATGTGCATCGGGTGCAACAGCCATTCAGCTTGGTGTTGAAGCCATTCAACAAGGTCGCACAGACCGTGCGCTTGCGGTGGCCACAGATGGATCGGTGAATGCTGAACAAGTCATCCGCTTTTCATTGCTATCAGCGCTTTCAACACAAAACGACCCGCCTGAAAAAGCATCAAAACCATTCTCGAAGGATAGAGACGGATTTGTTATTGCAGAAGGTGCAGCAACATTAGTGCTTGAATCACTTGAAGCAGCAACCGCTCGCGGTGCAAAAATTCACGGTGTGATTAAGGGCTGCGGAGAAAAGGCCGATCATTTCCATAGAACACGTTCATCACCAGATGCAGCACCTGCGATGGCAGCGATCCACGCAGCATTAGATGATGCAGGCTTAAAACCTGAAGACATTGGGTATATTAATGCGCACGGCACCTCGACACCTGAAAATGACAAGATGGAATATCTTGCCCTTTCAAATGTCTTTGGCGAGAGCTTGAACTCTATCCCTGTATCATCAAACAAATCCATGATTGGTCACACACTCACCGCTGCTGGCGCTGTGGAAGCAATTTTCTCTGTTATGACGATCAAAACGGGCACCCTTCCACCGACCATCAACTATGATAATCCAGATCCGGCGATCGAATTAGATGTGGTTCCTAATGTGAAACGCGAGATGCAAGTGACTTCAATCCTTTCCAACTCGTTTGGATTTGGTGGACAAAACGCTTGTCTTGTCATATCAGCTAGCCCTACATAGATAAAACTAAGCAATTTCATATTGCTAGAAAACAATAACCATACAAGGATTGTCGATGCGCGCGCTGCAATTAGTCGAAGACCGCAAACTTGAGATCACAGAAATCGAAGAACCAGGCGCTCCAGGTGTTGGTGAAGTTAAACTCTCTATCAAGGCGGTTGCACTTAACCACATCGATGTGTGGGGCTGGCGCGGAATGGCATTTGCCAAACGCAAAATGCCGCTTGTTATTGGTGCAGAAGCATCAGGCGTTGTCGAAGAAGTTGGCCCGGGCACTGCAGGTCTTGTACCAGGACAGCTCGTTTCAATTTATGGCGCTCGTGTTTGCGGCACGTGCAAAAACTGTCAGGAAGGTCGTGATAACCTTTGTACAGAAGTTGGCGGCGTTCACGGTTTTCATTTAGATGGTTTTGCGCGCGAACGGGTGAACTACCCTGCCCGCCTTGTTGTCCCAGCACCACCAAAAGTTGATGCAATTGGCGCAGCTCTTGCACCTGTTACATTCGGTACAGTCGAACACATGCTATTTGATAACGCAAAGCTACAACCTGGCGAATGGATACTCATTCATGCAGGTGGTTCTGGTATTGGTACAGCTGCCATTCAACTTGCCAAAAAAATGGGCTGTACGGTGATCACAACTGTTGGTTCTGACGATAAGATTGAAAAGGCAAAAGCGCTCGGAGCAGACTATGTCATCAATTATCGCGAAGACCGCTTTGAAGGTCGCGTCCGTAAAATCACCAAGAAACAAGGCGTTGATGTTGTCTTTGAACATGTTGGCGCAGATACTTGGGCAGGATCAATGTTCAGCCTTAAAAAAGGTGGCCGCTTGGTGACGTGTGGTTCGACATCGGGCGTATCAACACAGATCAATTTAATGATGTTGTTTCAACAGCAGCTTAAACTACTAGGTTCATTTGGTTGCCGCATGGAAAACATGAAAAATGCTATGTTGAAAATGTCCCAAGGCTTGGTAGAACCAGTGATTGATACCGAAGTCGATATGGAAAACATCCACAAAGCCTTAGAACGTATGGAAGGCCGCAAAGTCTTCGGTAAAATCATTTTAACATTCTGATTATCAACGCGTTGGAAATTGATTGACCAAATTTGTCAGAAGATGTGTCGCTGAATTAAGAAAATTTTTTAGCAATGCCAGTGATTGGGTTGTAGCACAATTCATTCTCGCACTACTGTTTTTACTGCGCTTATTGCCAATGAAAACCGCATTGAATGTGATGGGGCGTCTGGCCAGAATTGTTGGCCCAAGAACTAAACGCCACACGCTTGCGATGAAAAACCTTGAGATGGCTTTTCCGGAAAAATCCGTTGAAGAACGCCAAGAGATTGCCATGGAAATGTGGGTCAATATGGCCCGTTTGGCAGCAGAATACATCTATCTCGATAAGATCTCTGCGTTTGATCCTAAATCAGATGAGAACAGCAATATCGAAGTTGTGGGCCAAGAACAATTTATCGATCTTTGCGAACACAAACGCCCCTTTATTGTATTCACGATCCATAGCGGAAATTTTGAACTACTACCGATTATCTCACAGAGATTTAATTTAAGCGTCAGTGCGTTGTTTCGACCACCCAATAACAAATACATCGCTGAAAAGGTTCTTGCAGCGCGTGGCGAGCATATGAAAGATCTTGTAGCTTCAACTGCGGGCGCTGCATGGAATTTAGCACGTAAGCTTGATAGCGGTGGTGGCGTGGGCATGCTGGTAGATCAAAAGTTTACCAAAGGTGACGAAACACAATTTTTTGGCCACACCGTTAAAACAAACCCTCTTTTGGCAAAACTAGCACGCCAATATAAGTGTGATGTTTTCCCAGCACGTTGCGTACGTCTTCCCGAAGGGCGTTTCAGATTAGAGTTAGAACCAGCCATTGAGCTTCCAAAAGGTGACAATGGTGAGATTGATATCAATGCAACATCACAAATGCTAAATGATAAAGTGGAAGAATGGGTGCGCGAATATCCCGGCCAATGGCAATGGTTCCACGACAGATGGCGCATCAAGCATTTGTTATAAAAAAAAGCCCTCACCGGATTTTTAAATCCGATAGGGCTATCTTATTAGTTTTGTCCAACGACTAAAACTAGTGCTTGATCACAACGCGTGTATTTTTCAAACCAGTGCGCTCCACAAGGCTATAAAACTTTGAAGCATTTTCTGGGTGCAATCGGATGCAGCCATGTGATGCTGGACGACCAAGGCGAGAAATTGCGTTGGTTCCGTGAACTGCGTACCCACCATGGAAAAACACCGCATACGGCATTGGCGCATTGTTATATTTGCGCGAACGGTGGTGCTTTGAAAGCCACTTTGCCGACCATTTCCCCGTCGGTGTCGTATAACCTTTACGGCCGCTGGAAATTTTCCATCGGTATTTTACTTTACCGTTTCTTTTGACCACCATTGTTTGAGATGACAAATCAATGCGCGCTTCCAAAGGTGCTGCAACAGCGTTGGAAGCGGGTAAAATCATAAACAAAACAGCTAAAGCAGCTAAAAAATTCCGCATGGTGAAACTCCCCAAAATTTCAAATATCCTAATAATTTCCGCAAAAAATAGCGGATTCCTCGGATATTTACCAGTCTAAGGTTTATCTATGGTTAAGCCCACACGCTAACCGTAAGTAAAATCACAACAAATATGACTTCAACTATGCACGACAACCAAAATATCTTGGTCGCTTTTTCAAGGTCTAAATGGGTGAGTTCCAACCGTCCTGTGGGGTTCAAATAAAGTTCACGCGAGGTTTGCTTGCCGTAAATTCGAGGCCCCGATAGCACAATACCAAGCGCACCAGCCATTGCAGTTTCTGGCCAACCAGCATTTGGGGATCTGTGCAATGATGCATTATTTAACACCGTCCAGAACGCATATTTCAAAGATTTCGGCCCAATTAATATCAGCGCTGAAACGGCGATCAGCAACGCGGATAAACGAGCGGGCAGCCAATTTGCCAAATCATCGAGTTTGGCCGATGCCCACCCAAAATCTTCATATTCAACAGTCTTATGACCAATCATGCTATCCGCTGTATTAAGCATTTTATACATCAAAATGCCCGGCAAACCCAATAACGCATACCAAAATATAGGTGCAACTACACCGTCTGAAAAATTCTCAGCAAGGCTCTCGATCGATGAACGTGTTACATCGGATGCGTTCATTTCAGATGTTTGACGCCCAACAATCATACTAACGGCATACCGCGCACCTTCTATATTCCCTGATGACAAAGGTGCGATGATATTCTTGATATGATCTGACATGCTTTTTTGAGCAATCAACATGGCAACGATGATAACTTCTAAGACGAAACCGATGACACCAATTTGTCGGAAGACTGTTACCAGCAACACACCGATGAACAGCGCCAAAACCAGCATGATGAACAGAGCCAGCACACCAAATTTTTTGCGCGCCGAACGATTATCACGAATGCGATTTAAGTATCGATCTAGTGTTGAAATGACTTTACCAAAAAAGACGACAGGATGAGGCAACTTACGCCAGATCCAATCTGGATCGCCGACAAACATATCCAAAACGATTGCTAAAAAAAGTATAAGCAAATGATGGTCAGTCATCAGTTTTCAAAGGATAAAATCGCTTGCTTTAAGCGCAAATCCTCCTCCTCATTACGGGTTAAACCCAGACGTAAGCAGCACGCGTTATAATCAAATTTTCTCGTTAGTATCTTCTCAACTAACAAATGTTCATGCAAGTCCGCTGCGTTTTCATGCGCAATTAATGTGAACAATTTAGTTCCACCCGCGATTATTAAGTTAGTTTCGCCTAGCATTTGAATAAATTGGTCATGGCGGGTTGAAATCTTATCAAGCAAATCTTCATGCATACGATCGCGCGTTAGAACATATTTAGCGACGCTTATGCTGGGTCCCGATACTGACCACGGCCCCTGCAAATACTTTATTCGGCTCAACAGTTCATTATGCGCAAACACAAATCCAATACGCGCACCCGCAAGGCCAAAAAACTTGCCAAAAGATTTGAGTACAATCAAATTCTTGATTGGATCTGCGACAAGCATGGAAGCATTCTCGCACACATCGCAAAAGGCTTCATCAACAACGAGATATCCATCACGCTTCTTAAGCTTTTCAGCAAGTGTGCAGAGCTCATCTTGTGAATATATTCTGCCGTCAGGGTTATTAGGATTTGCTAAGACGACCGAACGTACATCACTGATATCATCAATGGAACCAAGCACGGTGCAGCTTCTATTTTGTCGCGCAAAAGCGCCCGCATATTCGCCATATGTCGGACTAACAATACCAACATCACCTTGAAGCAAATCAGGCAGATGATTAATCAAAAACTGCGAGCCTGACGTGACCAAACAATCCTGTTTTGATGCGTAATAGTTCCGCGCGATGTGCGCTAATTTATCAAGAGATGCACTCTCAGGCAAGCGATGCCAATCACTTAAGCGCAATTCAGGTAAAGGTGCAGAAAAGGGACTGATGCCAGTTGAGATATCAATCCAATCAGATCGAGATCCACCATAGGTTTGGATCGCCTTTTCTAAGTTTCCCCCATGCTCAATCTGCATCGTCAATCCGCCCGATCAATGATGTGCATATAAGAACCAGCAATATTGTTTACCTGCGCACCAAAGGCGCCAAGGTCCTTGCCTAGCGCGTCCTGAGCGGAAAACAACGGTGCCTTAGTGGTGTTTTTAACTTCAGTTGAATAGTGAAATTCATGCGCGTTTAGCTGCGTAACGCCTAAAAAGTCATTGGTTAACTCGAGTCTTCGATAGCCGAGATTTCGTTTACGTTCAGAAAAACTTGTTTCAACTGGAAGCAAGCCAAGCATCTTATGGTGCGTGCCATCCGCATCAATCAACCCCTCACCCAAAGCCATATACCCTCCGCATTCGCCGTAAATCTTGATCCCACGCTCTGCAGCTTGGAGCATTTTTTTCCGAAAGTCGTCAGCATGAGAAAGCGCGTCCGCATGCAATTCTGGATATCCACCTGGCAGGAATATGCCATCGCAATTATCGTCAGGCCCTTCATCTGAGAGTGGTGAGAAAAAGCGGATCTCAGCACCCTGCTCTTTCCAACCTTCAATGAGATGCGGATAAATGAAGGAAAACGCTAAATCCTTTGCTACAGCAATATGTTGACCCAATCGCGGGATCTTAGCAACTGGTTCAAAATTCGCGTGATGTAGATCACAAAGGCTATCCAAAACATCATCGACAGCAATCGCATTACCAAGCTTTCGAGCTGCATTTTCAATAAATTGGTCCATCAATGGGTGTTCAAATGCTTGCACCAAACCTAAATGACGCTCGGGCAGCGAAAGTGCATCATCGCGCATCACAGCGCCAAATACCTTAATCCCGAGCGGTCTGATAGCTGTGCGTAGCATATGCTCATGCCGCACACTGCCAACCTTATTTAAAATCACACCAGCGATTTCAATATCATTGCGAAATGATTTGAACCCATGCACGATAGCAGCAACAGAATGCGAGAGCTTTGCGCAATCAATCACTAGAATTATTGGCAGATTTAATAATTTCGCTAAATCAGCGGCTGATCCTGTGCCGTTGGCTGCTCCGTCAAACAAGCCCATCATAGCTTCAATAAGCAATATCTCATCATTTGAAGTCGTATTACTCGCTTGATCTAAAAGCAGTGCTTCTCGCATACCCCAAGGGTCGAAATTTACGCATTCTTTTGCTAGTGCAAGCGTATGAAATTGCGGATCAATGAAATCTGGACCCGCTTTTCCAGATGATACTTTCACACCTTTATTACGCAACAAACGCAGCAAAGCCAGTGTTACGGTTGTCTTACCAGAGCCAGAAGATGGCGCCGCTATGATAAACCCCTTCATTAGGCTGTTTTACCTGACAAAGATGACGCGGGATTTAAACTATTTAAACCAAGCGGATCGGGCAACAATTGCTTACCGGATGCTGCGCCCAACCAATCTAAGCCCTCATGCAGTTTGACAACTTCACCAATCACAACAATTGCAGGCGGTGACAATTCTGATTTCTCAACATCTGTAACCGCGGAGCCCAAAGTGGTGATAAGAACTTTTTGATCAGCGGTTGTCGCATCGCAGACAAAAGCCATTGGCTCATCTGGCAAACGCCCAGCACTTAACAGCTTTAGTACAATTGGTTCGATATGCTTCATCGCCATATACATCACAATGACGGGCGAACCTTTGGCCACATTTTCCCAATCAATCGCATCCGGAACAATTCCGCCCGCATCATGTCCGGTTAAAAACGTCACATTATGATTGGTATCACGGTGCGTAACGGGAATGCCCGCATATGCAAGCCCACCGATGCCTGCAGAAATACCCGGAACAATTCGAAACGATACTCCGTGTTGAACCAAAGTCAGCGCTTCTTCACCGCCGCGACCAAACACGAAAGGATCCCCGCCTTTAAGACGCAGCACCTTTTTGCCTTGTTTAGAAAGCTCAACCAATCGCAATGAAATATCGCGTTGCTTGGCAGAGGGTTTGCCACCACGCTTGCCAGCATATTCAAGCATTGCGCCTGATCGCGCTAAGCTCAAACAGTCTTTGTTGACCAATGCATCATGAACAATCACATCCGCCTGCGATAATGCATTGATGGCGTGCAACGTCAAAAGCCCCGGATCACCGGGCCCAGCGCCCACGAGCCAAACCTCGCCAGCCTTCATCTTTGGTAATTGTTTTTGCCAGTCCTGCATGTATTCACGTTCAAGTTCGCATTGTCATTCATATTCGTGGGCCATCATATACCCTTTCCAAGCAGGGGAAAACAATGATAACGACATTGAAACAATAAATTATGCTAACTAGGCGACAATGGACGACGAAATTACAACAGACGCTGAAGATGAAAAGGCTCTCCAACGCGGATGGACGACCGGAGCTTGCGCAACCGCCGCAACAAAGGCTGCATTAACAGCTCTGATCACCGGCGAATTTCCAGATCCTGTTGCGATTCTTTTACCCAAAGGTGAAGTCCCGCATTTCCCTCTTGCGATTGAGAGTTTGGGTGATGGATATGCCATGGCCGGGATTATCAAAGATGCAGGTGACGATCCTGACGTTACCCATGGCGCAATGGTGATTGCAGGTGTGCGGCCATTAAGACCCGGCAGCGGCATCAACTTTGTTGCTGGCGATGGTGTCGGTACGGTTACCAAAGATGGACTACCGATAGAAAAAGGCGAAGCAGCGATCAATCCGGTCCCCCGCCAAATGATGAGCGATATCGTCACTGAAATTTGTGGCGAATACGGATTACCTGCAGATGTTGAAATCCGTATCTCCATTCCCGATGGTGAAGAAATTGCCAAGAAAACTTGGAACCCAAGACTTGGTATCGTTGGTGGTTTATCAATACTCGGCACCACAGGTATTGTGCATCCATTTTCATGTTCAGCCTGGATCCACTCCATACATCGCGGTATCGATGTTGCGCGTGCAGAAAGTCTTGATCATGTCATGGGCGCAACAGGATCAACCTCTGAAAAAACAGCACAAGAGATGTATGACCTACCCGAAATTGCCTGTCTTGATATGGGTGATTTTGCAGGTGGCTTGCTTAAATATATCCGCAAGCATCCTGTACCAAAACTCACCATCGCGGGCGGCATTGGTAAGATGGTAAAACTTGCCCAAGGGCATTTGGATTTGCATTCTGCACGCAGCCAAGTTGATATGAACTTCCTTGCAGAGATTGCAATTGAACTGGGATTGAATCAAAATCTCAAACACCAGATTCAAAATGCCAATACCGCACTAGAAGTCTATGAAATCACAAAAGAAAACGCCGTTTATATCATGCCTTCAATTGCTAAGAAAGCACATGAAACAGCAAAAACTGCTTTGCGTGATGCGCCCATCGAATTGGATCTCATCATCATAAATCGCAAGGGTGATATCCTTGCACACGCTAAGCCCGAAACGACGTAATGAGCAAAACAATACTCATCTTATCGGGCACAGCAGAAGCCTTTAGCCTTGCCGCAAAGCTTCAAAAAGAACAACCAGACTGGCGCATCATTTCTTCACTTGCTGGCCGAACGCAGAACCCTAAATTACCAATTGGTGAAACACGCATTGGCGGTTTTGGTGGCGTTGATGGTTTAATAGATTATATATCTAAACAGAACGTTGATAAAATCTACGACGCGACACATCCCTTTGCGCTGAACATCACAAAAAACGCCATTCAAGCCGCACAACAATCCAGTATTGAATACGAACGGATTGAACGCGCTCCATGGGAGAAAGTCACGAACGACAATTGGATTGAGGTTGGATCAATCGAGCGTGCAGCAGAAGCACTTCCCGAAAATGCAACGGCATTTTTAGCGCTTGGTCGCCAATATATCCAAGCGTTTGAACATCGCACAGATTGCCATTTCATTGTCAGAATGGTCGATCAACCAGATGATGTTCCACTGAGCTCATATGAGATCATTCAAGGATTGCCAAACAGCGCAGCATGCGATGAGCAAAAACTATTCACCCATCATAATATTTCGCATCTGATCACCCGCAATTCAGGCGGTGAAAAATCCTACGCTAAAATCCTAGCAGCGCGTGATGCACAAATACCTGTCATTATGATCAAACGACCGAATGACTAGCTAGCGATTAACTGGCAACTTTGCGCTGCTTCTTTTTGCCTTTGTTACGCAGAACATGACTATATTCTGAATTGTATAAATCAGAATCGCGGAACTGAGTTTCGCCAAAAACTTTGCCAACAAGAATGAGCGCCGTACGCGTGATTTTCTCTTTGCGCACATCTTCCTTCATTTTTTCCAAAGTCGTGAAGATATATTTCTCATCCGGCCAAGTCGCACGATAAGCGACCACCACAGGACAATCCAAACCATAATAAGGCTCAAGCGAATTTTTGATGTAATCAAGATTGCGGATCGATAGATGAATAGCCAATGTCGCGCCAGATTTACCCAAAACCTCAAGCTGCTCACCTTCTGGCATGGAAGACGCCTTCATCCCTGTGCGCGTAATGATCACAGTTTGCGCAATCTCTGGAAGTGTAAGTTCAGTGGCAAGCTTTGCAGCAGCACCGGCAAAGGCTGGCACACCCGGCACAACTTCGTAATCGATCTCTAACGCATCCAGACGGCGCATTTGTTCAGCCGTTGCGCCATAAATAGCCGGATCACCTGAATGAACCCGCGCAATGTCTTTGCCTGCTGCGTGAGCTTCTTTTATATCTTCGATAATCTCATCTAAATGCATGGGAGCTGTGTCTTTTACAAGCGCATCAGATGGCGCAGCTTGGACGATTTCTTCCGGCACTAACGAACCCGCGTATAAGCACACCGGGCAATTTTCAATGAGCTTTAACCCACGCACTGTAATTAAATCAGGGGCACCAGGTCCCGCGCCAATAAAATAGACCGTCATTTTTTTTCACCCATAATAGAACCCGTTTTTCCAGAATAACCGCGAGGCGTATAAACCCATGTTTTCCCGTCGCCCGTATGCGTAGTGCGGCTTTCGCTCGAACCGACAATAACAACCGTCAGCATATCAACATCATTGATGTCGAGCTCACCCAAGGGTACAACTCGCACTTTCTCGCCATCGCGCCCTAAATTTGTTGCCAAAATCACAGGCGTACTCGCCGGACGATTTTCTAACAACCGATCTTTTGCCCAAGCCAATTGCGTGCGGCGCTTCATCGATACAGGATTATAAAATGCAATTACAAAATCACCCATCGCAGCAGCAGACACGCGACGTTTGATATCTTCCCACGGTGTAAGCAGATCAGAAAGCGAGATCGTACAAAAATCATGGCCCAGCGGTGCACCAATGCGCGCAGCAGCAGCTTGCAATGCAGAAATCCCAGGCGAGACAGCAATCTCTATGCGCTTTGCTCCCGGCGTTAATCCATCTTCATCTGAGGCCTTATCCAGAAGTTCAAAGACGAGCGTTGCCATGGCATAAATGCCCGCATCACCCGAGCACACAAGCGCAACATCACGCCCCTCACCCGCAAGTTCCATCGCATGACGAACACGCGCTTCTTCTTTACCCAAATCAAAATCATGACGTGTTTTTCCGCCAACAAGAGGGCCAAGAAGATCGAGATAAAGCGAATAGCCAACAAGATCGGTTGATTGCGCTACCATTTTAGAAACTTCCGGGGAACGCCAATCATCGCTACCGGGGCCAATACCAACAACGAACAACTTACCGCGTTTTTCACCAGGCAGTAATTTCGACTGAATAGGTTGTGCACTCCAACCGATAGCAAGTGTTGCACGTTTGCTTTTTTGTTTTTCAATCAGTAATTCGCCATTCGCCCCAGAAGCGGACAGCGCTGAACCTTCAGCGACGCCATAAACACCAACTTCACCAAAAACCACATCAGATGGGTTTTGCAAGCGATCAGTTTGTTTGAGCAATTCGTCTGCCGTTAAGAACCGCGCTTCGCATTTAAAGTACTTTGCAAGCGCATGAATAGCGGCTTCATCTGTTTTTAAATCTATCGAAGCAACAAGCCCAACAGCTTCTGCCGCATAGCCACCTTCTGCCAGTGTCTTTTCTGCAAGTTCGATCAATTCTTCTGGTGAACAGCCGCGTTCGCACCCCACACCAAGAACTAGACTCTTTTTGTAATAAACCAGCTCTAAATCATTGGCTTTTTTAGTTTTTTCAGTGAAGGTCAATTGCACCTCACCACCCTCTTCAAGCTCAAGCTGGCTTTGTGAAATCCAATCAGAATTTCCAACCAGATCCACACATTCACCATTCACAAGCGCGGCCATAACATCTTTTGCCTGTTCAGGATTGGATAAAACATACCCTTGTGGCGGTTCATCAAGCGCGATGCCAAACTTAAGATCACCCGCTGTCGTCACTGCTGCATTGCCATTGGTTATTGAAGCAATCGAACGCGCCAAATTGTTTGCACCATGATGCCCACCCAATAATGGAATAACGGATGTTCCATCCTCAGAAACCGCAATAACCGGCGGCTCAGTTTTTTTGTCGTGCAAATAAGGTGACAAAATTCTGATCAACGCACCTGTCGCCATAATCGCAACAATTGGCGTCTGCTCGGCAAAGAGTTTTGCAAGATAGGTTTTCACATCATCAAAGATAACATCAGCTTCCCCAACGCGTTTGGAAAATCCATGAATGTCACCGCCAATGTCACCAGCAATTTGTTGTGCAAGCGTTTGAGCAGAGTTGGTGAGAATAATAACAGCAGGCTTCATCATGAGCACCTAGTTTGAAGGTTCAGGGACAGGAAGAGTTTCAACCCAATCCTCAGCCCCTTTATAAATGAGAATTAAAGAGAAATATGGTGCCTTCTTCGCAGGCATTTGCGCAAGTGGATAGATTTTCTGCTCTTGCAAACTAATGCGTTCGAGATAACCCGCCTGATCGGCAAGGCCCATATCCTCAATCAATTTAGCAACGCGTTCAAAATGGCGCCCTACTTTGATGATCGAAATCGCATCGCTTTTTTCAATCTGCGCTTTGATATCTTCATCAGGCAGCGGCGCAGGAATAACAGTTAAAACATCATTTCGCGCTGCAAGCGGTCGGCCGAGGGCCGCAGCCCCTGCCATCATTGAAGATACGCCGGGTACAATCTCGCACTCAAAATCATCTGCCAATCGCTCATACAGATACATAAACGATCCGTAAAAGAATGGATCGCCTTCGCACAACACCACAACATCCCGATCATGTTTGAGATGCTCGGAAATTGCATGCGCAGCTTCATCATAAATTTTTTGCGCTGGAAAACGTTCAACACGCATCGGCACAATGATCGGAATTTCTTTTTGCTCATCGGATAAAAATGGTGCTGCAATCTGGCGGGCAAAACTTTCACCATCATCCGGTGCAGGATAAGCCACAACAGGTGACGCGCGCAAAATTCGCAGCGCCTTTAAAGTGATAAGCTCGCTATCACCTGGCCCCATGCCAATACCGTATAGTTTTCCGGTCATCTCACACGTCTTTCATTGATTGTTTTGTCACCGACCAAAGGGTAACAGGCATATTGGACTTCCATCCATGAAATTTACCAACGGGAATAGCCCTTGAAACCTGTAATCGCGTGAGTTCGCCGCCATGGGTTTCGAACAATTTAGTCAAATGGGCTTCGCTTTGAACGGTTACCGCATTTGCGACCAATCTTTTACCTAAAGGCAAAGCGTCCCAACACGCGTCAAACAAACCTTTCGACGTTAATCCACCACCGATGAAAACTGCATCTGGTGTTGGAAGCTCTGAAAGTTGCTCATGTGCTGATCCATGATGGATCTTGAGCGTCGGCGTTCCAAGAATTGTTGCATTCTTTGCGATCAGTTCACATCTAGATGCATCCTGTTCAATAGCGAAGGCTTTTGCGCCCTGACCTGTGCGCATCCACTCAACACCGATTGATCCGCATCCCGCGCCAATATCCCACAATGTTGCGTGCGGATATGGTGCGAGGAGCGATAATGTCAAAGCGCGTACTTCTCGCTTGGTCAGCTGACCATCATGCAAGAACGCATCATCATCTAAGCCTGGAACACATGGGAAAAATGATGCGTTCTCATCGGCAATGCACTCAATTGCAAGCATGTTGAAATCGGCAAAATCTTTATCCTCACCAAGCAGTTCTTCTGCTGAAAATGTCGAAATCTTCTCACTCAAGCCGCCAATATGTTCCAATATGGTCAGCTTAGACTTGGTAAAATTACGCTCTGCTAGGCTTTGTGCCGCGGCAAAAATGGTCTTCGCATTGGATGTGAGCGATATGATTTGGCGCCCTGGTTGAATATGCGGCACGAGACCGGCAACCGATCTCCCATGTAAAGATATCATCGCAGTGTCCTGCAAGCGCCAACCAAGTTTTGCTGCAGCTAATGAAAAACCCGATGGTGACGGTATAACCAGCATCTCATCTTCATCAAAAAACTTGCGTAGTGTCGCACCAATGCCAAAATGCATAGGATCACCAGTTGCAAGGATGGTTGTCGCTTCGCCGCGACGCTCTTTGATAAAGGCGATTGTTTCAGACACACCAAATGTCCAAGGAATTGTATTTTTATCGCCTGTATCGACGACCTCTAAAACACGTGCGGGCGCAATGATCGTTTGCGCCTGATCAAATAATAGTTTAGCCGATGCATTCAAGCTCGCTAAACCATCGTCCCCCACGCCCAATATCGTCAACCAAGGTGCTTTAGCCATGATTTTCAAGCTTTCCCGCGAGCGCGTTAACTGCGGCAGATGCCATTGCCGAACCACCACGTCGCCCACGAACCGAAATAAACGGGATATCAAGTTCGTTCGCTATCAGCGCTTCTTTTGACTCAACAGCACCAACAAAGCCAACTGGTATCCCGATGATCAATGCTGGTTTTACCGCACCTTCCCCGATCAGTTCAAGCAAACGAAACAAAGCCGTCGGCGCATTACCAATGGCCACAACGCTGCCCGCTAATTCTGTACGCCAAAGTTCTACTTGTGCAGCCGAACGCGTCGTTTTCTGCTTTTCCGCGATTGCTCTCACATCCTCGTGATTCAATGAGCATATGATCTCGTTATCACACGGCATAAGGCGTTTGATAATGCCGTGACGCACCATTTCAACATCACAAATCACCTGACCACCATCGAAAAGCGCCTGACGACCAATCTTAAAAGCATCAGGTGAAGATGCAATATCATCAACCACATCAACCATTCCGCAAGAGTGGATAAGACGGATAGCCAATTGCTGCATACCAATATCGAAACGCGACAAATCAACCTCATTGCGAATGGTCGCAAAGGATTGACGGTATATCTCACCCGGGTCGCGTTCGTAGATAAGCTGCGTCATAGCGCTTACGACTTCTTTTCCATCGTGACAGGTCCAAGCGGATGATCCGCATGTGGATATGGATGGTGATGGTGCCCATGATCGTGCGCATGATCATGGCCGTGTTCGTGATCATGGTTATGATCATGCGAATGCACAGGAGTAAACGGTAAGCCATGCTTCTCACAGAACTCAGGATCGCGGCAAGACGCATCGCAATCGCCTTTACATGGGCAATTTTCCAATCCACCGCCAATACCTTCAACATGGTGATGATGGCTTTCTTGCGGTAGACCAACCTGGTCCTCAAAACCCAAAACCTGTTCGCGATACTTACAGAGCTGGCAGTTCATCAAAGCCTGGCCAACTTTGACTTCTTCAACACGGTCTTTGAAGGTTTCAATCACCAAAGGATGATCATTTAGATAGCTTGCTTTAATAAACTGAATGTCAGGGTGTTCTGCAGCCACTTCGTCTGTGTAGCTGAAGATACGTTTAACCAACACACCTGTGAACAGAAAATAAGGAAAGATGATGATGCGCTTGTAACCAAGTTTTGCAGCATGCTGTAACCCCGGAGCCACAAGTGGGAATGTTACACCTGAATAACACGTTTCGGCCCATCCAAACCCCATACCCTCCCACAACATACGGGTAACTTTGGTGACATTCGAGTTTGCATCGGGATCAGATGCACCGCGCCCAACAACCATTAACAGCGTTTCGTGTTTTTCAACAAAACCATGCTCTTTATCCGCTGCATCCACCGCTTCTTGAATACGTGCACCCGCGGCGCGGGTCATCTTCAAATCAACACCCAATTCACGACCATAATTGATCACCATGCCAGGGTTTTGCGCTTGATACGTATTCAAAACGGAAGGGATATCGTTTTTGGCGTGCCCTGCGGCAAACAACATACCAGGAACTGCCAAAACGCGCGTTACGCCTTGCGCACGTAGTTTATCCAAACCATCAGAAATCACAGGATTACAAAATTCCAAATAGCCGTATTCAACAGGAACATCTGGATAATGCTCTTTTAGACCGCGTGCGACGGAGGAAAACTGCTTAGCTGCATTTTGATTGCGGCTGCCATGGCCACACACCATGATACCTATTTTTTCTTGCTCGCTCACGCGCTCTCTCCCGCTTCTTGCTCGATGTCAGAAACGTCTTCCTCAGAAGCCTCATCATCTTCGGCCTTTTTGCCTTTCGCTAAAATCGCAGCAATCGTTGCAGCTGCAATGACGGACGCAACACCCACCCAGTGAGCATGACCTGCAAGCTCGCCAACATGGCCGGCATGTGCCAAAGCTTGATTGGATCCAGCTAAGAGAATTGAAATATTAAGTGTAAGGAATTTTCGCATTATGCGTCTCCATTTGTTTCATTAGTAACGAAGCACGAGACGCCAGAGAAACTTTAAAAAGTTAACTCTGATGATCGACAGTTCAGGACTTGGCTCTTGATTTAAGTCAGCCGCACCAAAATCTCTTTCAGCCTTTTAAAAAGGCACCATCGTACATTCGAGTGGAAATTAGTATTTTATGTCTACAAGGTCAAACACAATCACGACAAATTAACACGCTTATGCGACCTATTTTTTACCGTTTAATCTCGTAGTGCAGCAACCCCTATTCCAGCAGCTTCAAACCCGCCATCCACACCAAGTATTTGTCCTGTAATAAAGCTCGCTTTTTCGCTCGTTAAAAACACAATAGCATTAGCAATTTCATCTTCTGTGCCATAACGATTAAGCGCCAATGTATCGTGATACGCCTGCCGTATTTCAGGCGAATGAACAGCCAGCGCAAGCTTGGTATTCACGGGGCCCGGGGCAACCCCATTAACGCGAATGCCCATCTCGCCAAGTTCAACAGCTTGCTGCAAAGTCAAATGCGCAAGTGCTGCTTTTGACGTCCCATAAGCTACGCGCAATGTGCTGGCGCGAAAACCTGAAATCGATGTGATATTGACAATCGAACCTTTTGCTTTTGCAAGCAGATTAGTAAACGCTTGAACCATTAAAAACGGCGCATCAAGATTATTGCTCATCACACGGCGCCAACGTTTGAAGTCCGTTTCCTGAATAGGACCGAAATCCGCAACGCCAGCATTATTGACCAGCGCATCGAGTTTGCCAAATTCAGAAGTAACTTGCGCCTGAAGCTTCTCCACATTTTCTGGATCAGCAACATCAAGATCAATCGCTGTGATTGAGGAAAGTTCTGCTGATGCTTTTGATAGCTCTTCACCATCATAATCGACCATAAAAACATGCCAGCCCACGCCAACCAATTGCTTAGTCGTTGCAAGACCAATCCCGCGTGCAGCGCCAGTGACAAGTGCGACCTTTTTATCAGACATTTAAAACTCCACCCCAACTTGAGCTTTTACCCCTGATCGGAATGGATGTTTGATCATTGTCATTTCAGTCACAAGATCTGCAAATTCCATCAGCTCTTCTTTAGCATTACGACCAGTGATAATTACATGTTTCATCTCTGGTTTTGTTTTAAGGAATTCAACAACTTCGTTGATATCCAAATAATCATAACGCAACACGATATTCAGCTCATCAAGCAAAACCATATGAATGTTTTCATCCATAATCATTGCCTTGGCGCGCTCCCAAGCCTGTTGGGCGGCCTCAATATCGCGCTGGCGATCTTGTGTTTCCCAAGTAAAACCATCACCCATCGCAGTGATTGTCACTTGCTCTGGAAAAGCCTCTAAAACTTTGCGCTCACCAGTGCCCCATTTACCTTTCACAAATTGCACAACGCCAACATTCATGTCATTGCCCAGCGCACGAAAGATCATGCCAAATGCGGCTGTCGATTTGCCCTTACCCTTGCCTGTGTGAACCATTACCAAACCTTTTTCGATAGTTTTGGTTGCAATGATTTTGTCACGCGCTGCTTTTTTCTTCTTCATTTTCTCAGCGTGACGCTCATTGAGCTGGTCTTCGGTCATATTATCAGTGATCTTGCCTGCCATTTAATGTGTTCCTTCTACCATTTTGGCCAAATCAAATTTGGCCGAATTGCTGCGCGGAGTCCATAACCCACGATCTACTGCTTCAATAAAGCGAGCTGCCATCTCTTTAAGTGCTTCAGGATTTGCATCCTTGATAAAGTCACGCACGTCATCATCACCAAGATAAGCTTGATAGACCAGTTCAAAATGATGATCACGAACAGACCCCGTTGTGGCTGAAAACGCAAACATATAATCAACCGTTGCCGCCATCTCAAATGCCCCTTTATACCCGTGACGCATGACTCCATTAATCCATTTTGGATTAACAACACGCGCACGGACAACACGGGATATCTCTTCATCTAACGAACGGATGACGGGCTTTTCAGGGCGAGAATGATCATTATGATAAATCGCTGGCTTTTGCCCAGATGCTTGCGCAACTGCTGCGGTCATCCCGCCTTCAAATTGATAATAATCATCACTATCAAGCAGATCATGCTCACGATTATCTTGATTTTGCACCACCGCTTGGACCGAACCTAGGCGTTTTTCAAATAAAACCTGCTCGTCTTTGCCCTCTTCATTTGCGCCATAAGCATAGCCACCCCAAACGGTATAGGCTTTTGCAAGGTCTTCCTGATCATCCCAACCTTTTTCATCGATAAGCGCCTGCAAACCTGCACCATAAGCACCCGGCTTTGAACCAAAGACACGATATCCAGCACGTTTTTTTGCAGTAACCTGATCGACGCCTTGATTGATGAGCTGATCAAATTCATCGCGCATACGTGCAGCTATTGGATTATCAAACTGATCTTCATCCAGCGCGCCAACAGCTCTGATCGCGCGATCAATCAGTGATATTTGATCCGGGAATGCATCACGGAAAAACCCTGAAATACGTAAAGTTACATCAACGCGAGGACGCCCAAGCTTGGCTTGTGGGATTATTTCATAACCAGTCATCCGGCGCGAAGCCATATCCCAGTTGGGCTTTACACCAATTAGGGCAAGTACTTGCGCTAAGTCATCACCGCCTGTGCGCATATTAGATGTGCCCCATGCCGTCACACCAAAGCTGGTGGGCCAATTGCCATGATCTTGCACATAGCGCGCAATCAGTAATTCCGCAGATTTCTTACCGAGCTCCCACGCGGCAGGTGTTGGTAATGCGCGACTATCTACGGAATAAAAATTTCGCCCTGTCGGCAACACATCAGGTCGCCCACGTGTTGGTGCACCTGATGGCCCGGGAGCAATAAACTCACCGTTGAGGCCTTTGATAATCGCATCTAATTCAGCTGTTCCAGAGCTTGTGACACTCGGTTTAATGTGCTTATCGATCTCAGCCAAAACAGATATTGTCTCAACCCAATCATTAGGAACTTCGAAAGTCCCAGCGACTATATCGGAGGCCAATAATTCGATACGCTCAACCGTATCGCCATTGGTGCGCCAATTATCTTCAGACAACGCCTTCAATAGATCAGGCCAATCACCAGTCCAAGGTTTCGCCATTTCGCAATCAAGCGGATCAAAATCTTCACCTAGACCTAGATCTTTAGCAACTGAGCGATGAAGACTTTGCTCGCTTTGTTCTGTACCGCGCGGCAAACGCGCTAACGCCACTGTCAAATCTTCGAGCAGTCGCCCTTCAGGCGCGACGCCAAAAATGTGCAAACCATCGCGAATTTGCATCTCTTTAAGTTCACACAACCAAGCATCAAGTTTTTCCAATGCAAGGTTATCATCATCAATTTTATTCACACCAGCATCATGACCAATGCCCGTATCGCGCACCAATTCAAGGATCTGTTTTTTGAGCAATTTCAAACGACGCGGATCGTGACCAGAGGCAAGATAATATTCATCGACCAAAGCTTCGAGGTCTTTGAGCGGGCCATAACTTTCAGCACGCGTTAAGGGTGGCGTTAAATGATCAATTATTACCGCAGATGTGCGGCGCTTGGCTTGCGTGCCCTCTCCCGGGTCATTGACAATAAACGGATAGATATGGGGCAAGGCACCCAAGATAGCAGCGGGAAAACATGTCTTAGATAAAGCCAATGCTTTGCCGGGTAGCCATTCAAGATTGCCATGTTTACCCATATGAACAACAGCGTGAGCACCCAGTTTTTCACGCAAATAAAAATAGAATGCGAAATATCCATGCGGTGGCACAAGGTCAGGAGAATGATAGCTCTCGGTTGGATCGATGTTATATCCACGCGCTGGCTGCACGCCAACGACAACATTACCAAACCGCGTTAATGGAAGTTCAAATCGACCTTCATTTACAAATGGATCATCTTTTGCATCGCCCCAACGCGTTTGAATCTGTTCCCGAACGGATTGAGGCAAATCGTTGAAATGACTCTGATATTCACCAAGCTCAAGTATTTCTCGAACTTCTTGGTTCTGTTTTAGATCATCACCATCGCGCTTTGCATTGGTGGGACCGCGTTGAACAATATCCATTAATTCATCAGTAGTCTTTGGCGCGTTTTCAACGCTATAGCCTTCGCGGGATAGTGCGCTTAAAACTTCAACCGTGCTTGCAGGTGTATCAAGACCAACACCGTTTGCAAGCCGTCCATCTTGGTTGGGGTAATTTGCTAAAATAAGCGCAACATTTTTATCCGCATTATTTGTCGCTTTGATCCTACACCAATTCTTCGCAAGCTCTGCAACGAACGCAACCCCATCATGATGCGGCTCGTGACGGATAATATTTGTCTCAACACGTTCATCAAAAAAGCCTGCAGATTTAAATGAAATCGCGCGCGTCATCACGCGGCCATCAATCTCAGGCAAGGCAACATTCATTGCCAAATCTCGAGAGGTCAAACCCTGCGATGACGTCTGCCACGCATTGAAATCATTGCCAGCTAAAACCGCTTGCAAGACAACCGCGCCCTCTTTTTCAAGCACGGTCCGCTCGTGAACCATACCAGGTTTAGAAACCGCAAATCCTGTCGCATTGATCACGACACCTGGATTTGTTTGATCAAACAAAGTTGTCACAGTTGCTTGCGAAACTGGATCTTTTAAACTGGCGACAAATATCGGTAACGGGTTAATGCCTTTATCCAACAACTCGGTGATGAGTGCATCAATCGGTGCTGTTTGCCCGCTTTGAACCAATGCGCGATAAAACGAGATCGCAACAACAGGCGCATCTCTTTGCCATAACGCCTGAATATCAGACAGCGATTGCGGCGATATCTTTGGCCAATAGAGCCCAGCTTTGAGCAATGGTTTAGCGGATGCAGGTAAATCTGCATCTGAGATTGCAGCCTCACAACCGCGCACAAAATTATCTGAATTTTGCTGCCCACCTTGAATGAGGTAATTCCATAAATGTTCGCAAGTCGATGCGTCTAAATTATTGAAGCGATCAAGTTCAGGATCAGGCTTATCATCCCCGGGAAGCACAATAATTTTTATATTGTTATTATCCGCTGCTGCAAAAAGCGCTTCAATCGCATAGGAGAAATAGCTTGCTCCACCCAAGGCTCGGATGACAATCAATTTCGCGGTTTTCGCCATCCGATCAACGTAGGTATCAACCGACATTGGGTGCTTAAGTTGAGAAAGGTTTGCAAGCCGCCATTTAAGACCCGCAACATCATCAACCGCGGCAGCAACACTTGCAACTTCTGTATCAGCTGCTGTCAAAAACAAAATATCGCCTGAAGATTGGCCGAGATCAACGGCCTCATCACCATCGTTTATTTCACCTTTTTGAGCAAGCAGAAGATGCATGAAACTTCCTTAAACCAACGCTTGAATTTCAGCCGTGATAGCTGACTGATCAATGTCATGAAGACCAATAACAACCAAGCGTGAAGAGCGCGTCTCGCCTCCCGTCCATGGACGATCATAATGCTGATCAACGCGCGCACCGACAGCTTGGATATTTAAGCGCATCGCCTTATCAGGTACATTCATAAAGCCTTTCAAGCGCAGAACATCATGCTTGGAAAGCACATCAGAAAGCGATTTACAAAAGTCATCTGGCGCTGTGATCGCACCGCATTCAACGACAAAACTCTCAAATTCATCATGGTCATGATGGTGATGGTGATGGTGGTGGTGGTGATCGTGATCATCATCATCGTGGTGATCATGATGATGTTGCTCGTGATGAGATTTACGGTTGGCAATATCATCTTCTGATCCAACGCCTAAACCAAGCAGAACGTCAGAAGGAACAACACCGTTCTTTGCAACGATCATCGCAGGCTTGCGCTTGATCGCGTTTTGCACGGTTTCGCGCACAGCACCAAGCGTCTCTTCCGAGATAAGATCTGCTTTATTTAAGATAATCATATCTGCTGCGGTGAGCTGATCTTCAAACAATTCCTCAAGCGGCGTTTCATGATCAAGCATCTCATCTTCTTGTCGCTGCGCATCGACTTTGCTCACATCATGGGCGAACCTGCCATCTGCAACAGCTGCGCTATCCACAACAGTGACGACACCGTCAACGGTCACTTGTGCGCTGATCTCAGGCCAATTAAACGCGGCAACAAGTGGTTGCGGCAAGGCAAGACCAGAGGTTTCAATTACAATGTGATCAGGTCTATCTTCACGCTCAAGAAGCTTTTCCATTGTTGGGATAAAATCATCAGCGACTGTGCAACAGATACAGCCATTTGTAAGCTCAACAATATCTTCTTCTGTGCAGTTTTCCGCACCACACCCTTTTAAGATATCACCATCAACGCCCAGATCTCCAAATTCATTGACAATAAGCGCAATTTTCTTACCGCCCGCATCAGATAACATAGAGCGGATCATTGTGGTTTTTCCCGCACCTAAAAAGCCGGTGATCACAGTGGCTGGAATTTTTGATTGTAACATGATTTAGCCTTTTAGTTTTGTGGGCAAGCCAGCGGTTATGAAGTAAACCTCATCAACAACTGCTGCTAATTTCTGATGTAATAAACCTGCATGATCCCGAAAATCACGCGCCATTTTATTGTCCGGCACAATACCTTGTCCGACTTCATTAGATACGAAAATAATAGGACTGCTGATAGATGAAATTGCGTTGACCAGCTCATCAGCAGCTGCATTTATATCCCGCTCTTCCATCATTAAATTCGTGACCCAGAGCGTGAGGCAATCCACTAGAATCGCGCATTCTTTTTGAGAATATTCTAAAAGAGCTTTCGGCAATTCTAACGGAACCTCAAAGGTCTCCCACTGCGCACTGCGGCGTTCTTTATGTACGTCAACGCGCGCGCGCATTTCATCATCCCAAATTTGAGACGTTGCAAGATAAATGCATTTAGATGATATTGCTTTTCCATAAGAAAGCGCAAGATTCTCTGCAAAAACAGACTTTCCAGATCTTGCCCCACCAAGCACAAAAATATGAGAGTTTTCGCTCAATATCTGTTCCAATCAGCTCTTCGGCTGACCGGAATATGTAAACTAACTGAGCAGGAACCATATAGGTGGTCCCTAAGCGTTAAATCTATCATATAGCCATCCCCGTGCCATAAATGCCCGCAGCTTTCGCCAAAGCTTTGGGCGGTTAAAAAACACCTCTTGGCAGGTCTCCTGGCTCACAATTTCAGGTGTATTAACACCAACGGCACTCTCTCACCTTCCCGAAAGCGGCGACATGGCAGGGAACGATTCGTAGAGAATAGAGGCGTTCATCCTGGGTTATCCATGCCACCTTATCAGTGGTATAGTCGGTCATGATAAGGCAAAAGCCAGTCACATCACCGAAAGAAGTGCCTAATCGCTATACAGTCGCGGGTTCGGCTGTGATTAAAACCCCCTAATTGGGTCAATTTTCTCACATTCCCTTTTCATTTTGAACAGCGGTCCGCTGAACAAAAACCAAATGGTAGTGAAGTGATATTCTGCGCTATGCGAACTGTCAATCTAATTCACACGCATTGTTACTTGTGAGCAGCAATATCCAAAAGTTGATTAAAATCGACCAATTTTTCCAGCTCATTAGCCAATTCATTTAAAGCATCATCGACCAATTTCTGATAATTGGCCTCAGAGCTTGCAATACCATGTGAGGAGAGAAGTTTTTCACGAAACGCATCTGAGGTGAACAAACCATGCAGATAAGTCCCCATGACTTTGCCGTCACGGCTAATCGCACCATCTTTTTTGCCATTGATAATCGAAAAAGGACGTTCGCAATCTGAACCTTTTGTTCGGCCGATGTGAATTTCGTATCCATTTACATCAGCGTTAAAAACTTGCGTTTCAGCCACAACATTTTCCGTAATCTTTTGCGGCGCCATTTCAGTTTCAATATCTAAAAGCCCAAATCCATCAACTTCATCAAGTTCGCTTTCAATGTGCTCAGGGTCATATATCTTTTGGCCCAGCATCTGGTAGCCGCCGCAAACACCAATAATTTGACCATTTCGACCAAGGTGATCCTCAAGTGCTTGTTTCCAGCCTTCGCTTTTTAAATATTCAAGATCACCGATGGTTGATTTCGAACCCGGCAAAATTACAATATCAGTATCCACCGGTAAGCTCTCACCAGATTTGATGTATTTGATATTCACATTGTCTTCGGCAACCAACGGATCGAAGTCGTCAAAATTCGCAATGCGCGGCAATTTTGGGATTGCGATTTTTAACTGCCCCGAATTGGATTGAATAAGGTGATCAAGCGCGACTGAATCTTCAGGCGGCAATTTTCCAACTGCTTTAAGCCAAGGCACAACACCCAAACATGGCCAATTGGTGAAGCTCTCAATCGCTTTGATACCATCATCAAACAGCGTCACATCACCTCTGAATTTGTTAATCAGGTAGGCTTTGATCATATCTTTGTCTTCACCGGGCAGAATAGTATGTGTTCCAACGATAGATGCAATCACACCGCCGCGATCAATATCCCCGATTAAAACAACAGGCACATCCGCTTCTCGCGCAAAGCCCATATTGGCGATATCCCCTGCTCGTAAATTAATTTCAGCAGGAGACCCAGCACCTTCGACAAAAATCAAATCACAAGTCGCCTCTAATTTACGATAACTATCGAGCACAGCTTCCATAAGTTGCGGTTTCATAGACTTGTATTCGCGCGCCTTCGCATACCCACGAGAGCACCCTTGAACGACGACTTGGCTGCCAATTTCAGATTGAGGCTTGAGTAATACCGGGTTCATGTGAATAGACGGGGCCACGCGCGCAGCTAATGCCTGCAACCACTGCCCGCGCCCTATTTCACCACCGTCATTTGCAACCGCTGCATTATTAGACATGTTTTGCGGCTTGAACGGCATAACCTTGATGCCGCGATTTGATGCCAAGCGGCATAGTCCGGCTACAAGAACCGTCTTGCCAACATCAGAGCCTGTACCTTGAAACATAAGTGCTTTTGTCATGGCAATTTCAGTAACACCGAATTTTCAGCAATGAAACGACGAAATTAAACATGCAAAAGAAAAACCGTGTTGTTCAATTAAGAACAGCACGGTTTTTTAGCCAAGTTACGCGGCTCTACAAAAATACGCTTGTAGTAACATCACTTCGGTACGCATTACCTTATCCGAAGAGAGCAATTTTTCGTTTGCTGATTATCTTTGTACAGCAACATCGTTACCGGAATGTTATTGAAAACCTAACCGTTTATTAATTTCGCGCTTTTTTTGGTTAATTTTGAAGAAAAACGAAAACCGATCATTTTCAGGTAAGCTAACAATGCTATTGCAATCACATAAAGATATGCTTATATCTTGAAATCAAATTCACCCGACCTCGTCTCAAGGTATATTTCATGTCAGTTCAATCAAATCCAATTACAGATCTAATTGCCGAAAAAGGTGTCCTCATGGCGGATGGTGCAACCGGCACGAACCTATTTGCGATGGGACTTGAATCAGGCGATGCACCTGAGCTTTGGAATGAAGATTTGCCTGAGAAGATCGAAGCACTCCATCAGGGCTTTGTTGATTCTGGATCTGACATTATCTTAACGAACACATTTGGCGGTTCAAGACACCGTCTAAAACTTCACCATGCGCAAGATCGTGTGTTTGAATTGAACAAAAAAGCTGCTGAGATTGCTTGGAAAGCGGCCAACAGTGTCGATCGTCGCGTTATCGTGGCTGGTTCAGTCGGCCCAACGGGTGAACTATTGGTTCCGCTTGGCGCATTGACATATGAAGCTGCCGTTGAAGCCTTTATCGAGCAAATCGAAGGTTTGAAAGCTGGCGGTGCGGAAATTGCTTGGATTGAAACAATGTCAGCGGTTGACGAAATAAGAGCTGCTGCAGAAGCGGCCGTTAAAGTTGGATTGCCTTATGTTTACACAGGTTCATTCGATACAGCCGGAAAAACAATGATGGGCCTTCACCCAAAAGATATTCATGACGTTGCAAAAGATATTGGCGATGGCCCTGTAGCTGTTGGCGCAAACTGCGGTGTTGGTGCATCTGATATTTTATCATCACTATTGGATATGACATCCGCAGACCCTGAAGCGTTAGTTGTCGTTAAAGGTAATTGCGGCATTCCAGAATTTAAAGGCACTGAAATTCACTATTCAGGCACACCGCCGCTTATGGCAGATTATGCAAGACTTGCGATTGATGCAGGTGCAAAAATTATTGGCGGTTGTTGCGGTACATCATGTGAACACTTGGTTGCTATTCGTGAAGCCATTGATCAGCACAACGCACCATCAGACAGCATTGAAAAACGTCCAAGTGTTGAAGAAATCATTGAGCGCATTGGACCGATGAAAAACAAAATGGCCGATGATGGTGCAAATGTAGCGCCTCGTGAAAGACGCGGTCGCCGCAGAGGCTAGGCTCTAAATATCTGAATTTCGAAAGGCCCTCATATGAAAATTCATGTGGGGGCTTTTGTATTTATGCTCAACGCCAAAGGGACAAGCATTTCGCGCCGCGCATCCATGTTCCATACAACTTTGCGCACCCTGCTCTGATTTTAAATAGTCCTGGCATTCTGAATATAAAAAATGTTCAGAGCTAAATGCTTTAACCGGACACGCAGATATACATGGCTTATCGATACAAGACGCGCATAAATCTAAATCCATTTCGTCAAATGCTGTTACTTCAGGTGCAAAATCAAATGCAATAGCACCTCGATACCCATGCCAAGTGCCGTAGTCCTGGTTGATGAGAATATTTATTTTTGATTTTGATAAATCGCCTGCCGCAAGTGCCCAATTTTGAAATGGATAGTATGGTTCATCTGATGGGAATACTGCAACGCCATCATATTTTTGAGCAAGTGGCTTTATGATCGATTTTGACCATTCATCAAGCGGATGTTGAACTTTAGAGTTTTCACCTTTTGACCACCAGTTCTCAAAAAATTCCCAGTGCTCGCTTCCGGTGTGACCAATTAAAGCAACAGACTTTGCATTTAATCCATCAATCAAAACCGGATCATCAAAGATTTTAATTCCGCGAGTTTTCAGCCCGAAGCTCGAAAGTTCATGATCAATCTTATCCGTTAAGTCAGTCATCATGAAAAAATCGCGAAACTAGTCACGTTTATACCGGCGGAAAACAGTACCCCAAACACTATCGTGTATCTGGTTAGCAACATTCGCTTTTCCGCCTACCTCCCTAGCTACGGGACCCTTTCAAGTGAAAGCATCTGGCATTGATTGTTTTTTATCATCAATGAACTTTTTAAGCTTTGTATCAATATCTGGATCTAAAAACGGAGCCTTATAATTTTCAAGCCAGTTCCGACACAGCGCGTTTGCGCGTGATTCAACTCGCTTTTCACCCTCAACTTGCCATTGCTCAAACGAATTATTGTCAGCAACTGTTGAACGGAAAAACGCTGTTTGGAAGTTTGCTTGGGTGTGATCGCACCCCAAGAAGTGGCTACCGGGCCCAACTTCGGTAATTGCGTCCATCGCCTGTTCGCTTTCGGTCAGGCTCACACCCTCAGAAAATCTCTGCAACATACCTAATTGATCCACATCGATCATAAATTTTTCGTATGAACTGACCAAACCACCTTCAAGCCAACCAGCCGCATGAAGCACAAAATTAGTCCCCGCCATCAAAGATGTATTTAAAGTGTTTGATGTTTCGTGAGCGGCTTGCGCATCCGGCACTTTTGATCCACATAAGCTGCCGCCTGTTCTAAACGGCAAGTTCAATCGACGCGCAAGTTGCGCAGCACCATAAGAAATCAAAGACGGTTCAGGTGTTCCAAATGTTGGCGCGCCAGATTGCATTGAAATTGAAGCGGCAAATGTACCAAAGACCACGGGTGCACCTGGGCGCACCATTTGTGTGACCGCAGCACCAGCTAAAACTTCTGCCAGTACTTGCGCCAATGTCCCCGCAACAGTAACCGGGCTCATCGCACCAGCTAAAATAAATGGTGAAACAATGCACGCTTGATTATTGGCAGCATAAACTTTCAAAGCGCCCAACATAGTATCATCAAACACCATCGGTGAATTAGCATTAATCAGACTAATCAAAACACAATTTTCGTCGACAAATTCATCACCGAAAAGAATCTTACACATATCAATCGTATCTTGTGCGCGTTCAGGCGCGGTCACTGATCCCATAAACGGTTTATCCGAATATCGCATATGCGAATAAATCATATCGAGGTGACGTTTATTGACGGGAATATCAACCGGCTCACACACCGTACCACCTGAATGGTGAATGGCAGGCGCCATATATGCAAGTTTCACAAAATTGCGGAAATCTTCAATCGTTGCATAACGACGCTCACCTTCAAGATCGCGTACAAAAGGTGGCCCGTAAACCGGTGCAAAGACTGTTGCATTGCCACCAATTTGAACCGATTTCTCAGGATTTCTTGCATGCTGGGTAAATTGCGCCGGTGCTGTTTTTAAAAGCTCACGACATAAACCCTTTGGCATGCGAACACGTTCACCCTCAACAGATGCACCCGCATTGCGCCACATCTCCAGAACTTCAGGATCGTCACGAAATTCAATACCGACTTCTTCTAAGATACGATCAGCATTGGCCTCAATCGTATCTAAGCCTGCTGCATCAAGTACTTCATAGGGTGGCAATTGTCGCTTGATGTATGAATTTGATTGACCAGGACCTGCGCCTTCACGGGCTGCACGTCGGGCGGCAGCTCCACCACCTCTTGCACTACCTCGGGAGCGAGCACGACGTGATACTTCACCTAGATTTACACCAGTTTCAGACATAGCAATTCCTCGTCATAAATTATCTACCAACATAAGAAGCAAAAAACAAACAAATCATTCTCCCCATAGCGGCAAATGATGGCGCATGCAGAATATTTCCTTGCAAATCAACGCTGCGGTCGCAGGCAAAAAAAATCGCGTCGTTTTTAACGAATATTTTGCAAAAATTGTGCAATAGCTTTATGAATAGAAATTAGCAGTTCGCTAAACAATTACAGAGGCTTCACACTATGTCTGATGAAGAAGAAATCATCCTATCTGAGCTATCCGATGACGAACTCGTTTTGCAAATGCATGACGACCTCTATGATGGATTAAAAGAAGAAATTGTTGAAGGTGTACAGATCCTTCTAGACCGCGGTTGGATACCTTATGATGTCCTAACAAAGTCATTGGTTGCCGGGATGGCAATCGTGGGTGAAGACTTCCGCGATGGTATCTTGTTTGTGCCTGAAGTTTTGCTTGCAGCGAACGCAATGAAGGCCGGAATGGGGCTATTACGCCCGCTTTTGGCTGAAACTGGCGCACCAAAACTTGGCAAAATGGTTGTTGGCACCGTTAAAGGTGATATCCACGATATTGGTAAAAACCTTGTAGGTATGATGATGGAAGGTGCTGGCTTTGATGTCGTTGACCTTGGCATTAACAATCCTGTTGAAGATTATCTTGAAGCGCTTGAAAAAGAACAACCTGATATTTTAGGCATGTCTGCACTTTTGACAACAACTATGCCTTATATGAAAGTTGTTATCGACACGATGGTGGAAAAAGGCATTCGCGATGACTACGCAGTTATCGTTGGTGGCGCACCGCTTAATGAAGAATTTGGCAAAGCCGTGGGTGCTGATGCTTATTGCCGTGATGCAGCTGTTGCTGTTGAAACAGCAAAAGAGATTATGGCCCGTAAGCACAATTCTGCAGCAGCTGGCTAATCCAACCTGCTAAAAGAGGTGATCGTATGAGTGATCACACCAATCAAAATTCTATTCGCGTCATTGCTTGCGGTGCATTGGCGCGTGAAATTCTAGCGGTGAACGAGCTCAACCAACTCGCGCAGCTAGATGTGAAATGCTTGCCTGCTATATGGCACAATCATCCTGAAAAAATCGCACCTGGCGTTAAAGAAGCAATTCATTCAGCGAGAGATGAAGGTTTTGAACACATCTATGTTGCCTATGCTGATTGCGGCACAGGCGGATTACTTGATGTTGTTTGCAATGAGGAAAAGGTCGAACGCATTCAAGGTCCACATTGCTATTCGTTCTTTGCTGGAAACGAGTTGTTTGAGCAAAATTGGGATGATGACATGACATCCTTTTTCCTAACTGACTTTTTGGCCCGGCAATTCGATACCTTTATCACCAAACCCTATAAACTAGATAAGCACCCTGAGTTAATCGAAATGATGTTTCATCGATACACAAAACTCATTTATTTGGCGCAAACAGATGATGCGAAACTCCAAGATGATGCCAAACGTGCAGCAGAGTTTTTAGGACTTGAATACGAATATCGTTTCACTGGATATGGGGACCTTACCACATCCTTGATAGACGCAGCGCGCGCACGTTCTCCATCATAACGTGCAATATTAAATTGCCCGCATTTTAATAAAAGATTCACGTAGATTTTAAGATCAACGCACTAAACCATTCATTTACCATCAAAAATAACCAGTTTCTTAGTCATTTCATGGTCATATAAGCCAATTATAAAAATAATGAGGCGAATTTCATGGATGTGGCGTTGACGGGTATTAAATCAAAAGAACCAGACATTGTTGTAGAAAGTTCACCAAATGAACTTTCCCAAGTCTTACAAAACTTGGCAGATACGGCAGGGGAAAAAGTGCGCGTGAGTGAGATATGCTCAGCTCTTGGCGATCGGTCATTCGGTGCATTTTTGCTGGTATTTTGCTTACCAAATCTTGTGCCATTACCACCTGGATCGTCCGCAATTTTAGGTATTCCGCTGATCATTATCGCGTTTCAAATCATGGCCGGACATTCAAAAGTTTGGTTGCCGAAAAAACTTGCAAATTACAGCTTAAGCCGTGAGAATTTTCAAAACATGATTGCTAAAATCAACCCGCACCTGAAGAAAGGTGAAGCCTTGGTCAAACCAAGACACTGGCCCGTTAATCAGTTTATTTGCGACAAGCTATTTGGCTTCTTTACTTTGGTGCTGGCAATCGTTGTAACAATACCCATTCCAATGGGTAATTGGCCCCCTGCATTTGCACTCGCATTTTTGGCTGCTGCATACACGAAAAGAGACGGTTTATTTTTGGGTATCGGAGCCGTTTTGGGCTTAGCATCTTTAGTGCTTGCAAGCTCAGTTGTGTTGGGAGCTATCTATTTGTTTTTCCAAATAGTTTAGCATATGTCTGAACTCACTTACCATAGATAAAACACAGAGTTTTTTAAACACACAAACCTAAAAAAATTGGGCCACGGTCCAATTTTTTTGTATCATCTTCGAACGCCCTCCTATATGCCCCAATTTGTTAGCGACCCAATTTTGTTGATGAGCAACAGATTCGGAAGTCGCTTTTATATGCATTCGCGTCGCAAAAAGTATTGCGGGGTCGCATATTTCGAGGCAGATTGATTGATAAGGAGATTGGCTATGGCTAATTGTGTAACAGTATTTTGGAGAGACATCCCGGCGCAAATTATCGTCAAAAAAGGTCGTAAGGCCGCTAAACGGGAGTTATCTTTGCGATTTACTGAGGCAATTGACATGTGTGCTATGCGAACAGGTGCTGCTGAAAGCGAAGAATATCTCGCAGAATGGCGTAAAGGCGAACCTGTTTCAGTTTCTGATGATCTTGAGCTTGAAGCTGATAAAGCAGCCAAGGCTTTAGAAGAGAAATATGACAAAGAGCGCTTGGTTGCGCTTGTAAAGTCAGAGGGTCGTGAATAGGGAGATTTGCGACGCTTGGCTTTACATTTCCGGAAACGGAGGAGCTAAAAGATGTTACGCAATAAAATACCGGCTTCTATTGAAGTATCTCCAAAACAAGTTTTGGATGCTGATACCTTAATTGGTAAGTTTCCACCCCTTACCCGCGTCTATATTACAGACGTGGGTTCTGACACAACTGATACACTCGTCGCAGCAGCAAAAAAGGTAACTGAATCGCGATATCGCGCTGTGCCGCATTTCGCTTCGCGCCGTCTAACAACAAAGCAAGCTCTTGAAACACGTGTGAAACGCATGACCCAAGAAGCTGGGGTAAAAGACGCACTGATCATCGGTGGCGGACTTGATAAACCTAATGGTGAGTTCACATCAACGATGGAAGTCATCGGCACAGGCTTTTTTGACGCCAATGGCATTATGAATATTGGCGTTGCTGGTCACCCAGAAGGTTCACCTGATTTTTCAGATGAGGTTGCGCTTGAAGCGCTGCGTCTAAAACAAGAGTTTAGTAAACGCTCAGGTGCGGAATTGCGAATCGTAACACAGTTTGGTTTTGATGCTGAAAGCTTCATTAATTGGGCAAGCAGCGTAAAAAGCTCAGGTGTTGATCTACCAATTCATATCGGTGTTGCAGGACCTGCAAAAATCACTACGCTTTTAAAATTTGCAGCAATGTGTGGCGTGGGTAACTCCATGACATTCCTTAAAAAGCGCTCCAATGCGCTGTTAACGCTGGCAACCGGGTTTGATCCTGAAGAGGTTGCGCGACCGTTGGAACAACACTGGCTTGGCGCAGATGGAACAACACTTATAGATCAAATGCATGTATTTCCTTTCGGTGGCCTTAAAAAATCGGCTGAGTGGCTTGAATCTCGCGGCAGTTGGGATATAAAGACATCTTTATATCTTAATGTCGTAAACGGATAATCACATCCTCGCGCATTGATTTTGGATTGACTTGAAGGAATTAGATTTATGACACGCACAATTGTGGCCTCTGCAACGAAAGAAATCATCATCGGTTTCGACCAACCATTTTGCGTGATTGGTGAACGCATTAATCCAACAGGACGAAAAAAACTTGCAGCTGAAATGGTCGCTGGCAACTTTGATACAGTTAAAGCTGATGCGTTGGCGCAAGTTGCTGCCGGTGCGACAATGCTGGATATTAACGCAGGTGTAACAGCAGTCGATCCTAATGAAACAGAACCGCCTTTGCTCGTTAAAACGCTTGAGATGGTACAGGAGCTTGTTGATATTCCTTTATCAATTGATAGTTCAGTAACTGCAGCGATTGAAGCTGGTCTTAAAGTTGCCAAAGGGCGCCCTTTGGTAAACTCAGTTACGGGTGAAGAAGAAAAGCTTGAAGCTATCCTGCCATTGATCAAAAAATACGATGTCCCTGTTGTGGCTATCTCCAATGATGAAACTGGAATTTCTGAAGATCCGGATGTGCGTTTTGAAGTTGCGAAAAAAATCGTAGAGCGCGCCGCTGATTTCGGCATTAAGCCAGAAGACATTGTGGTCGATCCGCTCGTTATGCCAATTGGCGCAATGGGAACTGCCGGCGATCAGGTGTTTAAGCTTGTGCGTCGTCTTCGTGAAGAGCTTAAAGTTAACACCACTTGCGGCTTGTCCAATGTCTCATTTGGACTACCTCACCGTCACGGCATTAATGCTGCCTTCATCCCAATGGTTATTGGTGCAGGTATGACATCTGCAATTATGAACCCATGCCGCCCACAAGAAATGGAAGCGGTACATGGTGCAAACGTTCTTAAAGGAACAGATGCAAATTGCCAAAACTGGATCATGACCTATCGTGATCATAAGCCTGCTGCACCTGGCGCACCAGCTACTTCTCCAGATGCTGCACCTGCAGCAAGCGGTGGCCGTCGTCGTGGTGGTCGTGCAGCGCGAACATCAGCTTAATAAGCGCATAATATTGACAACAGTTTCAATTTGATAACTGTTGTCAATACCGGACATCCAGCACCCAATTTTGCGAAAGCCATTATGACTGATCATCTCGTCTTATTCATGCCATCAGGTAAACGTGGTCGTTTCCCCAGCGGAACACCTGTTTTGGATGCAGCACGCCAACTTGGCGTTTATGTTGAAAGTGTGTGTGGGGGCAGAGGCATATGTGGCCGATGTCAAATTGATACTCAGTTCGGCCAATTTGCAAAACACGGAATAACATCAACCGCTGAAAGCATCTCAGAACTTGGCGCCAAAGAAATTCGCTATGCTGAAAAACGAGATCTAAAATCAGGTCGTCGCCTTTCCTGTTCAGCACTAATTCTAGGTGATTTGGTTGTAGACATCCCGCAAGATAACATCATCAATGCACAAGTCGTTCGTAAAGATGCTGATACGCGGGCAATTGAACGCAATCCTGCAATCCAAATGTGTTACGTCGAGGTTGAAGAACCTGATATGCATAAGCCGCTTGGCGATATTGATCGCCTTCTCACAGCGCTTGAAAAGGATTGGGATCTATCCAACATTGTCATCGACACCCATATTCTAGCCTCTGCACAATCTATCCTGCGCAAAGGAAAATGGGCCGTGACTGCTGCTATTCATCACGACAAAGCAACGCAAAGCGCGCATTTAATTGCGCTTTATCCCGGACTTAAAAATGAAGCCTATGGCATTGCCTGTGATATTGGCTCTACAACGATAGCGCTCCACCTTTCATCGCTTTTATCAGGATCAACGTTAGCCTCATCTGGGACATCCAATCCGCAGATCCGCTTTGGCGAAGATTTAATGAGCCGGGTGTCATATGTCATGATGAACCCCGAAGGCCGCGAAGCGATGACTGAGGCTGTGCGCGAAGCACTCAACACGCTAATTCAAAATGTATGTGAAGAAAGTGGTATTGATCGCAATGATATCCTAGACAGCGTTTTTGTCGGCAATCCGGTCATGCACCATCTTTTCCTTGGTATCGACCCTACAGAACTCGGTGGCGCACCATTTGCGCTCGCAGTTTCTGGTGCAGTCAACGTCAAAGCAAGCGAAATCGGCATCAACCTTAATAAAGGTGCCCGCACATATATGCTGCCGTGTATAGCCGGCCATGTCGGTGCGGATGCAGCAGCTGCGACGTTAACTGAAGGCCCTCACCGTCAAGACGACATGATGTTGATGATCGATGTTGGGACGAATGCAGAAATTGTGCTTGGTAATGCAACGCGGACTGTTGCCGCCTCTTCGCCTACCGGACCTGCATTTGAGGGCGCTGAAACCTCTTGCGGTCAACGCGCCGCCCCAGGTGCAATTGAGCGAATAAGAGTAGATCCTGAAACGCTTGAACCTCGTTATAGAATCATCGGAACCGAACTTTGGTCCGATGAAGATGGTTTTGAAGAGGCTGCAAGTGAAACAGGTATAACCGGGATTTGTGGTTCTGGCATTATCGAGATAATTGCAGAGATGTACCTTGCAGGCATTATCACAGAAGATGGTGTGATCAATGGTGACCTAGCTGTAAAATCAGATCGAATTTTCTCCGATGGACGAACTTTCTCTTATCTCATCAAAGAAGGTGAACCAAAGATCATCGTCACGCAAAATGATGTTCGCGCCATTCAACTCGCAAAAGCAGCTCTATATGCTGGCATTAAATTGCTCATGGACAAGCAAGATATAACATCAGTTGACAAAATTGGACTTGCCGGTGCCTTCGGGTCATTTATCGACCCAAAATACGCTATGGTTTTAGGCCTTGTGCCAGATTGTGAGATTGAACATGTGAAAGCCGTGGGCAATGCAGCTGGTACAGGCGCACGCATGGCCTTGCTTAATCGCGACCATCGCAGAGAAATTGAGCAAGCCGTCCAGAATATTGAAAAAATTGAAACAGCGCTTGAACCAGATTTCCAAGGCCATTTTGTCAACGCAATGGCGTTTCCAAACAAAGTGGATCCGTTCCCAAAACTTGGAACAATTGTCAAACTTCCAGAACGCATGGACGCGTCTTCTCAAGAAGATGACATCGCATCAGCGTCCCCTCGTCGCCGTGGCGGAAGAAGACGCGCGCGATAACACACTCAACGGACCTTTTTACAGATCCGTTGAGCTAAAATAGTATCGTTTTGGATTATAGGAGCTGCAACGATCCTGCTGCAGATCTTCCATTACGACCTTCTTCAATTTCATAAGAAATTTTCTGGTTGTCTTGCAGCTCGGTCAAGCCTGCTGCTTGAACTGCTGAAATGTGCACAAACACATCCGAACCACCCTCATCAGGGGCAATAAAACCAAAACCTTTTGTTGCGTTAAACCACTTAACTGTACCGGTAGCCATAGCTAGATCTCCTTGTGACGGCCAATCAAAACAGAACGACAACAACCACGTGCGCCCTGCTCGCAATCGGTGCTTCCTCCTGCGATCTTGGGTGCTAAAAGCGGATAACGATCTTGAAAAGAATTAATTGCGTGTGAAATAAATGAGACAATTAAATTAAAATTGCAAGTAATGAATTCTCACATTGCTGCAGCAATACGTTAGGTAATAATAATTAAACCATTGTTTTAATTGATTTTTTTATAAAAAAACATCATTCAAAAAAATGATTAAATATCATTAACTTTTCTATAGGAACAAGAAAATAATCGCTGGAATTTTATAAATTTCGGAGTAAAGTCAATCATAGATAATTCAGTTTGCGACATCCGTGAGACACGTATGTAGGAGGATTTTGATTGCAGGCCGAAACCAAAAATTACGTCTTTTTTCTCGTCAACGAATTCTCAATGATTGCCTTTAGCATGGCAATCGAACCGTTGCGTATTGCCAATCGCATGGTCGGTCATGAGTATTATAAATGGCGCTTAACAAGTCTCGATGGTGAACCCGTTACAGCCTCTAACGGTATTGTTATAAATGCCGATACTTCGCTTAGCGAAGAGCGCCGGGCACTATTGGGCGAGCAACGTCCGGACATGATGTTTATTTGCGCCGGCGAAAATGTAGAAAGATATAACGATAAATCCATGCTCGCATGGGTGAGAGAAACATTCAATAGAGGCGTTGCAATTGGCGGCATGTGCACAGGCGCCTATGTTTTAGCAAAATCAGGCATCCTCACAGGTAAAAGCTGCGCCATCCACTGGGAAAATCTTGCAGGCTTTACCGAAACATTCCCTGAAATTGACGCTTGCGCTGATCTTTATGAGGTTGATGGAAATTTACATACCTGCGCTGGCGGAACCGCATCGCTTGATATGATGCTCTCACTCATTGGCGACCATCATAATGATGAAATCGTAGCGCGTGTATGCCAAGGAGCTATAACAGACCGTGTACGCAGTCCAAAGGATCGTCAACGCCTTCCGCTCAGAGCACGACTTGGTGTTCAAAACTCAAAAGTTCTATCCGTTATTGAGTTCATGGAAGCAAACCTAAGTGAGCCATTATCTTTAGCAGAAATTGCAAAAAAGGTTGGTCTTTCACGACGACAAATTGAACGTTTGTTTCGAACCGAAATGGGACGTCCCCCTGCACGGTATTACTTGGAAATACGCTTGGATAGAGCACGGCATTTATTGATGCAATCCAGCCTACCCATTGTGGAAGTTGCAATTGCTTGCGGGTTCATTTCCGCCTCGCACTTTTCAAAATGTTATCGTGAAACCTACCACAAGTCTCCGCAACAAGAACGCGTTGATCGCTAAAATCGGTTATTCTGAGCGATCATCGACATTGTGAACAAAAACTTCGCGATGTGGGAATGGAATTTCGATATTCTCTGCCTTAAAGCGCTCATAAATGGCAACACGCAATTCATTGCGAACAGATAATCCATTTCCGATATCTGAGAGGAATGCCCGAATAACAAAATCAAGTGAAGATGCGCCAAAGTCAGCAAACTCAACACTTGGTTCAGGCGTCTTTAAGATGTTGGTGTTTTCATTGGCGATCTCAACCAACAAATCAATAATGCGTTGCGGGCTATTATCATATGAAACACCGATCATAACTTCGATACGCCCAATAGGGTTTCTATGGGTCCAGTTACCCACTGCAGCGTTCACAAGCTCCGAATTGGGCACTATTACAGATTTTCTCGAGAACGTTTCAATTTCTGTGGCACGAACCGAGATTTCTTTGACTATGCCCTGTACGCTTGTGGTTTCCACCCAGTCACCCGCTTTAAACGGACGTTCCGCGAGCAAGATCAAACCAGAGACAAAATTGCTGACAATTGTTTGCAAGCCAAAACCAATACCAAGTGATAATGCACCAGCAACCAACGCAAGATTAGATAGATCAAAACCAGCAGCTGAAATAGCGATCATGGCTGCTAGCGCGATACCAAAATAACCAATGACTTTTCGGATTGAATTACGAACACCAAGCTCAACCTTACCCCGCACGAGCACATTACGATCAAGCCATTGCTGAAAGCGGCGGGTGGCAAAAAATCCAACCCCAAAGAGGATCAATCCAATACCGATATTTAAAAGCGATATGTTAATTCCGCCAATTTGCAAATGCGTGAACAATGCCAATACGCCAGACATCACTTCTTCAGACGCAAATCCCCATTGCAACAATATAAACGATATCCCCAATCCAAGAATGATAAGGTAGATTAAAATCCCAAATATAAGCCCCAAGCGATTTGCACTTTGTTCAGAAAGTTGAACAGCCTTGGACAGCTTTATGCCTAGAGGAGACGCAGCAAACGCCCCTTCTACCATCACTGATTTTGCCGATAGTAATCCAAAATAAATCACAATCAACAATGCACCTGTCACGACAATTTGCGTTGCGATAAATGCGGCTAATGCAACATATCCGACAAGGCTAATGAGTATGAGCAATACACCAGCTAGAAGCGTTGTTACTCGTATCCAGCCTTGCGCAGAAACACCAGTTTCACTATCCAACTTACCCTCAGGCGCAATCGGCTCTAACCGAGATACAATTATGAGCACAGCAGCAACGGCGATGGTTTCAAAAAACGCCTGCGCGACACTACTTTGTAATGGCAGATCCAGAATTTCACGAACACCAACGCCAACGAAGGCGATCGTGCGGATGGCAAATAAAAGTCCAACCAAAGCGAAAAGCCATTTTGCACCTCGATTGGTTAAATTGACCAATCGGCTTGTCGCATCCCAAGGTGAAAGAATGACCATGGCGAGCGTCAAAACAAGTACCAGCGCCACAGCGGATTGAATTAATCTCGCAAATAATGCGGCAAAATCAACCCTTAAGACACCAAAATCTAAAAGAAGCAGATATGTACTTAAACCAACAGCTGCCGCGGTGAGCGTTGGAATGGCAGCGGACCAAAAGGCCGAGGTTAATCGGGCGCCAATTCCCTCGCGTTCAACCTCGTTACGACCCAAGATAAAACGGCCGAAAATGCGATAACCACCGAAATATATCAGCAATCCTGCAACCCCGGAAAATGCCAGCGAAGAAAAGAGTGCGCTGCGCTTAAACTCCCAAACAAACGTCAACCAAGCTCGCGTTTTTACCCAAAATTTGGACATCTCTTCGCGAAAACTGCTGTGTATTTCGAAGATCGAAATACCACCGATCTCAACACGTTCAAACAATGCGCTGGTGAAAAGATCACGACGGGTAATCCCGACATCAAAAATCAGATCTTCTAACCTGCTCGCTAATTTTTCCAAACGCCCAATGTAAACGGTGAGAAGCGCCGTGCTTTCGGTAAGCGCTTTACGTTCAATTGTAATAGCTTGTGCTTCACTTCCATCTGATGGCGCATCACCCAGCGCCGTCAGTTTTGCTTTATCATCTGTTGCTGATAAATTGAATTGATCGAGACTTTCCTGCACTTCAATAAGCAGTTCGCTTGCATCTGTGCGCACATCGATAAGAACATTTTCAACATTTTTGTTCTGTTCAAACCTATTTTCAAGACTGTTAATTTGAGTATCAAATTGTTCAATTTGAACTTCATCTCGATTGAGCTCGTCTGACTGTTGCGAAAAACCGGAAACAACAAAAAATAAAGACACCAATATCGAAAAGGCAATGCATATTGTCATTCTACAAAGATGAGTTTTTATGAAGGTCAAATCAAACACGCGCAATTTCCAAAAATAGGTTTCGAAGAAATATTTTGTAAGCCAGTCTTTTTATCTCAAATGTGATCGAAATGCCAATCCAGTATTTCAATCATATAGTCTGTTATGGCATCGCCGTATTCATGCTTTCGCTCTATGGCAAATACATGAGACAATTCAGGGTTACTGTCTTTTGCTATGAAACGATTGATTTGAGTGCATAACTCTGCAGCTGTTAAATTAAATCGACATCTTGTAACCGCAATTGAGTTTCGATTTATTTTAAACATATGAAACCCAGACTCAATTTCAGCTTCTGATAAATCTAATCCCGTTTCCTCACCCAATTCACGTGCGACATTTGCAAGTAGGTCAACTTTGCCATCAATGATGTCGTCTTTATCCAAAGAACCAGACGGAGCGTAACACTTACCCGCATTATAGGTTTGCTCTGCCATCATCCCCACAATCGGAAATCCGTCACTTGAAATAATCAAACCCAGAGCAAATAGATGGGTGCCCTCGCCTTTTGGATTCTTCAGCCAATGCAAAAACGTAGAATAAGGAATAAGATGACTGGTGCCTTGTAAACGATCCGCTTCATAAGACATCGCGCTTTCAAGCAATACCAAACCATTAAACAGCGATGGTTTAAGGGCAACTTCATCTTGCCAAGCTATCAGCGCGTCATCTGATTTTTTGACATGATATGGATGCGGTTGATCACTAACATTCAGCTCAACTGTCTGCACGAATCTTGGATAAGTTTTTATCATAAAACTTTTTATCTCAATTGCTAAATAATATTGATTTTAGTCACAATCGGGCAATGATCTGAAGCTTTTGGCCGATCCCAACCCACACGAGGATACCGCTCAACTTCCTGACCTTTTGGAAAAACTGTTCTGTGAGGTTGGCCTGCGCGAATGACTTCTGGCACTTCTTTTTGGGAAGCGTTTGCAAGCGCTGGCGATAGCAAAATATAATCTAATTGGCAGAGCTGCTGAACTTTTGGCCCGCGCGTATGGTATGTTGTCCACCTGTTAAGCTCATCGCGTCTATTCATCACATTTTCGCTAAATCCATCAGACATCAAAACATCCAACGCACTAGGGCTTTCATTCTCAGCATGAAATGAATATCCATCTCGGCGATTACCTTCAACGACAACACGCATTTGATAATCGTTCATATCCCCACAAATGATAAACCGTTTATCGTCTGTCTTTCCCTTGCCAAACCGACGTTCAATAATGGCGCGAACAGCTTTTGCTTCCGCCTTCCGCACAGGCATCGTATACGTCCGGCCATCAAGTCCGTTGCGCGCCGGTCCCATAGATTTAAAATGCACGTTGTAAATGGTTAGCGGTTTACCGCCAACTTTAATGTCTATTTCCTGACAGTCTCGCTTAAAGATGCGATCATTGGGGTTATATTTCTCGTCAAGATCATCGGATAACAAATCAAGATCACCATAGATCAATTCTGCATGGGTTTTCATCCGAACAAATTCAATCTCATCGCCATCACGCGTACGATCCCGCATCATAATAGCAACATCAATTCCGCGACGGTCGTTACCCTCTGCGATGAATTTATGCCGATAGCCCTCACCGATCATTCGATATAAGTAACCGCGCTCAAATGCCTTAAGCGTTTCTAGGTCTTCAACTTCTTGCAAGCAGATGATATCGGCGTCCGTATCAGCGATCGCAAGTGCTGTCATCTGGCGCGTATCATCAGTTATCGAAACCTGGCGCGCAATTTCCATCTGCTTATATTGTTCTTTATCAGCAGCATCAAAAAGGCTGGTTACGCGATCCTGCCGATGGTCAAGATGAAAGCCTGAGAAATCAAAACGGCTCAGCAAATTTTCAGTGTTAAACGTCGCAATTCTAACTGCCAATAATCAAACTCCCCAAATATTGTTGAGGAGAGTTGACTGGTTTGCGCAATTACGTCAAGTCATTTGAGACATTGCCACAGCTAGTTTCTCAATCCCTGTCTGAATAGCGCCTTTATCAGGACGTGAGAAATTAAGACGCATTGTGTTTTCCCCTGTCCCATCAGGATGAAAAGCACTGCCTGGCACAAACGCAACCTTTTGCTCTTTTACAGATATTTCAAGTAATTTGACGGCATCTATTGTTTGAGGAAGCGTAACCCAGACAAACATTCCACCTTCTGGCACCGTCCATTGCACTGTATCAGGCATATACATCTTCAACGCTGATAGCATTGCGTCTCTTTTGTCTTTATAGCACGATTTAATACTTTCAATCTGTTCCTTAAAACCTGATTGAACAACACGATGAACGGCCATTTGGTTAAGTGTGGGCGAATGTAGATCAGATGCCTGTTTAATCAGAACAAGTTTATTGATCACATCAGATGCCGCACAAACCCATCCCACTCTTAAACCCGGACTAAGTGTTTTAGAAAAGCTACCGCAATAAATTGTATTGGTGTTATCAATCCCGCCTGAACGCGCAACATCAAGCGCCAAAACTGGTGGCAATGCCTCGCCATCATATCGCAAAGCCTGGTAAGCTGCATCTTCAATCACCGGCGCGCCGATGTCTTTCGACAAATCCAAAAGTGCTTTGCGTTCAGATAGGTTCAGAGTTTTGCCTGTGGGATTGGCAAAATCAACCGATGCATAAAGCATTTTAACCGCACCGCCTTGAACTTGCGCTTGATCGATGTAGCTTTGTGGCGATCTGTTTCCCGTTAAGTTTAACTGATCAAAACACGGTTCATATGCTCTAAATGCCTGTATAGCTCCTAGATATGTCGGCCATTCAACAATTGCAGTATCATTGGGTGATAAAAACAACTTTCCAAGATAATCCAACCCCTGCTGCGAACCGGAGGTGATAAAAATATTATCCGGCGTACACGGCACTCCCATATCCGCCATCTGCTCAACAAGCCAAGAACGCAAAGGATAGTAGCCTTCGCTAACCGAATATTGCAGACCTTTATCTGCTTCATCACTTCCCAAAATCTGTGAAAATGCAGACTGAAATTTTTCCTTGGGAAACAAGGCAGGATCTGGGATGCCACCAGCAAAGGAAATGATATCCGGTTGATCGAGAAGCTTGAGTAATTCTCTGATTTCAGATGCCTTCATGGATTGCGTTCGCGACGCAAAAATATCCTGCCAATTCATGATCATTTCCAATATGTCAGTATAATTGACATAATCAGATATATTGACCCAAAATATAATGCAATCAAATTCTGCTAACTTTGGTATACTTTTCGCAATGTGATTGTTTTTAATGATCTATTTTGTTAGTCAGAACTTACTAATTTTGGGCTTTTTCAAATGATTACTTTCGCACTTGCTGTTTTTTTGCTCCTAATCACACCGGGACCAGGCGTTTTAACGCTCGCAGGTGTTGGATCTGCTTTTGGGTATAAACCCGGATTTCGATATTTATTGGGATTACTCATTGGGCAAAATTTGGTAGCAATAGCGGTCGTATCAGGTTTAGCTGCTATCCTCTTGGCAGCACCAATCGTGCGAAATATTCTTCTTGTTTTGTCAGTGGGGTATTTATGCTTTTTAGCTTATAAAATCGCATTTTCCGGCACGAAAACAGCATTCGCTGGCGCACAAAAAGAACCCGGCATATCAGGCGGTGTAATGTTGCAAGCCATCAATCCAAAAGCCTATGTGGTCAACACAAGTCTATTCACTGGTTTTGCAATCTGGCCAGATAGTTTCACCGCTGAGATTACCTATAAATTCATAGCAATGAACGTGATATGGATCAGCATTCACATTTTATGGTTAGCAATTGGAGTGACAATCAACAGACTTAACCTTGCCCCCCGCACCCAATTCATCATCAATATAGCAATGGCATTGGCGCTGTTATCAGTGATATTTCTTGCGCTTTGGACCCAATTCTACCGCTGACAATCATTAATCCTGAATTGGCATTTTATTCCAAGCATCCAGCGCTGCAATTTTGTAAGCTTCTGCAAGGGTTGGATAGTTGAATGTGTTTTCAACAAAATACTCAAGCGTACCTTTAAGGTTAAGTACTGCTTGGCCCACATGAATTAGCTCAGTCGCTCCTTCACCAACAATATGACAACCCAGCAATTTGCGTGTTTTGAGCGAGAAGATCATTTTCAACATACCTGTTTCAAGACCCATAATGTGTCCGCGAGAGGTTTCTCTAAAACGCGCAATTCCACATTCATAGGGAATATTGCGCTCTTTAACTTCTTCCTCGGTCATGCCAATTGTTGAGATTTCAGGAACAGAATAAATCCCATAAGGGAAATATTCTGGCGGATCGTAAGCTTTCTCACCAAATGCATGGCAAGCTGCAATTCTTCCCTGCTCCATCGACGTTGATGCTAGGCTTGGAAAACCGATGACATCGCCGGCTGCATAAATACCTTTAATGCTTGTTTCAAATGTTTTTGCATCCACCTTAATGCGTCCACGATGATCGCATTCCAATCCACAATTTTCTAACCCCAAACTATCTGTTGCTCCCATGCGGCCTGCTGCAAACAACACCATATCGGATTTAATAACCCGGCCGTCTTCCATATCAATTTGACATCCACTACCTTCTAGCAGGGTCACTTTATCAACCTTTTTACCAAAACGGAGAACCATGTTTCGGTCGCGAAGTTGGTAAACCAAATCGCCGACCAATTCTTTATCAATAAAGTCGAGCATGGAATCGCGCGGTTCAACCAAGGTCACATGCACATCAAGCGCGTTAAAGATTGTGGCATATTCGATGCCAATAACCCCGGCGCCAATGACCGTAATGCTGCGCGGCAAATCTTCAAGATCTAAAATTTCATCGCTATCAAGGAGGCGCTTACCATCAAAGGGCAGATCATCAGGGCGATAAGGACGCGTACCAACTGTTAGAAGGAACCGCTCGGATGAAAATTGAGTGATCTCGCCATCTTCTCCGTGCACTTCAATGATATTTTTTTCTACAAATTTCGCGGTTCCTTTGAAGGTTTCAACACGGTTTCTGGCAAATTGGTGTTCAAGGACTTCAACCTCGTGGTTAAGCGTAATATGCAAACGCTTGCGCAAATCTTCAGCTGAAAGGTTTTGTTTCACGCGATAGGCGCGCCCATAAAAACCACGTTCACGCCAGCCGCTTAGATTAAGGGCAGTCTCGCGAAGGGTTTTTGATGGAATTGTTCCAGTATGAACAGAAACCCCGCCGACGCGCCTGCCTTTTTCAATCACAATTACGCGTTTACCTAGTTTAGCGGCTTGAATAGCTGCTCTTCGGCCAGCAGGTCCGCTGCCGATAACAATCAAATCAAAATGTTCCAATACGATTCCCCAATGTGATTCCCTGATGCATTTCTCTGCTTAGTTGTGTGAGCCTAGCAAATTCACAAGGTGCTGCAAGCCCGATTGTGGACACATCAAGTTCATTTATAGACATGGCACAAAAAAGGCCCCGATCGAGAACGAAAGAGGCCGTGCTATAAAGTTGGATTTTCAACAATGATCAATAGTCTTCATAATATGTCTCGCCAAACAGGCTATTGACAGTATTGTCACGCGCGGCTTCGGCAATAGACTTCATGATCTCAAGCGCAGCCGCCATTTCAAGATCAACAACTGCTTCAGCTGTTAAAGGGCTTTCCCCTTCATCCTGATCAAAATTGCTTTGTGTTCCGCCTTCGTCAAACAGAGCTGCCATATCATTTAAACTACCAACGCCAGCACCAAAACCAAGGCCTTCTTGATCACCAAATGATACAAATGAAGCTTGCGTTACTTCCGAACGCTCAAATGAGAATGATGTTACAGTATTTCCATCTTCATCTTCCCCAATTGAGAAATCAATGCTGAAGGACTGCAAATTCTCGTATGAAACTGCTTGATAACCACCACCCGCATTTGAACCTTCAAAAGCCATAGAAGTAGACATTTCAAAATCAAGACTAAAGCCCGTTAGCTTGCCGTTTTCCTGTTCCATTGAAAATGACAATCCAGCAAAAGACTCCAAATCCAAGCTCATGGCATTGCCGTTGCCATCACTTTTCATCGCTGAAACCGACAACGTGCTTTCAAATTCCGCCGTTGTCAGGCTTGTAAGCGTACCAGCATTGTTTCCACCTTTTACAGGCTCATCAGAAATGCGGTTTTGTAAACTATCCATAAAGGCAGTGATAATTTGAGATGACGCTTTATCAAAAGACTGGCGTGCGCCGTCTTGATGGCTTTGAATTGCGTTTAAAACGTTACGCGGTCCAGCAGGTTGCGTACCCTTTTGCGGGGCACCGTTCTCCTGCGATGATTGCAGCAGCGATATATTCGCTGATTGCTGATATCCGGCAAAGGCTGAAATCATTTTGTTTTCCGTTACGCGTTACATTTAAAAACTCAAAGACATGACACTGCAAGCTAGAGCTATTCTCTCATAATCTAGCATTTGAACATTAAATGCGTCTTAACCCATTCTTACCAGAAATAATGAAAACTCATTAGTAATCCATAAACCATAAAGCCTCTCAAACATTGGGTTTGCCCTACTGAGATGTCATTTTTACTTCGGCTTCAGCTCAAGCAAAATCTAGATTTCAGCCTTTTTCCGACGAAACGAAAACGGTAATCCCATACCAAAAAAAGTACCAATGATAGCGCTAGGCCTAACAATCAAATGATAAAATAATACAGATAAGATCGCAGTGCCAAAGACCACCACAACAAAACTCATTACGAAATTAAGTTCCAGTTTAATCGTATAATATAATAGGCCGACTATGATCGTTTGATGAACGATATATAGTGTGAAAATAGACTTATTTGCATAGGTGATAAGATCATTTTTAAAGTTCAAAAACTGGTACATTAGTGCGCTTAATGAATAGATCATCATCAACGCCAAACACATTGTCACAGTTTTATAAATTGATGTTTGATTGAAAAAACTACCAATATTGAGATCAAAGCTATCTAGCCAAAACAAGATATATGCAAGTATCGACAATAGGATCGTGAGAGAAAATACTTCCCTCTTTCGCTTCATTAAGTTCTCGATAAACAAATCATGATTTTGCGCCACAAGATACCCCAAACCAAACCAGGAAGTATAAACAGCAAACCAGGCTAAATCATTATACAGCGCGTTTGTCGCTTTGGGGAACCAAGGTGATAACGCAAGGTTAAACAAAAGCGGAATTAAAAACAGCAGATACAGGCCTCGTGTTTTTAAAACACTTCTAAACAAATCACTCAATCGCTTACCGAAGCTCGTCTCGAACAACTTCATAAGTGGGTAGAACACCGTTGTGATCGTGATCAAATATCCAACAAACCACATATGCGCCCATGTAAAATGACCTGATGGATACTTACCTTCCGTGAAATATCTTTCAATCCAGAACTCTATCAAGCCGCCGCGATATCCCTCCATCAACATGCGCTCATACCAGACCTGTGGCACGCAAATGACGGCCATTGCAAATAGTAATGGTATTAATAACCGAACCAGACGCATGGAAAGAAAATCAAAATCTAAGTGACGTCGAAAGGCAAAATAAGTTCCCACTCCAGACACAAAGAATAATAATGGTAAGCGCCACACCCGTGTGTGCTCTAACATAAGTTCAAGCGTTGAACTTGTATGAGGACTGGAGATCAACCAAAAATCATTTGGGAAAAAACCTACTGCGGAATGATAAAAAATTAGAATAACAAACGCAGAAACGCGCAACCAATCGATATAATGTAGACGTTCATTCATAAGATGAAATTCCAAAAGAAACAGCAAGATGGTCAAGCTCTATGGCAAACGGCCAGACAACTTCACCTCAAGGACAACTGTAACAGCAAAAAGTATATAATTGAGTTAACTCAACTATATAATTAAATTAAAAGTTGAATTTTTTATAATGAGGAAACACCGCTGAAACAAAAAAAAGCCGCATCACTTAAGACGCGGCTTTCATGTTGTTTATGGATTAAAACTAGTTTTTAGCTTTATCAACCAACTGGTTTTTCGCAATCCAAGGCATCATGCCGCGAAGTTTTTCACCAACTTCCTCGATCTGATGCTCATCGTTCAAGCGACGGATACCTTTAAAGCGAGCACCACCAGCGCGGTATTCTTGCATCCAGTCAGATGTAAACTTACCAGTTTGAATGTCAGTCAATACGCGTTTCATCTCAGCTTTAGTTTCGCTTGTGATGATGCGAGGACCAGAAACATACTCACCCCACTCAGCAGTGTTTGAGATTGAGTAGTTCATGTTTGCAATGCCGCCTTCATAGATAAGGTCAACAATCAATTTTACTTCGTGCAAGCACTCAAAGTAAGCCATTTCAGGCGCGTAACCAGCTTCTGTCAATGTTTCAAAACCAGCACGGATCAATTCAACAAGACCACCACAAAGAACAACCTGCTCACCAAATAGATCAGTTTCGCACTCTTCACGGAAGTTTGTTTCGATGATGCCTGAACGACCACCACCAACGCCACATGCATATGACAATGCAAGATCATGCGCGTTACCAGATGCGTCATGATGAACAGCGATCAAACATGGCACACCGCCACCTTTCATGTATTCACCGCGCACAGTGTGACCTGGGCCTTTTGGCGCAACCATAACAACATCAACAGTGTCTTTTGGCTCAATCAAACCAAAGTGCACGTTCAAACCGTGTGCAAATGCGATAACCGCACCGTCACGAATGTTGCTCGCAATGTGAGCGCTGTAAATATCAGCTTGCAATTCATCAGGCGCAGCCATCATCATGAAGTCAGCAACTGCTGCAGCTTCAGCAACAGTTTTTACTTCAAAACCGTCTGCTTCAGCTTTTTTCGCAGTTGGCGAACCTTCGCGAAGCGCAATGATAATGCCTTCTGCACCAGAATCTTTAAGGTTCATAGCATGAGCACGACCTTGTGAACCGTAACCAATGATAGCTACTTTTTTCGATTTGATGAGATTTAGATCTGCATCAGCATCATAATAAACACGCATTTTAAATCCTTCCTTTAAAATAATAGACGTCTTTTTCAATTCACCGTTTCATCATTCTTCTTTGACTTTCAAAACGGCGTAAAACTATTCCTCAACTCCATATAATTGGTAGAACTGAGCAATTGCGGTTTGAGCATCACGCTCAAAATTTTTCATCACAAATTCACGGCGCTCACCCAAAAGGAGCCGCACATGTACATCGCGAACAATAAGTCCATAAAGGACATGATAAGTTTGTCGCGCATCTGCGAATGTTAGATAATTCTTTTGTTCCGCTGAATGCAAAAAACCAACAGCTTTTGCTTCAATAACACCACGGCCATTTTCGATTAAAAGCGGACCAAGCGGCGATGCATCATTGCTCGCCTGCCCGATTGCTAGCCTGTTGAGCGCTAAGGACGTGTCCCCTGCCAACACAGACAATAATTCACATGCAAAGCGAACAAGATAGTTTTTAAAGGCTTTCGCAGAACCCAAATCTTCTTGCCCAACCGCTGCGCCAACCTTACTACCCTGAAATGCCATCATAGCTGAGATCAAGCCATCGCGATCTCCAAACCATTTGTATAAGCTTTCTTTCGAGCAATTTGATGCACTGGCAATCTTGGCAGTCGTTAATGCTTTTTCACCGCCCTCAACCAACAACGTCAAAGCACTTTCAAGTACTTCTTGCTGGCGTGGTGTCAAATCTTCATCGCGGATGAATTCTGACATACCTTGCGGCTCTGAAACTGATGCTGATTGCACGATTAACCCCTCAAGTACCGTACGGTACGGTTCTTGATTATTTTAACTTTGCAACTTGGTCAACACAAAATTTTAAATTTCAGAAAATAATTAGATAAGAACCATTCGCAATGGAATTGACAAAGACTTAAAATAGGAACATAACATGAGTAACGAGATCATGTTTGAGTATATCTAGTTCAAAGAGCAGAAAATGATTGTATGCAGCTGCAATATTATCTCCAAGCGAGATATTGAAAACACAATTATAGACCTTTTAAAAGAAGACCCGTGGCGCTTAATTGTACCTGGTGTGGTCTATCAAACTATGAATGAGCGCGGCAAATGCTGCGGCTGTTTCCCCGGTGTTGTTGATATCATCGTTGAAACCACACAAAAATTCCACGAAGAGCAGCAAACTCCGTCCGCTGACATTATCAATTTCATGGAAAAGCTCAAAGTTCACCACAAAGATTGCGAAACAGCTCGTATGCTCGCAAAACACCGTCAAAAAATGGCGCGTAAAACAGCCTAATACTTAAGAATCATTCGCAAAGATAATTGTGATATACCCTATTTAAGGGATTGATTTTGCACGTCCGAATCTATACTTTAGAATTATTCTAAAGTAGCCAGACAATTTCTGCCTGACTATGATATAGCTCAAACAAAAAAGTGAGGTTATGCCATGAAAGGCAGTACAAAAGTAATTGAACGTTTAAATGAAGCTTTGTTTCTAGAACTTGGTGCCGTTAACCAGTATTGGCTTCATTATCGTCTGCTTGGCGATTGGGGTTTTGGTCTGCTTGCGCAGAAAGAACGCGAAGAATCCATTGAAGAAATGCAGCACGCTGACAAAATCATCGACCGCATTATCTTTTTAGGTGGCCATCCTAATATGCAAACTATTGCACCTCTTAGCATTGGTCAAAATATCAAGGAAGTATTGGAATCTGATCTTGAAGGCGAATATGCGGCGCGTAAATCTTATTCTGAATCACGCAAAATCTGTGAAGCAGAAAGCGATTTTGTTTCTATGAAGCTGTTTGATGATCTTTTAGCTGATGAAGAAGGACATATCGATTTCCTTGAAACGCAACTTGAGCTTCTAGAAAATATCGGCGTTGAAAAATACGGTCAGCTTAATGCTCAACCAGCAAATGCTGCTGAATAAAATCCGTTAAAAAATTGATTGAAAAGCCTCTACATTTGTAGGGGCTTTTTTTATGACCAGCCGCAGGCCTTTAAAAAGCGCTTTACGCTTTCCGCCATGCCGTATTCCAACGAATCTGCGGTGAGACCGTTACCAATAGAAACTTCCAAAAGGTTCGGAACTGCAGCCGCAAGACCTGGCATGTTTTCAACAGTCAAATCATGACCAGCATTGACATCCATTTTGTAAACGGCTGCAAGTTTGGCTGTTTTCTCAAGGTCAGCTAAACGCTTTTTTGCCGCTTTTGGATCATCAAAAGTTCCGCCATAAGGGCCTGTATAGAGTTCAACACGATCTGCCCCAGCACGTGCTGCGAGTTCAATTTGTTCAGTACTCGCATCCGGATCGCAAAAACACGAAACCCGGAAGCGATTTGATTTAAGCCGCGAGATCACCGGCACAAGCGTATTGTGTTGTGCTATAAAATCCCAGCCGTGATCTGACGTCGCCTGACTTGGGTGATCAGGCACAAGCGTAACCTGTTCAGGTTGATGCTCTTCGACAAGATTTAAAAAATCATCAGTCGGATAGCCTTCAATATTAAATTCAGCCTCTGGAAACTCATCATCGATCAAGGCACGCAAGGGCGCAAGATCTGAAAACCTGATATGCCTCTGGTCAGGACGGGGGTGAACAGTAATGCCATGTGCACCAGCTTCAAGCGCAATCCTTCCCAAGCCAACAACACTTGGCCAAGGTAAATCACGTCTGTTTCGCAGCAAAGCAACTGCATTTAAATTCACGGATAATTTTGCAGGCATTTGTTCAAACCTAATTACATTCCCGTTCCTTATAATTGAATTTCAAGCCATTGAATACCAACAAAATTTGATCCTTATCACAAAATTATTTGATCGATTTATCCATGGCTAAATCGAATTTTTCAATGTATGCATTTGCTCTTGGTTTAGAGGTAAGTATCATTGGCAAATTCATTTTCGGCAAAATCCACAAGCATTGGCGCAGGTTTATTCTGGAGCTTTGTCGGGGTACTGATATTCAGCTTAACGCTACCTGTAACAAAAATTGCCATTGTTCAGTTTGAACCGACCCAACTTGTTGTCTGGCGAGGTTTGATTGCCTGCATGCTATCTGGAACAATTTTGCTGATCTATCGTCCCAAAATACCAAATTTAAGCCAATGGAAAGATCTTGCTTTTTGCGCGGGCGGCACAGTCTTTGGCTTCCCAGGTTTTTTGGCTTTGGGTCTACAAACCGTTCCATCATCTCATAGCGCAATTGTTGTGGGACTCCTCCCCCTTACAACAACGGTTATGAGCGCTATCATCACCAAAGAGCGTCCCTCGCTCGCCTTTTGGCTAGTTAGCATCATTGGCACAGCGGTCACATTATTCTTTGTGATCAAACAAACCAACGGCGCACCGCAGGTCGGCCACTTTTATCTATTTATCTCAGTCATATTGGCATCGACTGGCTATGTATTTGGTGGCAGGCTGGCAAAAACCTTAGGTGGATGGCAAGTCAGTTGCTGGGTGATATTTGCAGCGTTACCAATTCTGATCATTGCAGCTTTTTTCGTGCCGCTGCCAGATTTATCGACCAATATAAGATCTTCAATCTCTTTATTTTACGTCGCGTTTTTTTCGCAGTTGATTGGTTTTTTTGCTTGGTATCGCGGCATGCAGCTTGCTGGAATTGCGCGCGCGTCGCAAATCCAGCTACTACAGTTGTTTCTCACGATCATTGCATCAAGCATTCTGGTTTCCGAAGCCTTGGAATTTGAGGTTTTCATCTTCGCCGGGCTTGTGGCAATCAGCGTTTGGCTTGGTACAAAGTTAAAAGTGAATGCTCGCTAATCACGTGATTGTATTATGCTCAGGCCCATACGGGAACTTGGTGATGTTTTCTACATTGTCTTCGCTAATAACCAAAATATCATGTTCACGATAACCACCAGCTCCGGGCTGTCCTTCCGGCACCCAAATCATCGGCTCCATAGAAACGACCATACCAGGCTGTAATACCGTATCGATGTCTTCACGCAATTCCAGTCCGGCTTCACGACCATAATAATGCGATAAAACACCAAATGAGTGCCCATACCCAAAAGAGCGATATTGCAATAGATTTTCGCTTGCAAAGAACTTATTGATCTCAGCACAAATTTCGGAACATTTAACACCCGGCTTAATCAACGAAAGACCCAATTCATGGGCGGCAACATTGGCTTCCCACATACGCAAAGATGCCGCATCAGGCTCTCCGCAAAACAATGTCCGTTCAAGAGCTGTATAATAACCAGAAATCATCGGAAACGCGTTCAAGCTTAAAATGTCACCATTTTCAATTTTTCGGGTTGTAACAGGGTTATGCGCGCCATCTGTGTTTATCCCGGACTGAAACCAAACCCAGTTATCACGCATTTCGCTGTCAGGATGCGAGGCTGCAATTTCAAGCTCCATCGCATTGCGACCAGCCATTGCAACATCTATTTCGCGCTGTCCTTCGGCAATTGCTGCATGAATTGCAGCACCACCAATATCAGCAACCCGAGCACCTTCTTTAATCAGCGCAACCTCTTCATCTGATTTGACCATGCGTGCAAACATAGTATCAGGCGCAATATCAACCAATTCAATATTGGGTAGGAAACCAAGAAGCGTCTTACGAACAGCAAGTGTGACATGATCATCTTCAATGCCCAAGCGTTTCGCATTACCCAAGACATCTTGCACGGCTACATAATAGTTGTTGCGCTGCCAGTCTGTATAAATGATGTTTTCAGAAAATGATCGGCGCCAAGGTTGGCTTGCATCAATATTTGCTGAAATCGTCACACAACGATCATGGGTGACGATACATCCATATGGACGACCAAAAGCGCAGTATAAAAAGCCTGAATAATAGGCGATATTATGCATAGATGTTAGTAAAACGGCGGGTATATCCTTCTCAGCCATAAACTTTCGTAGCTTTGAAAGTCGGTGCTCATATTCTTTATCTGAAAATGGTAATTTTGCTTTGCCGCCATCATGACGAATAAAGGTATGCGGACGCTGCTGAGTATCAGACATTGAGTTCTCCAAAATCGCGCGCAGACCAAAGAGCTGCGCTCAATAATCCGGGCGTACAGGACAACTAAAGTTATAAAATATTATTGCGACGCCATCGCAATTTATTTCAATTTATGCAGGATTTTAAACAAGGTCAATATGCCAATTAGTCTAACTATGCGCTTCTTTTTGAGCCTCTACAAGACGCTCGTTAACATAGTCTAGCGCTTGTGAATATTGCGCCCACCCGATAATTCGCTCACCTGTTTTTAAATCCACCACAGGCAAACGCGTTTGCCCAGATTGATCGAACAATCGAAGCGCTAGATCCATATTATCTGATGATTTCAAGGATGGAATGGTTTCAGCATCTGCGAGATTAGATAAAGCACCAAAATCTTCGTCATCAGCTTCAGGAACGCTCATCACGTCCATCACGCGAATATTTGCAAGCATGGTTCGATAGGGTCCATCACGCACATGAACACCACGCATTTCAAGCTGCCATTGGAAGAATGATCGACCGTGGATAGCCTGGTTTATTCCGTGAGAAACCGCAATCGTAAAGAGCAACGCTACTGATAACGCATAACCACCGGTTAGTTCAAATGCGATGACAGTTGTCGAAATTGGCGCCCCAATCACCGTTGCGGCAACCGCGCCCATTCCCAACAAGGAATACACGGCATGATCTGATGCCATTAATGGCACTGCATTTGTTGCCGCAATCCCAAACACACCGCCCGTTAATGCACCAAGATATAAGGCGGGGGAAAACACCCCTCCTCCAAATCGGGATGCATACGTCACAGCCGTTGCGAAAATTTTGAGTACGATCAAGATCATCATCAAAGCAATGGGTAATCGACCCCATAAAGCATCAAAAGTTGTCTCATATCCAATACCCAAAATTTCTGGATATGTCACACCAATCAGTCCAATCACGGCCCCACCAAGAGGCGGCCTGATCCACAACGGTAAATCAAGCGATTTGCCGATATAATCTGCTGCAAAAAGGCTAAACTGGAAAATAATCGCAACAAGTGCGCAAATCACACCAAGTAAGAAAAAGGCTGGAAATTCTAAATATGACGTAATCTCATAGGCAGGGATGGTAAATATGAAACTTTCGCCAAACCATAACCGCGAAACCAAAGTGCCTGTGACCGAGGATATGACAATCGGCACAAATGCGCGCATTGAATAATGCCCCAAAATGACTTCATGCGCGAATAACACCCCTGCAATCGGCGCGTTAAAGCTGGCTGAAACCGCAGACGCGACACCTGCGGCAAGCAATGTTCGATTGCCCGCATCTGGAAGTTTAAACTTACTGTAAATAAAGCTTGAAAATGATGCACCTAAGTGGATAACAGGCCCTTCGCGCCCTGCACTTCCCCCTGCCCCTAATGAGATCACAGTGACAATTGCCGACATAATGCCTTCTTTAAAGGTGAGCGGCCGTCCCGAAACATGTCGTGCTTCAATAACATCAGCCACCCCACCAGCACGCTTTGATTTTACAAACACTTGGAGAAGTATGCCAACGACCAAACCGCCAATAATCGGTGCCATAACGATGACTTGCCATGGTGTTTCTCGCACAGCCGCCAGATAAATTTCACCGCGTTCACCCGTCCATAGAAACTGAACCAGCCCGACACATTCACGAAATGCAACGGCTAAGATCGCAGCACCAATTCCGATCACCGCACCAAGCACCCAAATTGATACTTGCCGATTGGCCCAAAACTCCGTGAGATTTGGCAAAACCCATTGCCGCATCAAAGACGGAAGACTTAATATTCGATCAAACCACAAATTCCCAACGCCCAATTTCGTTTGCGATAAATACTCTAATACGTTTTACGATGAATAATTGACTAGCATGTTCACATCAAACTGGACAAGTCGGACTTTGCCAAGCATAAGATTATGCAATGTTAGTGGAGAGGATACATTAAATTGTCTGAAAGTGTGATCAGTAAAAACGAGAATATTCAAACTGTTATTGGTATACTCGCCCAGCAACTGGGCGAGAAAATAAAAACCGGCCAATCAATTCGCGAACAGCATTCCCACACAACGACGATGATCGAACCGCAACTCCCTGATGCGGTGGTGTTTGCCGATTGCGATGCTGATATCCAAGCGGTGGTTGATGTTTGCGCACGCTACAAAGTTCCGATCATCCCATTTGGGGTTGGCACCTCTTTAGAAGGGCATGTTAATGCGCCCGATGGCGGCATTTCCATCGACATGGGTCAGATGAACCAGATCCTTCAAGTTAACCCTGAAGATATGGATTGCGTCGTTCAACCTGGTGTCACCCGCGAACAGCTGAATGAATATCTGCGCGATACAGGTCTGTTTTTCCCAATTGATCCGGGCGCGAACGCTACAATTGGCGGCATGACAGCAACACGCGCTTCAGGCACTAATGCCGTGCGCTACGGCACAATGCGCGAAAACGTCATTTCAGTCACAGCAATCACGCCCAATGGCAAAAAGATTAAAACCGCAAATCGTGCACGAAAATCCTCTGCCGGCTATGATCTCACACGATTATTTGTCGGTTCGGAAGGTACTTTGGGGGTTTATACATCTATTACATTGAAGCTGCACCCAATTCCGCAACAGATCTTAAGCGGGATATGCCCATTCCCAACTGTAGAAGCAGCAAGCCAAGCGGTGATTGCCACCATTCAAATGGGCATCCCTATGGCGCGGATTGAGCTATTGGATGCGTTACAAATCAAAGCTTCCAATATGTATTCAAAGTTAAGCAATCCTGAGCAACCAACATTGTTTTTGGAATTTCATGGTTCTGATGAAGAAATTAAAAGCCAAGCTGAATTATTTACCGAAATCGCAGAAGATTTTGATGGTGCAAAACCACAATTCTCAACCATTTTAGAAGATAGAAACAAACTCTGGAAAGCCCGCCATGATGCCTATTGGGCAGCGCGTAATTTCCGTCCTAACACCAAAGTCATAGGGACAGATGCCTGCGTGCCAATTTCACGCTTTTCTGAATGTATCACTCAATCACAACAAGACATTGAAGAGCTGGGTTTAGTGGCAACATTCGTTGCCCATGCCGGAGATGGAAATTTTCATACTCAGTTATTGATCGATACACAAAATGAGACAGAAGTGAAAAATAGCGCTGAATATATCTCGCGATTGAACAAACGTGCTATTGCGATGGAAGGTACGTGCACAGGCGAGCATGGCGTTGGTCAGGGAAAACAAAAATACCTTGAGATTGAACTGGGTGAAAGCGTTGATTTCATGCGTTTAATCAAGCAAACCTTCGATCCAGACAACATAATGAACCCGGGCAAAATATTTTCCCTTACGAGTTAATTTCTGCTATCATTTAAGTCATGGGCATAAACTAGACACAATAACAATCTAAAATGCCGGTATGGGAACGTTCCTTTAGGGAATGAATGGGTTAGAAACGAATAAGCAAAGATGACGTTAGTCCGATTATTTGTATTTTTTGGTGGGCTCTTGGCAATGGCGCTGTTTGCGATTTTGCTCGGCCCATATTTTATCGATTGGTCTGAATATCGCGCCGATTTTGAACGAGAATCCTCCCGCATATTGGGTCAGGAAGTCAAGGTTCGTGGCGACGCGAGCATGCGTCTGCTTCCCTTTCCATCTGTAACTTTTAATGATCTAGCTATTGGCAGAAACAAAAGCGGCCAACCGCTTATGACCGCCCAACAATTTGAGATGGATCTTGAATTAACACCACTTTTAAGCGGTGAGATTTTAATTTTTGACATGCGCGTGGAAGAGCCAAAGCTAACCGTCACATTATTTCAAGACGGCTCGCTCGATTGGGCACTAAATAGTCAGAAAAACCTAGGTGGCCGGACGCTAGTTTTAGAAAGCGTGACAATTAATAACGGTCAGATCAAGCTCGTTGACTTACAAAACCGCCGCACCAAACAAATTGATAACATCAATACAAAATTATCTGCACCAGAAATCTCAGGTCCTTGGCGCGCTGAAGGTAGTGCCGCGTTTGAAAATCAAAACATCAATTTTGAATTAGACACAGGCGCCATAAATTCCGAAGGAAACATGCGTCTAAGAACGCGCTTATTTGCGGAAGATCTGCCATTGTTTATTGAAACAGAAGGCAGCGCAAAAATTGAAGATCACAAACCTTCCTATGAAGGTAACTTTAATATTCAAAAGCGCAATGAACTCAACGTATTAAACACACCAAAAGAGTTACACAGCCTACTAACGGTTCAAATGAAGGGTGGATTTAAGGTCAACAATGAGCGCCTTGATATCCCCCAATATCGTTTAGCTTCTGGCAATCCGCGCGACCCTTATATTATTGAAGGTGAAGCAAATATCGACACCGGTGCAAATCCTGAATTTTTGGTCACAGCACGTGGTCAACAAATCGATCTCAGCCAGTTTAATGACGAAAGCGCAGAGACAAAAGAGAGCACAACGCGAACAGGGTTTTCAAATATAAGTCGGATCATTTCGCAAATTCCCATGATCGATTTACCCGGCAAAATCGACCTAACATTACCTGCGGTGCTTTCTGGGAATACCACGGTGAGAGAGGTGTTCTTATCTGCACGTCCAAACGCTTCGGGGTGGACAATTGAAAACCTGGCTGCAAAGCTTCCAGGACGCACAGATATCGAAGCTGAGGGAAACCTCAAATTGGGTGAAGCACCCGAATTTTCCGGCAGATTGCTTATTGCAACAAAACAACCATCTGGGTTTTCATCATGGTTGATCGGACGCGTTGATCCATCCATTCGACAACTTGCTGCAGCGGGTATTTCTGCAAATGTACTATTCAGCAACGAAATCCAAAGATTAGAAAATCTCGAACTCATTTTAGGTAACGCCTCTATCAAAGGATATGCAGAGCGCCAGCAAATCCGAGATCTCGATCCTTCAATATCTATCGGGTTAAACGGTAGCGAGCTTGACCTGAACAAACTTAATGCACTGTTGCAAATGGCAAATCTTGATAAGAACATCGATAATAACGGTGGTCTGTTTGGTCACAATATCATCGCGCAACTCAACACCGACATAATGCGTTTTGGTAAATATTCAGCAGAAGACGTTAAAATCATAGCAAGCTGGGAAGACAAAGATTTAACGCTTGATTCCGTAAAATTTGGTAATTTCTCTGGCATTTCAGGGACGATGAATGGAACCCTGCAAGATCTTGATCAATCGCCCAAAGGCGAAATAACGTTCAACGCAAATGCGCAGCAAGCCGATGGCGTTTTCACATTACTTAAAGACATCGTGGATGATGCAGCTGTATTAAAAAGATTTGAGAAAAACCTCCCCGCTTACGATGATTTGACCTTGTCGGGTGAATTAAGCATCGGCAATAACAATACGCCAGAATTCAAAGCCTCTGGTAATATTGGCAAGACAACATTTGATCTGCGCGCAAATGGGCAGACGCTGTTACCAACAGTGTTTAAAAACGCGTCTTCCCCTTTTGCGGTCAACTTGAACGCAACCAACCCACAAAGCCAAATCTTGCTAGCGCAAATGGGTTTTGATGTTCTGCCATTTGATTTTGAAGAGGCCGCGGATCTAAACTTAAAGATATCAAGAGGGTTTGATGAGGATCTTGATGTCGACGCAAAATTTAATTCAGGCTCGACCAATGTTAATCTTGATGGGTTTATTGACTTGCCAAGCACTCAAAACCAAAACGAGCCTAAAGGTATCTTAACGTTAGACGTTACATCGCCCGATATAGAGCCACTGCTCTTAACGCTTGGCCAAAACCTTCCTGGAATTGGTTCTGGTCAACCGCTTGAACTCACCGCGGGTTTAATTATTGATGAAAACAATATCGAGATCAACGACCTAGTCGGCAACGCAAGTGGCAATAAATTTACTGGCACCTTGGTCACCGACAGGACCAGCCTTGCTCCCAAATTCAAAGGTGATCTAACCATTGATAAGGTTGGAACGGAGTGGCTTTATGAACTTGCTTTAGGTGTGCAGTTTTTAAATCTTACAGATGCGGTTTGGAGCACAACAGATTTTCTCCCCCCATATGAGACAGCCCCTATCTCTGAGCTTAGCCTTAAATTAAACGAACTTGTACTACCTGATCTACCGGGCATTAAAAATGTGACTGCGGACCTACGTACCGAAGCTGGAATAGTTGAAATCGAAGACATATCTGGTTCATGGATTAATGGTGATCTAGCTGGCAATATTTCAATCTCAAACCCAGATGGTAAAGCCTTTGTCAGCATTGATACAATTATCACTGGAGCTGATCTTGCGCCATTAAACTGGCACAATGAAACAGACGAACCACTGATAAAAGGTAAGATCGACATCGCTGGAAACCTTGAAGGTACGGGCACCAATTTAACCGATGTGATCGCCTCAATGAACGGTGGTGGTCTTTATAATCTAACAGACATATCGATAAACTCATTTGGACCGAATATTCTAGCCGACATATTTACGCGAACAGATGCAGAAGGCTACGAGCTGCTTCCCGAAAATGTCGGTAAAGATGTAAATGAGTTGTTGCCAAAAGATAATTTCGACATCGCAAATCTTGCCATTCCGTTCACAGTCACAGGCGGGGTCCAAAGAATCTCCAGTATCACGGTTGAAGATGATAGTTTTAATCTCACAGGTGCTGGCCGACTTGACCTCGTCAATCAAACAATTTCAAGCTCAATAGATGTGTTATATGATGCAGGATTAGAGGCTCAATCGGGTGCAACACCTGAATTTAGCATTGATTTTGAAGGTGATCTTTCAAATCCAACAAAGTCCATTAATGCCAACGCAATGAGTAATTTCTTATCTATTCGTGCCTATGAGCGCGAAAGACGTCGGGTTGAATTGTTACAAGCCAGCATCTTGGAAAAACAAGCTTTAAGACGTGAAATTGCGCTTGTGAAAGATCAACAATTGCAACGCGAAGAACAAGCGAGATTGTTCTCAGAAGAGCAAGAACGTTTAAGGGTTGAAGAAGCAGCGCGTATTAAAGCAGAAAAAAACGCAAAAGCAGCAGCAGATGCTGAAGCCCAACGCATTGCAGATGAGGCGATCAAAAAAGCGCAGGAAGCTGCAGCTAATGTGCCCAAACCGGAAGATGCACCAATCATTGATTGGCAAAAATCAGTTGAAGAGCTATTGTCAAATTCACCGAGTAACTCAAATGGCGATATCATTATATTGCCACTTGATGCGCCTTCAGACCAATAATATGAAGATAATTAGATATAAAAGCCTTAGTCATCTTGCTTCGGCGTTAGTTTGCGTGCATCCACAAACTTATCCTGCTTCTCATTAAGAGCCGTAGTCAGATTTTTCTCTTGCTTAGTACGACCGAAAGAAATGCGATTTTGCTCCGCATTTGCTTCCTTTTTGGCGCGGTCTTTTCGCTTCCGCGCCATTCTGAGATTTACAACATCACCAGTCATTATTTAAGGCTACGGTTTTTTGCGAAATGCATCGAGCGAAACAACATCTGCACCACCCTCTTTGTCTTCAGACGCATCAGCTTCTTCAACATCATCAGATTTTTCATCCAATTTAGGTGTCTCAAGCTTAGCGATTTCTTTGCTTGCATCTAACTCAGCAACATCAGCACCCTCTTCATCTTCGATGATGAGCGTATCAAATTCCAATTCAAAATTAACTGATGGATCGTAGAACCCGCGCACGGCAGAAAACGGGACAACCAGTTTTTCCGGCTGATCCGAGAAAGATAATCCAATCTCGAACAATGTATCTGTTACTTTAAGGTCCCAAAATTGGTGCTGAACCACAATTGTCATTTGTTCAGGATAGCGGTCCTGCAATGCAGTGGAAATTCGCACACCGGGAGCGTTTGTTAAAAAGGTAATAAAGAAATGATGCTCACCAGGCAGTTGTCCTGTTGCAGCAGTTTCCATTAGCACTTTTTTTATAACGCCTCGCAAAGCTTCTTGTGCCAAAATATCGTAGCGAATGTGGTCTTGCGACATGTAGTTTCCTCAAGGTAACGCAGTAACTTAAGCTCAATTGAGCTTCATTAATCTTCTCACCGATATATCTATAAAGCGAGTCAATTAATACAATGTATAACTTAAATACATGAGAAACTAAAATTTTCTGAAAGTTTAAGTGAAGGCTTCTGTTGCCAGGTGCCTTCGAACCCCGCCTAGTCGTGCGAACAACTAGGAGTTCATGTGAAGCTATCGCACTGCATTAAGCAGCGAGACGTGCTTCCGCATAGTTGTTATCATTTGCAACTACAAAGTTTGTCCGATAACGGTGGTACAATGCCGAGAAAAAGTACGATCTTTACGCCCTCGTCGATCCTATTTCGCCCCCATCATAATCTGATCAATCCAACAAAGATCAGTTTATGGTGGAGGCGCCGGGTACCGCCCCCGGGTCCGAATGGTTTATTTCACCGCCAATTTATTTCCATAGCTACATAAAGCAGCATCCCCAATATAAGGCTTCTGATGCTGTGTGAAAAGGCCTAAAGCATTAAAAATATGCAAGTTTAGCGAAATTGTTTCACAATTAATGATTGACTCATGACCGTCAATTGCCAAACATAGCGCTATGATTCAATAGAACTTGTGCACATGCGCGGGGCATGAAGACAATATGAGGAGACATTATGAGTGATTATCTAGCAGACGTTCAAAAGTACGATGCAGGCGCTGATGAGGCCATCGTAACAAAAATCGTAAAACATTTGGGTATTGCATTGCGCAATCGTGATTCATCAATGGTCGCATGCTCAGACACAAAAGAACTTGATCGCGTTGTTGAGAAATGGTGTGGCAAGAAATTTGGCGTTACTGGGGACGCAGCTGAAAATGCTGTTGCAAAAACATGTGAAACAATGAGCGCTGACAAGTCAAAATCACGCGTCACATTCTATTACCTTGTTGCTAAAGAGTTGGGCAAACTCGGTGAGCTTGCTTAATCAGTCTTAAAATTGCATTTCTCAATAAAGCCTTGCAAGTTTGCGAGGCTTTTTTATTGGAAATATCACCAGTTCCTGTGTGAAGTTCACACCAACCCTTGCCTTGCTCTTGTGTCGCGCAAAAAATAGCTTAGCTTCGGCAATACGATTCTCAAGGTGAGTATAGATATGCAGCAATATCATGATCTTTTAAAACATGTCATGGAAAACGGTGTTGATCGCGATGACCGAACAGGCACGGGCACAAGATCGGTATTTGGTTACCAAATGCGCTTCGACATCAGTGAAAAGTTCCCCGCCCTTACCACCAAAAAACTTCACCTGCGCTCAATCATTCATGAAAACCTGTGGTTTTTAGCTGGCGACACCAACATTAAATATCTACAGGAAAATGGAGTTTCCATCTGGGATGAATGGGCTGATGAAAACGGTGATTTGGGCCCTGTTTATGGTGCGCAATGGCGTTCGTGGCCTGCACCCAACAACCAGACGGTCGACCAGATTACAAAACTAGTTGATAGCTTGAAGAATAATCCCGATTCACGACGTCATATTGTAACGGCTTGGAACCCCGCGCAAGTCGATGATATGGCCCTACCCCCATGTCATTGTCTGTTCCAGTTTTATGTTGCTAATGGAAAGCTATCTTGCCAGCTTTATCAACGCTCTGCGGATATCTTTTTAGGTGTTCCCTTTAACATCGCATCCTATGCAATGCTAACAATGATGCTGGCACAAGTGTGTGGTTTAAAACCGGGCGAATTCGTTCATACATTAGGCGATGGGCATATTTATCATAACCATTTTGACCAAGTGAAACTGCAATTATCCCGCGCGCCTAAAACGCTGCCAACAATGTCGATTAACCCGGATGTAAAAGATATCTTTGCGTTTAAATTCGAAGATTTCAAGCTCGAAGGTTATGATCCAGATCCAGGCATTAAAGCACCGGTTGCTGTATGAGCGACATCTTAATTTCTATGATCGCTGCAGTATCTAAGAACGGTGTCATTGGCCGTGATGGCGATATGCCGTGGCGATTATCAACCGATCTTAAGCGATTTAAGTCTGTCACCATGGGTTGCCCGATCATCATCGGGCGCAAAACTTTCCTCTCGTTTGGTGGTAGGCCTTTACCCGGACGCCAAAACATTGTGATTTCACGCAGTCAATATGATGCGGACGGCATAACACACTGTTCTAGCTTAGAAAGCGCCATCAAAACGGCGAAAGCCACTGCGCTGAACGATAATAAGGACGAAATATTTATTGTCGGTGGCGGTCAAATTTATGACTTAGCAATGCCGTTGGCAGATCGCCTTTATATGACGCATATTGATGCGGAGATTAATGGTGATACAAAATTCCCGGAAATTGATCAGAATATATGGGAAATTACCCATCAAGAGCATGTTCCTGCTGGAGAAAAGGACAATTACCCTACTGAATATGTGATCTATCGACGCAGGAATACGTAAATAGCAGCATAAACGTTGAAAATATCCAATTGAAGGCGAGATGCGCGTTGAAAGCGCCTATCGCGATACCTATAACTAATTAGAACTATATTATGGTTATGTAACAGGAAAGAGAACTGAATGCCTTGGAGCAATCAAAATGGTGGAGGCGGCGGCCCGTGGGGCGGCGGCGGAGGTAACAATGGCGGCGGTGGCGGCCCTTGGGGCAATGGCCCGAAACGTCCTAATGGCGGCGGCAACGGTGGTGGCGGTGGAAACCAGCCCGACGTTGAAGAGCTATTGCGTCAAACACAAGATAAATTCAATAAAGCCGTTGGTGGTGGTGGATCTCCATTCATCTTCATTATTGGCTTTTTAGTGCTTGCATTCCTTTGGGGAACTCAAGCTATCTATACAGTTCAACCCGATGAACGCGGTGTAGAACTTCGCTTTGGTAAGCCAAAAGAAGAAGTTGCAATGCCGGGTCTTCATGTCATTTTCTGGCCTGTTGAGACTGTTGAGATTGCAAACATCTCAGAGCGCGAAATCATCTCAGGTAGTACAAACCGTTCAGGTTCGACTGAAGGCCTGATGCTTTCAGGTGATCAAAACATTGTCGATGTTGAGTTTAAGGTGCTTTACAATATCTCAGAACCAGCAGCTTACTTGTTCAATGTTGCCCGCCCTGAAGATACGCTTCGTCAAGTATCTGAAAGCGCGATGCGTGAGATCGTAGGTCGTCGTCCAGCGCAAGATATTTTCCGTGACAATCGTGATGCAATTGCAAACGAAGTTCAGGAAATTGTTCAAAGCGTCATGGATAGCTTCCCTGCCGGTATCTCAATCAACACTGTATCCATTGAAGATGCAGCTCCTCCGCGTGAAGTAGCGGATGCGTTTGATGAAGTGCAGCGTGCGGAGCAAGACGAAGATCGTTTTGTGGAAGAAGCCAACCAATATGCCAACCAAAAACTTGGTCAGGCTCGTGGTCAAGCAGCGAAAGTTCGTGAAGAAGCAGCTGGTTATAAAGACCGTGTTGTGAACGAAGCGAACGGTGAAGCTCAACGCTTTATCTCCATTTACGATGAATACGCAAAAGCGCCTGAAGTTACACGTCAGCGTCTTTACTTAGAGACAATGGAAGGTGTGCTTGGAAAAGCTAATAAAGTTATCATTGAGCAAGGTGGAAACGCCCAGGGCGTTGTGCCTTACCTTCCGCTTGGTGAGCTTGCAAAACCTAGAACAGGAGGCAACTAATCATGTCTAGCCGTTTACCCTTTTTCTTAGGTGTCTTCGCAGTCCTTGCTGTGATTATTTACTCATCATTGTTTGTTGTGAACGAACGTGAACAAGCTATCGTCATTCGCTTTGGTGAAATTCAAAGCGTGAAAACTGAACCAGGTCTTTATTTCAAAGTTCCGTTCACATTCGCTGATTTCGATAGCGTTCAATATGTCGAAGATCGCACACTTCGTTTTGATCTTGAAAATATCCGTGTTCAGGTTTCAGGCGGTAAATTCTATGAGGTGGATGCGTTTGTTCTTTACAAAATTTCAGATGCCCAAACCTTTAGACAAACCGTGTCGGGTGATGTGATCGCCGTTGAATCTCGACTAAGAACACGTTTAAACTCTGCACTTCGTACAGTATACGGTTTGCGCGGGTTTGAAGCTGCTTTGTCAGCAGAACGTACATCGATGATGCGCGAAGTACGTGATCAGCTACGCCCTGAAGCGCAGGCGCTAGGTGTCACAATTGATGATGTGCGTATTCGCCGTACAGATCTAACACAAGAAGTTTCGCAACAAACATACGAGCGTATGAAGGCAGAACGTTTAGCGGAAGCTGAAGCTATTCGTGCTCGCGGTATTGAAGCTGGCCAACGTTTAAGATCAATTGCTGATCGTCAAGTTGTTGAGTTCGTCTCTGCTGCCGAACGGGATGCACAGATCATTCGTGGTGAAGGTGATGCGGAACGAAATGCGATCTTTGCTGATGCGTTTACTCGCGATCAAGATTTCTTTGAATTTTATCGTTCAATGGAAGCTTATGGCAAAGCAATCGAAGCTGATGGAACAACTATGGTTCTTTCACCAGATTCAGAATTCTTCAAATTCTTCAAGAATTCTGAAGGTGCACCACCAGCCGCCCCGGCACCTGGTAACTAATAGGAGCCTACCGCCATGCATGATCTCATCGTGGCGGTAGGTCTTTTTTTGGTCATTGAAGGTTTAGTCTACGCACTAGCACCAGCTTCAATGAAAAAAATGGCATCTATTTTGCCACAAATCCCCGATAAAAATTTAAGAAATATTGGCCTGATCGCAGTCGTGATCGGTGTTGGGCTTGTGTGGCTCATTCGCGGGTGGTTAAATAGCTTTTACGGGCGACTACCTACGCATTTACAATGAGGAATAAAATGAAGTCTAAAGCGATACATATGAGTGAAATTCTAAAGGTCAATGCGTTCGCAGGTTTCGTACTCGCTCTGCTAATCGTTTTCGCCAGTATCAATATTGCAAAAGCGCAAGCGCCCAATGGCCCTACATCTGTTGCTGATCTTGCCGAAGGTTTGATGGGAGCTGTTGTCAACATTTCAACATCACAATCCGTTGAAAGTTCCGGACAAAGAAACACCCCGCGCAATGCGCCCGATGGCCAGCCATTCCAAGAGTTTTTTGATGAGTTTTTTCAGGACCGTGAAGATGGTCGTAGAACCCCAAATCAACAAGTCAGCTCACTCGGTTCGGGTTTTGTCATCGATGCAGAAGGCACAGTTGTCACCAACAATCATGTGATTGAAAACGCTGACAATATCGAGGTCATTTTCGCAGATGGTCGCCGTTTGGATGCCGTTCTTGTCGGCGCTGACCCTAAAACTGACCTTGCGGTTTTGAAGGTCGAATCGGACGAGCCGCTTGCATTTGTTCCAGTTGGCGATTCCACAAAAATGCGCATTGGCGATTGGGTGATGGCAATTGGCAACCCATTTGGTTTGGGTGGCTCGGTATCAATTGGCATCGTCTCAGCGATTGGTCGTGATATTAATTCAGGCCCTTATGATAATTATATCCAAACTGATGCTGCGATTAACCGCGGAAATTCCGGCGGTCCGTTATTTAACATGGCTGGCGAAGTCATCGGGATAAACACAGCAATTATCTCCCCATCGGGCGGTTCTATCGGTATTGGTTTTTCTGTGCCAACAGAACTTGCCTCCAACGTCATCAATCAATTGAGAGACTTTGGTGAAACGCGACGTGGTTGGTTAGGTGTTCGCATTCAACCTGTCACCGATGACATTGCAGAAAGCCTTGGTATGGATGAAGCCAAAGGTGCACTTGTTGCAGGTGTTATCCCAGAGGGACCAGTTGAAGGCATTATGCAAGCTGGTGATATCATCGTAAAGTTTGACGGCAAAGAGGTTGGAACTGTTCGCGATTTACCTCGAATTGTTGCGGAAAGCCCTGTCGGCAAAGAAGTTGATGTTGAAATTTTGCGTAAAGGTGAGATGCAAAACATCAAAGTGACACTTGGCCGCCTTGAAGATGGCGAGCGCAAACTAGCAGCTGCAAATGATGATCAGCCAGCAGTCACTGAAGATGACACCCCTGCCGTTGTCGAACTAATGGGAATGGAACTTCGTGAACTAACAGATGCGCTTCGTGACGAATTTGCCATTGATGAAAACACCAATGGTGTCTTGATCAACGCTGTTGATGAAGGTTCAAATGCAGACAAAAAAGATGTGCAATCAGGCAATGTCATTGTTGAAGTTGCTCAAGAAGCTGTCAAAACACCCCAAGACGTTCAAGAGGTAATCGAAAAACTAAAATCCGATGGCCGCCGAAATGCGTTCTTTATGATTGCAAATCAAATGGGTGAATTACGCTTCGTAACGATCCGCATAGAATAGGCTTAATCAACAAAATCTGTCTTACGATAGCCCTGCAAATATAGCAGGGCTGTCAAATCTGAATGATCAAGCTTGATTTTAGCCTGAGCTGCAACGGTTGGTTTGGCGTGAAGCGCAACACCAGAACCTGCAAGGCGCAACATACCAAGATCATTTGCACCATCGCCCACGGCAATAGCTTCTTCCGGTGTAATCCCAATTTGCGCAGATATTTCGTTGAGCGCATCAACTTTTGCCTGCATACCCAAAATTGGCTCACCAACTTCACCTGTTAAAACACCATCATCATCAAGCAACAAGTTTGAACGATGCTCATCAAATCCTATTTCTTTAGAAATCGGTCCTGTAAAAACAGTAAAGCCACCGGAAACAAGCGCGCAATAAGCACCATTCTTCTTCATCGTTGCCACAAGTGTTTTCCCACCAGACATTAGACTAATCCGGTTTTTAATCACATCGTCAACGACATTAAGCGAGAGCCCTTTTAACAGCCCTACCCGTTCGCGAAGCGCATATTCAAAGTCTAGCTCACCATTCATCGCACGTGCTGTGATCTCTGCGACTTTATCTTTCAAACCAACTTCGGCTGCCAACTCATCAATGCATTCTTGCTCGATCATGGTTGAATCCATATCCGCGATCAGTAATTTTTTGCGACGCTTTTCAGTATCTTGAATAGCAAAATCGATTGCCAATTTACCGATCACTTCAAGTATAGCCTTTTTAACATGCTCTAAATCGCAGCCATCCGGAAGCGCGACATCACAAGCAACACCATCACAAAGCCAATATAGTCCTGATGCTGAAACAGCAGATGCGACCGCTTCACCAATGGATGCAGTTAAAATTGGATTTGACGGATGGGCTATAAGCGTGGCAACGAAGGGCATGAATGAGATTCTCCAACTAGATAACAACTCAAGCATCCAAATAGCTGGCCCAACCGCCAGCGGCAAGTCCGCGCTCGCAGTAAAATTGGCACAATTGCATGATGGCGAGATTATCAACGTGGATTCCATGCAAATCTATGACATCTTAGATGTTATTACCGCCCGCCCCTCTGCGGATGAATTATCTAGCGTGCCCCATCACCTTTACGGATATATTCAACCCGGCACGGAATATTCAACAGGCCACTGGTATGACGAAGTTAGAAAAACCATTTCAGACATCACTTCCCGCGGTAAAGTTCCGGTATTTGTGGGTGGTACGGGACTATATTTTAAAGCGCTCAATGGTGGCTTGTCCAAAATTCCACCAATACCGGATGATATTCGTGGCAAATGGCGTCGAAAACTTGAGCAAGAGGGTATATCGGTTCTTTATAATGAATTGCTCAAACAAGATCCTGAATTAGCTCGAGAGCTTAAACCCAATGATAAGCAACGTATTTCCCGTGCCTTAGAAGTTTTTGAAACGACCGGGCAATCAATCCGGAAGTTTCAACATCAAACAGGTGCGCCACTAATCGACACTAAGCACTCGAAGAAAATCATCCTGATGCCCGAACGCCCTATCTTACATGATCGGATTAAAACGCGGTTTCATAGAATGATGAACGAAGGTGCGATTGATGAAGTTAAAAACATACTCGCAGCCAATATTGATCCCAATCATACATCGATGAAGGCGATAGGCGTTCGTGAAATATCAAGGTATTTGGATAGCGACATCAGTTTAGATGATGCCATTGAACTGTCAGTGATCGCAACAAGACAATATGCAAAACGCCAATCGACCTGGTTTAGGAACCAGCTTGGTGCCGATTGGACAATTATTTCAAACGTATAATTATTTACCCAACAATTTGTTGCGCAACTCTTCCATTTCGCGCTCCAAATCTTCCGCACTGCGTGAAGCACCAGTTTCTGGCGTGATTGGCTTACGTCGAAGCGTGCTTTCTTTCTTCATGATGGTGCTGAATTTGCGTTCTTCTTTTGGTAAGTCTTGTTTTTCACTCGCCAGCATTGCGCTACGAAGTGGCGCATCCGATTTCGGACTAACACTTGCAGTGGGTGATGTAGGTATATCAAACACATCAGACGCCCCTGCTTGTTTCTTGCCATTCTCAGTCGAACGCATTTTTTCAACAATAGTACGCAAGTTCAAAGACGTAGCGGTTGCCTTAACACCGTTGGCACTTGGCAACGCATAATTTGGAACGCGCTCAAACATCATGCGCATTGGCACAGCGACCGCTTCACCAAAGGCAATCGCTTCCCCGTTACCAATCGATGCAAGAAAGCTTGTGGTCGAGGTTGATGAATTTGGCAGTGCTGAACGAATAATCTCCTGATCTCGATCATTGGCCAAACGCATAGCGAACACGGTTGAACACTGGGATAAAATTGTCGGATCAAGCTCACCCGGACGCTGCGTCACAATACCAAGGCTCACCCCGTATTTACGACCCTCTTTGGCAATTCTGGAAATTGCTTGGCGAGTTGGCAAAAAACCCAATTTTGGATCTGATGAGATATATCTGTGTGCCTCTTCACAAACCACCAGAATTTTAATCGCACCTTCACTCCAAAGTGCAATTTCAAACGCCATACGACATAAAACAGAGGCCACCGAATCCACAACCTCAGAAGGGATACCAGCCAGTTGGAATGTCGTAACAGGTTTACCATCGCCAGGAATTCTGAAGATTGTTCCGATTGTATCTAAAATTGTATCGGTGATCGTATTTGACGAGAACATGAATGAATAACGCGGATTGTTGATCGCCGAGAATACTCGGGTTTTCAATTGACGCAAATACGGCTTTTCATTGCGACCTTCTAAACGGCCAATTCGCTCATCTAACAATGCAAGCAAATCTGCAACACGGTATGGCACCGGAGAATCCGATGTAATAGATGAGTTTTCTTTGCGTTTATTCAAACTGGATGGGGCATTGCCTTTAAATGCCTTTTTGGCTTCGCCGATAAGATCACGCAACACATTAACTTCGTCCATAACCTTTGGCTGGCCACGGAAAATAACTTCAACAAACTCATCGAACTTAAATAGCCAAAACGGCAAATCCAATGTTTCAGGACCGATAGCAACTGAACGATCACCAAAAGCAGGCGCAAATTCGTCATGAGGGTCAAGCACCAATACCCGCAACTGATCATCTGAATCAATCGCTTTGTTTACAAGTAGTGACAATGCGGTGGATTTACCAACACCTGTGGTACCCACCAGCGCGAAGTGACGCGATAGCATCGATGGTATACAAATCGATGCATCCATACTTTTGTTTTGCGACAACTTGCCAATTACAACCGCATGTTCTGAACCCACATCATAAATGAGTTTCAAATCTTCAGCACGTATGTCATGCGTAGGCGCACCCAAATATGGGTACTGGCTTATCCCTGTTGAGAAAATGATGTTATCTAAATCCGGGCGCACTTCACCAACCAGCTCAGCTTCCACATTCAGTGTATTTGAACCATCTAGGTTCCACGTGCCTTCCGGCATACTCATCGAAGATACAAGAGCCACAACGCGGTTATCACCAACCACGATTGAAACCAAACGCCCAACAGACCAACTTTTAGATAATTCAATGTCGTCTTTAGGAATGACAGATGCAATTTGAACTTTAGAACCTGTGCAAGAAACAACGTGCCCTAATTGTCGACCAGCCTTTGGTACAAACCGCCGATCTGATGAGACAGCTAGGTTTAGATTTTTATTTTTTATAGTTATACCCGACACAATTTACCCCACACAATACGCGCTAATGGTCAGAATACGGCATTATCGTTAATAAAAAATTTAGGGGATCTGGCGCAAGGGACGCCAAAACACCGTCAATTTTTCCCATAATATGCTGTTGACGCTGCAAGAATTTGCCGTTAATTGTTTTTGCTATGATTTATACAAAAGAACTAATTGTGGTGGGTAAGCGCATGGGCAAGATGGTGTAACCATCTGGCGGAAGCTCCCATGCGCAAAACGAAGGCTCCTAAAGGGGCCTTTTTTTATGACTTTTAATTTGCAGTGAACAAGATCAAAGAGAAAAAAAATGACTGGTACAGAACAGGAAATATCGGGCGATGAACACCAAATGACTGGTGCAGAGATGGTCCTAAAAGCACTTGGCGAAAATGGCGTTAAACACGTCTTTGGATATCCCGGTGGTGCTGTGCTGCCAATTTATGATGAAATTCACCAACAAGAAGCCATTGAGCATATTTTAGTGCGCCACGAACAAGGCGCAGGACATATGGCGGAAGGTTACGCCCGATCAACTGGTAAACCCGGTGTTTGTCTTGCAACATCTGGCCCAGGCGCAACTAATGTTGTCACCGCGTTACAAGATGCATTGATGGATTCCATCCCGATGGTGTGTTTAACAGGACAAGTTCCAACCGCGCTTATCGGCTCTGATGCATTTCAAGAATGCGACACCGTCGGCATTACGCGCCCCTGCACAAAACACAATTGGCTCGTCAGAGACGTTAATGAGTTAGCGCAAGTTATTCATGAAGCGTTTCATGTCGCGACAAGCGGGCGCCCTGGCCCTGTGGTTGTTGATATTCCAAAGGATGTTCAATTTGCCACCGGAACTTATGTCCCTCTTGCCAAGGCCCCGGCTCGCAAGAGCTATAGACCTGTAAAAACAGGCAATTCTGAAAGCATTAAACAAGCGATCGAATTGATAAAAAATGCAAAACGACCGATCATCTATTCTGGTGGCGGGGTTGTTAATTCAGGACCTGAAGCTTCTACTTTATTACGAGACTTGGTGAAACTAACAGGTGCTCCGATCACATCAACATTGATGGGGTTAGGCTCTTACCCAGCATCTGGCAAGCATTGGCTTGGCATGCTTGGAATGCACGGCACATATGAAGCGAATATGGCAATGCACGATTGCGACGTGATGGTATGTGTTGGCGCACGTTTTGATGACCGGATCACAGGTCGTCTTGATGCGTTCTCACCCGGTTCAAAGAAAATCCACATCGATATCGATCCTTCATCTATTAATAAGAACGTGCGCGTTGATGTTCCTATCATTGGTGATGTTGGTTCAGTTCTTGAAGATATGGTTCGCATTTGGCGCGCGGATGCTTCTGATTTAAAAGAAGAACGTCTTGCCGAATGGACAGCGCAGATCAACCAATGGCGTGCACGTAATTCTCTGGCCTTTACTGAGAATAACGATGTTATCATGCCACAATACGCAGTCCAACGTCTTTACGAACTTACAAAAGACAAAGACACATATATCACGACAGAAGTTGGCCAACACCAAATGTGGGCAGCACAATTTTATGGATTTGAAGAACCAAACCGTTGGATGACATCTGGTGGTCTTGGCACTATGGGTTATGGCTTCCCAGCAGCCATTGGTGTGCAAGTTGCGCACCCGGATGCATTGGTTATTGATATTGCAGGGGATGCATCTATCCAGATGTGTATTCAGGAAATGTCATGTGCCGTTCAACATAACCTACCGGTGAAAATCTTTATCTTAAACAACAACTATATGGGAATGGTGCGCCAGTGGCAGCAATTGCTGCACGGAAATCGCTTATCAAATTCATACACTGAATCTATGCCAGATTTCGTCAAATTGGCAGAGGCCTATGGCGGTGTGGGTATCAGATGTTCAAAACCATCTGAATTGGATGATGCGATCAATGAAATGGTTTCTATCGATAAACCTGTTATCTTTGATTGTAACGTTGCCACATTGGCAAACTGTTTCCCAATGATCCCATCGGGTAAAGCGCATAACGAAATGTTGCTTCCCGATGAAGCAACAGACGAAGTTGTTGCCAATGCCATCGACGCCGCTGGCGCCAGATTAGTTTAAAAAGGAGAACCTTGATATGAATGCACAGCAAAAACCCACAGGTTCAGCCTATTTCCTCAGCAATGTAGAACAAGAAATTGTATTTCGCACTTTGTCTGTTGTCGTGGACAATGAACCAGGCGTTCTCGCCCGCGTAATTGGCCTATTTTCAGGGCGCGGTTACAATATCGAGAGCCTGACAGTGTCAGAAACTCAAAACGAGCGGCACCTGTCGCGCATCACAATTGTCACAAGCGGAACTGCAAACGTTTTGGAGCAAATCAAAACGCAGCTTGAGAGAATTGTTCCTGTCCATCGCGTTGTTGACCTTGATGCAAAAGCCAAAGAACTTGGTTACGAAAAGCCAATCGAGCGCGAATTGGCACTTGTTAAAGTCAAAGGCGAAGGTAATGATCGTATGGAAGCTTTGCGCATTGCAGATGCTTTTAAAGCTGAAGTCGTTGATGCAAATCGTGATCATTTTATCTTTGAAATCACAGGCCGTGTTTCCAAAGTTGACCAATTTATCGATATTATGAGATCACTCGGCGCTATTGAGATTTGCCGCACGGGTATTACCGCGATGAACCGCGGGTCTGATGGAATTTGGGGTAAGTAAGGTTTTTAAATAATGGATGTGTTGGTTGAAAATTTAGGCGAGTTCGGGCCGTTTATTTTAAACGTCGCAAAAGCCATATTATTTCTTATCATTGGCTATCTCGTTGCTCAGATGTTCAAACGCATTGTGCGCCGACAAATCGAGCGTAACTCTCGCCTTGATCCAACCATTTCAAATTTCGTTGCCTCAATCATATATTGGGTGATCATTGCAGCGGTTTTAATCGTTGTCCTACAGCTATTTGGTTTCCAAGCGACCAGTCTTGTGGCAATCTTAGGCGCATCAACGCTTGCTATTGGTTTAGCGCTTCAAGGCACTTTGAGCGACGTGGCATCAGGTGTTCTCCTGATTGCATTCAGACCATACAAAATAGGCCAATTCGTTGATATTGATGGCACAAGCGGCACAGTTAAAGAAGTGACATTGTTTACAACCGAGCTTGTCACCCCTGATAATGTTCAAATTATCATGCCAAATTCCAAAGCATGGGGTGCGGTGATCATGAACTTTTCCACCCATGATACGCGACGCGTTGATTTGGTCTTTGGCATTGATTACAGCGATAACTCAGATGAAGCGATGGCTGTTATTCAAAACATCGTTGATATAGATGATCGCGTCTTAAAATCACCAGAAGCTTGGATGAAGGTCACTAATCTTGGCGATTCATCCGTCGACATCACCGTTCGCATATGGGTCGCTTCAAGCGATTATTGGGATGTGAAATTTGATACAACAAAGGCAGTGAAAGAAGCCTTTGATCAAAATGGCATATCCATCCCCTACCCTCATCAAGTGGAAATTTCCAGAAAAGCATAACCGAAAATACAGGTTCAATCATTTCTTGGGTCTTGCCTATTTTTGCGAATCCTGCGACGTGAATTGCTATGGAATTTTCACCTCAACAAGATGAAGCTTTAAAAGCTGTCGCAAAATGGTTGCGCGAAGGTCAGTCACCAATCTTTCGCCTGTTTGGCTTTGCTGGAACAGGTAAAACAACGCTTGCACGACATTTCGCCGAGCATGTTGATGGGGATGTATTATTCGCAGCCTTCACCGGAAAAGCAGCGCAAGTTTTGCGCTCACGTGGTGCAAGCAATGCCAACACTATTCATTCTTTAATTTACCGCCCGCGCGGTGAAGAAGAAGTTGAAGATGAAACAACGGGTAAAACATCAATTGCACCAATGTTTGGTATCAACCGTCAAAGCCCTGTTGCAAAAGCAGCGCTCATTGTCATCGACGAATGTTCGATGGTTGATGAAGAGCTTGGCCGAGATCTATTAAGCTTTGGAACACCTGTTTTAGTATTAGGTGATCCTGGCCAATTACCCCCAATTACAGGTGGTGGCTATTTCACCGAACACGAGCCTGATTTCTTGCTGACTGAAATTCATCGCCAAGCACGCGATAACCCGATTATTGATCTTGCTATGCAAGTGCGTCAGGGCAATGAGCTCATGCATGGAGATTACGGCACCACGCAGATCATCTCAAAACAAGATGTCACACAGGATCTCGTCCTTGGCGCCGATCAAGTTTTGGTTGGAACCAATAAAACTCGCAAACGGTATAATCAAAGGTTGCGTGTTCTTAAAGGCTTTGACCAGCCCTACCCTCAGTCTGGTGACAAACTGGTTTGCTTAAGAAATGACCCCACCAAAGGCCTGCTGAATGGTTCTTTGTGGCAAGTTATGACAGCATCGAAAGAAACAACCAAACCTGGGATAAATGTCCTTTTGCGCCCAGAAGATGATGATATGGGACGCGGATCAGCTAAGGTTAGATTGTTAAAAGCGGCATTTGAAGATTCAACTGTTGAAATCCCTTGGAGCACAAAAAAACGCTTTGATGATTTTGATTTTGGCTATGCGCTAACTGTGCATAAGGCTCAAGGTTCCCAGTGGAATAATGTCGTCTTATTTGACGAAAGTTGGGCCTTTAGAGAAACATCTGAGCGCTGGCTTTATACAGCAATTACGCGCGCCGTGGAAAATCTTACGATAGTGCGGTAAGCTATCGATCTTCTTGTAAAAAAGGATTTGAGAGATGAAGCACTTAACACAACTCCTAACGTTTTTTACGATATTGCTAATCTCAACAATAAGCGCAACTGCTGGTGATTTCGCCGAATTCCGTTCACTCGGCTTTTCAAAAGATGGTAAAGTCTTTGGTTTTGAGCAATTTGGTGTCCAAGATGGTTCAGGCTTCCCCTATGCCGAACGGTATTTCATTGATACTGCAACAGATCGCTACATCAAAGGCACGCCGTTTCGCATTCGTATAGAAGATGAAAATGCAACATTGCATCAAGCGCGCCAGATGGCAAAGGACGCAAGCCAAGCGATCATGAATAGCTATGATATTGGCGTCGAGCACGCGTCTATTTTGGCGTTCAATCCATCGACCGAGAAATCAGCTGATCCTTATTTGATCACATTTCAATCCTTTAGCTATGAACCAAACCCAAATTCACCAAATGAATTAAATCTGGAATTGATAGATCTAACACCTTCTAAAGACTGCGAGAATATCACCCCTGATGCAAAAGGTTTCAAACTTGTTTTAAGTAATGATGACAGCAAAACATCATCGATCGTTCATGAGGATAAATCAGTTCCAAAAAGCCGAAACTGCCCTATTGATTATCAAATCAGTGGCGCACTTGCCTTTAATCGCTTTAACCAGACACCGGTATTCATCTATCTCGTTTTGGTTCGTTCTTTTGGTTTTGAGGGACCTGATGGGCGGTGGATTGCAATTGCAAAACAAGGTTCGTAATTTTCTCGCGACAATTTGCGCACGCAAGAAAGGGTTTCTAAGTACACTTGTCGGTATATAACTTGACGTCATGTGAGAGACGACTATGCGGACAAGTGATGAAATGGGCGATGAGATGAGCGATAATCAAAATACACATCACGATATTAAATGGTCTTATCATCAAGATAGACAAGCAGCGATTGACGAAGTTCATGCCCGTCCCGCATCTGATATATTGGCACCAGCAATTGTCATGCATATCGCTTTTACGTGTTCGCCAGAAAGCTTGAAGGCGCTATTTACCGACTTAATTGGCGAGATTACTGACGAGGTTCCCCGCCATGCCATTGGTCAAGTTGGCAGTATTGAAACCAAAATTGAGCTTCATACAGAATTTACCGCCTGCACGCTGATAGCCAATAATTGCACCGATAAAAGCGAAATTGAGCAAACCTATCGGCGCGTTTTATCTGCGCACAACATCAAAATTCTTTCAAAATGCATGGTCGTGATCGTATCATCGGCGAAAGAACTCGCCAAACAAATCCCGTTTGGTAAACGTGTTTTTGGCGGCATGATGCGCGGTTCGCTTCAAGTGCAATCAACTTTAAAACCAGATGATTGGAACACCATTACCTATGCGGTATTGCCTGAAAAAAACGGCCCAAATGAATTAGGTCGCAGAATACAGCGTCTTTACGAGTTGGAAACCTACCGTATCATGGCCTTGATTGGTTTACCGATGGCCAGACGCATTTCAGCGCGGTTAACCGAGCTCGAAGACGAACTCAACGCCCTCACATCGTTACTCGAAAATGGCAATGATATTGGAGATTTAACGGACCAAGAATTGTTTAAAAAGTTATCTCAGCTTTCTGGCCAACTTGATAGTTCAATATCCGAGACGCGTTTTCGCTTCTCTGCAAGCAACGCTTATTTTGATATTGTTGATGCGCGGATGAAAACACTCACTGAGGTCGAACACGGCGATCTACAATCCATATCAGGTTTCTTGCGTTCTCGCTTGGAACCTGCGCGTGCAACAATCATCAGTGTAGAGCATCGGCAAAAGATTTTAACAGAAGATATATCCCGCGCCCTTACACTCCTGCGCACACGGATCGATATTGAGTTGAGCCAAGGCAATCAGGCACTGCTCAAATCACTTGATGGTCGCCACCGCCAACAACTCTTGTTATCTCAAGCTGTGGAGGGTTTATCCTCTATCGCAATCACATATTATGCGGTGAGCCTACTATCGTATTTCTTAAAACCGATAGATAAATCCGGCGCACTACCATTTTCATATATGTATATAATTGCGCTCGCTGTGCCGACGGTTTTGTTCACGGTTTGGTTCGCAATCCGCCGATTACGTTTAAAACTGCATAAAAGCGATAACTAACCGTTCGTTTTAGCTGTTTAACCTAGCAATTCGCATACGAATCACTACATTTAACCCGATGAGCGGATATGATGATGATATTCCATTTTTTGGAGATGAGCCGAGCGAACCTGCCCCGAAAAAATCTGGGCTAGGAATAGCTGCGCGCGCAATGGCTGCGCGACAAAAACCGAAATATCTTGATAACTTAAACAACGAACAATCAGATGCTGTTGAAAGCATCGATGGTCCGGTTTTGGTGCTTGCTGGTGCCGGTACAGGCAAAACCCGCGTTTTAACAACGCGAATTGCGCATATTTTAAATTTAGGCCTCGCCTATCCATCACAAATTCTGGCGGTGACATTTACCAATAAAGCTGCGCGTGAAATGAAAGAACGTATTGCAGCGCTCGTTGGTGGCGCTGTGGAAGGCATGCCGTGGCTGGGAACATTCCACTCAATCGGCGTTAAAATGCTGCGCAAACACGCCGAGCTTGCAGGTTTAAGAACAGACTTTTCCATTCTAGATACTGACGATGTGATCCGCCTCATCAAGCAATTGATCCAGGCGGAAGGCATTGATGATAAAAGATGGCCTGCGCGCCAGTTTGCAATGTTGATTGATGGCTGGAAAAACAAAGGCCTTGCTCCGCATGAAATCCCTGAAGGTGACGCGCGTGCTTTTGCAAATGGTAAAGCGCGCGAATTATACGCAGCCTATCAAGATCGCCTTAAAACACTAAATGCCTGTGATTTTGGTGATTTATTATGTCATCCAATTCGTATCCTGCGCGCTCATCCTGATGTTTTGGCAGAATACCAACAGAAGTTCCGCTATATTTTGGTGGATGAGTATCAAGACACCAACACCTCGCAATATATGTGGTTGCGGCTTTTAGCACAAAGACCAAATAACAAAGATGAACGTCCGAACATTTGTTGTGTTGGTGATGATGATCAGTCCATCTACGGCTGGCGCGGTGCAGAAGTTGAAAACATTCTTCGATTTGAAAAAGATTTCCCCGGTGCAAAAGTTGTGCGCCTGGAACAAAACTATCGCTCAACCGAGCATATTTTGGGGGCTGCTGGTCATTTAATTAGCCACAATGAAGGGCGATTAGGCAAAACGCTATTCACCGATCAAAAAGACCCTGATGCTGATAAAGTCATGGTTCACGCAGCGTGGGATTCTGAAGAAGAAGCGCGTGATGTCGGCGATGAAATCGAGCAATTACAACGCAATAATCATAACCTCAATGACATGGCTATTTTAGTGCGCGCGTCATTTCAAATGCGTGAGTTTGAAGATCGATTTGTTACACTTGGTCTAAATTATCGCGTTATTGGCGGTCCACGTTTTTACGAGCGGTTGGAAATCAGAGATGCAATGGCGTATTTCCGCATCGTAAGTCAGCCAGCGGATGACTTGGCATTTGAGCGCATCGTCAACACACCAAAGCGTGGTCTGGGTGATGCAACTATTCGCCTTATCCATGATTACGCGCGTTCTCGCGGGATACCTATGTTTGCAGCTGCATGTGAGATGGTGCAAACTGATGAGTTAAAACCACGCCCGCGAAAATCATTGACCGAAGTTGTCAATAATTTCCAGCTATGGCAATCACTGCTTGAAAAAATCCCACACACGCAGTTGGCAGAACAGATTTTAGATGAATCTGGCTATACAGATATGTGGCAAAAGGATCGCTCTGCTGAAGCACCTGGTCGTTTAGATAACTTAAAAGAACTCATCCGTTCGATGGAAGAGTTTGAATCTATGCGCGGCTTTTTAGAGCATGTTTCCCTTGTCATAGATGCCGAGCAGAACGAAAACCTTGATGCAGTAAATATTATGACGCTGCACTCGGCAAAAGGTTTGGAGTTTGAAACAGTCTTTCTCCCCGGTTGGGAAGAAGGCTTATTCCCTCATCAACGCTCTTTGGATGAAGGCGGCAGATCAGGTTTAGAAGAAGAGCGTCGCCTTGCATATGTAGGTATCACACGCGCCAAACAACGTTGTCATATTTGGTTCGTATCTAATCGGCGCATTCACGGGCTCTGGCAATCTACAATTCCATCGCGGTTTTTAGATGAACTTCCAGAAGACCATGTCGAAGTATCTGAAATGGATAGCTCCTATGGTGGTTATGGCCGTGGGCAATCAGGTGGCACCTATGGTGCATCGCGTTTTGACAGCCAAGAAGGGTTTGGTGGCAACACCTACCAAACGCCAGGTTGGAAACGCGCACAGGCAAACAATTCCGAAGCTCTTCGCAACAATTGGGGCAGTCGTTCTGGTCATGCTGTTGAGCGCGTATCATATGGTGAGAGCGGACCTCGTTCCCGCACAATTGAAGGTGAACTTGTCGCCAAATCCTCAACAGAAACACCTTCTAAGTTTTCAAATGGCGATCGTGTTTTTCACATGAAATTTGGCAATGGCAACATTACAAATATCGATGGCAACAAACTAACAATCGATTTTGACCGAGCCGGACAAAAGCGTGTACTCGACAGTTTTGTCGAAGCGACTTAATTTATACATGAGTTTTTCTATCAAGTTTATTTGGTTTTTCAATTGACATTGGAAAGCTCAACTCATAAACATGACAAAATAAGTCATCTTTAAAAAACTAGGAAAATACGATGTCCTTAAACTTGAAAAAATCATTGGCCATGCTTGCAGGTGTTGCCGCTATCACAATCACAGCATCCGCAGCGCATGCTGATGGTGAGGTCAATATCTATTCATCTCGCCATTACGATACTGACGAGCGTCTTTACTCAGACTTCACAGAAGCAACTGGCATTAAAGTCAATCGTATTGAAGCAGGCGCAAGCGAGTTGCTTGAGCGGTTAAAAGCTGAGGGTGCCAACAGTCCGGCGGATGTTGTATTGACAGTCGATGCAGGTAGATTATGGGCATTCCAACAGGAAGACCTGTTCCAGTCAATTAACTCTGCAGATCTAAATGAAGCTATTCCAGCAAATCTTCGTGATGAGAATGGCAATTGGTATGGTATTTCACAGCGCGCACGTGTGATTTTCTACGACAAGGCCTCTGTTGAAAACCCACCACAAACATATGCAGACTTGGCTGATCCACAATATAAAGGCATGGTTTGCGCGCGTTCGAGCACAAACATCTACATGCTGTCTTTGCTCGCGTCGCAAATTTCTCACAATGGTGAAGATGCTGCAAAAACATGGGCGCAAGGTCTTTTGGACAATCTAGCACGTGATCCACAAGGTGGAGATACAGATCAACTTCGCGGTATTGTATCTGGCGAATGCAAAATCGCAGTGAGCAACACGTACTACTTTGCGCGATCCATTCGCAAGGAAGTTAAAGGCCTTTCAGGCAGCACTGACAGCATTGGCTGGGTATTTCCAGATCAAGATGGCAACGGAACACACGTCAATATTTCCGGCGCTGCTGTTGCAAAGAATTCAAAAAACAAAGAAAACGCGATCAAATTCATCGAATATCTTACAAGCGAACAAGCGCAAAGCTACTTCGCAGCCGGTAACGATGAATACCCAGTGATCGAAGGTGTTGCATTGTCTTCATCAGTTCAGCAACTTGGTACATTTAAAGCCGATGATCTTGGCCTTGAAGAGCTTGGCAAAAACCAAGCAACAGCACAAAAGATCTATAACGAAATCGGTTATAAATAAGATCTGGAATTTCTGGGCACCCCCTCCAGAAAACTAAGCCGGCCTTTGCTTAATTGCTTAGGCTGGTTTTTTTTGTAATTCATGTTATGATAGCGAACATTTTAAAGACATGCACATCGCTCCGGTTTGTGCCGGTCGCAGACATTTTTCATTGAGTGCGACCATCATATTAAATTTTATTCCATTACCCAAAATACGGACAAAGTTGCTCTTAATCTCGAACAACCAATATCGGTTCTGAATCGGGATAAGTTTGGGTAAGCACTTAAATATTTGAAAACCAATAACTATATGTATAAAATCAAGGTTCACCAATAATTTAAGGTATTGCTGTGGCAGTGGAAAATGAAAATCTCGGCAATAAAACCTGTTTGGTGACAGGTGCAACAAGTGGCATCGGTTTAGTTGCTGCACGGTCGCTGGCGGAGATGGCGCAGAAGTGCACCTTGTGTGTCGTAACCAAAGCAAAGGCGAGAGTATTGTTGCAGATATCATCGCTGAGACAGGAAATGATCGAATCAGATTGCTGACTGGCGACCTTTCCTCACTATCGGATGTGCACCAAATTGCTCAATCGTTTCTTGAGCAAGACAGGCCACTGCATGTGCTTTTGAACAATGCAGGAATATTCAATATGAAGCGGGTCTTGAGCGCCGAAGGCCACGAAGAAATGTTTGCCGTTAATCACCTTGCTCACTTTCTTCTCACCAATCTGCTGTTAGATCGAATGAAAGCTACTAAGGCAGCGCGTGTTGTGAATGTCGCATCGGGCGCGCATAAACTTGTCAAGGAGATCAATTTTGAGGATCTGAACTTTGAGACGGGATTTCGAGCACTGAAAGTATACAGTCACTCAAAACTAGCCAACATTCTGTTCACAATTGAACTAGCAAGGCGCCTCAAGGGAGAGGATGTGACCGCTAACGCGGTTGATCCCGGTAAAGTGGGAACCGGCTTGGGTTCGCAAAACGGCTGGATTGGTAAAATGCTTCAACCGCTGATGAAACTAACTCTTCAAACACCCGAACATGGCGCAAAAACTTCAACATATGCATGCGTGTCGCCAGAGTTAGAAGGTATCACCGGTCAATATTACCGAAATTGCAAAGTTTATGCGCCAAAACCCTGGGCAACAGATGATGTCGCCGCCCAGCAGCTTTGGGATGTGAGTGCCAAACTCACATTGTCCGCCTAGGGCCATCTATTGACTAAACGTCGGCGAAAATCAGTGGCTGCTTAACAGCGCAATGCAGAAACAAGTCGAGAGACAAACTTATTCAGTTTCGTGCCAAAAACACCACAATCGCAAAACCCAACAGAGCTCCAAGCAAACCTTACAAACGAAGGTCCCCTTAGCTTTGAGGTATCGCTTACTTAGAGATAAATTGATGAAACAACGTCTAGGGTTCTCCTACCCTAAGACTGAAAAACGCGATCGCCGAGTTGATCAATCATTTGGCGACCTTTCATGATCGCTAAATCATCGGCTTGGTCTTTGGATTGGCACACATCGGCACGAATATATCTATGGGTCTTCTCCTCACCACCAATTTCTTTGGTGATTACACCACAAAGACGAAACTGCCCACCTTCAGACATCGGTGTTGATGAAATTGTATAGCCTTCGTAGCTTTCTTGTCTTTCAGGCTTTGCAGGCGCTGTCTCGCCGCCGAACATAGAACCAAGTTTTTTCAAAAAGCCAACCATTTCAAACACCTCATATCACAACAAAGCCAATTTAATCTTATCCTTAACCCATGTTGGACTTGCCATCAACCGAATCCATTGTAAGATAATCAAGCTACGTTAGCCTCCCAAGCGATAAGCAATTAGACAAGCGAAAAACAAGCGAATTAACATTGACCGATCTTCCGACAATTGCCGACATGTCGTCTGCACGTCTTAAAAACAACATTTCTCAGCTCATAAACTCCATTTACCCTGATCTGGACACCGAAACTCTGACCAATCAAGTCATTGCGGCGTTTTGGGATGAAAAACATACCCCAAGACGCCGTGGACGATTGCCCTCAAATGAGCTTTGGTCTGAAAAAGACAATTATGTCATTACCTATGGCAACAGCTTTATCGACGGTGAGCATAAACCACTCGATCTTTTAAACCACTTTTTACACAAACACCTTCGTGACACAGTCAATGGTGTTCATATCCTGCCGTTTTTTCCATACACATCAGATGATGGTTTTGCGGTCACGGATTATCGGCAAGTCGATAGCCTCTTAGGTTCTTGGGAAGATATTAGCCGTATAGCAGCTGATTTCAGACTAATGTCAGATCTTGTTCTTAACCATATGTCGAGCCAAGGGCATTGGTTTAACGAATATCTGCAGGGGCATGAGCCCTATAACAAATTCTTCTTCGAAGCCTCCCCTGACGATGACACAAGCGCTGTTGTCAGACCACGCGCGCATGATCTGTTGCGCGAAGTTGAAACGGCAAATGGCACCAAACATGTTTGGTGTACTTTCAGCCATGATCAGGTGGACTTTGATTTCTCCAATCCCGAAGTGCTGCTCGAATTTTTAAGAGTAACACGTGAACATATCAATCAAGGGGTTAATACCATTCGCCTTGATGCTGTTGCTTTCGTTTGGAAAGAAATTGGCACAAGCTGTATCCACCTACCCCAGACCCACCAGATTGTGCGCCTTATCAGACTATTGGCCGATTTTGATCGTGAGCCTGTGGTCATCATCACAGAAACAAATGTGCCGAATACCGAAAATCTCAGCTATTTCGGCAATCGCAATGAAGCGCATATGATTTATAACTTCTCATTGCCACCACTTTTACTGCACGGTTTGCTCAATGGGACTTCTGAACATCTCAATGCTTGGCAAATGCGCATGCCGCCGGCGCAAATGGGCTGTGCTTATTTTAACTTCACCGCATCCCACGATGGCGTGGGTCTGCGCCCGGTTGAAGGGCTTTTGCCACAAAACGATATTGATGCGATGATCGATACGATTAAGGCCCATGGTGGACGTGTATCCATGCGTCAAGGCAATGATGGAAAAATGCACCCCTATGAGATGAATGTCTCTTTGTTTGACGCGCTAAAAGGCACAGTTAAAGGGCAAGACAAGTTTAACGTCGAGCGTTTTTTATGCAGCCAAACTATTGCCATGGCGCTTGAGGGCGTTCCAGCATTTTATATCCATTCCATGCTCGCAACACCAAATGATCAGGAAGGCGTTGAAAAATCTCAACACAATCGCGCTATCAACCGTCATCGTTGGGATTATAATGAGCTTAACGACAAGCTTGATGATCCGCAATCCAATCAAAGCATTGTGTTAAATGAGCTGAAATCACGCATCGCTACACGCAGCAGACAATCGGCATTCCATCCCAACGCCACTCAATTTACGTTGCAATTGGGCGATCAGATATTCGGTTTTTGGCGACAAAGCATTGATCGTTCGCAAAGTATTTTTGCACTTCACAATATGACATCTGAACATTTAACGATTGAAACCATGGCACTCAATTTGATCGGTGGAGACGAATGGATAGATCGTTTAAACGGCGATGTAATTTATGAAGATACCAAGCAAATCGCCTTTGCGCCATATCAGTGCCGGTGGATCACAAACCGTGTCTAACGCAAAGCCCAAAAGCTACGTTATTTTCACGGACCTTGATGGTACATTGCTCGATCATGATACTTACAGCTATGAGCCAGCAAACGACGCGCTAGAAAAACTGCGCGAGACGAAAACACCGCTTATTCTTGCATCGAGCAAAACCGCAGCTGAGATAGCACCGCTTCGTTCCGAACTTGGTTTTGATGCTTTTCCGGCAATTGTCGAAAATGGTGCTGGACTGCTCGCACCATCAACACATTCAGTCGCAACGATGAGTGATTACGACAAAATCATAAAAATCGTTCAGAGTGCACCAGTTGCATTGAGATTAAAATATAAAGGCTTTCATGACTGGAGTGCAGAAGAAGTTTGCCAACAAACATCATTAAGCCTTCAGGCCGCAAAACTTGCCAAACAGCGCGAATATTCAGAACCGGGTATTTGGAGTGGCAACCAAAAAGAACTGGCTCAGTTTAAAGAATATTTGAGCGATAATGGCCTTCGCGCACAACAAGGCGGTAGGTTTTTAACTCTCTCATTTGGTGCAGGCAAAGTGGATCGCATGAATGAAATCAAAGATAGCTTATTTCCAAATGATCAAAGCGTAACATGTGTTGCACTTGGCGATGCGCCCAATGACATACAAATGCTGGAGCATGCGGATATTGGTTTTGTTATGAAAAATGATTCAAACCAACATTTATTCACCCCCAACAAACCTGATCACGTTACATATTCAAAAGATCCCGGTCCCAAAGGATGGAATATGTGCGTTTTGAGTTTGTTCGTGTAAACTAGATTAAACCAAGAAAAGAGACTGCATAAATATGGCTGACTTTCATCAAAACGGTAGCATTGCAACATTACATAATTTGGCGCAAATTCCGTTTGAACAACTCGAAGCGCAGCTAAAGCAATTCGCGCAAACTCGAAAAATCACACTGATATTGCCAAGTCTTTATTCTGAACTTGAGGCCCCTGCACTTTCCAACATTGTTGATGAGCTAAGCAAAGCGGATTTCATAAATCATATTGTTATTGGTTTGGATCGCGCTGATGAAAACCAGTTTAAACATGCCAAGGAATATTTCTCGCGTTTACCGCAAAAGCATGATGTTTTGTGGAATGACGGTCCGCGCCTTAAGGCCATCCATAACAAGTTGGCTGGTGCAAACTTAGCCCCGGAAGAGCCCGGCAAAGGTCGCAATGTTTGGTATTGCATGGGCTTTGCTCTTGCTACCGGTAATTCAGATGTTGTTGCGCTGCACGATTGCGATATTACGACCTATTCAAAAGAAATGCTGGCGCGCCTCGTCTATCCGGTTACTAATCCTGCTTTCGCCTATCACTTTGTAAAGGGCTATTACCCTCGCATTGCCGATGGCAAAATCAATGGTCGTGTTTCCAGACTACTTGTCACACCATTATTGCTCGCCATTCAAAAAACCTGCGGGCACAACGATTATATCGATTATCTGAATGCATTTCGATATCCATTGGCAGGCGAATTTGCCATGCGCACATCGATCTTACCGGATATGCGTATCCCATCTGATTGGGGACTAGAAATTGGTGTTCTATCTGAAGTATGGCGAAACCTTTCCAATCGGGTGATTTGTCAAGTTGATATCTCGGACGCCTATGATCATAAGCATCAACCGCTTTCTGAAGAGGACGCAAATGAAGGTCTATCGCGCATGTCGATCGACATTTCCAAAGCGCTATATCGAAAACTGGCGACAGATGGCGTGATACTCTCAAATGCAACATTTAGAACGCTGAAAGCCACTTATTTCCGCATCGCACTCGATCTGGTTGAGATGTATTATAATGATGCGACCATGAACGGTCTTCACACGGATCGCCATGTTGAAGAAAAAGCAGTTGAATTGTTTGCAGCAAACATCATGAAAGCGGGTCAGTCTTATCTTGATAACCCGATGGAAACGCCATTTATTCCAAATTGGAGCCGTATTCAAGCGGCCGATCCAGATGTATTGCTAAATATTCACAAAGCTGTTCAGCAAGATGCTCAAGAGTTTGGCTAAGCAACCAATTGATATCAAATGGAGCTTTTAAGATGCATCGAGCCATATTGCTACTTTCCACATTGTTGATCTCGTTTTCAGCTGCAGCTGAGCAACATCAAGCACCCGCGTTCAGGGCAGACCAAATCTTTTCAGTTGCAACAACAGATTGGAATAAAGACGGGATACAAGATCCTGTCATGATCTTAAACCTCAATGATGGTGAGCAGTTTGATGGTCTATTTTATATAAGTGATGAATACGGGCGATTAACTCTTAGGCACCACATCCGCGATATTGTTTGGGGTTCAAGCGCAATGTTTGGTCAAGAACCGTCTGTGACCACCGCGCCAAATGGCTCAATCATTCTGGGTTCACAAAATTCCGCGATTGGTCGAAATCGTTGGGAGCAAAAACTCACCATAGCCTATCGCAACGAAAAGCTTGTGGTCGCCGGTTTTACTTATTCTTACTATGACACGCTTGACCCAGATGCATATGGGGGATGCGATTTAAATCTGCTCAATGGCAAAGGCTTTAAAGACGAAAAACCTGTTCGGTTTGATGTAAATGTCATGACAATTGCAGAATATGTGTCAGGTGGTCAAAATCTACCTGAGTTTTGCTATTCTAATTAGTAACAAAACTTAAGTGTTATAGCTCAACCAATTGCCCGTCTTTGAGCGTCACACAACGATCCATTTTGCGCGCAAGTTCATGGTTATGAGTTGCAACCATTGCAGACAGGCCAGATTGTTTAACCAAAGCTTCAAGTGCTTCAAACACATAAGAAGCAGTTTCCGGGTCAAGATTACCCGTTGGTTCATCAGCCAAAAGTACACTTGGCGCATTGGCTACAGCTCTTGCTATAGCGACGCGTTGTTGTTCACCACCAGATAATTCTGATGGGCGATGAGAAATACGATGACCAAGCTTGAGATATTCAAGCAATTCTTTTGCTCGAACCTCAGCTTCCTTTTTTTCCAAACCGCTGATTAATTGCGGAATAACAACATTTTCGCTAGCTGAAAACTCAGGTAACAAATGGTGGAATTGATATACGAAGCCAATTTTCTTACCGCGAACATCTGTCCTCTGCTCATCAGACAAATGACTGCAAGCAACCCCATCAACGATCACTTCACCGCCATCAGGACGTTCAAGCAAACCGGCCATGTGCAACAATGTTGATTTACCAGCACCGGAAGGCGCGATCAAAGCAACAGTCTCTCCGCGGTTAAGCTTGAAATTCACACCATTTAAGATGGTCAATTTTTCATCGCCTTGAACATAATGACGTTCAACGGCAAGCAATTCCATTGCCAGATCTTGTGCATTGGAAACATCGCTCATATTAATTCGGCTCGCATCATTCATGTCCATTTACTCATATCTTAGCGCTTGAACGGGATCGATTTTAGACGCGCGCCATGCCGGCACGAGTGTTGCGATGAATGTTAGCACAAATGCCATGATAATGATCGAGAGCGTTTCAGCAAAATCCATATCAGCAGGCAATTGGCTTAGAAAGTAAAGCTCAGGATTAAACAGCGTTGTACCCGACAACCATGAGAAAAATGCGCGAATACGCTCTACATTTAAACAGACCAGTACACCTAAAATCACTCCTGCGCCGGTACCAGCCACTCCAATTGCCGACCCTGTCATAAAGAAGATGCGCATAACAGACGCTGATGTTGCACCCATTGTGCGTAAGATTGCGATATCTCGCCCTTTATCTTTCACCAGCATGATCAATCCAGAGATAATGTTTAAAGCAGCAACAAGAATGATAAGCGTTAATATCATAAACATCACATTGCGCTCAACTTGAAGCGCTGAGAAAAATGTCTGATTTCGCTGCTGCCAATCAGTTATAAAAATCTGACGTTCGGCTGCGGTTTCTATGGGTGCTCTGAAGTCATTGACACCATCTGGATCGTCAACAAACACTTCAATGGATTGCACTTCATCTTCGGTATTAAAGTAAATCTGAGCTTCGCCAAGCGGCATATATATGATTGAGGAATCATATTCTGACATACCGATCTCAAATATGCCTGAAATCGGGTAAGACTTTACCCGCGGTGTCACGCCAAATGGGGTGACATCCCCTTCTGGCGAAACAAGCGTTATGCTATCACCAGCAATGAGCCCAAGTGAATCTGCCATGCGCGTGCCGATTAGCACACCCTCACCCGCGGCAAAGCCAACAAGATCGCCCGCTTTGATATTATCAGACACCCAATTGAGCCGTTCAATATCAGCGACAGAAATACCGCGAACCAATGCGCCTGTTCCCGCACCACCATTGCCTGAGGCTAGGGTTTGCCCCTCAACAATGGGCAGCGCCATCTGCACACCCTCAACACCTTCAATACGCTTAGCAAGATTAGTGTAATCATTAAAAGGCTCATCAATGGGTTGAACGATCATATGACCATTGATGCCAAGAATACGGTTAATGAGCTCAGCGCGAAAACCGTTCATCACAGCCATAACAATGATCAATGTCGCAACACCAAGCATAATGCCCGCAAAAGAAAACCCTGCGATGACAGAAACAACCGTTTCTTTGCGCTTTGAACGTAAATAACGCCAGGCAACAAGACGTTCAAACACACCAAAAGGTTTTGACGACGGCATTTCTATTGGATTACTGCTCAATGGTTTCAAAGCCTTTTCGTAAAAATTATCGTGCAGTTAGCTTATTAATCGCTGCTTCTAGTGTCAGGCTTTCGCGTTCACCGGTTTTACGGTTTTTCACTTCAACTTCACCAGTTTTCATCCCGCGTGGACCAACAACAATCTGCTGTGGAACACCAATCAGATCAGCGGTCGCAAACTTACCGCCCGCGCGCTCATCACGATCATCTAACAAAACATCAAGACCCGCTTTTTGCAATTCAGCATAGATCTTTTTAGATGCATCATCGCAAGCCTCGTCACCAACTTTCATATTGATAATTCCCACATCAAACGGCGCAACTGATTCCGGCCAAATAATACCATTTTCATCATGAGACGCTTCAATGATGGCGGGAACAAGGCGTGTTGGACCAATGCCGTATGAGCCCATATGCACCTCATGTTCGCGCCCGTCCGGGCCCATAACTTTCGCGCCCATTGCGGCTGAATATTTTGTTCCAAAATAGAAGATGTGACCAACTTCAATACCGCGATCAGAAACCTTATTGTCGGCATCAATTGCATCAAATGCAGCCGCATCATGCATTTCAGACGTTGCCGCGTAATATTCCGTCCACTGATCAAAGATTGATTTCATCTTTGCGCGATCTGAAAAATCAACGTCTTCTGATGGGGTATCGAAATCAAGGAAGTTTTTGTGACAGAACACTTCAGATTCGCCCGTGTCCGCTAGAATAATAAACTCATGACTAAGATCACCACCAATTGGGCCTGTGTCAGCGCGCATAGGGATAGCACGCAAACCCAAGCGATCAAATGTCCGCAAATATGCAGTGAACATTTTGTAATAAGCAAATTTTGCATCTTCTTTATTCAGATCAAAAGAATATGCATCTTTCATGATAAACTCACGGGAACGCATTGTTCCAAAACGAGGTCTGATCTCATCTCTGAATTTATGTTGAATGTGATAAAGGTTCAGTGGCAATTCTTTGTAAGAGCGCACATATGAGCGGAAGATATCCGTGATCATTTCCTCATTGGTTGGGCCATACAGCATCGGACGATCCTGACGATCGGTGATACGCAGCATCTCCTTGCCATAATCATCATAACGGCCACTTTCATTCCAAAGCTCTGCTGATTGAATAGTAGGCATTAATATCTCGTGCGCGCCTGCTCTGTTTTGTTCTTCGCGAATAATGGCATTCACCTTATCCAAAACGCGCTTGCCAAGTGGCAGCCAAGAATAGATCCCAGCTGATTGTTGGCGTATCATGCCAGAGCGCAACATCAACCGGTGAGAAACAATCTCGGCTTCTTTTGGGTTTTCTTTTAAGATTGGCAGAAAGTATTGAGAAAGGCGCATGGCTTATCCGTATAAAAATTGAGATCCGAAAACAAAATCGCTCGGAATCGCAGGTTATTTTGTTGTTGAAGACTTCTACTCTTTTACGATCAATCTGAAAAGCACGAATAATAAATTGAATTTGATTGATGTTATCATTATTTTTTCATCAATTTTTCTATATCTCTGCAAAATAAATGGTGACAAATTTTAGCAAGTACGGTAACTTCGCACGAAAATAAGGCAGTTTTATAAAAACATGCCTAAATCGCGATCAAGTCTTGGGAGGATTAGATCTCAGGCGCGCTCTTAGCGCAGCCACCGGCCGACGGGTAGAGGTCCGCGACAACTAACAGCAAGGCTATTGTAGCCTTGCTTTTTTTATGTCCTGATCAAACAGCTAGAACCGGAATTTAGCGATAATCAAAATTTCGGAAAGAGTGCCATGAAATCGTCGAAGGTAACTCCGAACACTTCCACCAATAGATAAAAGCACAAGAAGAACACGCTTGCGACAATGGAATTCATGATCACAACACGAATGACATTTAAGTTTGCTGGCGCACTTTTTGTGGTGCCAAGAACAACCTCGCCCGCCTCAGCTTGAGACTTGCCGGAAAATGGCAGCACTAAAAACAGCGATATCCACCACATAATAAAATAAATCGCTAAATATGTACCAATTCCCATGGTTGAATGTCCTAGATCAAATTTGCTCTAATTCAATCAATGTACCTGAAAAATCGCCGGGATGTAAAAACAACACAGGCTTTCCATGTGCACCAATTTTAGGCTCACCATCACCTAATACACGAGCTCCAGTTTCTATCAATTGGCTTTTTGCCGCAGCTATGTCTTCTACCTCATAACAAATATGGTGCATACCGCCTTTTGGGTTCTTTTCCAAAAAGGCTGCGATTGGAGAAGCTGCGTTGATCGGCTCTAAAAGTTCAACCTTGGTATTGGGCAATTCAATAAAGACCACGGTTACCCCGTGTTCATCAAGCTTTTGCGGCTCAGTGACGTGCGCACCAAGCATGTTTTTATATTGATCAGTCGCGGTTTTAAGATCAGGGACAGCGATTGCGACGTGGTTTAATCTACCTAGCATAAGATTACCCCCTAAACTTTTTCAACAAATACAGTTGCGACCGGCTTTTTATTCCACACTTCACGAACAGATGCACGAACAGCTCGACGTACAGATTCTTGCACAAGGCTTAAGTCTTTGCGGCGAACACGTGGAATGCTCTCAACAGCACCGATAACCGCGTCATAAATCACATCATCGATTTCATCGCCTGCATCATCGAAGGTCGGCAGTCCAATCGAGCTGACCTGAGGGTCGCCCTTAAATTCATATTTATTATCCAAAAGTACCTGCACAGACACATGTCCTGCAAAGGACAATTTACGTCGGTCTGAAATACCTAAATCGTCATATTCACCAATCACTGCACCATCTTTAAAGATACGGCCACTTGGCACATCATCTATAAGTTCAGGCTCGCCCGGTGCTAGGCGTAACATATCGCCATTGCGAACACGTGGCACTTTGCCAATGCCGCTTTCTTGAGCTAATTTAGCATGCGCAACCAAATGCGCAGCTTCTCCATGAACTGGTACCAAAATCTCAGGACGAACCCACTCATACATTTGCTGCAATTCATTGCGACGCGGATGACCAGAGACATGAATAGGTAATTCATCGCTGTCTTCCACAATCAAAACACCACGATCAATCAAGGCATTTTTGATATTTAAAATACCTTTTTCATTTCCTGGAATAGCACGCGCTGAAAATACAACTGTATCCTCTTTTGCTAAAGCGACATGCCTCATCTCATCACGAGAGAGTTTTGCAAGCGCAGCGCGTGGTTCGCCTTGAGAACCCGTCATGATGATGACAACCTTATCTCTTGGAATAAAACCAAATTCATCTTCTTCTAAAAAGTTTGGTAAACCTTCCATCATCCCCAAGCCGCTGGCGACAGAAACAACGCGTTTGATTGAACTCCCCAGCAACAAGACTTCCCGCTCCGCATCGCGCGCAGCTTCAGCGATCGAACGGATACGGCCAACATTTGACGAAAATGACGTGATGGCGACGCGCCCTGGCGCATCTTCAATAACCTTGCGTAGGTTTTTACTGATGGTTTGCTCTGTAGGAGATACGCCTTCCCTCATCGCATTGGTCGAATCGCACATGATCGCCAAAATGCCTTCATCGCCCAACTGGCGAAATCTATTTTCGTCAGTAAGCGGCCCCAAAGAAGGGTCCTGATCAATCTTCCAGTCACCGGTGTGAATAACTTTTCCAAGATCCGTTTTTATCGCTAAAGATAATGGCTCTGGGATTGAGTGATTAACCGCAACCGCTTCAATCTCAAATGGACCAACATCAAACACGTCACCTGCATTAAAGATCGTGACAGGAATTTCACGCCGAGAACGCTCGTAAGCGCGTTTGGCCTCTAACATGCCTGCGGTAAATGGCGTGACGTAAACTGGAACATTTAGCAAAGGCCATAATTCATTAAGCGCACCATAGTGGTCTTCATGTGCATGCGTAATGATGATCGCTTTTAAATTATGACGTTCTTCTTCCAAGAACCTGATATCTGGAAGGACTAGATCAACACCGGGCAGCTCTAATCCTGGGAATGTTACACCGCAATCTACCATAATCCATTCGCGGTTATCAGGTGACCCATAGCCATAAAGCGCAAGGTTCATACCAATTTCACCAACACCACCAAGTGGTAAGAATACGAGTTCGTTCTCGCTAGCCATTATCTATTCTTTCTTTTCTTTACGTATCGAGAAGGAAAACATCCCCTGCTGCAATTTTGATTTCATCACCATCTTCCTGGCGCAATATCAAATTGCAATCTTCCGACAAACCAATAAATCGTCCGTGCAAAACTTCATTGGGAAGATTGATTTTAATATCTTCATCAATGCCAGCCGCATTTTCAAGCCATAAATCACGAATTGCCGGTAAACCGCGCCCTTCATCCCACAATGCCAGGACATATTTCATCTCATCAAACAAATGCGCAAATAATTCTGGCGGATATACTTTAACACCAAGCTCATTAAGAGACGTTGTTTTATATAACGCCTGATCAGGATGATGAGAAACGTTGATACCAATACCAATGACTATGGATATAACATCTTTAGAAATGACCTCAGATTCCAAAAGGATACCGCAAACCTTTGCGCCGTCAATTAAAACATCATTGGGCCACTTGATCTTTATTTTCGCTAACGAAGTCGACAGCGCCTTCTTAATCGCAAAATTGGCTGCCAATGCTGCAACCAAAGGCAATGTACCCAAATTTTCGCGCGGCGCAGGATTGTTCAGTAAAAGCGAAGAATAAAGGTTTCCACTTTCAGAAACCCAAGTCCTACCACGACGTCCGCGACCACCTGTTTGGCGTTCTGCAGTTACCCAAAGTCCCGACACCGCGCCTTCGCGTGCCTTTTCAAGGCAATAGTCATTTGTAGAAGAGACGTCACGTTCTTCAACATGACGCCACTCAATTTCTGTTTTTAAAACCAATTAGAAGAACGTGCGTGCTGCAACTTCAGCAGCTGAACCAATTGGACCACCAATGATGACATAGCCCAATACAAACAGGCCAGCTAGGCTGTAAACAAGACGAAGCTCACCTGCAACCGGTGCAAATTGATGCTTAACTTCATCAAACCACATGATTTTGATAATGCGCAGATAGTAGTATGCACCAACAACAGATGCCAATACACCGATGATCGCAAGCGCATATAGCTCAGCCTCAATAGCTGCGACAAACACAAAGTATTTACCCCAGAAACCGGCAAGTGGCGGAATACCTGCGAGTGAGAACATAAAGATCGTCAAAATTACAGCCATAAATGGGTTAGATTTTGCAAGACCAGCAAGATCATTGATATCTTCTAAGTTTCCATCATCTTTGGTGCGCATTGCCAAAATACAAGCAAATGTACCAAGCGTCATAACCATGTAGATCAACATATAAAGAACGATACCAGATACGCCCGTCTGCGTTCCCGCTGCAAGCCCTACTAATGCATACCCCATGTGACCGATAGATGAATAAGCCATCAGGCGTTTGATATTCTTCTGACCAATCGCTGCAAATGCACCCAATACCATTGAAGCAATTGCGATAAAGACAACAATTTGTTGCCACTCATGCGTCACTGTTTGGAAAGCTTCGATAACCAAACGGATAAACACAGCCATTGCAGCAACTTTTGGCGCTGCAGCTAGGAAGGCTGTCACAGGCGTTGGTGCACCTTCGTAAACATCTGGCGTCCACATGTGAAACGGCACTGCTGAGATTTTAAACGCAATACCTGCAAGCAAGAACACAAGGCCAAAGATAAGACCAAGTTCAGGCTTACCACCTGTGAGCGCGGACGCGATTTCATCAAAGCCAGTGTGGCCTGTGTAACCGTAGATCAACGATGCGCCGTAAAGCAAAATACCAGAGGACAGAGCACCTAGAACGAAATATTTCAAACCAGCTTCTGTAGATTTCTCGTCGTCACGTTTGATCGCTGCAACAACATAAAGCGCAAGTGATTGAAGCTCCAAACCAAGATAAAGCGCAATCATGTCATTAGCTGAAATCATCAGCATCATGCCAACAGTTGCGAGCAAGACTAGAATTGGAAATTCAAAAAACGGGTTTTTCTCAAAGCGCGAATGCCCAATGGACATCATCAACGCCACTGCAGAACCAATAAGTGCTAGCACCTTCATGAATTTCGCAAATGGATCAGAAAGATAAGCACCGTTAAACGCTTCCCCCTCGCCCACAACAAACACCAGCATAAGACCTGCAATAATAAGCAAGGCAACAGATAAACCATTAATCGCATTTAAAGTCGATTGGCCACCATAAGCACCGATCATCAACAAAACCATTGCGCCAACCGCCAGCATAATTTCTGGCAGAGATAGATGCAGGCTCTCCATTAAAATCTCAGTCGTCATTTGAGTAGCATCCTCGTTTTATTTCGCTGACATTGCGATATTTTGTGCCGCTTCAATAGCAGCTGAATATTGGGTGACAAGTGCATCAACAGATGCAGCGGTCGCGTCAAATACTGGGATCGGATAAACACCGAAGAAAATAACCAGTGCAATCAGCGGATATAGTATTGTTTTTTCGCGGCCCGAAAGATCAAGCAATGCTTTTAAGTTTTCTTTCTCTAGCGCACCAAACACAACGCGGCGGTAAAGCCATAATGCGTAGCCCGCTGACAAGATAACGCCAAGTGTTGCAAACATTGCAGTCCAAGTTGAAACCTGGAACACACCAATAAGCACTAAGAACTCACCGACAAATCCAGAGGTTCCAGGTAGGCCAACATTTGCCATTGTAAACAGCATAAATGCAACAGCATAGTTCGGCATGTTGTTAACGAGACCGCCATAAGCTGAAATCTCACGTGTATGCATGCGATCGTAGATAACACCAACACACAAGAACAACGCACCTGAAATCAAACCATGAGACAACATCTGGAAGATGGCACCTTGGACCCCTTGCGCATTGGCCGCAAAGATACCCATTGTTACATAACCCATATGTGCCACAGACGAGTAAGCGATCAGCTTCTTAATATCTGTTTGCATCATCGCCACAAGCGACGTGTAAACAATCGCAATAGCAGAAAGCGCAAATACATATGGTGCAAAGTCAGCGGATGCGACTGGGAACATAGCAAGCGAGAAACGGATCAATCCATAACCACCCAATTTCAGAAGCACACCAGCCAAGATCACTGAACCCGCTGTTGGCGCTTCAACGTGCGCATCTGGCAACCATGTGTGAACAGGCCACATTGGCATCTTCACAGCAAATGATGCGAAGAATGCGAGCCACAACCAAGTCTGCATTGAGACAGGGAAGTCAAATTCCAAAAGCTTCGTGATGTCTGTCGTACCGGCCTGCCAATACATTGCCATGATCGCAAGAAGCATCAGCACTGAACCAAGCAATGTATAAAGGAAGAACTTGAAGCTTGCATAAACGCGGCGCTGACCACCCCAAACACCAATGATAATAAACATTGGGATTAGGCCTGCTTCAAAGAATACATAGAACAAGACAATATCAAGCGCACAGAACACGCCGATCATCAAAGTTTCCAAGATCAAAAACGCAATCATATAATCGCGGAAGCGGTTTTTAATTGAGTTCTTACTTGCGATTACACAAAGCGGCATCAAGAATGTTGTTAGAATAACGAACAACATAGAAATGCCATCCACACCCATATGGTATGAAATGCCAGAACCCAGCCAGTCCATTTTTTCAACCATCTGGAAACCAGGATTTGCATTATCAAACCCGATCCAGACAAACAGCGAGAACACAAACGTGAACGCGGTAACCATCAATGAAACGTAATACACATTACGTCGGGAGGTTTCCCCCTCGTCTTTCATGAAGAGCAAGACCAAAACGCCGATAAGCGGCAGGAAGGTGACCGTAGATAGAAGTGGCCAATCAATCATTAAAATGCACTCCCGAGAGTCATCCAGGTTACTAGAGCCGCAATACCAATAAGCATGGCAAAGGCATAGTGATATAAATATCCAGTTTGGAACTTAACAACGCGGTTGGTAATATCCTGCACGCGCGCTGCAATGCCATTTGGACCAAATCCATCGATCACTCGACCATCGCCTTGCTTCCAAAGGAAGGTACCAAGCCATTTAGCTGGGCGAACGAATAGGAAATCATAGATCTCATCGAAGTACCATTTGTTCAGCAAGAAATTGTACAAAATTGAGAAATCTTCCGCAAAGCGTTTTGGTGTCTCAGGTGAACGGATATACATATACCAAGCTGTTGCAAACCCAAGTACCATCGCAACGAAGGGGCTCAACTTAACCCAAACTGGAACGTGGTGGAAATCTTCAAGAACTGTGTTGCCCTCGACCGTAAACAAAGCTGATTGCCAGAACATATCGTAATTGTCACCAAAGAAATATGATTTGAAGACAAAACCTGCTGCTAGCGCGCCAACGGCAAGAAGATAAAGCGGGATCAACATAACTGGCGGTGATTCATGCACATGATGCATCACATCAGCGGCAGCACGAGGCTTGCCGTGGAATGTTAAGAAAATCAAACGCCAGGAATAAAAGCTTGTGAACAATGCCGCAATAACCAGCATTGTAAAGGCAAAACCAGAGACACCCAAAGGTGACGCAAAAGCAGATTCAATGATCGCATCTTTTGAGAAGAAACCAGCTGTACCGATATAAGTTAATGGAAGGCCAAGACCTGTCAGTGCAACAGTGCCGATAACCATCATCCAATATGTAAGTTTGATATGCTTTCGCAATCCACCCATACGGCGCATATCCTGCTCATCTGAAACAGCGTGAATGACAGAACCCGCACCTAAGAACAACAACGCTTTAAAGAATGCGTGTGTGAACAGGTGGAAGATCGCCGCACCATATGCACCAACCCCAAGCGCCACAAACATATAGCCAAGCTGCGAACAGGTGGAATATGCAATAACGCGTTTAATATCGTTTTGCACAAGACCAACAGTTGCTGCAAAGAAGGCTGTAATTGCGCCAATAACAGTAACAAATGTGAGTGCCGTTGGTGAGAATTCAAAGATTGGCGACATACGCGCAACCAAGAATACACCTGCCGTCACCATGGTCGCTGCGTGGATAAGAGCAGACACTGGTGTCGGGCCTTCCATCGCATCAGGTAACCATGTGTGAAGTAAGAACTGAGCTGATTTACCCATTGCGCCCATGAACAAGAGCAGACAACAGATCGTCAATGCACCGTTTTTATCCAGCTCCATGCCAAATATAGTGGTGATCACCTCACCCATCTCTGCGGTTGGTGCATAATCAGAGGCGCTCGCAAAGATCGCATCAAATGATACTGAACCAAACAACATGAAGATGCCAAAGATACCAAGTGCAAAACCAAAATCACCGACGCGGTTTACGATGAACGCTTTCATTGAAGCAGCAGTAGCTGATGGTTTCTTGAACCAGAAGCCAATGAGCAAGTAAGACGCAAGTCCCACGCCTTCCCAACCAAAGAACATTTGAACAAGGTTGTCAGATGTAATCAGCATCAACATCGCAAACGTAAACAATGACAGATAAGCAAAGAAGCGCGGACGGTGCGGATCATGATGCATGTATCCAATTGAATAGATGTGCACCAAGGTGGATACAGAGTTTACAACAACAAACATTACCGCAGTAAGCGTATCTATTCTAAAGGCCCAATCAATGGTGAGCGTACCGGACTGGATCCAGCTTAGAACCTGAATTTGTACGACATCAGTATCACCAAAACCAATTTGTAAAAACACGACCCAAGACAGCAATGCTGAAATGATCATGAACAAACATGTCACATATTCAGATGCTTTGGCGCCGATACTGCGGCCAAATAATCCGGCGATAATTGCCCCAAGCAGAGGCAGGAAGACGATGGTGTGATACATGATTAGCCCTTCATCATGTTGACGTCTTCCACGGCAATAGTGCCGCGGTTGCGATAAAATACGACAAGAATAGCAAGACCAATAGCGGCCTCAGCTGCGGCAACGGTCAGGATGAACAAAGCAAAGATTTGTCCCACCAGATCGTTGAGATGTTGCGAAAACGCAACCAAATTCAAGTTAACTGCCAAGAGCAAAAGCTCAACTGACATCAAAATAACAATCACGTTTTTCCGGTTTAAGAAAATACCGAATACACCAATCGTGAAAAGGATCGCGCTAACGGTCAGGTAGTGAGAAAGTCCTATTTCCATAATTCTATCCTATAACCCCTGGCCTGGTTTCACTTTAACAACTTCAACAGCTGTCTCAGGGCGACGTGCGACCTGACGTGAAATATCCTGGCGTTTAACATTAGGTTTGTGATTAAGCGTCAGCACAATTGCACCAATCATCGCGACCAACAAAATCAATCCTGCGATTTGGAAGAAGGCAACATAGTCTGTGTATAAAACATCGCCCAATGCTGCCGTGTTGGTACGCTCAGCAATATCAGGGATCGGGCTTGCACCACTACCAGCTGCGCTGCTCTCAAATAGATTTCCGCCCAGTACCACAATCAATTCCGCGGCAAGTATTAAACCAACCAAAGCACCAACTGGCGCATATTCAAGTGCACCACTTTTCAGCTCGGCAAAATCGATATCCAGCATCATAACAACAAAGAGGAAGAGCACAGCAACCGCGCCAACATATACGACCAGCAAAATCATTGCTAAGAATTCGGCACCTGTTAGCAAAAACAATCCAGCAGCATTAAAGAATGTCAAAATCAAAAACAAAACTGAATGCACAGGATTACGTGCAGCAATCACCATGAATGCTGATGCAATCGCAACAAATGCGAAAATATAGAAGAACAGAGCCTGAAGACCCATAATCACTACCTTTTCAATTGGGCTGAGCTACCCCTCGCCCTGATCAAGATGAACACCTTGACCAATATTATAATTTGCAGCCATCAAAAATGATGACCAATTTACCCCATCAACTTAACGATACGGCGAGTCCATCGCGATGTTACGAGCGATTTCACGCTCCCAACGATCACCATTGGCAAGAAGTTTATCTTTGTCGTAATAAAGTTCTTCACGCGTTTCAGTCGCAAACTCAAAATTTGGACCTTCTACAATTGCATCCACCGGACAAGCTTCCTGACAGAAACCGCAATAGATACATTTGACCATGTCAATGTCATATCGAACTGTACGGCGCGTACCATCGTTACGACGTGGACCAGCTTCAATGGTAATAGCTTGTGCCGGGCAGATCGCCTCACACAATTTACATGCAATACAGCGCTCTTCACCATTTGGATAGCGACGCAAAGCATGCTCACCACGGAAACGAGGCGAAATCGGCCCCTTCTCAAATGGATAGTTCACTGTAGATTTTGGTGCAAAGAAATACTTCATCGATAAAAAGAATGCGCCAACGAATTCTTTTAAAAATAACGATTTAGCTGCTTGTCCGATACCCATCTTAAGCGCTCCAACCTGTGAATTTTAGCACGAATGCAACAATCACGACCATTGCAAGTGAGATAGGCAGGAAGACTTTCCAACCTAGACGCATGAGCTGATCATAACGGTAGCGTGGTACAAATGCCTTAACCATCGCAAACATGAAGAAGACCATACATGTTTTTAGAACAAACCAAATGATCCCAGGTACCCAATTTAGGAACCAAACATCAACCGGTGGCAACCAACCACCCAAGAATAGGATTGTGGTTAGTGAACATAAGAGCATGATCGCAAGATACTCACCGAGCATAAACATCATGAATGGCATGGATGAATACTCAACCATGTAACCCGCAACGAGCTCTGATTCAGCTTCTGGCAAATCAAATGGCGGACGGTTTGTCTCTGCCAAACATGAAATAAAGAAGATGATAAACATTGGGAACAATGCCAACCAATGCCAATCAAGGAACGAGTTCGGCAAACCTAAGCTTGTACCCAAACCGTCTTGCTGTGATAAAACGATGTCTGAAAGATTAAGTGAACCAACGCATAAAAGCACTGTCACAATCACAAAGCCAATTGATACTTCGTATGAGACCATTTGCGCAGCAGAACGAAGTGCGCCCAGGAATGGATATTTAGAGTTGGAAGCCCAACCCGCCATGATCACACCGTAAACCTCAAGTGAGGAGATGGCAAAGACGTACAAAATACCAACATTGATATTTGCGACCATCCAGCCTTCATTTAATGGAATAACAGCCCAAGTAGCCATCGCAAGCGTCACCGTCACCAATGGAGCAAGCAAGAACACTACTTTATCAGAACCTGCAGGAATGATTGGCTCTTTGAACGCCAATTTTAGCAAATCGGCAAATGACTGGAACAATCCCCAAGGGCCAACAACGTTTGGACCACGGCGCATTTGCACAGCCGCCCAAATTTTACGGTCAGCATAAAGAATATACGCAATGAATACCAAAAGGCAGACCATTAGCAGCAATGACTGCCCAATCATGATGGCCGCTGGCCAGACATATGTTTCTACAAATGCATCCATGTCTCGTCTACCTATTCCGCTGCCGCTTTAGTTTGACCCTTAGCCAATGCTGAACACTCAGCCATGACCGCAGATGCGCGAGCAATTGGGTTTGTCAAATAGAAGTCTTTTACCGAAGAGGCAAATGCTGCTTTGTTCATTTTCCCAGATTTTTTTGCCAATTTCGCAATATCCCCGGAATCTGCGGCAATACTGACATCAATGTCGGCAAAATGAGGGTAGTTTTCATAAAGATCAGCACGAAGCGCCGCAAGCGAATCAAATGGCAATGTTTTGCCAAGCACATCCGATAGCGCACGTAAGATTGCCCAGTCTTCTTTCGCTTCACCTGGTGCAAAACCTGCACGGTTTGAAATTTGTACGCGACCTTCAGTATTTACAAATGTGCCTGACTTCTCAGCGTAAGTCGCTGCAGGCAAGATCACATCAGCATGATGCGCACCATTATCACCGTGCGAACCGATATAAACGGTAAAGCCGGCTTTTTTCTTAGTGAAATCTAACTCATCCGCGCCGAGCAAGAACAAAACGTCCGCATCTGTCAGCATCTTAGCTGCATCCATACCACCATCTTGTGGTACAAATCCAACATCGAGACCGCCAACACGCGCTGCTGCATCATGAAGGACAGCAAAACCATTCCAGTCTTTAGTCACAGCTTTATATGTATCTGCGATTTTAGCAGCAGTTGCTAAAACACCCTGCCCGTCAGAACGAGCCAGCGCACCTTGACCAACAATAATCATAGGTCGCTTTGCGCGTTTTAATTTGTTTGCGAATTTTGATTTACCATCCAGCACTTCTTTAAGGCTATCAGGACCAGCGCCAAGATATTCAGCATCGTAACGAAGATCATTATCTTCGCCAATCACAGCAATCGGCATTGAATTTGCGCGCCATGCTTTTCGGATCCGCGCGTTAAGCACTGACGCTTCAAAGCGTGGATTAGAGCCAATAATTAGAACCGCGTCTGCATCTTCAATGCCATCAATTGTTGGGTTGAAGATATAAGATGCACGACCAAGGCTTGGATCAAGCTGCGCACCATCTTGACGACAGTCAACGCTTGAAGAGCCCAATGAAGAGATTAGCGTTTTTAGCGCGTACATTTCTTCAACAGTTGCTAAATCACCTGCAATTGCACCAATTTTATCGCCGCTGGATTTGCTAACAGCATATTTGATGGCTGAAAACGCTTCCGGCCAGCTAACTGGTGTTAAACGACCGTCTTTTTTAACAAATGGACGATCAAGACGTTGAGCTTTCAAACCATCCCAAATGAAGCGTGTCTTATCAGAAATCCATTCTTCATTCACAGCCTCATTGATACGAGGCATAATACGCATGACTTCGCGGCCACGCGTATCCACACGGATCGCAGATCCACATGCATCCATCACATCGATAGACTCTGTTTTATTTAGCTCCCAAGGACGCGCCTGGAATGCATAAGGACGAGACGTCAACGCACCAACCGGACAAAGATCAATCACATTGCCCTGCATTTCAGATGTCATGGCTTGCTCAAGATATGTTGTAATCTCAGCGTCTTCACCACGGCCGATGAGACCAAGCTCAGAAATACCAGCAACTTCAGTTGTAAAACGAACGCAACGTGTACAGTGAATACAACGGTTCATAATCGTTTTAACAAGTGGGCCAATATACTTATCTTCAACAGAACGTTTGCTCTCTTGATAGCGTGATTGGTCCATACCAAAAGCCATAGCTTGGTCTTGAAGATCGCACTCACCACCTTGGTCACAAATAGGACAATCAAGTGGGTGATTGATCAAAAGGAATTCCATCACGCCTTCGCGTGCTTTTTTGACCATTGGCGTGTTTGTAAAGACCTCAGGTGCCTGACCTTCCGGACCAGGGCGCAAATCGCGAACACCCATTGCACAAGATGCAGCAGGTTTTGGCGGACCACCCTTTACTTCAACAAGACACATCCGGCAATTGCCGGCGATGGAAAGACGCTCGTGAAAACAAAAGCGCGGTACTTCCGCCCCTGCTTCTTCACAAGCTTGTAATAGCGTGTAGTGATCGGGAACTTCGATCTCGTTTCCATCTACTTTGATAACTGCCATGGTCAGTTGCCTACTTCTATTTCAACGTCACAGTCTTACGACTGTTATTACTTATTTGCTTTGATTAGCGCTTTTGCTTGCCCTACCCAATTGTCGCGTTCAATGCGACCCGGGAAACCAAGCTTTTCGCCAATCTCTGCCATTTCTTTTGCCGACATATTGGCAATCTGCTCATATGTCGAAATTCCTTGTTTATTCAAAACTTGCACCAGTTTAGGCCCAACACCTGTGATCTTTTTAAGATCATCGGGCATAACTGTCACAAGCTCTTCTTTCACCGCTGCGACCGGTGCTTTGTCAGCGTCTGCCGCAACTGTATCTGTTTCATGGGTTGCGGCCATCATACCGCGCACCGCACCCAACCACATTTCAGTCATAACCGATGTCGTTTGCAAACCAATGACAGACATTGCGAGAAACGGGTTCTCAGCTTTGTATGGATTGTAGTTTGATGACGACTGTTTGGTCATAGATCTACTCAGCGGCCTCCAATTTTGTATTCGTCGAATTATCAGCATTGCGCGTATAGGCATCAATGCGCGCTTCAATCTCTGGACGGAAGTGACGAATAAGACCCTGAATTGGCCATGCAGCCGCATCACCCAGCGCACAAATTGTGTGGCCTTCGATCTGCTTTGTCACATCAAACAACATGTCGATTTCGCGTTTTTGCGCGTTACCTTTTACCATGCGTTCCATCACACGCCACATCCAACCAGTTCCCTCACGACAAGGTGTACACTGACCGCAACTCTCGTGCTTATAAAACGCAGATAAGCGTGCAATTGCTTTGATGATGTCGGTGGAACGATCCATCACAATCACCGCAGCCGTTCCCAAACCAGATTGCAATTCTCGAAGACTATCAAAATCCATTGGGCAATCGATAATTTGATCAGCAGGCACACAAGGAACTGATGAACCACCTGGAATAACCGTTAAAAGATTATCCCAACCGCCTCGAATACCGCCGCAATGCTTGTCGATCATCTCACGAAAAGGAACAGACATCTCTTCTTCAAATGTTGCTGGTGTATTCACATGCCCAGATACACAGAACAGTTTTGTCCCTGTGTTGTTTGGACGACCAAAGCCTGCAAACCAACCAGCACCACGGCGCAAAATCGTTGGCGTTACCGCAACAGATTCAACATTGTTCACTGTTGTTGGACAACCATATAGGCCCATATTCGCTGGGAATGGTGGTTTTAAACGCGGCTGACCTTTTTTGCCTTCAAGGCTTTCAAGTAGCGCAGTTTCCTCACCACAAATATAAGCCCCTGCTCCGTGATGAACATAAACGTCCATATCGTAGCCAAGCTTGTTGTTTTTGCCCAAAAGACCAGCATCATAACATTCGTCAATTGCAGCCTGTAATGCTTCGCGCTCGCGCATATATTCACCGCGAACATAAATGTATGTCGCATGTGCACCCATCGCAAAACCAGCAATCACACAACCTTCGATCAAAGTGTGCGGATCATGGCGCATGATATCGCGGTCTTTACATGTACCCGGCTCGGACTCATCAGCATTGATAACCAAATAATGCGGACGACCATCGCTCTCCTTAGGCATAAACGACCATTTAAGACCAGTTGGGAACCCAGCACCGCCGCGACCACGAAGACCTGAAGCCTTCACTTCATTAATGATCCAGTCACGACCTTTTTCCAAAAGCTTTTTCGTGCCATCCCAATGGCCACGAGACATCGCGCCTTTGAGTGATTTGTCATGCAAACCATATATATTGGTGAAGATACGGTCTTTATCTTGTAGCATATTCTAACCTCTATCTCGCCCTAACGTGGTTTCTTGCCGAAGACTTTGATATATTCAGCTTCACCGCCCTTAGCGAGCGCTTTGGCTTGTTTTACCCAGTCATCACGATCAATACGACCTTTAAATTTCAAGTACCCATCTACCCATTCGCGCTCAGCCTTCTTCCACTTGGAGACTTGCTCAAACTTGTAGATACCCAAACCGTTTAAAACACCTTCAAGCTTTGGTCCGACACCTGAAATCAATTTCAAATCGTCAGGCTTTGCAGGTTTTTTCATTTTTGCTGGGCGGTTTTTATCTTCAGCTGATACAGCAGCAACAGCTTTTGCCGAAGCTTTCACTGGTGCTTTGGCTGGAGCCTTTTTAGGCGCAGCGGCTTTAACAGCAGCAGCTTTTGGTGCTGCAGCTTTCGCAGGCGCTTTAGTGGCAGCTTTCTTCACAGCAGCTTTCTTCACAGCAGGTTTAGCAACAGCTTTTTTGGCAGCTGGTTTTTTAGCAGCAGATACACGCTTTTTCACAGGTGGCTCAGTCAGGGTGGTTGGACCACCTTCTGCCGCAGAGAAAATGCGATCGATTTGCGGGCCAGTTGGAATTTCTTCGCCCTTACCAGCTTCAAAACGCTCAAGAATATATGAGAAACGCTCTGGTGTTAGATCTTCATATGCATCTTTGAAGACCATAACCATCGGCGCATTAACACAAGCACCTTGGCATTCAACTTCTTCCCAAGACATCGTCCCAGCTTCATTCAATTCAAATGGCTCTGGATTAATGCGCTTTTTACACATTGAGATCAGCTCTTCAGAACCGCGCAACATACAAGGCGTTGTACCACAAACCTGGATATGAGCGCGCTTGCCAACAGGCTTAAGCTGGAATTGCGTATAAAATGTCGCAACTTCTAGCGCCCGGATATATGGCATGCCAAGCATATCAGCGATATGTTCGATGGCAGACTTAGTCACCCAGCCATCTTGCTCTTGAGCAAGCATTAGCAAAGGAATGACAGCAGATTGCTCACGACCCTTGGGGTATTTCTTTACCCATTTTTTTGCTTCCGCTGTAAATGAGCGGTTGAACTGGAAACCTTCAGGTTGAAGGTGATCATCAGCTAAGCGGCGTACAGACATGATTTCCCCTTACGCGGCCAAAAAATAAAAACAATTGCTAAGGTAAATACTCATCGATCCACCTCACCAAACACGATATCAAGCGATCCCAACACAGCTGAAACATCAGCTAATTGGTGATTGCGGCATACAAAATCCATGGCCTGCAAATGAGCATAACCTGGCGCACGGAGTTTACAGCGGTATGGTTTGTTGGAGCCATCAGAAACCAGATAAACACCAAACTCACCTTTTGGCGCTTCTACAGCTGCATAAACTTCACCCTCAGGAACATGATAGCCCTCGGTGTAGAGTTTAAAGTGGTGAATAAGCGCTTCCATTGAGCGTTTCATCTCACCACGCTTTGGCGGCACCATTTTGCCATCAAGCGATGACACAGGACCTGTTTTATTTGCACCCAACAGCAAATCAACACACTGACGCATGATTTTTGCAGATTCGCGCATTTCCAACATGCGAATGAGATAACGATCATAATTATCGCCATTTTTGCCAATTGGAATATCAAAATCTAGCTCAGAATAGCACTCATATGGCTGTGAACGACGTAAGTCCCATGCAGCACCCGAGCCGCGAACCATAACACCTGAGAAACCCCAAGCCCATGCATCATCAAGCGTAACAAAACCAATATCAACATTACGTTGTTTGAAAATACGGTTGTCAGTTAATAAGCTTTCAATATCGTCACAAGTCTTTAAGAAAGGATCGATAAATTTGCCGATATCCTCAACCAACTCATCAGGAATATCTTGGTGCACGCCACCTGGGCGGAAATATGCTGAGTGCATACGCGCACCGCATGCGCGCTCATAAAACACCATCAATTTTTCACGTGCTTCAAAGCCCCAAAGTGGCGGTGTCAACGCGCCAACATCGAGCGCTTGCGTCGTCACGTTAAGCAGGTGCGATAAAATACGACCAATTTCAGAATAAAGAACACGAATAAGCTGGCCACGCTTTGGAACTTCGACACCCATCAGGCGTTCGACTGATAATGCAAACGCATGCTCTTGGTTCATTGGGGCCACATAATCAAGGCGATCAAAATAAGGGATCGCTTGAAGATATGTTTTCGTTTCAATTAGCTTTTCAGTACCACGATGTAAAAGACCGATATGCGGATCAATACGCGTTACAATCTCACCATCCAGCTCAAGAACCAAACGCAACACACCATGCGCTGCCGGGTGTTGAGGACCGAAGTTAATATTAAAGTTGCGGACGTTATGCTCAGTCATCTTACTGTCCTTCCGCTTTTTCATCGCCAGGCAGGACATAATCTGTCCCTTCCCACGGACTTAAGAAATCAAAGTTACGGAATTCTTGCTTCAATTCAACAGGCTCATAGACAACGCGCTTAACTTCATCATCGTAACGAACTTCAACGTAACCCGTTGTTGGGAAATCTTTACGCAATGGATAACCCTCAAAACCGTAGTCGGTTAGGATACGGCGCAAATCAGGGTGCCCTGAAAACAAGATGCCAAACATATCATAAGCTTCACGCTCAAACCATTCAGCACCGGGGAACACAGATGTCGCAGATGGAAGTGTTTCACCATCACCAATCGCAAGCTTAATGCGCAAACGTGCATTTTGTTGCGGAGACATCAAATGATAAACAACATCAAAGCGCTTCTCACGTGATGGCCAGTCCACACCGCACAAATCTATGAAGTTCACAAACTTGCAGCGCGCGTTTTCGCGCAGGAAGGTCAGCAATTCGATAATTGCATCTGATGTTGTGACAAGCGTCAACTCACCATAAGCAATATCCGCTGACAAGATAGCCGCGCCTTGGCTCTCTTTAATAAAACCAGCTAGTTCTTCGAGGTTTTCACTCATTCTCGACCCTATCGCTCGATCGTACCAGTACGACGAATTTTCTTTTGCAGCATCAACACACCATAAAGCAGAGCTTCAGCTGTTGGAGGACAGCCAGGCACGTAAATATCTACAGGAACAATGCGATCACACCCACGCACTACAGAATATGAATAGTGATAGTAACCACCACCATTTGCGCATGACCCCATTGAGATCACATAACGTGGCTCAGGCATTTGATCATAAACTTTACGAAGCGCTGGCGCCATTTTGTTGGTTAGCGTACCTGCAACAATCATCACATCAGACTGACGCGGAGATGCGCGCGGGGCAAAACCAAATCGCTCAACGTCATAACGCGGCATAGATGTATGCATCATCTCAACGGCACAGCATGCCAAACCAAATGTCATCCACATCAATGAGCCTGTTCTTGCCCAAGTAATAAGATCCTCAGCTGATGTGACCAAAAAGCCTTTATCAGCGAGTTCATTATTCATTTCACCAAAAAACGCATCATCTGCGCCAATCGGCTTGCCCGTGTTAGGGTCAATAATGCCTTTAGGCTGAGGGGCTACAAGGGTTGTGTCACCTATTCCCATTCCAGCGCTCCTTTTTTCCACTCATATGCAAACCCGATGGTCAGTACACCTAAGAATACCATCATCGACCAGAAACCAAACCAGCCCATGTCACCAAAAGAAACGGCCCATGGGAATAAGAATGCGACCTCAAGATCAAAAATGATGAACAATATAGCTACGAGATAAAACCTGATATCAAATTTCATACGTGCATCATCAAACGCATTAAAGCCACATTCATATGCTGAAAGTTTTTCTGCATCCGGAGCTTTATATGCAAGTGCAAATGGAGCGATTAAGAGGGCAAGGCCGATTACGAGCGATAGTCCCAAAAAAATAGCTATTGGTAAATAAGAACCAAGAAGTTCAGTCATTATGTCTTTTCCTGCTGGTCAACACACTATGTTATTTGCGCCCAGGCGTGCGATCACATTGCGAGTCCCATTTATTACGCCATCGTCGATTGGTTACCGCAGCAGCGCACAAGGTGCAAGACCATCTGAAAGGAAAATTGATATAACTCGCAATTTATTCAACGAATGTTGTTAATCCACTAGAACAACATGCCAATTTATACATAAAAGCCTCATGATATTTGCGCATTTTCGAAGAAATATAAAATTTCGCACTGCTAGGATAAAAAGGATTCGATCCTGGTAAAAATACTCTACCCAGAGCATTTAAAAGCTCAGATGCCCGCCTCACCCAAGCAATCTCCTTGCGTATCTTATTTGGTGGACAATGAAAGCACTATGTGGACAGATTCGATTTAACCCAAATCAGATCCATTTGTGATGCACCTGAAGGAAGAGAGTTTGAACACGCCCTTAGAGTTTATTGATGTCTCAGAAGATATGGATCCTAAAGGCATCTCATAAACCACACTTAGAATGCGTGGTATATAATTAACACACACAATATATTGACTCAAAGTTGTACATTACAATATATTTCAATTTATGCGGGAATAAAATAGATTGAAAAGGGAATTGAAATGTCAGTATCATTAAGAATTGTGGGAATTTATTACAATCAATCAGATATCCCGTTTAAAGAAAATATGACGGTGATGGATGTTCTAAATTACGCACGCATGAACCCTGTCGAGAACGCTAAAGTTTTTGGTTTTGAAACCGGACAATTACAATTTGGTTCAGATGCTGGAAAACCCAGTATCACATCATTTTACAGTGAATACGATGAACCATTTCAAAGTGAGACCTCTGGCCTTATGAAGCCAGCAGGACCTTATTTCTTACCGGAAGATATTTCAACTTCTCCATCTTTTACTGCTTGGCAGTATTATGTTTTCACTAAGCCACTACAGGACGGTGGTGCAGTATACCAAGTGAACGAACCACGAGTTGAATCCTTCGTTGACGCTATAGTGCCAGACGGTGGGTTTGTGACTTGGCGTCTTTGCAAAATTCTTGGTTCCCCTCAGCCGATGCCAGCCAACAAAATGAGCGCTATGTCCAAAATGGTTTAGCCATCGATTATGGCCGTATCATACTCATCAGCAGGATGGAAAACGCCCTTACTCCTCATGAGCGAGGGCGTTTTCTCAAAACACTATAGATATGTGAACGGGTAATTCTGCAACAGGCAAAACTATAAAATAATAATGTCGCAAGTTAACTATCGAGAATCGGCCAAACTTCAAAACACAAGCGGTTTACTGAACGTAGTGCGAAATCAAATTTCGCTCTACGTTGCAAGATATTTCAGCATTTGAGACGATATCAATAAAGGAAATTGTAAGGTGGTGCGGGCACCGGGACTCGAACCCGGACAGCCTAAGGCCGAGGGATTTTAAGTCCCTTGCGTCTACCAGTTCCGCCATGCCCGCAACCTGAGTGACTGCCTACACGAACAAGACGCAATCAATCAAGTTCTTTTTGTGTGATTTTCAAAATAAAAATAACAACACATTACTTTGTGTGTTTTTGAAAGTGTCCTGCGCGCTAAAACAATGAATAAATCAAGCGAATCAATTGCTAAACAAATGCGCGCAAGTGATTCTTTTTATTCCCTTATCCGCACTTGTTCGCGCAACTGGCATTTTCATTTCTCAACTAATCATGTAAGGCACAATCAACAGCAAGGTTGGAACCCATGATGAATAAAACAGAAGTAACAGCGGCGGCGCTCGCCATCGGCGATGAGTTATTATCAGGTCGCACGCGCGATAAAAACATTGGGCATCTCGCGCAAACTCTCACGTCGGTTGGAATTAACTTGCGCGAAGTTCGTATTGTTGCAGATGAAGAAAATGAGATCGTTGCCGCGGTCAATGCGCTGCGCGAGAAATATGATTATCTCTTCACATCCGGCGGCATCGGCCCAACCCATGATGACATTACAGCTGATGCTATTTCTAAAGCATTTGGAGTGGACTGTATTTATGATGAGGATGCAATGAACTTGCTTGCTTCTCATTATCAATCTCGCGAGTTGGAATTTACCGATGCGCGTCAGCGTATGGCGCGCATGCCACACGGCTCAACCCATATCGATAACCCTGTTTCAAAAGCACCAGGATTTAATAAAGACAATGTGTTTGTGATGGCAGGCGTTCCAAAAGTGTTTGAAGCCATGTTAAACAATGTCGTCCCTACGCTTGAAACAGGACAAAAACTATTATCGCACTCCGTCCCTTGCCGTCATGGCGAAGGTGTGATCGGCACGCCTTTGGGCTTAATTCAAAAAGAAAACCCAGACATTAGCATTGGCTCTTATCCGCGCTTTGGTGATGATGGCAGCTTTTCAACTGAGATTATTGTGCGCGGTTTAAGTCAATCAGATGTGGACAAAGCAGCTATTGAGATTGAGCAGATGCTTGCCAATTTAAACTAAGCCATTATTCTTAACCGCATCCATAAAACATATAATATAATTACAAAGGTCGCTCATGACACCTTCAGAAAAGTTCTTCCCCGTATCTTGGGACCAGTTTCACCGTGACGCCCGTGCGCTGGCTTGGCGTATTTCTGGTCAAGAAACCAATTATAAGGGCATCGTCTGCATCACTCGCGGGGGCTTAGTGCCAACGGCTATCATCTGCCGCGAGCTTAATATTCGAATGATTGATACAGTTTGCGTTGCATCTTACCACGATTACAAAAACCAAGGTGATATGCAGATCTTAAAAGAGATTGCACCTGAGCTGCGCGAAAACGATGGTGAAGATATATTGATTGTTGACGATTTGACCGATACTGGCAAAACGGCCGGCATCGTGCGCGCAATGTTACCAAAGGCCCATTTTGCAACCGTTTACGCAAAACCAAAAGGCCGCCCGCTCGTGGATACCTTTATCACTGAAGTCAGCCAAGACACTTGGATTGTGTTCCCGTGGGATATGGGTGTGCAATACCAAGAGCCAATTGCCAAAGGTGGCTAATAATCTCAACTAGATTTTTTCCCATATATATAAAGACAAGAGCCGGACACATGATCCGGCTCTTGTTGTTTTAGCCTATGACAAATTACATCGTTGCAATCACATCGAGTTTGATGAATTGCGTTTCACCGTTAGAATCATCAACACCATCATTATCGGTGACGACAAACATCTGACCATCTTTATCAATCGCCAAACCTTCAACCTTATCGACCACATATCCGCCATAAGATTGCATGATTGGTAACAAATCCACCACCAGCTCTTTATTCACAACAGGTAGAGTTTCACCCAATTTGCCTGGCTTTAATTCCGACACCGCAACCTTATAGATCTTTTTGGTCACAGCAGCCGCACCAATTTGGTTGTCGCGCTCAATAATGTAAGCATATTCACCAAAGATCGTTATGTCTGACAGTCCAACCCAGCCTTTATCTTTTCCATCAAGTGGGTATTGAACGGCGCCCCACTCTTTTGTTTCAAGATTATAGTTGACCAGTTTCACAAAGCCTGGCTCATCATCTTTCCATTCGCGTTGGATGGCAATCCATAGATCATCGCCAAATTTTGTAATGCCTTCTGAACCAAAGCGTTTTTCAACAGCAAGCAGTTCTGCGGGGAATGCAATCTCGTTTTTAATCTCACCTACTGCATTCACGTGATAAATCGCATGGGGTGTCAAACGATCCGTGCGCCCCTCAGATGCGATGAAGAAACCACCCTCGCCGTCTTGAGTTATGCCTTCCATATCCAGTTTCTGCGCAGCTAACCCATCACGGGTAATCGGCGTTGCAGAGATGATTTGAGCAGGTATTTGCGTGGCATCGATTTTAAAGATTTGCGGCTGCGAACGATAAAAACTGTCATTGACAGCATATAACATGCCAGGTTTTTCGCTATCAGCTACCAAACCAGATAAAGCGCCCCAACCAATTGGACGACCATTTTCATCCGGAATAGATGTCAACATTGGATATTGCGATGTATCTGCGCCATATTGATAAAGTGTGACATGAGAGCGAACACCGCCATCTTCAATCAGGTCTTTTTCATTAGAAACCGCGAGAAGATTACGCCCTTCGATCGCAATCGCACCTTCTGGCGCTAAACCTGTGGGCAAAAGCTGCACGAATTCCGCATCTTTTCCTGTATCTTTATATACGCCGATCACTGAACCGCGCTCTGATAAGACGAACATATGCTTTTGAGCGCCAAATGTGCCGACTTCTAGCCCTTCAGGTTCCGCTCCTTTGTTGCCAGAACGTTTTTCTGGATAATGGCCGGCCATGGCAACTTTATATTCAAAGTCCAACCCACTCTCAAAAAGCACTTCACCTGCTTTAGAGAAAATCGTAAACCCACGCGATCCACCTTTATAATCACCTTCATTGGCAATAAGGATTCTATCTTCATCAAGCCATTGAACTGCATCAGGTTCACGCGGCACATCTTTTAATGTTCCATCAAATGTCAGCGCCCCTTCTTCACCAACGTCGACATTTTCAAGATCGACTGTGCCGGCTGAAAAATGTGATGCAACCGAACCATCAGCATTCAAAACAACAATATGGTTGTTTTCCTGCAGCGTCACCACAAGTTCATTATTTGCGTTGAAATCAACAAATTCTGGCTCAGGGTCGCTTTGCGCGATACCGGCCAAACCTGTGACATCTGCATTTATGGTTGCGCCGCAATCCAATTCGCCGTCCTGAACAGGGAGTATAGAAACAAATCCAGCGGGCGCTTGTGGGATCACACCATCGTTTAAATCTTCATCGCGCTCGTTTTCAATTGCCACGGCAACCAATGTGCCATCCAAAGATAAAGCGACCGAATCAGGTTGACCACCAAGATCACAGCTTGAGACGATTTCCTTGCTTTTGAGATTGATAATGATCAATTTGCCAGATGGTTGGATGTAGCTTTGTGACGTATTGACCCCGACAAATGCCAGATTACCTTTCACAGAAACAGAAGTTGGCTCACCATCCAGCTTAATAATGCCTTTTGCCTTCGGTGCTTTCGGATCTGTGATATCAATAAGTCCGATAGCCCCTAAAGGACTGTCGGAATACACTAAAGTGTTACCATCACCGCTTGCTGAAATGATTTCAGCTGAAGATTCAGTTTTTTGATCTATATCGCTTGGCAAATTCAGGTTCACCGGAAATGATGAAACCCTATTAAAATACTCGCCAGCCATTAAGGGTGTGGATAACGTTGTAAAACTTGCCGCTAAAAAAGTTGAAAATAAAATATTTTTTTTGCCAATAATCATGGAATTCACCTTGCTCCTGTTGATAAAGTCTCCAAGGCGATAGAATTTTCGCATGACATGCCCACGACAAATTTGTGACGCGTGTGTAACAAGTCCATGTTTTCCAGCAAGAATCGGATAGCCCCGTGAGAACAAAAGGGAGCCGTTAAAAAAATATGAAACTTTCCCCAGTTTTCACAGGCAAGGCACACTAGATATTGTGGGTGCTTTTTTAGATAAAACTATTACTTGACGATTGGATGCGAGTCGCGCCTAATGATTTTCACGTTGCGGCGGCGGCGAGCTGGAGGGGTTACCAAGACCAGCACAATCCATTGTTTTATGAGTTGAGACGCTTTTTCAAGCGGAGTGTTCTTGCGTTTAAAATTTGGGGGAAATGTAAAAAAACCGGCGGTTTTTAGATATTTTCAATTTACAAATTAATATTTTGTTAATACTAGATCTAGTATATTTCAAAATATGAAACACAATATGCGGTTCTTTTTTGAATGAAAGTACTGTATAATGATCGAGGTTTGCGAACCGCGGTGTCTTTTATTGCGACACACCAAAGCGCGCAGACTATTGGGGAATTTTGTCCTGAAAAGCCAACCAAGGTGACAGGCAATAAATGATAAAAGGAAAATGAAGTTATGCGCATAGAACGCTGCTTTACTAAAGAAGGCAAAGACGCTTACTCCGAGATCGAATTTCGCAAAGCTACAAGTGAAATTAAGAACCCGGATGGCTCGATTGTTTTCCGCTTGGAAAACATTGATGTACCTAATCAATTCAGCCAAGTTGCAGCGGATATTTTAGCGCAGAAATATTTCCGTAAAGCCGGTGTGCCAGCAGTTCTTAAAAAAGTTGAAGAAAATGATGTGCCATCATGGCTTTGGCGTTCTGTAGCTGATGAGAAAGCGCTCGCTAAGCTACCCGAAGAAGAGCGTTATGGCCCTGAAACAGATGCACGTCAGGTATTTGACCGTCTGTCAGGTACTTGGGCATATTGGGGCTGGAAAGGCGGTTACTTCGATAATGAAGAAGACGCCCTTAATTTCCGCAATGAACTTGCATATATGCTCGCGACGCAACGTGTTGCACCAAATTCTCCCCAATGGTTTAACACAGGCCTTCACTGGGCTTATGGCATTGATGGACCTAGCCAAGGTCACTTCTATGTTGACCCGTTCACAGCCAAATTGGTGAAATCAAAATCATCTTATGAGCACCCACAGCCGCATGCCTGTTTTATTCAATCTGTTGAAGATGATTTGGTAAACGAAGGCGGCATTATGGACCTTTGGGTTCGTGAAGCACGTTTGTTCAAATACGGCTCAGGCACAGGTTCAAACTTCTCACACCTTCGCGGTGAAGGTGAAAGCCTATCAGGTGGTGGTAAATCATCAGGGCTCATGAGCTTCTTGCGCATTGGTGACCGCGCAGCTGGTGCAATTAAATCTGGTGGTACAACACGTCGCGCTGCGAAAATGGTTGTTGTTGATATCGATCACCCAGATATCGAGCAATATATATCTTGGAAAGTGAACGAAGAGCAAAAAGTTGCAGCCTTGGTCACAGGTTCAAAGATCGTGTCACAACACCTTGGTTTGATCATGAAGGCTTGCATTAATTGCGAAGCTGACAACGATGCGTGTTTTGATCCAAAACAGAACCCTGCCCTTAAGCGCGAAATCAAAGCTGCTAAGAAAAATCAGGTTCCAGAAAACTACGTCAAACGCGTCATCCAGTTTGCGCAACAAGGTTACACAGATATTGAGTTTAAAACCTATGACACAGATTGGGATTCAGAAGCCTATCTAACTGTTGCAGGCCAAAACTCAAATAACTCTGTCTCTATTAAAGACGACTTCTTGCGCGCTGTTGAAAGCGATGGCAACTGGGATCTTGTCGGTCGTCGCGATGGCAAAGTCACCAAAACACTTAAAGCACGTGAGCTTTGGGAATCAATTGGTTATGCCGCATGGGCATCTGCTGATCCAGGCCTTCACTTCAACACGACAATGAATGATTGGCACACATGCCCGTCAGAAGGTCCAATCCGCGCATCTAACCCATGTTCTGAATACATGTTCTTAGATGACACAGCGTGTAACTTAGCTTCTCTTAACTTGCTTCGTTTTAAAAACGCTGAAACAGGCAATCTTGCCATTAGCGACTTTGAGCACGCCACACGTCTTTGGACGATGGTTCTTGAAATCTCTGTAATGATGGCGCAGTTCCCTTCACGCCAAATTGCAGAACTTTCATACAAATACCGCACACTTGGTCTAGGCTTTGCCAATATTGGTGGCTTGCTAATGACAAGCGGTATTCCTTATGATTCAGATGAAGGCCGCGCAATTTGTGGTGCGATCACATCTATTATGACCGGTGTGTCATATGCAACATCAGCGGAAATGGCCGGCGAACTTGGTCCATTCCCTGGCTACAAACCAAATTCTGACAACATGTTGCGTGTTATCCGCAACCACCGTCTTGCAGCGCATGGCCATGCAGAAGGTTACACAGGTCTTTCCGTAAACCCAGTTCCATTGGTGCATGAAGATTGCAAAGACCAAGACTTGATCAAACATGCAACGGCTGCTTGGGATCTTGCGCTTGAGCTTGGCGAAAAACACGGTTACCGCAATGCGCAGGCCACAGTGATTGCGCCAACAGGCACAATTGGTCTTGTCATGGATTGCGATACAACAGGTATTGAGCCAGACTTTGCGCTTGTTAAGTTCAAAAAACTTGCAGGTGGTGGTTACTTTAAAATTATCAACCGCGCAGTGCCAGAATCGCTTCGTACAATGGGCTATTCTGAAAGCCAAATCGCTGAGATCGAAGCCTATGCTGTTGGTCATGGGAACCTAAACCAAGCACCTGGTATCAATCCCGGTTCGCTAAAATCAAAAGGGTTCAGTGACGAGCAAGTTGCTACGATCAATGCAGGTCTTGAAAGCGCATTTGATATCAAATTCGTCTTCAACAAATGGACACTTGGCGAAGAGTTCTGCAAAGACACACTTGGTCTAACAGATGAGCAGCTTAACGACATGTCATTTGATATGTTGGCAGCGATCGGCTTTGATAAGAAAGACATCGAAGCTGCAAACATCCACATCTGTGGTGCGATGACACTTGAAGGTGCGCCATTCCTTAAAGATGAACATCTACCAGTGTTTGATTGTGCAAATCCTTGCGGCAAAATCGGTAAGCGCTACTTGTCAGTGGATAGCCACATTCGCATGATGGCAGCGGCTCAACCGTTCATCTCAGGCGCGATTTCAAAAACCATCAACATGCCAAATGAAGCAAGCGTTGATGATTGTAAGTCAGCTTACATGCTGTCTTGGAAACTCGCATTGAAAGCCAATGCGCTTTATCGTGATGGTTCAAAACTATCTCAACCACTCAACGCATCATTGATTGCCGATGATGAAGATGATGACGCTATCGAAGCATTGGTGGAAGCACCAGCAGCTGCACAAGCGGTCAAAGTCACTGAGAAAATCGTTGAACGCATTGTTGAGCGCGTGGTTCGTGAGCAGGAAAAACTCCCTGGTCGCCGCAAAGGCTACACGCAAAAAGCAAAAGTGGGCGGACACACAGTGTTCTTGCGCACGGGCGAATATGACGATGGCCGTTTGGGTGAAATCTTCCTCGATATGAACAAAGAAGGTTCAACACTTCGCGCATTGATCAACAACTTTGCCATCTCAGTCTCCCTTGGTCTTCAATATGGTGTGCCACTAGAAGAATATGTTGACGCCTTCGTCTTCACCAAGTTCGAGCCTGCAGGCATGGTTCAGGGTAATGATGCAATTAAAAACGCAACGTCTATCCTAGACTACGTCTTCCGTGAATTGGCAGTGTCATATCTTGATCGTCATGATCTCGCTCATGTTGACCAATCTGAATTCTCATCGACCCCAATGGGCAAGGGCATTCAGGAAGGCACAACAGAGGCTGTTTCGAAAGGTCTAACACGCGGTCATAAGCTTTCAATCATCAACCAAGAGCCACAAGGTTCTGCAGGTAATGGTCCAACAGCAAGCTCAAATGTAACAGCAATTGCATCAGGTTCTGTTGCAACGGTTGCAGCAGCTTCCAATGCTGTCGCTGAAATGTTTGAAGAAGCGTCAGCCTTTAAGCGTGATTATTCAGAGACAGATCAAAGCTTAAAAACAGAAGCTGATGCTGAGCGCATTGCAGAAACTGCAAAAGCTGCAGCAACTGGACTATCAGCAGAAGCTGAACGCAAAAAGATCGAAGCTGATCGTCGCGTGAAAGCAATGATGCAAGGCTATACAGGTGATATGTGCTCGGAATGCTCAAACTTCACCATGGTACGCAACGGCACTTGCCTAAAATGCGACACATGCGGATCAACAAGCGGCTGTAGTTAAGCGCTTTAAATTGACAAAACAAAAGCCCCTGTGGATTGAGTTCCGCAGGGGCTTTTTTGTGGAAGTGCTACCGAACCAACCCAATATTCAGCGCTTCGACGCCCCTTACAGATAACCCGCGTTTATAGGCAACATGATCGTTAATCAGTGTGAAGTCTTTGAATTCGCGCAGCAGCGTTTCGAAGATCACTTTCATGTTTTGTCTGGCGATGTGATTGCCCAAGCATAGATGCGCGCCCTGCCCGAACGCCAAATGACGGTTGGGTGTGCGATCAATCTGGAACTGATCTGGGTTTTCAAACTGATTGGGATCACGGTTTGCAGCCCCATATAGTAAGCCAAATGTCGTGCCCTTGGGAAAGGTTTGATCCCTGATCGTCACGTCTTCGAGCGCATGACGGTGAAAAAACGGCAAAGGCGGTTCAAAGCGAAACATTTCTTGTATCGCTGTTGGGATTATCTCAGGTGTGCTGCGCATTTGAGATATTGCATCGGGATGTTTGAGGAGCGTATGCATGCCTGACCCTAAAACATCGATGGTCGAACCATGCCCGGCCATTAAAATGAGCATACAGGTGGAGATAAATTCGTCCTCGGTGTAATGCCCTTCCCGCTCATCCTCGATCATCTTAGAAATCAAATCATCCTTGGGATTTTTGCTGCGTTCGTTTTTAAGATCAACCAGAAACTCAAAGAACTCACGCGTTGCGGTTTCAGCAATTTGTTTTTTTTCGTCTGAACGATCAACATCAAAAAATTGCACGACTTGTTCAGACCATAATCGAAGCTGATTTGAATATTCCTCCGGCGCACCTAGCAAATGCCCGATGACATAACCGGGCACATGCGCTGCAAAATCTTCAATAAATTCAATCTGATCGCTGTCTTCAAAGCCTGTAATTAATCGATCCACAAAGGCTTGCACCACAGGTTCTAGTGCTGCGATGGAACGTGCAGTAAAAGTGCCAAACACTTGTTTGCGCAGGCGACGATGAACCTCCCCATCGCTATCAAGCAGGCTAAATTGCACCACACGCTCATGATATGGCATATCATGCCAATTCGCGCGGCGTTGCCGCTCCTGCGCCTCTTCTTGAGATTCAAGCCCATCAAGCGAACGCACCATATTTTGGTTCGTCGCAATCTGGCTCACGTCTTCATAGCGCGAAAGCAGATACATATCCTGTTCAGCAAAATAATACGGCTCATCCAGCGCGCGCAAAGACGCATAGATCTCATATGGATTTTCAGAAAACTCTTTTGAGAGCGGATCAAACTTTAGCTGCGCCATTTATTCTGCCATTTACGGATTTCAAACAAAATACATACTGGCATAGGCATCTAAATACATCTAGATTTATCGCAAATTCGAATAACAAAAGTGAAAATACTATGTCTCATGCAAGCGTCGCATTGCTAGGTGTTAAAGGCGGACCGGCAATCAAACCAGGTTCCAATATGCCCTGCTCTAACTTGGTGCAAATCGCTGGCAAAAACATCCTCATCGATGCGGGTCTTGGTGTCAGTCGCGGGATCTGCGATCAAGGTGTGGAACTTAATGAGATTGATATGATCATCATCACGCATTTGCATTCAGATCATTATCTTGAATTAGGCCCGTTGTTTCATACTGCATGGACGGCAGGTTTGAATAAACCTATCAAAGTCATTGGCCCGAAAGGTCTACAGGATTACTGGAACGGATTTTTGCTGTCGATGAAATTCGACATTGATCTGCGCATTGAAGATGAAGGTCGCTGCGACATCTCCCATTTGCTATCTTTTGAGGAAATCACTGAGGGTGAGATACATCAAGACGATAATCTTATGATCACCGCGATCAAAAACCTCCATCCGCCGATTGAAGAAAGCTATGCCATTCGCATTCAATCAAACCAAAAGGCAGTAACGCTGTCAGGTGATACAACCTATATGCCTGCACTTGCAGACTTTGCCAAAGGTAGTGATGTTTTGGTGCATGAAGCGTTGCTAATAAAGGGTGTTGATGCTTTGTGTAAAAGCCTTGGGGTCACCGATGGTCGCCTTAAAAATCATTTATTACAAAGCCATACAGATGCTGTTGATGTGGGAAAGATTGCAAGCGCAGCAAACATAAAAATCCTAGCGCTTAATCACCTTGTTCCCGGCGCAGATCCAAGCATTACTGAACAAGATTGGATCGATGCAGTGCGACAGCACTGGCAAGGAGACTTGCATATTGGCATAGATGGGATGAAGATCGATTTTTAAACGCGCGTAATTACCAACTAAATCTATGAATAATTGGAAATAACCATGAGCAATATTGCACTGGGTGAAGCACAAACACCGCAAGATACCCGCATCTATGCCATTGGTGATGTGCACGGCTATCTTGATCTACTGTTTAAAATCCATGATTTAATCTCAGATGACCTGGCAAAGAACCCAGTAAAACATCATAAAATTATTCATCTAGGTGATTATATTGACCGTGGACCAAATTCCAAAGGCTGCATTCAATATCTCATCAATTTGATGGCCAGCAATGAACATGTCTCATGCCTTAAGGGCAATCATGAAGAAAAGCTGATCCGCTTTCTAGATGATCCGATCGCCACAGCATATTCGTTTTTAACATACGGCGGGGCGGAATGCGCGCTTTCTTATGGTGTGCAACCAGTGCACCTGTCTGTGAGCGATGAAGAAATGCTCGCCTTCCGCGACGCGCTTTTACAATCCGTGCCACGCTCGCATATTGAGTTCATTGGCGAATTGCTATTCAGCCAAATAGAAGGTGACTATTTGTTTGCCCATGCGGGTGTGAGACCCGGCATTGCTATGGATGAGCAATCTAACCATGATCTGATGAGTATTCGTAATGATTTCATTTCCTATGGTGGGCTTTTTGAAAAAGTGATTGTGCATGGCCATACCCCGCATCATCCGATTGAAATCAAACAAAACCGCATCAATGCCGATACGATGGCATATGAAACACAAGAGCTAACGGCTATTGTACTCGAAGGCACTCAATACCGAATATTAGCGACATGAAATTAGCTGTTTACACCTTCGGCATCTTCAAAGAACCAGCTGATCATCCATTAAACGACAGCTTTAGCGCCTATAATGATCCCATTTTTGAGCATGCCGATGAATTTCCAGGGTTTATCACAAGATCAGGCTATGCGAGCGATCCCGGCCCTTCCCCATGGGGGGATGAGATATATCCGCGATTTTATAAAGAAAAAGGCGATGGCTGGTGTCCAGCGACTTTATCGCTATGGGAAGATTTGGAAAGCTTGTTCCACTTCACCTATTACGGCTTGCACGCAAAAGCATATAAACGCGGCCATGAATGGTTTTTAGATGGTTACTGGCCACCTTTTGCACTTTGGTGGATCAAGGATGATAAAATGCCTATTTGGAAAGACGGTGCAAAACGATTGGAATACCTGCACGATAATGGTTCAACGCCGTTTGCATTTAATCTTAAGCAGCCATTTAATAAGAGTAATCAGCTGACAAAACTCGACAAGACGCGCGTTAAAGAACTGCGGAAAGCTGTATCAAACTAAATGTTTTGATTATTCAGCGCGGATAACCGGTTCACCTTTTTCGGCCAACGCGGCCAAATCAGCAGGCTTTAGCTCGACAGATTCGCCACAACCACATGCAGATGTCTGGTTAGGATTATTGAATACAAATCCTGAGCGAAGCGTCGTCACTTCAAAGTCCATCTCGGTGCCGAGCAAGAACAATGTCGCTTCAGGTGCAACGAAGACTTTAACGCCACCGCTTTCAACCATATCGTCTTTCGAGTTGACCTCGACCGCTAAATCGACGGTGTATTCCATCCCCGCGCAGCCACCTTTTTTAATGCCGACACGGATGCCTTCAGGATTTTGATCCGAAGCTGAAACAATTTCTTTGATGCGCTCAACGGCAGCATCGGTAAGTTTGACGACTTCAAAGCCCATCATATTCTCCAAAATAATCGGGTTAAAGGCCCGATATTCATCTGTGGGATAATGTAATCACTGATACCTTAACAAACAAGCCTATAAGATGGAAATGAATGTCCCAACTTAATTAAACGTGGGTTTAAAAATCTAAGTATCAGCAACGCGACGATAATTTCATCTCAGACAAGGCGCGAGGTGCGAAGGAGTACGTCCGATACTTTGAGCAACTCACAACACAGTCTGGGGTAAAAGAATCAAGCGTTAATACCAACCTACGGCGATTTGCGCTTCTTCTGACATGCGATCAGGTGTCCAAGGTGGATCAAACGTCATTGAAACCTCAACACCGGACACGCCTTCAACAGCACTCACGGCGTTTTCAACCCAACCCGGCATTTCACCAGCAACAGGACAACCAGGCGCCGTTAGTGTCATTTCGATTTTGACCATGCGATCATCTTCGATATCAACACGATATATCAGACCAATCTCATAAATATCAGACGGTATTTCAGGATCATATACGGTTTTAAGCGCCGCGACGATATCATCCGTCAAACGCGCAAGTTCTTCTTGAGAGATTTCAGTTGCCGTGAATGTACGATCTATTTCATTTGGGCCAGCTTCGGTGTTCTCACCAGCACCCTCAGGCGTTTGATCTTCATTGCTCATAATAAGCTCCAATTATTCAAAAAATGCTCGCGCTTTGTCCAGCGCGGTCACCAATGCATCAACCTCAGCACGCGTATTATACATACCAAATGAGGCACGACATGTGGATGTAACACCAAAACGGTTCAACAGCGGTTGCGCACAATGGGTCCCTGCACGAACGGCAACGCCAGAACGATCAATCACCATGGAAATATCATGAGCATGTACGCCCTTAATTTCAAACGAAACGATAGCGCCTTTTCCCGGTGCATTGCCCAAAATGCGTAGAGAATTAATCCCGCTCATTTGGCTATGTGCATAGGCAACAAGATCTGCTTCATGGGCTGCGATTTTATCACGGCCAATCTTATCCATGTAATCAAGTGCAGCACCCAATCCAATCGCCTGTGCGATCGGCGGAGTACCCGCTTCAAAACGGTGTGGCGGATCATTATAAGTGACATCATCTTCAGTCACATCCAAGATCATCTCACCACCACCCATAAATGGGCGCATAGCGCTCAAACGATCTTTTTTGCCATAAAGAATACCAATACCAGATGGGCCATAAAGCTTGTGCCCGGTCATGACGAACCAATCACAATCTAAATCCTGCACATCAATTGGCATATGCACCGCACTTTGCGAACCATCAACCAGCACCGGAATGCCGCGTTCTTTAGCAATCTGGCAAATCTCTTTAATCGGAACCACAGTCCCAAACGCGTTTGACATTTGCGTGATGGCAATCATCTTGGTTTTATCGGTGATGCAAGCCTTAAAATCATCCAGATGAAAAGCACCCTCCTCATCCACAGGCGCCCAAACAACCTTGGCGCCATTGCGCTCGCGCACAAAATGCCACGGGACGATATTTGAGTGATGCTCCATAATCGAGATAAGGATCTCATCACCTTCGCCAAGCTCCATCAAACCATGGCCATAGGCCACCGTGTTGATCGCTTCAGTCGATGATTTCGTGAAGACGATATTATCAACAGATGGCGCATTTAAGAAGCTACGCACTTTTTCGCGCGCACCTTCATAAGCATCCGTTGCAGCATTTGACATATAATGCAATCCACGATGCACATTCGCATATTCATTTTCATAAACATGCGTAATTGCATCAATTACCGCTTTTGGCTTTTGAGCTGACGCACCATTGTCTAGATAAACCAGTGGCTTACCGTAAACTTCTTTCGACAGGATAGGAAAATCCCGCCGAATAGCATCAACATCATAGCCTTCGATATTAGCCATTTTTTTGCAACCATTCTGAGATGATGTTTTCAAGAGCTTCTACAATCGCTTCATCCTCAAGATCTTCCACAACTTCGGCAACAAAACCTTTGACCAAAAGACCACGAGCTGATTTTTCAGTAATCCCGCGCGCCATCAAGTAAAACAAATGCGCTGGATCAATATCCGCAACAGTCGCACCATGCGCACAGATCACATCATCTGCAAAAATCTCAAGCTCAGGCTTGGCTGAAAAATCAGCATCATCTGATAGTAACAGCGTATTACATGCCATTTGCGCATCAGTTTTCTGAGCGATCTGCGCCACTTTAATCTGACCTTGGAACACACCCTTAGCTTTATCAAACACAACATTTCTGAACGTTTCATTTGATGTTGTATTTGGAACGTTATGACCAAGTTTAAGCGTCACATCAGTGTGTGTGTTGCCACCAAGTAGATTAACCCCGCGCAAGATAAGATCAGCACCTGAACCGTTTACAGCTGCAACAATTTCTTGGCGCACAAGCTGTCCACCAGCATTGACCACATAAAGCTCAAGCTTTGCATCTTCTGCAAGGTCGATATTGACCTGACCAAGATGTGTTGACTGAACGTTTTGACCTTGCACAATAACCCAGCGTGCATGAGCGCCCTTGCCGACTGTTAAATGGCTCACAGAGCTGGTCAAAACTTCGTCTTCATCAGCTGCAATATGGCGTTCGATAAATGTAGCGTTTGAATTTTCACCAAACGCAACAGGTAAGCGTGTATGAGACTGCCCAGCACTTTGCACAAATTGAATTTCTATCGGCGCTTCGACTTTAGCATCTGCAGCAACATCAATTTTATAGCCATCAGATACGAATGCGCCATTTAACTGGCCAATTGCATCATCAGCTTCAGTATCTGCAAAATGCAAATCAGCCGATCCATCTGCAAGCGCATCTTTAAAGCTCGATACACTAACACCTTCCGGTAATGTTCCAAAATCATCAGCTATTTGGCCATTAAGGATCGAAAGCACTTTTGCATTTTCAACAAGACCAGCTTCTGCTGCGGCATGTCCGTCCACTTGTCCAGCTGGCACAGAATTTAGCAAGCGGCGCAGATCGGTATAGTGCCAAGCTTCAACACGGCGTGTTGGCAGGCCATCTTTTAACAGCGCAGCAAACATTTTATCGCGACCCTGCACGACATTTGGCGAACCAGGAAGGCTGCCAAGCGAATTCAAAAAATGCTCTGAAAGCGCTTCTTCTGCTGCAGTTTTATCAATTTTACTCTGAACGTTCATCAGAAATCTCCTAGGAGGTGAATTACAATGCTTAGATCTGAAATTTCAGGATTAAGCAGCAGCCTCGATTACATTTGCATAGCCATTTTCTTCAAGCTCAAGCGCCAATGACTTGTCGCCCGATTTGATGACTTGGCCTTTGTAAAGAACATGAACGCTATCAGGTACGATATGCTCCAGAAGACGTTGGTAGTGGGTGATCACAACAACAGCGCGGTTTGGATCACGCAACGCGTTTACACCGTCAGACACGATTTTCAGCGCATCAATATCAAGACCTGAATCTGTCTCATCAAGCACACAAAGCTGCGGTGCAAGCAGTTTCATCTGCAAGATTTCAGCACGCTTCTTCTCACCACCTGAGAAACCAACATTAAGCGGACGCTTTAGCATCGCCATGTCGATTTTAAGATCACCAGCAGCTTCTTTCACTTTGCGGATGAAATCAGGAATGGAAAGCTCTTCTTCACCGCGCGCTTTACGCTGCTCGTTCATTGCCGTTTTCAAAAATTCCATTGTCGCAACACCTGGGATCTCCACAGGATATTGGAACGCAAGGAAAACGCCGCTAGCAGCACGCTCTGATGGATCCATTTCAAGCACAGATTCCCCATTATAAATGATATCGCCTGATGTCACTTCATAATCTTCACGACCTGCAAGGATGTATGACAATGTTGATTTACCAGAACCATTTGGTCCCATAATGGCTGCAACTTCGCCGGCTTCAACTTTCAGGTTAAGACCGCGAATAATCTCGGTATCTGTGTCTGCGATTTTCGCATGTAGGTCTCTAATTTCTAACATTTCTATCTCACTTTTTATGCTGCACTCAGCTAAATTTATATTCGGATCGATCTCTCAAAATCCGTGATTAATAACCCATAAGGCTCTTGGCTAAAGGGAAAAGGCTTGCTGCGATAATGCCAACTGCTGCTCCGACGATAATGCGCGTCGTTCGTCCGCCAAATACTGGTGCAAGCGCTGAAAGCGCCCCACAAATAGCTGCGTACCAAGCAATAGCTGTCAAATCCATTAGCCCACACTCCCCTCCAGTGAAATTCCAATCAATTTCTGCGCTTCAACGGCAAATTCCATTGGCAATTCTTGAATGACTTCTTTCACAAACCCATTCACAATCAGCGCAATTGCTTCCTCTTCCGGAATGCCGCGCGCCAAACAGTAGAACAACTGATCATCTGAGATCTTTGATGTTGTTGCTTCATGCTCAAATTGTGCAGATGCATTCTTAGCTTCGATATAAGGCACAGTGTGCGCACCACATTGATCGCCAATTAGAAGAGAGTCACATTGCGTAAAGTTTCGTGCATTGGCCGCTTTTCGGTGCGCAGAAACCTGGCCACGATAGGTGTTTTGTGACACACCAGCTGAAATCCCTTTTGAGATAATGCGGCTGGAAGTGTTTTTACCCAAATGGATCATCTTGGTGCCTGAATCCACTTGCTGATGACCGTTAGACACCGCAATTGAATAAAACTCACCACGGGAACCATCACCACGCAAAATGCAAGAAGGATATTTCCATGTGATAGCAGAACCGGTTTCAACTTGCGTCCAAGAAATCTTCGAGTTCTTACCGCGGCAGTCACCACGTTTTGTCACGAAGTTGTAAATACCGCCTTTTCCGTCTTTATCGCCCGGATACCAGTTTTGAACAGTTGAATATTTAATCTCAGCATCATCCATTGCAACCAGTTCAACAACAGCGGCATGCAGCTGATTTTCATCACGTTGCGGTGCAGTACAGCCCTCAAGATAAGACACATAGGCTTCGTCTTCTGCAATGATGAGCGTGCGCTCAAACTGACCTGTGTTTTCTTCATTAATGCGGAAATAAGTCGACAATTCCATCGGGCAACGAACACCCTTTGGTACAAACACAAACGAACCATCGGTAAACACCGCAGAATTGAGTGTTGCGTAATAGTTGTCAGTTGCAGGAACGACTGAGCCAAGGTATTTCTGAACGAGCTCAGGATATTCGCGGATCGCCTCAGAAATTGACATGAAAATTACGCCAGCTTTTGACAGCTCTTCTTTAAAAGTTGTGACCACTGATACACTATCAAACACAGCATCCACGGCAACTTTACGCTGCTGAACACCAGCGAGCACTTCCTGCTCACTAAGAGGAATGCCGAGCTTTTCGTATGTGCGGAGCAATTCAGGATCAACATCATCAATGGTCATCGGGCCGTTTTGGCCCTTTGGCGCTGCGTAATAATAGATGTCGTTGAAATCGATTTTCGGATAATTGACACGCGCCCAATCCGGCTCGTCCATTGTCAACCAACGCTCGTAAGCTGCCAAACGCCAATCCAGCATCCACTGCGGCTCATCCTTTTTGGCAGAAATGAAGCGGATAATATCTTCATTTAAACCTTTGGGAGCCTTATCAACTTCGATATCCGTTGAAAAACCGTATTTATACTGGTCAATATCAATCTCTTTGACCTGGTCAATTGTTTCCTGCACCGCTGGCATGGAATACTCCTTTATTCACAAACCCACCTCGCCCCAATAGCAATGAGTAGGTTTGTCATGATTGCTCAAAGCCTTTGCCTTGAATTTATTCTAGCAACTATACAGAAGCTAACTTTTCTGATTGGCGCGACAAACGCCTTTCATTCATCTTTTCAAATACTTGTAGAAATCTCTCGACATCTTCATCCGAGGTTTTAGGCCCCATACTCACTCGCAATGCTCCTGAATGTGCATCTGCATTCATTGCCACCAAAACATGGCTTTCACTCACCTTACCCGACGAACACGCAGACCCCGACGAAGCTGCAATCCCCTCCATGTCAAAAGCAATTTGCATTGTCTCTGATTTCATCCCCGGCAAGGTAAAACACGTTGTGTTGTCTATACGTTCAACACCCTTGCCATGGATCACTAAATCAGAAGCTAAATTTTGCATTTTTTGCTCTAATTGATCACGTTTGTTTCCAATATCTAAAAACACATGTAGGTTCTTTAAGGCAACTTCACAAGCCGCACCAAAGCCACTTATCCCAATTAAATTCTCTGTTCCGGCGCGATGACCTTTTTCATGGCCGCCGCCAACGATCAAAGGTGATGGCATTAAAATCTCACCTTTTGAGATTATCGCTCCCACACCTTTGGGCCCACCAATCTTATGTGATGACACGATGAGAAAATCAGCATCCATCTCAGCAATCGATATGGGTTTTTTGCCGAGCAATTGCACTGCATCTATGACCACTAATGCATTATGAGAACGCGCGCATGCTACAGCATCTCTGATTGGTTGAAGAACCCCTGTTTCATTATTTGCCGCTTGCAAGGCCAACATCGGTAAACCTTGAGACTGGTCGTGACCTGACAATTGCGTTTCAAGTTCGTCAAGATTAATGCGGCCATGCGCATCTACACCAATAACAACGACATCTTCAGCTGAAAATCGCCCACCTGTTAAAAGACAAGGATGTTCGACAGCTGAAACATAGAGTTTTGATATATTTAAACCAGAGCGACCCATTTTATAACGCGGCGTTAACAGATGTGTAGCAGCTTCGGTGGCGCCAGAGGTAAATGTGATATGTGCAGCTTCTGCAGAACATAGTTTTGCAAGATGATCACGGGCTGAATTTATGATTCTTCGCGCCTGCTGCCCTTCTTTATGTACCGATGAGGGATTTCCAAGCTCTTCCATGGATGACAACATGGCATCGCGCGCGCCCTCAAGAAGTGGCGCGGTTGCGTTATAATCCATGTAAACCCGTGTTTGCATCTTTAAAAATCAACCTTTTTACAAGCATTTTCACTTTCATGACGTTTATGCTTGAATTTTTGACCTCGCTTGGCCTATGAAGCTTCGACAATTAAGTATCGCGCACCGTAAGCTACTTTTGAATAATTCTAAACTAGCTTCTAGTAAGACCTTTAGTCTTCGTCAAGGCTTGCGTAACGAATTCCCTGATTGACCCAGAATTTTTTGGGAAGATTAGGCCAAATAAATTGGAGTAAATATGCCTGAGGTGATTTTTAATGGTCCAAGTGGCCGCCTAGAAGGTCGTTATCAACCTGGTACTGAGAAAAACGCACCAATCGCTATTATTCTGCACCCCCATCCGCAATTTGGTGGGACAATGAACAATAAGATCGTTTATGATCTATTTTATATGTTCCAACAACGCGGGTTTACAACACTTCGTTTTAATTTCCGCGGAATTGGCAGAAGTCAGGGTCAATTTGACCATGGTGCAGGCGAATTGTCCGATGCAGCCGCTGCGCTTGATTGGATCCAAACTTTACATCCTGATTCTAAAAATTGCTGGGTTGCGGGTTATTCATTTGGTGCTTGGATTGGCATGCAGCTTCTTATGCGCCGTCCTGAGATTGAGGGCTTTATGTCTATTGCGCCTCAGCCAAACACCTATGACTTCTCTTTCTTAGCACCCTGCCCGTCTTCTGGTTTAATTATCCATGGCGACGATGATCGTGTTGCACCTGAGAAAGATGTTCAGGCACTTGTTGATAAATTGCGCACACAAAAAGGCATTTTGATCACACAACAAACAATGCTTGAAGCCAACCACTTCTTTACTGATAAAACTGATGCGTTGATTGCAGAATGTGCCGACTATCTTGATCGCCGTCTTAATGGCGAATTGGTTCCAGAACCAAGACCATCTAAGCGTCTTCGCTAATTAAGACATTATTTTGTGATTGTTAAACCAAAGCCCTTGATCAATTGGGCTTTGGCAAAGCTGACCTGACCAGATGTGAAAATCGCAATATCATGCTTGGGGATAAATTGATCATTCCCCTTCCGGTCCAATAAACTAATGGCATGGCGCGCAATCGCTTCAGCTGGATCGAGCCAATCAACTGGCCATTTTGCCACCTGACGAAATTTATTGACCAGAAATGGATAATGCGTGCACGCAAGCACGACGATATCTGTGCGTTTGCCATCTTTTTCTAACAGACATTGATCTACAATTGGTGTCAGTTGCGAGCGTTCAACAACATCTCCGCGCATATAAGCTTCGCAAAGCCCAGCTAAGTCTTCTGAACCCACTAAGCGCACATGACAGCTTTGCGCAAAAGATTGAATAAGGTCTCGTGTATATGCACGTTTGACTGTCCCGGGCGTCGCCAAAACCGATATAAGCCCAGAACTTGTGCGCTCAGCAGCAGGTTTAATCGCCGGCACAGTCCCAACAAATTTAATTTCTGGATATGCATCTCGTAACGCAGGCATAACAAGCGTGGAGGCTGTATTACAGGCGATGATCACAAGTTCGGGTCTGTAAACCTTAATTAATCTGCCCATTAACGCAACGATATGTGTTTCTAACTCGCCCTCTTGCCAAGAACCATAGGGAAACGCTTCATCATCTGCGACATAAATAAACTGTCGTTCAGGTGCGAGTACCCGCGCTTGTCTCAGGACTGTGAGCCCTCCAATTCCGCTATCAAATAATAAAACTGGGCGTTGGCTAGGTTCAAGCAAATTTACATCTTTCCATTATCATCTTCGTTAGAACCACCTAAGCCAGGTCTTGATGACCCTTTTGGGGCAGATCTACTAAAACGATCTAATGAAGATATAACCCCGCGCAAAAAATGAACTTCATCGGTTGAAAATTCAGGGCGTGTCAGCACGGCTCTTAAGTTTTCGATCATCGCCGGTTTTTTCTTCTCTGACCGGAAAAAACCCCGCACTTCAAGAGCTTCTTCAATTTGATCAAAAAATCCGTGTAAGAGATTTTTCGGCGCAGGTTCAAATGAACGAACCTCATGCGGGATGTCAGTTTCAGATTGCAGGCCGCTTTTCAGCCATTCATACGACATCAACAGCACTGCTTGGGCAATATTGAGAGATGCGAAAGCTGGATTAACCGGGAATGTGACAAGCTCATCAGCAAGCCCCACTTCATCATTTCGCAAGCCGATGCGTTCACGGCCAAATAATAGCCCAACACGTTCACCCTTGTTATGACGCGCGCGCATATCTTGCGCAGCAGTCACAGGCCCCTGAACAGGTTTATGCCCATCTCGTTCTCTTGCCGTTGTGGCCATAACAAAATTCACATCAGCAATTGCCTCTCGCAGAGTATTATAAACAATTGCACCATCGATTATGTGATCAGCTTTAGCTGCGGCAGAGACTGCCTTTTCATTTGGCCAACCATCGCGCGGGGCCACCAATCGCAACTCCGACAAACCAAAATTTGCCATTGCGCGCGCAACCATGCCAATATTTTCACCTAATTGTGGCTCAACCAAAATCACAATTGGTCCTTCAGTTAACATCTCACGCTTGGAGTTTGAGCCAGCCATTTTTTCCAATCCATACTACAATTATTCGAATTTCCTGTGCCATATATCATGTTAAATGAAAAGCACAGCCTGCAATTGTTAGGTTTTATTTGTTAACTACAAGCTTTATTGCCTCAAAACATTGCACCGCAACAAATGCTTTGCTATGAGGGCGCATCTTTAGAAAAATAGAATTAAGTAGTGTCTGTATTACTTCCAGAACAAAGGTTTGCAACATGGCAAAAATTAAGGTCGACAATCCAGTCGTTGAATTAGACGGCGATGAAATGACTCGCATCATTTGGCAGTTTATCAAAGATAAACTCATCCATCCATATCTCGATATTGATCTGAAATATTATGATCTCGGTATGGAAAGCCGCGACGCGACAGATGACCAAATCACTGTAGATGCGGCAAACGCAATTAAAGAACACGGTGTTGGTGTTAAATGTGCGACGATTACGCCTGATGAAGCGCGTGTTGAAGAGTTTGACCTTAAGAGAATGTATCGTTCACCAAACGGCACAATCCGCAACATCTTGGGTGGCGTGATCTTCCGTGAACCAATCATCTGTCAAAACGTACCTCGTCTTGTCCCAGGTTGGACAAAGCCAGTGATCGTTGGTCGTCACGCATTTGGTGACCAATACCGCGCTACGGATTTCAAATTCCCGGGCAAAGGTAAAGTGACAATGAAATTTGTCGGTGAAGATGGCACAGAACAAGAATACGACATCTTTGATGCGCCTTCTTCTGGTATCGCTATGGGTATGTATAACCTTGATAAATCTATCGAGGACTTCGCTCGTGCGTCTATGAACTATGGCCTTCAGCGCGGCGTGCCAGTTTACTTATCGACTAAAAACACAATTCTAAAAGTGTATGATGGTCGCTTTAAAGACATCTTTGAAGAAGTTTACCAAAACGAATTTAAAGAAAAATTCGAAGAAGCTAAAATCTGGTACGAGCATCGTTTGATCGATGACATGGTTGCCTCAAACCTTAAATGGTCTGGTGGTTATGTTTGGGCTTGTAAAAACTATGATGGCGACGTTCAGTCTGACACAGTTGCACAGGGCTTTGGTTCACTTGGCCTGATGACATCTGTTCTTATGTCACCAGATGGTCGTACAGTTGAATCAGAAGCTGCTCACGGCACAGTGACACGTCACTACCGTCAGCATCAAAAAGGCGAAGAGACTTCAACAAACTCAATCGCATCTATCTTTGCTTGGACACGTGGCCTTGCACACCGTGCGAAGCTTGATGACAATGCTGATCTTGCTAAGTTTGCACTTACGCTTGAAAAAGTCTGCGTCGACACAGTTGAATCAGGTTACATGACGAAAGATTTGGCACTTCTAATCGGTCCAGATCAGCCTTGGTTATCGACAACAGGCTTCTTAGACAAAGTTGATGAAAACTTGCAAAAAGCAATGGCTTAAATCAAAAAGCTAAGAAATTGATTCAAAAAGGCCCGCGAAATTGATTTTCGCGGGCCTTTTTAATGTGTAATTATAAAAAATCTAAAGAAGCGATTTCACAGCTTCAACGGCAGCATCAGCTTTTGAAGCATCCGGACCACCCGCTTGCGCCATATCAGGGCGACCACCGCCACCTTTGCCACCAACAGCTTCAGATGCCGCACGAACCAAGTCAACAGCGCTGAACTTATCCGTTAGATCATCAGTTACCCCAACAACAACGCCAGCTTTGCCATTATCAAGGCCAACAAATACGACAACACCAGATCCCAAAGAGTTCTTGCCATCATCTGCGAGTGCTTTTAATTCACGACCGCCAATGCCTTCAACAACTTTACCTAAGAACTTGGTGCCATTTACGTTTTCAGGCTGATCACCTTCAGAACCGCCACCCATAGCTAATTGGCGTTTTGCGTCGGACAATTCTTTTTCAAGCTGTTTACGTTCTTCAAGCAATTGCGCAACACGAGGCGCAACATCAGATGGTGTGACCTTTAAGGCAGCAGCAGCAGCTTTTAGGTTTTGTTCCTGTGTTCTAAAATGATCACGTGCCGCATCGCCAGTCAGCGCTTCAATACGTCTGACACCTGCAGAAACTGCACTTTCGCTAACAACTGTCACAACACCAATTTCACCGGTATTGGCAACATGCGTACCACCACATAATTCGACAGAGAACTGGCCATCGTGGTTTGAACCTGCAACTTGTTCACCCATGGCGACCACACGAACTTCATCGCCATATTTTTCGCCAAACAAAGCACGTGCACCGGCTTCAACCGCATCATCCACACCCATAACGCGGGTGGTGACTGGACTGCTTTGCAGCACAACTTCATTGGTTATACTCTCAATTGCTTGCAATTCTTCATCACCAATTGGCTTTTGATGTGAGAAATCAAACCGCAAACGATTTTCAGATACAAGAGAACCCTTCTGGGCCACATGTTCACCAAGAACTTGGCGGAGGCTTTCATGCAGTAAATGTGTTGCTGAGTGGTTACGGCAGATATCTGCACGGCGTTCAGAATTTACTTCCAAACGACCGGCAGCACCCGTTTTGATCGAACCTTCTTGCATGTCTGCATGATGAACAAACAAACCATCGGCCTTTTTAGATACAGATGAAATCTTAGCTATCCCACCATTTTCAAATACGACTTTGCCGCTGTCACCAATCTGACCACCCATTTCCGCATAATATGGAGATTGGTTAAAGACGAGATCGACTTTTTGGCCTTTTGTTGCTCCTTCAACTTCATCGCCATCTAAAGCAATTGCTTGAACAACACCTTCAGCTAAAAGCTTATCATAGCCAAGAAATTCCGTTGGGCCGACGCGATCAAATACCGAGAACCAAACAGCTTCAGATGCAGCATCACCAGACCCAGACCAGTTCGCGCGCGCTTCTGCCTTTTGCTTTTCCATCGATGCATTAAATCCATCAACATCGACATCAATTGAGCGTGCGCGCAATGCATCCTGCGTCAAATCAAGCGGGAAACCAAATGTATCATAAAGCTTAAAGGCAACATCACCTTTTAGCTCATCACCTTCACCCATACCATCCGTTGCTTCATTTAAAAGCTGCAAGCCACGACCCAAGGTGCGCTGGAAACGCACTTCTTCAATTTCAAACGTTTCTTTGATCAAATCTTCGGTTTGACGTAATTCAGGGAATGCATCGCCCATTTCAAGAACGAGACTAGGCACAAGCTTATGCATAAGCGGATCTTTAGCGCCCAACAAATTGGCATGGCGCATTGCTCTACGCATGATCCGGCGCAAGACATAGCCACGCCCCTCATTTGATGGCAAAACACCATCAGCAACTAAGAAACTACATGCACGCAAATGGTCAGCGATCACGCGATGGCTTGGCAATTGATCACCTTCAGCCTTAACGCCGGTTGCTTCCTCTGATGCGCGAATGAGTTTTTCAAACAAATCAATTTCGTAGTTATTATGTTTACCTTGCAGCACGGCAGCAATACGCTCAAGTCCCATGCCTGTATCAATAGAAGGCTTAGGTAAGTTTTGGCGATTTTCCTTAGTCACCTGCTCATATTGCATGAAGACAAGGTTCCAAATTTCTATGAAACGATCGCCATCTTCTTCAGGTGATCCTGGAGGTCCACCCCAAATATGGTCGCCATGATCAAAAAAGATCTCAGAACACGGACCGCAAGGCCCAACGTCACCCATTGACCAGAAGTTATCGCTCGTTGAAATACGGATGATCTTATCATCACCAAATCCAGCGACCTTTTTCCATAGATCAGCAGCTTCCTCATCTTCTGAGTAAACAGTCACAAGTAACTTGTCTTTTGGTAGACCATATTCTTTCGTAATTAATTCCCAAGCATGGGTAATGGCTTGTTCTTTAAAGTAATCGCCGAATGAAAAGTTACCTAACATTTCAAAGAAAGTGTGGTGACGTGCGGTATAACCAACATTATCTAGATCATTGTGCTTGCCACCAGCTCTGACACATTTTTGCGATGTTGCTGCAGTATTGTACGGACGTTGTTCAAGACCAGTAAAGACGTTTTTAAACTGCACCATACCGGCGTTTGTAAACATCAATGTTGGATCATTTTGAGGCACCAGTGAACTTGAAGACACAACTTCATGCCCTTGCCCCTTAAAGTAATCTAAGAAAACCGACCTTATATCGTTTACACTACTCATATCCGTCTTAAACTCCGCTAGCTAAAGATGCGCCTGAATTGTGTATCCATGCGTATCCATCATCGATTTTTCTTAAATTCGAAAACCAATTATATCAACTATATAATGCGAGTTGAGCGGTATTCTAAGGGAAAATCATATGTTTTTAGCTGTTGGAATAAACAAAAGCACCAAAAACGAAAAAAGCCACCCATTGAAGGTGGCTTTCATCAGTCATAAATCTTGGGTTACTTGTCGCCGCTAGCAGCAGCATCATCTTCTTTACCGCCCGAAGGATCATCAAGCAATTGCTCTGCAATCAGCCCAGCGTTTTGACGAAGTGATAATTCGATCTCATCAGCAGTCTCACGATTATCAGCAAGGTATTGTTTTGCATTTTCACGTCCCTGCCCTAATCGTTGACTGTTATAGGAGAACCAGGATCCCGATTTTTCAACAATTCCGGCCTTCACACCAAGATCAACCAATTCACCGGTTTTAGATGACCCCGCTCCATACATGATATCAAATTCAACCTGCTTGAACGGAGGTGCCATTTTGTTTTTAACGACTTTAACACGCGTTTGGTTACCCACGATTTCATCACGATCTTTCACAGCACCAATACGGCGGATATCAAGACGAACAGATGCGTAGAATTTAAGTGCATTACCACCTGTTGTTGTTTCAGGAGAGCCAAACATCACACCGATCTTCATACGGATTTGGTTGATGAAGATCACCATGCAATTTGATTTGGAGATAGAAGCAGTCAACTTACGAAGCGCTTGGCTCATAAGGCGAGCTTGAAGACCTGGTAGGCTATCGCCCATCTCTCCCTCAATCTCAGCGCGTGGTGTTAACGCTGCAACTGAATCAATAACCAAAACATCAAGTGCACCAGAGCGCACAAGCGTATCTGTAATTTCAAGCGCTTGCTCACCTGTATCAGGCTGAGAGATTAGCAAATCTTCAAGGTCAACACCAAGTTTACGCGCATAAACAGGATCGAGTGCATGCTCTGCATCGATGAATCCGCAAATGCCACCATCTTTTTGAGCTTCAGCAATTGTTTGAAGTGCAAGCGTTGTCTTACCAGAACTTTCTGGGCCATAAATTTCAATAATTCTGCCTTTTGGTAGTCCGCCGATACCAAGCGCAATATCAAGACCAAGTGAGCCTGTTGAAACTTTTTCAATCTCAACAACATTCTCATTTGATCCAAGCTTCATAATTGAGCCTTTGCCATATGAGCGCTCAATTTGTGAAAGTGCTGCATCTAGCGCTTTACTTTTATCCACCGATTTTTCCTCTACTAGTCGTAAGGAGTTCTGTCCCATGATCTGATACCTCTAAGTTTAAAACCAACCGCTTTAACCAAGCGCCAACTTAACTTAAATGTACTCTATTTGTTCTCATTTGACAACACCCAATTAAGATATTGTTTTATAACAATAAAAATTTGTTTGTTCTATTTTTGTACACGGAAAATTTCTAAAACTGTTAAATCATAACCATGTGCATTAAACTTGTTAAAGTGATGATATACGATTCGTGAAAGGTATATAGTTTTGAATCCAATTTTAGTAATCGGTGGCGCCCATATTGATCGAAAAGGTGCGATGGAGACGGACTATATTATAGGCGCAAGCATCCCCGGAACAATCCAAGAAGTTGTTGGTGGTGGCGCATTTAATGTTGCCGCCAACTTATCTCGGCTTGGACGTGACGTCACATTCATCTCTCCACGCGCGGATGATACAAATGCAAAGCTTGTAGCAAATACGATTAAGCCACTTGATATAAACGATCAGCCCGTATCGTGCGAAGGCAAAACACCGAGCTATACTGCGCTGATTGATAAAAACGGAGAATTGGTCGCAGCGCTTGCAGATATGAAATTGTATGATGGCTTAACCTGCGAAGATTTTCTGACAGATAATGTTATTGATCATCTAAGAAGCTGCCGCATACTAATCACCGATGCAAATTTGCCAGAAGATGTGCTGGCAAGGATATCTAAAACCATTTCATCAGATTGTCGGTGGTATGCAATTGCCGTCTCACCTGCGAAAGTCATGCGATATCTACCGGTCATTAAAAGACTAGATTGCCTTGCCATGAATATGAATGAAGCCAGGGCCATAACAGCAAAATCGGATAGTTTTGAAGTACGCAGTTCGCTTAAACAACTAAGCCTGCGCGGTGCCATCATCACAAATGGTGCAGATAACACTGTGGGATATCTCAATGGTTCAGATGAGGTTACACTCAAGCCACAACAGGTGAATAATATTGTGGATGTGACAGGTGCAGGAGATGCCACATTATCGGGATTTGTTGCACAAATTGAAGATGGTCACAAAATTCAGCATGCTTTAGAGTTTGGAATGGCTGCAGCGCGGTTGACAATCGCAATAAACGGTGCACAACACCCTCTTCTTTCAAATGACCTTGTTCAAAAAGAACTTGAACAAACCCAATAACAAGGTGGCCGCACATGCAAACAAAATTGGATATCATCTATAGCGCCGAAGTTGCTGACGCACGCTCAAAAAACGCACCAATCGTTGCGTTAGAATCCACCATCATTACCCATGGCATGCCTTGGCCTGGCAATTTTGAAATGGCAACAGGTGTCGAACAGCTTATTCGAGATCATGGCGCAGCACCTGCGACAATTGCGGTGTTAGATGGCAAATTACATGTTGGCCTTGAACGGGAAACAATTGAAAAACTGGCCCAAACGCCAGATGCAATGAAGCTTTCACGCGCTGATTTCGCTTTTGCAATTGCGCAAGGCAAAACAGGGGCAACAACCGTTGCAGCGACAATGATGGCAGCCCATCAAGCGGGAATATCAGTGTTTGCTACAGGCGGTATAGGCGGTGTTCACCAAGGTGCGAGCGATAGCTTTGATATCTCAGCTGACTTGCAAGAACTTGCAAGAACCCCCGTGATCGTTGTTGCCGCAGGCGCAAAAGCAATTCTGGATGTTCCCAAAACGCTGGAAGTATTGGAAACAAACGGTGTGCCGGTTGTTACTCTTGGGCAAGATGAATTCCCTGCATTCTGGTCATCAAAATCAAACCATGCATCTCCGTTGCGTGTTGAGACCGCTCAAGACATTGCAAAATTTGAGCATGCCCGCCGACTGTTTCAAGACCATGGCGGCCTGTTGGTTGGCAATCCTGTTCCACAAAGCGCAGAAATTCCGCAAAGCAAGATGAATGGCTTTATCAAACAAGCATTAAAAGAAGCCGACGAGCAAAAGGTAACAGGCAAAGATGTAACACCATTTTTACTCGCCCGCATTTTTGAACTTACAGATGGTAAAAGCTTAGAAACAAATATTGCGCTTGTTCGCAATAATGCGATCGTGGCAGCACAAATTGCATGTGCGCTTTAACGCCCTGACCTTTAAACATAATCCAAACATAAACAAAAACCCCGGTGATCGAATGATCACCGGGGTTTAATTTTGAAATCGAGATTTTAACCGATTATGAAAGTGGAGAAAGTTGGATTTCTACACGACGGTTCGCAGCGCGACCCGCTTCAGTTCCGTTATCTGCGATCGGACGAGTTTCGCCAAATCCAAGTGTACGGAAGCGACGTGCATCAATACCAGATTGGGATAGATATCCCGCAACAGATTGCGCGCGCTGTGTTGAAAGTGTGAGGTTAAACTGATCTTCACCAGTTGAATCTGTGTGTCCATAAACATCAACCAATGTTTTGTTGAACTTATTCACGACAATAGCAACACCGCGAAGCGTTTCAACAAATGCAGGTTTAATTGCAGATTGACCAACATCAAATGTAATATTTGACGGCATGTTTAGGATGATCTGATTGCCATTACGGGTCACAGTTACACCAGTCCCTTGAAGTTGCGCGCGAAGCTCAGCTTCCTGTTGGTCCATATAGCTGCCAATTGCTCCACCAGCAAGAAGACCAATACCCGCACCGATAAGCGCATTTTTACGATCATCACCACCAGCAAGAAGACCAAGACCAGCACCAGCTGCGGCACCAAGGGCTGCACCTTTTGTTGTATTGTTGACCTTTTGCTGACCAGTAAATGGGTCAGTCGTTGTACATGAGGCTAGAACTGCGCCTGCCACAAGAGCCGAAATAATCTGGGCTTTCATAAAATTCCCCTTCATAGAATTTGTTTGGGATCACCTATTACCCTCAAATAAGGCATTAAGATGAACTAATTCTTTATGTCAGCATACAAACAGATACAATTTTAATTATCAAGCATGTCTCGAACGGCGGTTGCGAGCTGTTTTAGCGAAAATGGCTTTGGTAGGAAACCAAACTTGGCCCCTTCTGGCAAGTTTTTAGCAAATGCATCTTCTGCATATCCAGATACAAAGATGAATTTGATATCAGGATAGTCTTTACGCAATTCGCGTAGCAGCGTCGGTCCATCCATTTCTGGCATCACAACATCAGACACAACAATATCAATCTCACCGTTGAGTTCTTCCAAAATCTCAAGCGCCTCAACGCCAGTACCTGCCTCGTGAACTTCATAGCCGCGCGTTTCTAACATACGCTTACCGCCACGCCGGACAGCTTCTTCATCCTCAACCAACAACACAACGGCTGAATCGCCAGTTAAATCTGCGGATTCAGTTGGCTTCTTGCTCACAGCGGGTTGAGATTTTGCGCCAGCGTCTGCATTTGGCGCCGTCGCATCATTTTCAGTCTCGTCGATCTCTTCAATGTGGCGCGGAAGGAAGATTTTAAATGTCGTTCCCTTACCAAGCTCAGATTCAGTATAAATAAAGCCGCCAGATTGTTTGATGATCCCATAGACCATAGAAAGACCAAGTCCGGTACCTTTACCCACGTCTTTTGTTGTAAAGAACGGCTCAAATATCTGTTCCAAAACTTCCGGTTCAATACCTGTGCCCTGATCTTCAACTTCCACCAAGACAAAATCGCCCTCTGTCATACCGCGATAGTTTAGCTCTTTTATCTTAGCTTCTTCAACGTTGCTGGTACGAATAGTGACCGTACCACCTTCTGGCATGGCATCGCGTGCGTTAACGGCCAAATTGACCAAGACCTGCTCAAACTGACCCAAATCCGTTTTAACAGCCCAAACATCTTTGCCAAATTCTACGTCCAGCTTGACATCAGTGCCCGTTAATCGGTCTACCAGCATGCGCAAATCACCAACAACATCTGTCATTGATAATACCGATGGACGCATTGTTTGTTTACGAGAGAAGGCAAGCAACTGGCGCACCAAAACCGCGGCGCGATTTGCATTGCGCTTGATTTCCATGAGATCCGCAAAATCGCTATCTGCAGGACGAGATGACAAGAGCAAGTGATCTGACGATAGCAATATTGCTGTCAGAACATTATTAAAGTCATGCGCGATACCACCAGCTAATGTACCAACGGCATTCATTTTCTGCGTTTGCGCCATTTGCGATTCAAAAGCTTTTTGCTCGGTGGTCTCAACAACATAGATGATTGCCTTGTCACGCGCATTTTCATCACCTTGCTCAATCACGGCATTGACGTAAAAACGGAAAAACCGCTCATCATCTTGCGGGTGTCGTGCATCAAATGGCGGGATATTACCTTGCTTATCTCCAGCTTTTTCCAAACTCTCCTTATAGGAATGGATATCTTCCTCTCTAAAGAGAGTTTCTAGCTGCACACCTTTTTCAATATCTAATCGGCTGACAATTCCGTCAAACATCTTCAAGAAAGGCGCATTGGTTCGCAGGATCTTCCCTTCCGAATCGATAGAAGAGATGGCCATAGGGGTATTATTAAAGAACCGTGTAAAGCGCATTTCAGCCGCTGCAGGCGATGAATTTGCACCTGGTTCATCATCACGCTTCACAACAATGGTACGACTTTCCCCAGGGGCACCATCACGTGTTGCTGAAACTTTATGCACTAACTTAACTGGCAAACTTTGGCCATTCTGTTTAAGGAGATCCAAATCAAGTTGCGCAGTTCTATTAAGTCCCGGCTCGGCTTGAACCGAGTTGATCAGCGCAATCCCCTCACCCGCAACAATTTCCGGAATGGCAATTGAGCCGGATACAAAACTTGTTAGATCAACCCCAAGCCAGTCTGCAAGCGTTGCATTGATATATAAAATATTGCCATCATGGTCTGCTGAGAAAAACCCAACTGGCGCATGATCAAGATAATCAATTGCATATTGCAACTCTTTAAAGACACGTTCTTGATCAGATCTATCACCGGTGATGTCGGACAATTCCCAAGCGATGAAATCATCTTTATCTTCACTTGAAAACGGACGAGCTGACAATCGATACCAACGTGGTGCGATTTCACCATCTATGGAATGAAGTGCTGAAGTGAGCCTAAATTCTTCTTGCTTAGATTTACCTTCGCGGATGCCACTGGTGAGACGATAAACGGCTTCTGTTGCAGCAGGGTCATGCCCAAGAAGAAGGCTGATGGATTTTAACTCTTCTTCATTATCTGCACCAACAAGTTTGCGATACGCACTATTACCATAAATAACCCGGTCTTTTTGATCTGAAATCAAAATACCTTGCGGCTGGCTATCAAGAATTTCAAATGCAAATGGATCAGATTGAGGCTTTGGTGCAAACCCAATTAGTCCAGTGATTAAAGACACAATGAAGAATATGCCTAATATTCCCAAAAGACCTAAACAAATCAAAAGCACGTTATTGTCTATTTGATCGCGATAGAGAAAGAAGACGACCGAAAAAGCTATCATCGCTAGAGCGACAATAATGAGTTTCATCGCGGATTTTGATTTGGGCTGATGATCCATAATTTATTCCGACGCAGATCAGTTGTTAATCACGTCTACCCCCTCGGATAGCTCAAGCAATGATGGCTGGCATATTTCCATCTCTAAACCTAATATTTAAGCTAATTTTTCCACATCGAAAGGGCATTAATAAGATATCCCCACGCCATTCGCGATTTTTTGTTGAGAATCAGCTATAACTTCGCATTACAACGATCTTATACTCAACATTGCGTAGATGATACGCGTAATATTTAGGTGCTGTATGACTGAGACAACGAGTGATCCAATGGGAAGTCTGGTTTTTGCATTGCTCATAGTTAGCGTTGCCATTGGACTTTTCGCCGTTATTGCCTTTTTTCTTAAAAAGAAATTCAATTTAGCAGCTCTTGGGCAGAAGCTTAATGCTGGCTCACGGCTTTCTGTTGTAGAAACCATCGCTGTTGATCAAAAACGAAAACTAGTTCTCATCCAAAAAGACGGAACAGAGCATCTTGTATTGGTTGGTGGGCCGACAGATCTTGTGATTGAAACAAGCAATTCCGCTCATAAATCGCAAAATGCATCAGCACCAAACCCTGAAAACGCTCTAAATGATGCTATTCAATCGTCATCGGTAGCTTCAGCTCCCGCACTTAATAGCGAGCAAGACGCAATTGATTTCTTTGATCAGGCTAGAGATCGCATTTTTGCACCTCAAGATGCACAATCGAACAAACAGGCCCAGGCAACTAAAGCAACGAAGCCAGTTGTTCGTGATGATACAGATGATTTTCATTCAGTTTTGCAATCTCAGCAAAACCCACAACGATCACGCCCGTTGGAGCCAATTCCTGAAACGGCCGAAGAACGCGTCAACAAGCTCAAAGCGCTGCTTGATGAAGCGCAAAAATCAAGATTAAATAAAAGCTAGAGACCTATTCGTCTCGGTAGACTTTTTCGCGACGTTCGTGACGTTCCTGAGCTTCAATTGATAAGGTTGCAATTGGTCTCGCATCAAGACGCTGAAGGCTAATTGGCTCACCAGTGTCCTCACAATAGCCATATTCACCCTCGTCAATTCGGCGCAATGCTGCGTCGATTTTTGAGATTAGTTTACGTTGGCGATCGCGGGCACGAAGTTCTATGGCGCGGTCAGATTCAGATGAAGCACGGTCCGCAACATCGGGATGGTTCGAGCTTTCTTCAGCCAGATTCCCCATTGTCTCACGCGCGCCTTGCAAGATCTCGTCTTTCCAGTCGGTAAGCTTTTTCCTGAAATAGGCAGCCTGACGTGGATTCATGAACTCCTCGTCGTTAGATGGTACATAAGAATCCAATTTTGAACCGTCACTCATGATCTGTATCCCTAAACTTTACGCCTTATTGAGCGCTGTATAAACAGTGTCGGACCAGCTTACAAGTAGTAAAAAGTTGATCGCTTGCCTCTTGCGGATTGCTGTTTAGTGAATTTTCATGACAGTAAAATGATATTTTTGGCCTTAAATCCCTTAAATCACTCATTTCAAACACTATATGAAAAAGAACCTATGTTTCTAATTGCATAATTATTCACAGATTTGATAATAATTTGAGTTTAATTTTCGCAGATCGTAAAAACTGGAGTAGCCTTGTCCGAATATTCGACAGTTTCCCGTATCGCAGAGGAAGCTTATGGCGTTTTTGATACTGCAACGTCCCGTGCCAAAGAGATTTTTCAACCAACTATTCGCCTCGGCGTTACAGGCTTGTCACGCGCGGGAAAGACAGTTTTTATAACCTCACTTATCCACAATTTAATGCATGGAAAGAGGCTTCCTTTCTTTAATGCAAAGTATTCGGGCAGAATCTCAAAAGTATATTTGCAGCCGCAGCCAGATGATGACGTGCCGCGATTTTCCTATGAAGGGCATCTAGAGAGCTTAATACAAGAACGATTATGGCCTCAATCGACCAGATCAATCTCACAATTGCGATTGACCATTGAATTTGAGACTGAAAATTCTTGGGGAAAGATGTTTTCGCCAGGAAAGCTTAATCTCGACATAATCGATTACCCGGGTGAATGGCTGCTGGACTTACCGCTACTTTCGCAGGATTTTGCAACATTCTCAAAAAATGCAGTCGACATGGCGCAAAGCTACCCAAGGTCAGAGTTAAGCTCAAAATGGCTCGACCTTGCAAATAAAATTGATCCCGATGCTGATTTTCAAGACCCTCCTATAATTGAACTTGCCAGTGCATTTTCTGAGTATTTAAAAGATTGCAAACACGACAAGCGCGCCTTTTCAACGCTTCCTCCTGGACGCTTTTTGCTACCCGGTGATTTGGAAGGTTCGCCCGCAGTCACCTTTGCACCACTTTTAGGTTTTGAAGGAAAACCTACAAAACCAAATAGTATGCTCGCGATGATGGAGCGTCGGTTTGAAAGCTATAAAACAAAAGTTATCAGACCATTTTATCAAAATCACTTCGCGCGATTGGATCGACAAGTTATTTTGATCGATGCGCTTCAAGCGCTCAATGCAGGTCGCGAAGCGGTAGTGGATTTAGAGCGTGCCCTTGGTGATATTTTGCTAAGTTTTAACACGGGCAAAAACAGCTTTCCGGCAAACTTATTCACTCGTCGTATCGATAAAATATTGGTTGCTGCCACCAAAGCTGACCATCTTCACCACGAGAGCCATGACCACCTACAAGCCATTGTTCAACGGCTGGTTAATCGCGCATTGGTCAAGATCGATGCAACGGGTGCTGAGGTGGATGTATTGGCAATGGCAGCCATCAGGGCGACCAAAGAAGCCACTCATCAAAATGGTGATGATGAATTGCAACTCATTGTTGGAACCCCGCGTGAGGGTGAACAATTGGGCGATGAGACATTTGATGGAAAAACACAAAAAGCCATATTTCCCGGTGACTTACCTGAAAATTCGGATTCAATTTTTAAAGCGGTTGATTCAGATCATCAAGAAGAATTTGAAGATCTCAAACATATCAATTTTGTGCGATTCCGCCCTCCACCATTGAAAAGCGACCAACCCAAAAAGCCCCTTGATATCCCGCATATTCGGCTTGATCGAGCATTGGAATTTCTTATCGGAGACCGCTTGCAATGAGTAAAAAACCAAAGCGCGCACCTGCATCTTTCTCAGTTGATGAACATGAGAACGAGAAAACAACCAAGCCAAATAAACGCGCAGCTGCATCGATTGAACTCGACGATGACCGCATCCAATACACGCCTGAAGATGAGGATGTATTCTCATTTGAAACACCGCCTTTGGACGAAGAACAAATCGCACATATCGAAACTGTGCCTATGCGCAAAAAATTTTCTTTCACCAAGATTTTTATCAGCGGCTTTACAATCCTCATAGGTCTTGCGATCGGGTTGTGGGTAGATAATTTAATCACAGATCTTTTTGCGCAAAATGAATGGCTGGGTTGGATCGGCGTTGGTCTCACAGCTTTCATGGCATTGGGATTAATTGGCTTAATATGGCAAGAAGCATCCGCCTTTATGAAGCTAAATTCTGTTGGCGACATGCGCGAACAAACAAGCAAGATAAATAAATCAACGTCTATCGCCACCGCATGGAAACTAGTCAACCGCATCACCAATGCTGTCTCAAATAATCCGATGACATCACAAGGACGACAAGCGATCAAAGATCTTGAGCATGATGTCGTCGATAGCGTGAACCTGATAGAGTTTACCGAGCGTGAGCTTTTCAAAAACCTAGATCAACAAGCAACGCAATTGATCTCGGCATCCGCAAAGCGCGTCTCTGTTGTCACAGCAATCAGCCCACGTGCATTGATTGACACAGGCTATGTTTTGTTTGAAATGATCCGTCTCGCCAGACGAATTTCGCAAATATATGGCGTTCGTCCAGGGTTCTTAGGAACGCTCAAACTGCTAAAATCAATTGCCATGCATCTGGCTGTCACTGGTGCAGTCTCGCTTGGTGATAGCGTAGTGCAGCAAATGATTGGCCAAGGGGTTGCAGCTAAAATATCTGCGCGCTTTGGCGAAGGGTTTGTAAATGGCATCATGACCACAAGATTTGGTATTGTAGCCATGGAAGTTGCACGCCCCATGCCCTTTCGCGCACGTAAACGCCCAAGCTTGAGCGATTTTTTAAGTGAGCTGAATGTGCTAAAATCCGAAAAAAAATGAATTTAGTGGCTGATTGTATCATTTCGTGATCAGAACTCGTCGATTTTTACCGCTTTGCTTACCAAGCATTAACCATTCCAAGGCACTTTCAGGGAAGTATTAACCTTGTTTGGTATTTCTATGTCTAAATTTTTGAACCGTTTTGTCTTCGTCGTTGGTCTTTTCATTGCAGCACTTTGTTCTGCGAGCATTGCGTCTGCCGCAAATGATAAAAATTTCTTTGGTTCTGTTGAAGGAACATGGAAAGGTCCTGGCAAAATCGTTGCAGGGAAATACAAAGGCACCAAATTCTCATGTTCGCTGGAAGGTACCCCCGTTAAAGGTAAGTCCGTTGGCGTATCTATGGATGGCAAATGCCGCGTTGGTGTATTTAACCAACCAATGAATGCGGTCATCACCAAAGCAGGGTCATCTTATCGCGGAAAGTTTTTAGATGGCGCTAAAGGCAAGGGTTTGGATATCGTATCAGGACGCTTTAACAAATCGCGTGCTGTTGTTGGCATCAACCGCAACAAACTAGATGGCACAATGGTTGCTGATTTTCTTGACGACAACACAATGAACGTCACGATCTCAGTAAAAGTTGGCAAAACACTGGTCCCAGTGATCGGCATGACACTAAAACGCAAGTCATCACGCAAAACAGCAATGAAATAGGCTGAGCCGCTAGCTCGCTACGTGTCTCACGACTTAACATCACATAAATAGATCAAACTCTTCGAGCGCAAGCTATGAGCGGACTTCGTTTGATGTTCGGCACCTCCCCATGTTTGACACGCAAACATATCACCAAAAATCAATAAATTTTAATAGAGCTTCGGCAATTAGGTGATCTAAGCGTTGTTTTTAACGTTGAGCCAGTAGATGCAGGACCGGTTCGAATGGTAATATTTGATGACACATGCGGAAGTCTTATTCAACTGATAGAAATGAAATAGCGAGCGGCTTCTCCAAAGATAACAGCAGACATCTTTTTCAGTCATATAGATGTCGGCAGTTTCCAAAAAACTTGATATCCTAATCCGCAATGGAAGTACGTAGATATTCATTTTATTTTACATGGCTACCCGTCGCAAAGCATTTTTGGCAATTAAAACGTGAAATGGTAGGATACAAAAGAGATAAAGACGGCCACCCCAATTGTGGACATGTACCCAAGTTGCTAACGATATGTTACCTTCTTTCGAGATAACAGAAACGCGGAAGTTGAGATGTTTATCGTTAAAGCCTGCAACGAGTTCCTCCTCTGTTTCAATTTCAACAGGAAAAGGTCCTACTTTGTTGGGATCGTCTGGTCCATCAACCAACAAGCCGAATGGGGCAGTGATAACACCGCGTAACTTCACAAGTGCACGAGCCCAGATTGGAAAATCGGTAATGATTTCCGCTGCATTTCGAGGACCGATGATAGCTGGAATAGTATAGCAATCGATAAAGTCTCCGGGTTGGACGTTTTTCCAAAGAAGGCTGCTCTGAGGAAGTTCACAGCTTTGTATCATTTTATGCATGAGCATGATAATTAACCAAAATCGTTAGAGAAAATAACCGCAAAGGCCAAGAATTGCGATGCATAAAAATAACGGCATCGGAGGAAATTTAATTGGATTCACGTCTGCACGAATTGCAACGAATGCAGCTGTAATAGCAAGTCCGCTGGCCAATAGAGCATTATAGAGTACGAGAACGCCAATTTCATTGGATTGTTCAAAATATCCGATCTCATTCAGGACCCCACTACCAAACGCAATTGTCATCAATAACATCAAGACACTGTTGGCTTTCCATGAGAATGTCAAAGTATGTCGTGAATCATCTGGCAATGTTTTGTCATCTAAAATAGGTGATGCATTCTGGGTTGTGCCTATTGTAATGTGGGTGACAAGCGCGAAAAGTGTAATGGCTGTTGCGAGGCCTAAATAAATGAATTGCATGGTTTTTCCTTTTTCTAAAACTACGATCAAGGCTTAGCAAACGTAGAATATTGATAATAGTTGCAAAAACAGAAGTATTAATGCTAAAAATGCAACTATGCTTGAATGGAACGACTATCCAATTATCTTATCGATCATCCGAAACAAGAGTCTTTACCGCGCTGCGCAAACTCTGGATATAGCGCTATCGACCTTAATGCGGAGAGTTGAACAACTTGAGAGTCGAGCGGGTATTCCATTATTTAGAAAAACAGAAGAAGGATATGTTCCAACTCCCTCAGGCCAAACCCTAGTTAAAAAAGCCATCGAAATGGAGAAGATTGCAAACGCAGCAAACAATGCATTGAAGTCTGAAATTAGCAAAATGCAGAAGAAAATCAGAATCAGCGCCAGCGAAGTCATCGCCCCTTTTTTTGTTGCCAATCACTTACTTGCTCTTAAAGAAGCTTGTCCAAATCATGATATCATTTTAACTGTGACAACTCAGAGTCCCAGTCAAACAGCAGATGAGTTTGATATTTCTCTATGGCCTTCAACACCCTCGAACGAGGACTTGTTTGGTCGGAAAATAACTGACCTCAAGTGGGCGTATTTTGGTGCTGAAACATCAGAAGATATTTTGTGCAATTCTCTGAATTTCAATGAGGGGTCTGTGCAATTCTTCGGCCGAACGGGTGCTGAAAGAGTAAATCCCAAAACAGGGAATCTTACCATGGGTTCCTCAACGTCCACCTCAACAAACTCCCTGCTTACAGCAGCTGCTCTGGCTGCCTCAGGCACCACTACAGCTTATCTCCCTTATATTCTTGGCGCTGGCTGGCCTGGGCTAAGATCCCTCACCCCACCAGAAGATCATCATATCGGAGAGCTTTGGGTAATTTATCGAAAGACTGATTTAGATAACCCACACATTCGCAGTCTTGTAAATGTCTTAGTAAAAGCTGCGAAAGCTGACACCCACCGGTTTCTTGGAGCATAACTTAACAGGAAGTTTGAATAAATAAATCAGGTATCGTTTGTCAGCGTGGTTAGGAAAAATATATTTAGTACAATGAGATTTCATCCAGCAGCAAAAGTTGCCTTCTCACATCCACCAGTCGCAGTCTTCGCAAACAACCTCAATCGCGTCATCGTGAAGGTCTTTGGCCCATTCAGAAACGAGTTTTCCGGAAATCATCTCGTCTGGAGCGATATCTGATAATGGCTGCATGACAAAGGCGCGGTCGGTCATACGTGGATGCGGAACCTCTAGCCCCTCCTCTGCGATAACCTCATCACCGAAGAATAAGATATCAATATCAACTTGCCGCGGTCCCCAACGTTCACCGCGAACGCGCCCAAGCTTTTGCTCGATGTCCAAGCATTTATCGAGCAATTGGCGCGCTGAAAGGCTTGTTTCAACCAACATACACGCGTTTAAAAATGCAGGTTGGTCCGTCTTGCCCCATGGCGGGGTTTTATAAAGCTTTGAGACAGATAGAACTTCGACGTCCAATTGATGCGCTAAATTACTGATCACATTGATTAGGTTTTGCTTGGTATCACCTAAATTGCCGCCAATACCCAACGCAGCGCGGGCTAAATCATTACTCATCGCGCTGTCTCAACAGTTACTTCAACATAATCTAAAACACCTGCGATTGGCGCAGATGGTTTTCGAACTGTGACTTTTGCATTCATCACAAGTTCAAAGCTGTCACAGATATTTTGGCCAATAAAATGCGCTAGCGTTTCAATCAAATCATATTTGGTATTGGTGACGGTGTCCTCAACAAGCGCGAACACTTCTCCATAATGAACCGTACCTTCAAGTTTATCTTCCGCGATCAGTTCAGATTTTTTAACATCCAATTCAACATCCACAAAAAAGCGCTGGCCGATTTCTTTCTCAGCCGGAAACACTCCGTGATAAGCATAGAAAGAGCAATTCTTGAGCGTGATCTTGATAGTTTTTGTCAAGACGTGATCCCTTCATTCAAAGCGTGTGTGATTAAACCATCAACCACCGACAACGCATCACGGTTTATAGCAACATCATGTACCCGAAATATAGCACCGCCCATCTGACGTAAAACGACAGAGGTTGCAGATGTTCCGACATCTCGGTTTTGCGTATCTTGGCCCGTTAGTGCACCAATGAAACGTTTGCGCGATGAACCAATGAGAAACGGATAGCCCAAATCATGTAATTCTTCAAAGCGAAGTATCAGCGATAGGTTTTCTTCCGTCGTTTCTTTGGCAAAACCAAAACCCGGATCCAGCACGATTGCATTTTGTCCAATACCAGCATCTTTTGCCATATCTAAAGACGTTTTAAACCAATTGAATTGATCGATAATAACATCATCGTCAATCTTGCGGTTGCGCCCTGTATGCATAATGCACACACCCGATTTATGTTTTGCGGCAACCTTTGCAATTTTGGGGTCTCGCTGCAGCCCCCACACATCGTTGATGATATGTGCGCCCGCGGATATCGCCAAATCAGCGGTCGATGCGCGATAGGTATCAATTGAGAGTATAGTTTCAAAATTAGACGTAATCGCCTCGATGACGGGCAGCACCCTATCCTGTTCCATCTGAGCGGTCACAGGATCAGCACCAGGGCGGGTAGATTCGCCGCCAATATCTAAAATATGCGCGCCTTGAGCTATATGGTTCTCGGCAGACTTCAAGGCTTCATCAACACTGTTAATCATCGCACCATCGGAAAATGAATCCGGCGTGACATTCATAATCGCCATGATATGAGCTTTAGGTCCAAGCGTCATGGTTTTTTGATGCGCGAGTTGCCAAGTTTTTGGCTCAAAAGACTGAATATTGGAGCGAATGGAAGTCAACATATCGTAAAAATGTCCACAGATTGGTCACATGCGATGAATGTATAGCGGAAAAAAGAAGAATTACAATTTTTCGGAATCAAGATGCGAATAGTTCGTTATTGCCGTGTTTTAAGTCAAGAAATAAAGCTTATCTGCCTAATTTATCAACTAATTGATGAGAATTGCCTATTATTTTGTCAAATTATATCGATAACATTTCAGGATAGTCGCACTAATTAACGTCAGCTATCCCTTACACAGGGTTTAGTTTTTACGATTCGACATGTACTCCCGGCGCAGAACGTATAAATCACGTTCCTCCCATGTCATTTATGCAAGCGCCCAATTCACCTCACCTCTTAAATGTGGTGAGGTTTTTTTTTAGGCTTGTTGTGAAGGAATATGAACGATGAGACCATCAAGCTCATCTGATACTGTGACCTGACAAGAAAGACGCGATGTTGCCTTCATTTCAAAAGCAAAATCAAGCATGTCTTCTTCCATAGCTTCTGGTGAACCCACCTTCTCAGTCCAACCTTCATCGACATAAACGTGACATGTCGCACAAGCACATGCGCCGCCGCATTCAGCCTCAATGCCAGGCACTGAGTTTTTCACTGCATTTTCCATCACTGTTGATCCATTTTGTGCATCAACAACAAATTCTTTTCCGTCAGAAGAGATGTATGTAATTTTGGCCATTAAATTTGCGGGTCCCTAATAAATTTCACCGCACACAAACCATAGTGTACTTAAGAGCGCAAGCCTAAAGTCACGAAATATCTTAGCTTAGATGCGGTTTAGCGACGCAATAAAAGTACTGGCTTTGATGACTGAGTTTGAAAACGCTGCCAATGAAATAGGATCCGCAGGATCAGCCTTAACGCGATCCGCTTTCTCTGCAACATCAAATGCACCAATGCTTTCAGCGGCGTGATGAACTTCACTGGCCATTTTTGCGCGTTTGTTTTCATCGCACAATGCCATTTCAGAGAGGCTTTCGCGCACTTGCTTTGCAAATAAAGTCAGAAGTTCATTTTCGAGAGATGAATCTCCCGATGTTTGTTTGGAAAGGTGAAGCATATCAATCGGGCGATTGTCGCACTCGCGACCGGAACCGAATTCTGGAGCCTCCAGTATAATTCTATTTAAAGCCATCTTGTCCCCGTTTTCTTTTATGTTTTCTGCAATTTAAGCACGGAGGTGAATGTTTTTTGTTAATCTGCTACCGAACAGCCATATTTTCGTCAAATATGGTTAACAGACCATAAACCTATATTTTGCAGGGACTTAATGACGGGCGTATTTTTCTCAAGCTGATTTGTGGCACTTCTGCCTGTGTACGAAGAGCTTCATCTCATTGTTAAACCTATGAAAATGTGGCAAAACACAACATTGAAATGTTTTGCATGAGGCTATGGCGAGTTTAAGCTGGGACAAACACGAGGGTTTTAAACACTCGTCCGCTTGGGTCATCGCTGCAAAACGCGTACAACAAAATGAGGAAGTAGCGGTATGGCAAAAGAGCCCGCTGGTCACAAAAAAGATCATTCAAGCGCCACTAAAGGTGGAAATTCACAAGAGACTGATTTCTCTCTTGACGAAAAATCATTTGAAGATCTGGAGCAACAAGTATCAAGCGCTGCGCGAGAATTGGCAACGTCTCCTGATACATCAGAGAAAGCTTCGTCTGCAAATAATGCAGCAAATAAAGCAGCCAGCGCACCCAATCAAACGAGCGCTGCGCCCTCTGAGACAACAAGAGCTCCGGCTGCTGCAACACAGATCGACTTCGATCCGGCCAATGATGATACGGGTTTAAAATCATCACCATTGCTGGCGGCGCTAGATCAGAGAGTTTCAGGTTCTGCCTATACGTTCGCAATCTTGCTTTCTCTCATTTGGATTGCAGGTGTTGGCGCGCTGACATACTACTTCCTAGCCGACAACATAAATGCCGTTACAAATGCCAATGATTTTGTAGCAGATCCCCTCCTCATTGGTTCTGTTCTCATTGCTATTATTCCGACATTTATCTTCTTTGCATTTGCCATCATGGTAACACGCGCACGTGAATTTAAGTTGGCAGCGCGTGCTATGACCCATGTCGCAATTCAACTGGCTGACCCAGAAACACGCGGCACAGGCAAGATCACAACTGTTGGTCAAGCAATTCGCCGCGAAGTAAATGCCATGAATGACGGCATTGAAAGAACAATTGCGCGTGCATCAGAACTTGAAACACTCGTGCATTCAGAAGTGAACGCGCTTGAGCGTAGTTATACCGACAACGAAATGCGTGTTCGTGGTCTTGTTACAGATCTAAGTAATGAACGCGATGCGATTATTTCTTATGCTGAACGCTTAAGAACATCAATTGTTGGTGCGCGCGATGAATTAAAGGACGAGTTAGGCCAAGCTGGTGATGAAATCGCCATGCGTATTGCGCTATCTGGTGAAACTGTTGCGCAATTGATGGATACCCATTCAGCGACATTGCAAGAGCGCACAACCGATATCACCCATTCTATTCAAAACTTATTTGAACAGAACTCTGAAAATCTTTTGAGCAATCTTCGCACATCGGGCAATGAAATTTCTGGTGAAATTGATAGTCGCTTGAACATGATTAGCTCGCAATTTGTTCTACAAAGTAAAGAATTGCTTTCAGATTTTGAAACGCGGGTGAACACACTTGATTCAACAGCCGAGCGCTTAAACGAAACAATTAATGAGCGCACACGTCAGTTAAATGAAGCTTTGTCTGCACGTAGCTCTGAAATCAACGATTCACTTTCCATTGGCCAACGTGCAATTGAGCAAGGTCTTGGCGACGTTATCAATTCAATGAATGCCACATTGGACGAAAAAGGTGCCGCATTTAGACAAACGCTTAAATCCAGCGCTGACGAAGCAGTTATGGACATCGATTTGCGTTCTGGTTTGGTTGGCGAACAAATGTTGGCCGCAAGTAGCGAAGTGAACACGAGCTTCTCAGAAAACATTGAAAAACTAGCAGCAACGCTGGATCAACGCACATCTGCGTTTAATAACACTGTGAAAGATGGTGTTGCAGAAGTGAATGAGACGCTAACTGCGAGTAACTTCAATCTTACCAATATTATTGAAAACGGTGTTGATAAACTAAGTGGCCACGCAGATACATTGCGAAATACTGCCGATGGCGCGGTTAACAAAATCGATGAAAGCTTCATGGCCAGCAATATGGCTGTTGATATGGCTATCACTACAGGTATTGAAAACCTCAACAAAACTCTTTCAGATGGTTCTTCAACTATCGAAGGGCATACGAAAGGCATCACTGCCGACCTTACGCGCAACCTTGTCGATTTGAACGAAACACTATCCACGTCACAATCAGCGCTCGATCAAAGCATGAGCAAAGCTGTGGAAGACATCAATGTGTCGATGAAAACACGCACAGACACAATGCAATCTGTTGCCAAGGATAGCATTGGTCAGTTGGAAAACAGCTTTGATGAGCGCACAGAAAGTCTTGCAAATATCACGCAACAATCTGTCGATAAACTCAGCTCAGCACTTGATGAGAAGACAAGCAACTTTGCAGGGACTGCCCAGACATCTATCAATGCACTAGATGCATCGATGCAAGACAGAACTGAGAAATTAGAAAGTCTCAGCAAAATGACAATTGAAACCATAGAAGGTTCTGTCAAGCGTACTGCAGATTCCCTTGAAACCATCACAAGCGAAGGCATTCAGTCTCTTGATATGTCCATTCAGCTACGTGCTGAAACAATGGAAAATATCACAACTGAAAACATGACCAAGCTTGATAATGCCTTGCATGAGCGTGCCAATGAATTGGATAACATTGCAAAACGCAATATTGATCGTCTTGAGCAAACGCTTAATGATCGTACCGATGCGATGGAAACCATTTCTGGCGAAGGTGCAAATCTAATCACCAAAGCTATGGACACGATGACGGATGCACTGTCTGGCGCTCTTGATCGTGAGTCTAGTAAAATTGCAGTTGCTCTAATGAGCAATGAAGAAAAGCTTGGTAATCTGCTTTCTGAAAAAGCAAATTCTTTGGAAGAGAAAGCAAATACAATCTCTTCAATTGCAAGTGGATCTATCAATACGATCTCATCTGCTGTTGATAATTCGCTTCAAAAGGTTGAGCAGCATGCAGCCTCTATGACAGAGCAAACGCTGGATGCAATTACTTCTATCGATAATGCTGTTGAACAGAAAACTGAACATGTTGAAAAACGCTTCGGCATTCTAAACTCTACACTCTCTGATGGCCTAGATCGCGTTTCAAGCACATTGGGTGAGCAGGCTATTTCTCTGGCGAGCACACTTAAATCAAGTGTATCTTCTGCAACCACAGATTTGACCGAAGAAGCAGCACGTGCACAAGCTGCTTTGCGCGAAGTAACTGGTGAGTTTGGTGATACAATTAATAAGTCAAGCGAAGAGTTGAACCAATCTATTGATGAGAAATTGGGCGCGCACACTCAGCGCATGACTGAAAGTGTCTCCTCCTTCACATCTGATTTGGATGGCACGTTAAATACGCGGGCGAACGAGTTAAAAGAGAACTTTGGTGCCCTCACCTCAGAACTCGATGGAAAACTTGCTAGCCGCACTCAGGAGCTATCGCAGAATGTAAATGCAGCCGCTTCTCACTTAGATGAAGCGCTTGGCATTCGTTCAAATGAATTGAGCGAAAACCTTGGCAACTTCTCACAAGACATTGGCAATAGCATTGGTAACTTCTCACAAGATATTGGCAACAAACTTGGTGCCCATACTCAAGTAATGAATGAGAATGTCAGTGCGTTGACATCTGAAGCGTCGAAGATGCAAGAGATCTCAACCGTTACGAACCAACTAAACGCGAAGCTGTCTGAGAACACGAACAATCTTGCAAACTTCATGGGTGAAAAACTAAGCCCACTAGTTGACGAGATCACTGAGACAACAACGAATGCAACACAAGCACTTCGTGAAACAGCGCAGGCTGGTACAGAACAGCTCAAAGCTGAAAACCAGGCTCTTATTGATGCAATCGCGACACGTTCTAGCGAAACGCTGACGGCTGTGCGTGATGCAAGTGCGAGCTTGTCTCAAAATACTGCAATTATCGTTGATAAAATGAATGAGAGCAGCACAACGATCAATGATACGATCCATCAGGCATCTGCAAATGTTTCACTCATCAACACACGCTTGAATGAAACTGCAGATAACTTGAGCCAATCAACTGAACAAGCTTCAAGCCTTGTGGCAAACTCTGCTGACATTTTGTCCAAGAACATCAGCCAACTGGGCGGTATTTCAAACACTACTCTGTCTCAGATTGCTGATATCAGCCAGCACTTCGAACAGCATTCAAGTGTTTTGTCGTCTGCAACTGATTTGCTTGGTGAAGCTCAAAATAGACTATCGTCAACTATGGACGAGCGTAAGGATGCGCTTGATCGTCTTTCTTCTAGCCTTGTTGCACGATCTGAAGATGTTGAACGCAACATGCGCTCACTCATCGATATTGTTGATGGTGCGTTTACTCAAGCCGCAACGCTTTCTCAGAATGCAGCGGGTACAATTGATCGCGAGTTGAAGTCTTCGGTCAATGATGTGGATAGCTTGATCAAAGACACTGAAAAACGTTCAGTCAATGCAGCTCAAGTCTTGCGCAACACATTGCGTGAAGCAGTTGATGAAGCAGTTAGCCGCTTCTCTGGCGCAACCGAAGAAATTCGCGTCACAGCAGGCAGCATTCGCCAAGAACTAAGCGATACACGTAATGAGCTGAAAAAAGGCGCATTCGATTTACCTGAAGAAACACGTGAAAGCGCTGCAGCCATGCGCCGTGCAGTGGCACAGCAAATTGAAGCGTTGCAAGAGCTTTCTTCTCTGGTGTCAAAGTCTACACAGACAATCGATGCAAATGTCTCTCCGTCTGCTCTTTCTGCATCGAATACTCCAGTAGCCCCAAGCGCTCGTGATCGTGTCACAGCAGCTGCAGATATCGGTGCGCAAGAATTGCGTCCAACCCGCGATGCAGTATCTGAAAGTAACGATGATGCCCGCTGGGTTAGCAACCTAATTAAAGGTGCCGACACACAAGAAGCACCAGCACAACAAACACAGCCAACGCGTCAGCCACGTAAACCACAGCATGTTGTGGAATCACTGAACTCTTTGTCTGTTGATATCGCACGCGCAATTGATCACGATGCATCTGTTGAGTTGTGGCAGAGATACCAGCGTGGTGAGCGCGATATCTTCACACGTCGCCTTTATACAATCAAAGGTCAGAAGACATTTGATGATATTCAATCAAAATATGCTCGTGAGCCTGAATTCCGCAAAGCGGTTGATCGCTATATGACAGATTTTGAGAAACTTCTATCTGACGTATCTCGCAACGATCCAAGCAATGTGATCGGCCAAAGCTATCTAACTTCAGATACTGGTAAGGTCTATACAATGCTCGCGCATGCAAGTGGTCGTTTGAAATAAGACCACCTCAAAAAATGATAAAGAAAAAGCCGCTTGATTAGATCGATCAAGCGGCTTTTTTAATGAACTAATAATGAGACCGAAATCTATCTGACGTATTTTGCAGCCCAAGAAACGATGTCACGCGTGACAATGGTTGAAGCCAAATCAAGCGCGGAAATATAATCATCATTTCCGGTGCCAGATGCCGTTACTTCTGATGTAAAAATCCGCTGAGCACGAACAACACCATTGCGGTCATTTAGAACTTTTACTGAGATAGACACCACAGCTGAGCGTGGTGATGAAACATTGATTTCAAAGGCGCGTATGGACGTGACGATCTGATAATCAATCGCAAGTCCCTCACCTGGTAATCCGACACCACCAACAAGACCTGATGTCTCAAAGGCTTGTGCAAGTTTTGATTGGAAAACTCGCGGCAAACGGTCGTTCCATTGCGCATCTGCAAGATATTGCACAGCAGATGGTGATGTACGCACCACAACCTGATCACTATCAAGTGTTTTCAAAGCAACAGGTTCTGCAATTAGAATTTGGCGTCGAGAGCTGCGCTGCTTTTGCGCTGTCTCAATCTCCTGTTGGGAAAGCGTGAATGTATCTGGGATAGAAGCATTGCCACCACCTAACACGCAGCCGCTTAGCACCAAGCATGTCGACAAAGCTAAGAGACTACGCAGCACTAAAATTCTCCAACAGTTTCACATCCAGCATTAAAATCGACCCATACATAAACCAAAGTAAGATATTTATAAAGCCTTAACGTCTTGTGCGGCCATCAAACTGTTTCACGGTTTCACCACCAAAAATTAGCCTCTGGGGGTTTTTCTCTATTTCAGTGATACTTCGTTCTATTCTTGAAATGGAACGACGCGTTTCAACAACCAAAGCTTCAACATCTTGAAGCCCTGCACCTGTAAACCTCTCAAGATTGCTCGCTATCGGTCCAATTCTCTGATTAAGATTATTGGCGATATCTTTAAAGGCTTTGAGTGTGTCTTGCGCTTCGGTCATCAGGCTTGATGAATCTCCATCGCCCAAGAACCCATCAAGTTTTGCCAAAACGCCATCAACGCGTGTTGAAGCTGCATTAAGCCGTTTTGCAATCTCGCTGACATCTGTGATCATCTGATCAATATCATCTGAGCGCCCACCAACACTTGAGACAACTTTCTTTGCTTCTGCAAGCGTTTCGCGCGCATCCGTTCCCGCTGTTGAAATATCCGAAAGTGCTTGGCGGACAGTTGCAGGATCGACCTCAGCTAATAACGTGTCGACTTTTTGTGTCGCGCTGTTAAGCTGCTTTGCAGTTTCCCCAACGGTTGAGATCATCTCATCAATATCACCAGAGCGTCCACCAACTGTCTCAACCACCTTCTTAGCTTCCGCAAGCGCGATCCGCGCATCAGCACTAGCCGTTGAGATATCTTCAAGCGTCTTGCCAATCTGGCCAGGCTGCACCTCTGATAATAACGCATCAACCTTACCGCTTGCGGCATTTAGTTTTTGCGCGGTCTCAGACACATCCGTGATCATCTTTGAGATATCTTCTGAACTTGCACCAATCCCAGAGATCACTTCTTTTGCCTGTTCGATTGCAACGCGTGCATCATTGCTTGCAGCGGTAATATTTTTAACAGTTTCGCCAATTTGACCTGGCTGAACTTCTGAAACTAACTTATCAATCTTTGCCAAAGACAGTGTCGCTTCACCACTCAATTTTTCAAAATTTGCCAGCGTATTATCAATCTTTTTCGGATCAATTGCGGTCAGTAGTCGATCAGCAGACGCCAGCGTTCCATCAATACGTGTCGATAGAGTCTGGATCGTGCCAGTTAAGCCAGAAACACTTTTTAAGAACTCATCAATTCCTTCCGCATTATCAGTTAATGCCTTCGAGAAGGTTTCAGCATTTTTAAGCGTTGCATTGATTGGATCTTGTGCCGTTGTAACAAAGTTTTCCACCTGCTCGACGATTGCGTCAGTCCGCACCATGATCTTCTCAGCAGTTTCCAGCAAATTGGCAATACCTGATGGAGTTGCTTCAAACTGAATGCTGGTGCCCTGCTCAAACGCTTTTAAAAGCATATCGGTTCCAGCACCTTCAGGTGTGGAGATTTCAAGAATAGATGCACCTGTTAAACCTTGAGCCTCAAGCTTAATAATCGTCGATGCATTAACGGGTGTATCGACAGAAATTTCAGCGCGTGCATTTACAAATTTTGGCTGGGTTAAATCGATATTGACATTGGTGACTTGGCCAACGGGAATACCGTTAAATCGGACCGGTGCGCCAACATTTAAGCCAGCAGCGGAACCGGGAATTTGCACAACAATGCGCGCAAACTTACCAGTTTGCCATAGCTCGGCATACCAGTAGATGAACCCAAAAGCAGCGGCGGTTACAAATACCGCAAACAAGCCCACAATTGTGTAATTGGCTTTTGTTTCCATTCTTTACGACCCTTCTAGACGCACAATAGAACGCGCGCGTCGACCTCTGAAATACGATTGCACCCAGTCATCCTCAAATGCAAGCATAGTATCAATATCTCCCGACACCAATACGCGTTTTTGCCCTAACACTGCTATACGGTCACAAACGGAAAACAGACTGTCTAAATCATGCGTCACCATATAAACGGTGAGACCCAATGTATCGCGCAATTTTGCAATAAGATCATCAAATTCTGCAGCGCCAATGGGGTCAAGCCCGGATGTTGGTTCATCCAAAAATAAAAGATCCGGATCAAGTGCCAGTGCGCGCGCGAGCGCTGCGCGTTTGATCATACCACCTGAAAGTTCGGATGGATATTTATCCGCAGCATTAGGTGCCAATCCAACCAATTCGATTTTAAGCCGTGCCAAATCATCCATGAGCTTTTGCGGAATATTTAAATATTCTCGCATCGGCACTTGAATGTTTTCTTTCACTGTTAGGGATGAAAACAGAGCGCCTTGTTGAAACAACACACCGAGCCGCATATCAATGGCAATGCGCTCTTCATCGGTAATCGCATCATAGTCTTTACCCAGAATTTGAACCCGCCCGGCCTGACGTTTAATCAGGCGAAGCATGGTGCGCATCAAAACAGATTTCCCAGTTCCTGACGCACCTACAAATCCCAAAATCTCGCCGCGATGTACATCCAGATCAAGATCTTCAAGCACTTTGTGCTCACCGAACGCGACGGAAATTCCGCGTGCAGACAAAATAATATTATCCCCGGTATTGGGCGCTAGCATTTGATCTGATTGCACGTCTTCACTCATATCATCATCACCTAGAAATCAATTGCCGCGTAGAATATGGCAAATATTCCATCGATCACGATTACAAGGAAAATGGCTTTCACCACAGAAGCGGTAACACGTCGCCCTAAAGATTCCGCACTACCACCGACTTTTAACCCTTCAACCGCCGCTATAATACCAATAGTAATAGCCATAAAAGGTGTCTTAATCATGCCCGAGGTGAGCGTTGTGTAATCAATGAACGCCTTCATTCTAGATAAGAAAACATTAAATGGAACTTCGGAATAAAAGTAGAGCACCAGCGCAGAGGCAAAAAGCGCTGCAAAATTTGCAACAATCGTAAGAAGTGGCAGCACAATAACAAGCGCAATAAGCCTTGGAAACACCAAAACACCGACTGGGTTTAGCCCCATCACTTTAAGAGCATCCACTTCCTCACGCATCTTCATCGAACCAATTTCCGCAGTGATGGCGCTACCTGATCGTCCGGCAATCATGATAGACGTGATCAACACACCAACTTCGCGCAATTGCAATACGCTCACCAGGTCTGCGGCAAACACTTCTGCACCAAAAGCACGCAATTGAAAAGCGGACTGTTGAGTGATAATCGCACCGATTGCAAGCGACATAAGCACGACAATAGGGACAGCCCGCACCCCAATATGATCCATTTGCGTGACAATAGCCGCAGGCGACGCACCCGATTTGCGCCCTTCCTTTAACTGTCCACCTTGAATGGTTGCACCCAAGATATTCAACCCCATAATAATGTCTGAATAAAGCGCCCGCCAACCTTTTGCGGTTCGTTCAATTAAACGTTCGAAAATATTGGACTTTTGTGCATTATCACCAGAATTGGGATCAGGCAATTTTGCAGGAATTTTTGACAGCAAAGACAGGTTCTTATCGCTCGCACCTGAAACCTCATGCGCGATACTTTTATCATCACAAGCATTGGTGAGTTGATGTAACAACCATGCGCCAGCGGTATCAAAATTCGTAACACCCGACATATCGATAATTATGCGGCTTTGCGCAGTGTTATTGGGAACTAAAGGAAACTCAACCGCAACGTTTTCGATCTTATCGTGTTGCCAATTACCTGACATTTGAACATGGCAGGTTTGCCCGTCATTTGACACATCAAATCGAGCAAGGTTCGCGTTGTTTTGGCTGGTGTTTTCATTCATGAAAGCTGTTTTAAACATAAAGGCAAAGAATGTCACCGATCTAAATTGAGCATCTTTGTTGGGCTTGAGAGAATTTCGTTTTGAGCAAGAGAGTTTAACGCGAAAGAATGTAGCAATTTAATGATCATTTGTGCAATTATGGCGATGAGTCGTAACGATAATAAGCCTATGGGATATAATTTGATGGATAATGATAAAAATAATAAGCAAAAACAAGAGTCAGACGATCTTGATAGCCAGGCGCTTTTTTATCACAATTATCAAAAACCCGGTAAATTAGAAATTCAAGCGACAAAACCATTGGGCAACCAAAGAGATTTGGCGTTAGCTTATTCCCCAGGCGTTGCAGCACCCTGCCGCGCGATTGCTGAAGACCCAAGTAAAGCCGCATTATATACCGCTCGCGGTAATCTCGTTGCTGTTGTTACAAACGGTACAGCTGTTTTAGGGCTCGGTTCAATCGGCCCGCTTGCTTCAAAACCAGTGATGGAGGGCAAGGCTGTCCTCTTTAAAAAATTCGCGGATATTGACGTTTTTGATATTGAAATGGATGCCAACGATGTTGATCGAATGGTATCGGTTGTTTCTGCGCTGGAACCAACGTTTGGCGGCATCAATTTAGAAGATATCAAAGCGCCGGAATGCTTTGAAGTTGAAGAACAACTTCGTGAGATCATGGACATTCCAGTGTTTCACGATGATCAGCATGGCACAGCAATCATTGTGGCTGCGGCCGTATTAAACGGCATTGAGCTTGCTGGTAAGAATATCGCTGATGTAAAAATCGTAACATCTGGCGCTGGTGCTGCCGCACTTGCGTGTCTTAATTTGCTTGTATCCATGGGTGCAAAGCGCGAAAACATCTGGGTACACGATATTGAAGGCCTCGCTTATGAGGGTCGTACATCACAAATGGATCGCTGGAAATCTATCTATGCGCAAAAATCAGATCACCGTAAATTAGAAGAATCTATCGGTGATGCTGATGTGTTCCTTGGCCTATCTGCTGCAGGTGTTTTAAAACCTGAATACCTAGATAAAATGGCAAAGCAACCGTTGATCCTAGCGCTCGCCAACCCGACACCAGAAATTATGCCCGAAGTTGCTCGCGAAGCCCGCCCCGACGCAATGATTTGCACGGGACGCTCTGATTTCCCAAATCAAGTCAACAATGTCTTGTGTTTCCCATATATTTTCCGTGGTGCGCTCGATTGTGGCGCACGCACAATCAACGAGGAAATGAAAATTGCAGCAGTGAAAGCGATTGCAGAACTCGCGCGCGAAGAACCATCTGAGCTTGCAGCACAAGCCTATTCTGGCGAAACACCGGTCTTTGGCCCTAACTACCTAATCCCCTCACCCTTTGATCAGAGATTGATATTACGTATCGCTCCCGCAGTCGCAATGGCTGCTGAAAAATCTGGTGTTGCAACACGCCCAATTGAAGACATGGACGCGTATGTTGATCGTCTCAATAGATTTGTATTCCGCTCAGGTTTTGTGATGAAACCAGTCTTTGCAGCAGCACGTGCGGCAGAACGCAAACGCGTAATATTCTGCGAAGGTGAAGACGAACGCGTATTGCGTGCCGCGCAAGTTTTGATCGAGGAAAAGGTTGCAGAACCAACTCTCATCGGACGTCCAGAAGTTATTGAACAAAGACTTCGTCGTTTTGGTCTTCGCCTGAATATGGAACAAGACTTAAAAATCGTAAACCCACAAAGTGATCCGCGTTATCGCGATTATGTTGATACATATTTCTCGCTTGTGGGCCGCCAAGGCATCAACCCAGAGGCAGCCAGCACGATTGTACGAACAAATACCACGGTTATCGGCGCACTTGCGGTGAAACGAGGTGATGCGGACGCAATGGTTTGCGGTCTTGAAGGTAGATACGCCAACCATTTAAAATATGTCCGTCAAATCATTGGCGTGAAAGATGGTGTTACCGATCTATCAACGCTTAGTTTGTTGATCTCCCAACGTGGGGCTACATTCCTTACTGATACTTATGTGACCTTTGACCCTTCCGCGCAGGAACTTGCGGAAATGACGGTGTTAGCGGCTGAAGAGATTAGACGTTTTGGGATTGTGCCAAAAGTCGCACTCGTTTCACATTCAAATTTTGGATCCCACAACACCCCAACGGCGAAAAAGATGCGGGAAGCTGCAAAGATCCTTCGCGATATTGCGCCGGAACTTGAATCAGATGGTGAAATGCAGGGTGATGCTGCGATATCAGAAGTGTTGCGTAATCGCGCAATGCCAAACAGTCACCTCACTGGTGAAGCAAACTTATTGGTGTTCCCAAATCTTGATTCAGCAAATATCACGCTCGGCGTTGCTAAAACGATGCTGAGCGCATTGCATGTGGGACCAATACTGCTCGGAACCAAGCTCCCTGCGCATATTCTATCGCCATCGGTCACATCACGCGGCATCGTCAATATTGCCACCCTATCTGTGGTGGAAGCTTCATCGGCGAACACATAAACAGACAAAAGGGCACCAATCCGCACTCATCTGATTATCGTTTACAAGATGCTAATCTCTTAGCCGTATAATTACGTTCAATAACGCGTTTTCAATAGCTTGAGTTGAGTAAGAACGATGAGAAAACTGATAGGTGCCCTGCTGGCTACAAGTTTTTTCGCAATGCCAAATATAGGTTTTGCGCAAAATCTTGAATCGTGCGAAAGCCTGCATGCCGAGCTAAAAACAGCTTCAGCTTCAAGATCAAGCTCTAAAAAAATCAAACGTTACTCAACGGCTATCAAACAACAAACAAAAATGTTGGCAAAGCTTGAGGGTGATTTGCGCAGATATAGTTGCAACTCAGATAACGCAGATCAAGCATGTGAGAAACTTGAAGATGTCAAAGAGCGCATGCAAACTAATCTTGATAAACTGACAGCAGCGCGAGGAAATTTATCGCCAGGTTCGAGCAAACTTTCAGTTGACCAAATCAATGCACGTCTTGAAGCATTTAATTGCAGCAGCGGCAGCTCTATCATAAACGCATCGACAAATCCAAAACCCTTAGCACCTGTAAACAATGGGCGAGAGTTAGAAAATGGTGTGCGTATTTTAGGCGAAAGTGGTGGTCGAAAACCGCGTCAACGCGTAGTTACATTGCCAAATTCTGCACGAAACATTGGGCAATATCGCACTATGTGTGTGCGTTCATGTGATGGATTTTTCTTTCCAATTTCATCAAACACATCATCAACGTCTTTCGAACGTGATGAGTTAGCCTGCCAACTCATGTGCCCGGGTACAGAAACCAATTTGTTCTTCCACCGATCACGTGATCAGGAAAGTGAAGACATGATCTCTTATCGCGGCGGACAGGCATATACAAACCAACCATATGCATTTTCTTACAAAACAACATCAGGACCGAGATCCGAGGCTTGTTCATGTAATATGTCTGCATTTCACGCTGAAATGGCGCGTCGCGAACGAGTATTGCGTGAAAGAGAAGAAAACGGCGACGTGGAAAGCGCAGCGACATCTGGCTTAACAATCGTCCCAGTGGATAGAATTGACCGCGGCGAAGACCCTGAAACAATCTCAAATCTTGCGGGTAATTTAACTGACGAAGACATTCAGGCCATTACAAGTGTGAACCGAACCGGTAAACCTTTGGATGACGCTGATAGAAAAGTGCGCGTTGTTGGCCCGAAATTCCTTCAGGACGATGAACCATCAGGTAAACTGTAAAGCCCGCTAAATCAGTATAAAGAGCAAGCAGTCCCCGCCTGCCCATTAATATCACCCAACATTACATCAATTGCGCTAAACAATTGGCGCATCGCACAAATTACTTCTTTCAAGCTAAAACAAGAAAAAACCGCCTGAGAGCTAATCATCAGGCGGTTAATTTGTATTTGGCAATGAAGCCTAAAGGCTAAGTATCATCTAATCTCGATACATTGCGCGTTTATTTGATGATTTACCCATACGGTCAGCATCATAAACTTGTACTTGATTGCGGCCTTTATTCTTAGACAAATAAAGTGCTTCATCTGTTGCACCATATAAGTCGTCAGCACTATCGCATTGGCTTGCCATACACACACCCAATGAAATTGTAATCTTACCAAAGTCCATGCCAGACTTGCGATCTTTCAATGATGTTTTTTCAACGGCCATACGAATACGTTCCGCAATCAATTCAACATTACCTGGGGATGTGTTTGAGACAACGATGCCAAACTCTTCACCACCGGTACGAGCAATAAGCGAATCTTGACGTAATTCTTGGTTCATTGCATTTGCAACAACTGTGAGCACGCGATCACCAATTGGGTGACCATGGGTGTCATTGAACTGCTTGAAATGGTCAATATCTAAGAGGATCAAAGCGCTAGTTGTGATTGAGATGTTGCTGTCATAAATATTCGACATTGCTTCATCAAATGCACGACGGTTCGGCAAACGTGTCAAAGGATCGGTATTTGCGATCGACTTGTATTCGTCCAATTGTTCTTTAACTTGCGCAAGCTCCTTGGTCGCTGTTAACACGCGATCAATAATCTGCTTACTATTTTCAATCTTGTCGCCAGTTGCCTGCGCCAAAGCATCTGTGATGCTCAAAATATCTTGATTACGCGGATTACGCGCCATCGTATCAAGTCGGTTTGCATTATCATCTAGAACTTTATTGTAGTCTTGCAGCGTGTTGTTTTCTTTGTTCAAACGACCAATCAACTCATCCAGCTCGCCGGAGATTTTTTGTTGAGCATCTGAAACGACACCATCATGATGATGATGCGCAAAATACTTTTTGCCAATCTCATCAAGATCAACTTGGGAGGGTTGACTTCCAAGAGCGGCAAATTCACGTGTTAAATTGGGATTGCTTTTGTTTAAAGCTTCGTAAACCAACTCATAATTTCGCGGAAGACCAGAAATCCCCCGTTTATGCATTGTTGCGACCACTATTGACGCTGTATTCATGAGTTCCCAACCTCGTCCTTACTAATATTAATCCGCTTATTCTACAAAAGCGGCTAAATGCTTTCGTTAAAATTATCCGGAAAGTGTTGGCGAACTGTTAATTTGAATCCAAAAAACCCATAAAAATAAAAACGCCCGATCACTCAGGCGTTTCGTTTTTCGCTATAATGTACTCAAATGTATATTATTTAGGGCCTAGCATCTGTTCAGGGCGCACAACGCGGTCAAATGTTTCTTCGTCGACAAAGCCTAAGCTCATTGCCTCTTCCTTAAGAGTTGTCCCATTTTTGTGCGCAGTTTTGGCTACTTTCGTTGCATTATCATAGCCAATTTCCGGCGCTAACGCCGTTACCAACATTAAACTTTCCCACATAAGTTTGCTGATTCTATCTTCATCCGGGCGAATACCTGCAACACATTTATCCACAAAACTAACAGATGCATCACCCAATAATTGCATAGATTGTAAGACGTTATACGCCATCATTGGCTTATAGACATTCAACTCAAAATGACCTTGCGAACCTGCAAAACCGACCGCTGCATCATTACCCATGACATGAGCACAGACTTGCGTGATTGCTTCACATTGGGTTGGGTTGACTTTGCCAGGCATAATCGATGAACCAGGCTCATTTTCTGGCAATACCAACTCACCCAAACCACAACGAGGACCAGATCCCAATAAACGAATATCATTGGCGATTTTAAACGCGCTCGCAGCGACTGTTTTCAACGCACCTGACATCTCAATCAGCGCATCATGTGCCGCTAATGCTTCAAACTTGTTTGGTGCGGTATAAAACGGGATATCTGTGATCGCAGCCATATTAGCAGCCACCATTTCCGCCCAACCCTTTTTGGTATTTAGCCCCGTACCAACGGCAGTGCCGCCTTGTGCTAAAGCATGAATGTTGTGAAGCGCTTGTTTAACACGCGCAATTCCCTGCTCAATTTGGAACGCATATCCTGAAAACTCCTGACCTAACGTCAGCGGAGTTGCATCTTGCGTGTGCGTGCGGCCAATTTTAATAATCTCTTCAAATGATTTAGCTTTTTCCACCAAGGCATCATGAAGTTTTTCCAAACCAGGAAGCAAAACATCACGCGCTGTCATTGCAATAGCGATATGCATGGCTGTTGGGAATGTATCATTTGAAGATTGGCACATATTACAGTGGTCATTTGGGTGCACAGGTGACTTCGATCCAATTTCGCCACCAAGCATCTCAATAGCGCGATTGGCAATCACTTCATTTGCGTTCATATTTGATTGCGTGCCTGAACCTGTTTGCCAAACAACTAATGGAAAATGATCATCAAGCTTACCTGCAACAACTTCCGCAGCAGCTTTAGCAATTGTGTTGCCAATTTCAGCATCCATTGAACCTTGTTCCACGTTTGCTTGTGCGCATGCCTGTTTGATCACACCCAGCGCTCTTACGATCGCAATTGGCTGCTTTTCCCAACCGATTGGAAAATTCATCAATGATCGCTGAGTTTGAGCACCCCAATATTTGTCTGATGGTACTTGTAGAACACCAAAGCTGTCTGATTCTGCGCGGGTTTGTGTCATTTGATTTCCCTTTATGTTTTCGGCACACATGCGTTAAAACGCAATTTCTTGTCACATCATCTAGTCAAAAAACATGCTTTCGACAACAAGAACTTGTTTGCAGTGCAATATTTGATCACAAGTTTCGCGAAATTTAATAAAATTAACAAGATGTTCTTTAATTCAAAGCCATCATCGGTTAAACATTCGTCGGGAACACTCGTGAAAGGGTAAAAAATTGATACGTAAAGTTGCTACGCGCTCGGTCTTTATCTTGTCAGCATTCGCGCTGATGGAAACTTCACCACTACCTGTTATGGTGCAAGACGCATCCGCACAAAACCTCTTGCAGGCTATTTTTGGTGGCGGACAACGCAAAAAACGTCAAGAAGCGGAACGCAAAAGACAGGAAGAACTCGCCCGACAACAAGCGTTGAAAAAGAAGCCGCCACGTGTTCGTGGCCCAAGCTACAAAACCTACCGTGCTGATAAGTTAGTTGTTGCTAAACTTGCAACACTTACAGATCCTGTCACAACGGGTGCTGTTCAGGCTGAAAATTTAGATGCTGATGCAACTGCACAAACAGGGACATTGACTTCATCAGTTGCGCCAGAGCCAACTCCTTTTGCTTTGGGTTATGATGCACTTGCATCACTAAAACTCAAAGTACTTCCAGAAGTCGCAGATGCATTAATTGCAAATTACTCCAAATCACCAAAATACCGTTGGGTGAGTGATAAAGGTGTAAACGAGCAAGCAAAAGCAATCATGAAAGTGCTTGGTGAAGCTGAGTTAATTGGCTTACCTTCTGAGAACTACCAAGTCGACATGCCAGTTATTTCACTCGATACAGGTGAAACAAATTGGCAGGACTTGATGCGATTTGAGATGGAATTCTCAGCTGCAATTTTAACATATGCCGTTGATTCACAACGCGGATTAATCGATCCAAACCGAATTTCCGGTTATCATGATTTCAAGCGCAAATCTCCGGAATTAAGTAATGTCATCGTGCGCATGGCTTATTCTGCAGACCCTGCTGCTACCTTGAATTTTTACGGACCACAAGGCGATCATTTTAAAGCTCTTAAAAGCGAAATGACCGAACTTATGACCGCAGATGAAAAAGAGCGCATCACGATTGCAGATGGCACATTGCTTAAACCGGGGACAAAAAACCCAGAATTAAGAAATGTTGTCATGGCTATCCGCGCCAAAGCATCTGAACAACTCAAAACAGATATGGCGTTCCAACTAAACACATATTTGGGTAACGATGAATACACGCCTGAACTAGTTGAATTGGTCAAAGCGTTCCAGAAAGAAAACAATCTTGCAGCCGACGGTGTTGTTGGCAAAAAGACTATTCGTGCTTTGGTCGAAGATTCCAATGAAGTCAAAGTCAACAAGCTTCGTTATGCGATGGAACGTGCGCGCTGGTTACCATCAAAATTTGCTGCAAAGCATGTGTTTATCAATGCACCCGCTTACAAAGTGACATATTTTGAAGGACATAAACCAGAACTTGAAATGCGCGTTGTTGTTGGCAAACGCGCCAATCAGACGAACTTCTTTAGTGACGAAATTGAAAAAGTTGAGTTCAATCCATATTGGGGTGTTCCGCAGTCTATCATCACAAATGAAATGCTGCCAAAACTTCGCGCTGATCCATCTTATCTCGACCGTTTGGGATATCAGGTGAGCTATAAAGGTCGCTCAACATCATCTAGTTCTATCAGCTGGGGTTCGCTAAGTTCAACGCGCTCAATCGGCGTTCGCCAGCCTCCTGGCCCGAAAAACGCTCTTGGTCAGCTAAAGATCTTGTTCCCAAACAAACACGCAATTTACATGCATGATACGCCCGCGAAAAAGCTGTTTGGACGTGATACACGCGCATTTAGTCATGGCTGTGTAAGACTTCACGATCCGCAAGCAATGGCTGCAGCTGTTCTTGGTACATCCGTTGATGCAGTCAATGCGCATATTGCGCCACGCAAAAACAAAACAGTGTTTGTTGAAAAAACAATCCCTGTGCATGTGGCATATTTCACCGCTTGGCCAAATGCCAAAACGGGTGAAATCGAGTATTTTGCAGATGTTTATAGCCGCGATAAAGCGCTTGAAAAAGCCTATAATACAACGATTAAGTCTCGCGTTGGGGCTTAAACAAGTCGCCTAGCGTCTATGAGTTATGAATTAAATGGTCGGCGAGTTCCACTGTGAGCTCGCCGTAATTATTTATAACAACACTTGGATTAAGCGTCTCAACCGGAACATCACTAAATCCGAACGAAACGGCAATCGATGCAACATCAGCATTTTGTGCCGCATAAATATCGTTTTTGGAATCCCCGATCATGATTGACTTTTCCGCAACACCGCCAGCTAGTTCAATCGTGTTGAGCAAATGCCGTGCGTCAGGTTTTCGATATGGGTATGTATTGCCTCCCGTAATCGCTTCAAAGTGATCTGTGAGCGATAAGAGATCTAACAGCTTACGCGCCATACCTTCATGCTTATTGGTACAAACCGCATGACGGTAACCTGCTACTGACAGGCGATCTATTGCATCCATCAATCCTGGATATGCTAATGATGTGCCGGGCATGTGCGCGTCATAATATTCAATAAACAAGTCAAACAAACGATCCAACTCAGGTTCAGAAAGTTTTGCCTTATTTAATTCAAAGGCACGCGTGATCATCGCACGAGCGCCCTGCCCGACCAAAAACGTCAAATCTTCATAAACAACTGGCTTTAAATCAACCGATAGCAAGCAGTGATTAACGCAGTCCAAAAGATCATTTGATGTATCCAGCAGCGTTCCATCTAGATCAAATACAATTAGCTTTTGCGACATTTATCACCTCAAATCATTGGAATTCATTCTGCAGGTAACGGATTTTCCGCTCAAAGTCCAAGAAATGTCTGAGATAATTTGCGAATTTCCTTTGCGAGCCTTGGTCTGACATGCTACCAGCAAAACTTATTGAATAATGGTTGAGACGAATGAATCCTAAAGAGTTAAAAATAGCGGCAGCACGAGAAGCTTTGCAACTTGTGGAAAATGGCATGCGATTAGGTGTTGGCACAGGTTCAACAGCTGATGAATTTACCAAACTGCTCGGCGAGAAAGTCCGTGCGGGATTTGAAGTCCAAGCAGTTACTACGTCTGTTAAGACAGAAAACCTGTGTATAAAAGAAGGCATTAAAACCTTCACTTTGGAAGAGTTGCCTGAGCTGGATTTAACGATTGATGGCGCTGATGAGCTTGATCAAGATCTGCAACTCGTCAAAGGCGGTGGCGGCGCGTTGTTGCGTGAAAAGATCGTCGCTAAAGCATCAAAAGCTATGGTGGTGATTGCTGATGCATCTAAGGTGGTTGAACCTCTGGGCGCATTTCCGCTACCAATTGAAGTGGTGCCATTTGGCTTAAAAGCAACAGAAATTGAAATCGCTAAAGTCAGCAAAGAGTTGGGGTTATCTGGCGATATTGTGTTGCGGAAAAAAGAAGACGGATCGGACTTTATTACCGATGGTGGCCACTTTATTCTTGATGCATCATTTGGCCGTATTTCTGATGCAAAGCAACTCAACGAAAAATTAAACCTAATACCAGGCGTTGTCGAAACAGGATTGTTTATCGATATCGCCACTAAAGCAGTGATCGCAACACCTAAGGGTGTTAAAGTCATGACAAAGTAATCAAAAGACGGAGCTTAAACTCATGAGCAAAACGCAATTTTTTAAAATTCTAACGGTAAGTGCTACGCTTATCTTCTCTGGCGCGCACATCAACAGCGCATTGGCGCAAGATGCTAGCCCAGACCACATTACGGCGGCAAAATCAGCGCTTGATGCATTGGTTGTGACAAACACGTTTGATTCCATCCTGCCGCGCGCAGCAGAACAGATTAAAGCAAATCTAACCCTTGCTAATCCAAACTTCTCCGACGAGATCTCTATCGTTGTGGACGAAGAAGCGATCAAACTTGCAAGCCGCCGTGCGGATTTAGAAAATGAAGCTGCAAACATCTATGCCAAGAACTTTTCTATTGAAGAGCTCAATGAAGTTGCGGCATTTTATAATTCTGAAACCGGTAAAAAACTCCTAAGTGTTTCTCCAGGGATGGGTAGAGAGCTACTTCGCGCTGCTGAAATCTGGGGTGCTGGCATCACGCGTGATCTAAATGAAGCGTCATCAAAGGTTTTGACAGAACAGCTCAACGCAAAATCTGAATAACTTAAAAGTTATCATCGATACGCTGGCATTATGATTTAAAAACACCATATGCCAATTTATGATTTGTTATGGAGCGGAAAATGGCAGCATTTGATTTTGATTTATTTGTTATAGGCGGTGGTTCAGGTGGTGTTCGCGCTGGTCGTGTTGCTGCCTCAATGGGCAAACGCGTTGCAGTTGCTGAAGAATACCGCTTTGGTGGCACATGCGTGATCCGCGGCTGTGTGCCGAAAAAACTGTTTGTTTATGCATCCAGCTTTCCAGAACATTTTGAAGATGCAGAAGGCTATGGTTGGACCGTGGGTAAGAGCTCCTTTGATTGGAAAACTCTCATTGCCAACAAAGACAAAGAAATCACGCGCCTTGAAGGTCTTTATCAAAAAGGTTTGTCTTCTAACGACGCTACAATGTTTAAAAGTCGCGCCGAGCTTGTTGATGAGCACACAATTTGCCTCACTGCAACGGGTGAAACCGTTACAGCTGAAAAGATCGTTATCGCTGTAGGTGGGCGCCCTAACCCAATGTCGGATCTTCAAGGGCATGAGTTGTGCATTTCATCAAATGAAGCTTTCCATCTTGATGAATTACCTAAATCAATTTTGATTGCTGGTGCAGGTTATATTGCAGTTGAATTTGCTAATATTTTCCACGGCTTAGGCGTTGAAACCACGCTAATTTATCGTGGGACTGAAGTTCTATCTAGGTTCGATATTGATCTTAGAACGAACCTACAGGATGCTATGATTGCTAAGGGCATCAACTTCCAGTTCGAAGATGTGATTGAAAAAGTTGAAAAAGCGGCTGGTAGCAATCTCAAAGTCACGACGAAAAATGGCGATGTTAGCGAATATTCGCAAGTCATGTTGGCGCTTGGCCGGATTGCCAACACGGACAGCCTTGGGCTTGAAAAAGTTGGCGTTGAAATGAACAAACGTGGCGCAATCGTTGTTGATGAATATAACAAAACCAACATTGATAACATTTATGCGCTTGGTGATGTGACTGATAAAGTTCAACTTACCCCTGTCGCGATCCATGAGGCAATGTGCTTCATTGAGACTGTTTATAAAGATAACCCGACCTCACCTGATCATGAGCTAATCCCAACAGCTGTGTTTTCTCAGCCTGAAATTGGAACAGTTGGCATGACAGAGGAGCAAGCTGGTAAAGCGTTTGATGAACTTGAAATTTATCGCGCTCAGTTCAGACCGATGCGCCACACATTATCAGGCCGTGAAGAAAAGATGATGATGAAACTTATTGTCAATGCTGCGGATAGAAAAGTGGTTGGTGCGCATATCTTGGGACCAGACGCGGGTGAATTAGCGCAAGTATTGGGCATTACGCTCAAAGCAGGTGTGACAAAGGACGAGTTTGATCGCACAATGGCGGTTCACCCTTCGGCATCGGAAGAACTTGTGACCATGTATAACCCAACATACCGCGTTAAAAACGGTGAACGAGTTTAAAAGACATGGATCGTGAGCAGTTTTTCCAAAGACTGAATTCCGAACAAAATGATCTGTTCCCTGATGGGTTGTCACCCCAACAGGCTAACGGATTAAATGTTAAGCTAGATGTATGGGCAAAATGGTATGCTCATCATCCAATTTCATATCTTGCTGCCGCACTTGGCCAAATTTATCATGAAACGGGCACTTTGATGGTGCCTGTTTTAGAAGCATTTTCACCTGATAGAAAAACATCCGTTGAACGATTAGAGAAAGCGTTTTCTAAAGGGCGATTGAGTTGGGTTAAACAACCCTATTGGCTAAGTGATGAAAGCGGGCAAAACCCTGTTGGCTGTGGTGATATCCAAATTACCCACCGCAGGAACTATTTAGCTGCCGAAGCGCGCCTTTATGAAAAGTTTGGTATCAAGACAAACCTATCCGATAATTACGACTTGGCGCTGGATCCAATCATCTCAGCTCATATTGCATTTAGCGGAATGATCGATGGCTGGTTTAGACCCTGCAAGCTTCCTGACTTTGAGATAGAAGAAGGGTTCGACTATCGAGCAGCCCGCGACATTGTAAACGGCGATACAGGGCTCATCGGAGATAAAATTGAAACCTATTGCAAGACATTTGAAGAAGCTTTGATTTTATCAGGTGCAAACACATCCATAGAGATTATTGATAAAAATATAGACTGGCCAACGTCATGAACAAACAAATCCGCCAAAAATTACATGAATTTGCAGCAAATGAGCCGATTGTCGGATATTTTGGTTATGGGTCATTGGTCAATGAGAATACGCTTCGCACCAAGTATATTGCGAGTATTCCAGCTGAACTTAACAATTGGCAGCGCATGTGGGACATTCCTGCAGGTGTTCAAATTATACCTGAAACAGATGCATTACTAACAGCTAGACCCTCATCAAACGCAACGACCAAAGGCGTTATTGTTTTTGATCTCGCTAAAAATCTACCCGATGTTGACGAGCGCGAACATAATTATGACCGCAAGACAATTGATCATTCTGATATAAATATCGCAGAAGAGTTCTGTGATTTGCAATGTGATTTCTTTGTCTATGAAGCGCATAAGCGCGATGATGTACCGGAAAACAAACCACCCATATCGCAATCTTACCTTGATGCTGTGTTGCAAGGGTTCTTAAACATATACGGTGAGGCTGGCGTGGAAGACTTCGTTGCAAGTACGGCTAACTTCCATACACCTATTTTACAGGATAGAGGAACGCCTAGATACCCGCGTTCTGTGTCTTTATCGCACCGGGAACGCGAGTTGATTGACTATTTCTTACGTCAGAACCAAGATATTTCTTTCATAAGCTGAATTCTAGCGCTATAAGCCCGTAAAACTAACAAATAATAGAGTAAAATAGGTAGGTAGAGACAATGGCACAGGACTGGAATCCAGCAAGCTGGCGCAACAAGCCAATTTTGCAGGTGCCTGAATATCCAGATCAGGCAAAACTGGCAGATACGGAAGCACGACTATCAAAGTTCCCACCACTGGTTTTCGCTGGTGAGGCGCGTGCACTTAAAAATAACCTCGCTAAAGTCGCAAATGGCGAGGCTTTCCTCTTGCAAGGTGGTGATTGTGCTGAGGCATTTGCTGAGCACGAAGGCGATAACATTCGCGATTTCTTCCGCGCTTTTTTGCAAATGTCCGTTGTTTTGACATATGGCGCACAAAGCCCTGTTGTTAAAGTTGGACGTATTGCTGGTCAGTTCGCAAAACCGCGTTCAAGTAATATCGAAGCAAAAGATGGTATTGAGCTACCAAGTTACCGTGGTGACATCATCAACGGTATTGAGTTCAATGAAGAAGCACGTATCCCAGATCCTGAGCGTCAGGTTATGGCATATCGTCAATCTGCTGCTACGCTGAACCTTCTTCGTGCATTTGCACAAGGTGGATATGCAAATCTTGTCAACGTTCACAACTGGATGCTTGGCTTTGCTAAAGGCAGCCCGCAATCAGAGCGTTATTTAAAGCTTGCAAACCGTATTTCTGAATCGCTTGAATTTATGAAAGCTATCGGTATCACACCTGATAGCCACCCAAGTATGAAAGAAACTGAATTCTTCACAAGCCACGAAGCTTTGCTTTTAGGCTATGAGCAAGCGTTAACACGTGTTGATTCAACATCTGGTGAAAACTACGCCACATCAGGTCACATGATCTGGATTGGTGATAGAACTCGCCAGCCTGATCATGCGCATGTTGAATTCTGCCGCGGCATTAAAAACCCATTGGGCCTTAAATGTGGACCATCACTTGATCCGGAAGAGCTAATCGAATTGATCGATATCTTAAATCCGGAAAACGAAGCTGGTCGTTTGACATTGATTGCTCGTTTTGGTCACGACAAAGTCGGCGATCACCTCCCTGCCCTTATTCGTGCAGTTGAGCGTGAAGGTAGAAAAGTTGTTTGGTCATGCGATCCAATGCACGGCAATACAATTTCAATGTCTGGTTACAAAACACGCCCGTTCGATCGTATTTTGACTGAAGTTGAAACATTCTTTGATGTTCATCAGTCTGAAGGTACGCATGCAGGTGGTATCCACGTTGAAATGACAGGTAAGAATGTGACTGAATGTACAGGTGGTGCACGCGCACTATCTGGCGATGATCTTTCCGAACGTTACCACACACATTGTGATCCACGTTTGAATGCTGAACAAGCGCTTGAACTTGCATTCTTAGTAGCTGAGCGCATGAAAGAAGGCGCAAAGATGACACAACCAGCCGCAGCTGAATAATCATCTTTAAAGACAATCAAGTTTGATAAACCCCTGAACTGCGGAAAACGGTTCAGGGGTTTTTCTTTTTTTGATGCAAGGAAATAATCATGTCCCACATTCACAAAGGTAGTTGTAATTGCGGTAAGGTTAGTTTTCAAATCAACGGTGAACTCAGAGATATTCTTGCTTGCCATTGTACCCAGTGCCGCAAACAATCGGGTTTTTACTTTGCAGCCACTGAGGCTAAATGCGATGACATTCAAATTATTGGCGACGAGAACATCACTTGGTATGAAGCTTCTGCGACTGCAAAGCGTGGATTTTGCGCAACTTGCGGATCAGCGCTTTTCTGGCAGGCAAAAGATCATGATCATATGTCGATTTTAGCAGGTGCGCTGGACACACCCACAAATTTAAAAATTAAAGCGCATATCTTTTGTGCTGACAAAGGTGATTTTTATGAGATTACGGATGGATTACCGCAATACGCTAAATATGACGCAGATATTTTTAAAGAAAATTGAGATCGCTAGCTTGTCGTTTTAGCGCAAGATCGCTACATCTGAAGCATGACTGAGACACCAAATACTCTGCGCATCGCAACAGCGCAATTTAACCCAACTGTTGGCGATGTCGCTGGCAACTTGGATAAAGCAATTGAAGCCATCAAAGACGCTGATCGTCATGGCGCCGATTTAGTGTTGTTCACCGAATTGTTTATATCTGGCTACCCGCCAGAAGATTTGGTCTTAAAGCCAGCGTTTTTAGAAAAATGCGCTGAAGCGGTTGATAAACTCGCTGAATATACTGCCGATAAAAAAGCCCCAGGCATCATCATCGGCTACCCTCGCCAAAACGGCGATAAGCGGCACAACTCAATTGCCGTTATTGATGATGGAAAGATTATCGCAATCCGCGATAAGGTTGATCTACCAAATTATGGTGAATTTGACGAAAAACGGGTGTTTGATGCGGGTGAAATGCCAGGCCCAGTCAATTTTCGTGGTATTCGATTAGGTATCCCGATTTGTGAGGATATTTGGGGTGATCTTGATGTATGTGAAACATTGGCTGAAAGCGGTGCCGAAATCCTACTTTCACCCAATGGCTCACCTTATTATCGTGATAAAGTCGATGTGCGCCATCAAGTCGTTTTGCGCCAGGTTATACAATCAGAACTTCCGTTGATTTATGCAAATCAGCTTGGTGGTCAGGATGAATTGGTTTTCGATGGCGCAAGCTTTGCATTTAACGCAGATAAGACCTTAGCATTTCAAATGAGCCAGTTTGAAGAAACCTTGAGCATCAGCACATGGAAGCGCGAAGATGATGGTTGGGTCTGTTCAAACGGACCAAAGTCAGTTATCCCAGAAAAAGAAGAAGCCGATTATCGCGCCTGTATGTTGGGTCTACGCGATTATGTAAACAAGAACGGCTTTAAGAACGTTGTACTAGGCCTATCGGGCGGTATCGACAGCGCAATTTGCGCAGCTTTGGCAGTAGATGCGCTGGGTGAAGAACGCCTGCGCTGTGTGATGCTTCCATATCGATATACATCCGAGCTGTCACTCAAAGACGCAGCTGATTGCGCAAAGGCTCTAGGCTGCCGCTATGATATCGTTCCAATTGAGGAACCAGTACAAGGGTTCTTATCATCACTTGGCGATATGTTTGAAGGCACGGATCAAGGGATTACCGAGGAAAACATTCAAAGTCGTGCGCGCGGCGTTATCTTAATGGCAATTTCCAACAAGTTTGGCTCGATGGTTGTTACAACTGGCAATAAATCTGAAATGTCGGTGGGCTATGCCACACTTTATGGCGATATGAATGGTGGGTTTAACCCCATTAAAGATCTCTATAAAATGCAAGTCTATGCGCTTTCAAGATGGCGCAACACACAAGTACCTCCTGGTGCGCTTGGGCCATCAGGCGAAGTTATTCCGGTGTCGATTATCGACAAAGCCCCATCTGCTGAATTACGTCCTGATCAAACTGATCAAGATTCGTTGCCGCCATATCCAGCCTTGGACGATATCTTGGAGTGTCTTATTGAAAAAGAAATGTCGACTTCAGACATCATTGCGCGTGGGCACGATGAAGCCGTTGTGAACCGCATTGAGCATCTTTTATATATTGCAGAATATAAACGACGCCAGTCTGCGCCGGGTGTGAAGATTACCAAAAAGAACTTCGGACGTGATCGCAGATACCCCATTACCAATCGTTTTCGTGACCGCTAAAACTGATCTCATCATTTCAAACACGATTAGTTGAGTTACCTGATCATCTTTTATGCGGATTTGCATTGACGAATACGCCTTGGGCGGTAACACTATGGTTTGGAATTTAATGTGAGATTTGAATATGTCTGATTTGGTGCTGGATAAATCGAAAACGATGATCGACCCTTTTGGTCGTATGGTTGATTACCTTCGTATATCGGTAACCGATCGATGTGATTTTAGATGCACCTATTGCATGGCCGAAAACATGACATTTCTGCCTAAAAAGGACTTGCTAACACTTGAAGAACTTGAGCGGCTTTGCTCAGTATTCATTGATAAAGGTGTTCGCAAACTGCGCCTTACAGGTGGTGAGCCACTTGTACGTAAAAACATCATGCAGTTGATCAATGCGCTCGGACGAAAAATAGATGAAGGTAAGCTTGAAGAGCTAACGATAACAACCAATGGCTCTCAACTTCATCGCTTTGCAAAAGATCTATATGCAGCAGGCATGCGCCGAATTAATGTCTCATTGGACACCCTCGATCCCGTCAAGTTTAAAGACATCACCCGCTGGGGCGATTTAAATCGCGTGTTAACAGGTATCGATGCTGCCCTTGAAGCCGGTTTAAAAGTCAAAATCAACGCAGTTGCGCTCAAAGGCTTTAATGGTCATGAGCTCTCAGACATGCTCAGATGGGCACATGGCAAGGGAATGGATATGACCATTATCGAGACCATGCCAATGGGCGAGATTGATGAAGATCGTACCGATCAATATTTGCCACTTTCGCAAGTTCGTAAAGACCTATCACAAGAATTCACACTTGAAGACATCCCTTATAAAACAGGTGGACCAGCGCGATATGTGGAGCTGAAAGAAACCGGTGGCAGATTAGGCTTTATCACCCCTCTTACGCATAACTTCTGTGAAAGCTGCAATCGCGTGCGCTTAACCTGTACGGGCACGCTATATTTGTGCTTGGGTCAAGATGATGCCGCTGATTTACGTGCACCACTTCGCGCTTCAACAGACAATCAGATGACAGCTGATGCAATTGATGAAGCTATTACGCGAAAGCCCAAGGGGCATGATTTCATCATAGATCGCACGCATAATAAGCCCGCGGTTAGTCGCCACATGAGCGTTACGGGCGGCTAGAAGGTGCAAAATTCAGCCAATGTGCGGGGAGCGATCTTTATGGCGCTCGCCATGATGTTTTTTGTCACGGGTGACACCTTGGTAAAATACTTATCGGCCGATCTTAACTTGGGGCAAGTTCTCGCCGCACGTGGTTTTTTTGCTCTCCTCATCATAAGCGTTCTCATGCACCGCAAAAAAGCGTGGCACCAGCTATCCGTTGTCAAAAACAAATGGGTAATGTCACGCCAGTTCAGTGAACTTGGTGCAACTTTGTTCTTCTTTTATGGTTTGCTTTATACCCCTTTGGGCAATACCAGTGCGATCATGCAATCTCTTCCCCTCACCGTAACAATGGGTGCAGCATTATTTTTGGGTGAAAAAGTCGGCTGGCGAAGATGGACAGCCATTTTCATCGGATTTATCGGAGTGATCATAGTCATCCGTCCCGGTGTTGATGGATTTAATTTTCACTCGCTATTCATCGTTATTGCCGTGATATTTATCACAATGCGTGATCTATCAACGCGAAAAATGGGTATATCTGTGCCACTACTACCGATTAATTTTGTCATCACGTTCATGATTATGGTTTTAGGAATTGTTATGATGGTGTCATCAGGTGGTTGGAAACCGATGAATCTCGAACATTTGGCAATCATATTAATTGGCGCTGGACTGATTCTTTTAGCCAATCAAACTATCATGTTGGCCATGCGAGAAGGTGATATCGCTTTTATATCCCCCTTTAGATACACAAATTTAGTTGCCGCGCTGATCTTAGGATATCTGTTTTTCGGTGAAATTCCCGATTTTTGGATGATTATTGGCGCTTTAATCGTTGTATTAACTGGAATATACACATTCCACCGAGAGCGCGTGAGCTTAAAAAACAACCCATCGAAGGATTAGTGTTTATCAGTCTGACCATAGGTATTGGACAAATTCTCAAGCAATTCATTCCTGTCGGCTTCTTTTTCCAGCTCGAGCAACAGCTCAAAATGCTCGCATTCTCCCCAGGGTTCAAAACAAAAAGGACATTGCTGTTCTACATCATTGTCTGTCATTAGATTTCTTTATTTTTATTACTAACAGGTACATATCCCATTTTGTTCTATGTGGGGCTCTTGCACAAGCAATTTTTTGATGGCAAAACGAGTTATGAAGACCTCCAAATTTTTAGATCAAAGCACGCCACCAAGTATTTTCACACTGGTGATCATTGCAAGCATTTCGGTATTGAGCATGAATATGCTCTTACCATCGTTGCCATCTATGACAACGCACTTTCAAACGACTTATTCCGTCATGCAATTTACGGTAACTGGTTACCTGGCTGCGACCGGCGCATTACAACTTGTGTTTGGTCCTTTATCGGACCGATATGGTAGACGTCCCGTCATACTTGTGGGTTTTGCAATATTTTCTATCGCCTCCCTCATCTGCATGTTAGCACCCAATATCGAAGTCTTTTTGATCGGCCGTGTTTTGCAAACATCATCCGCAGTGGGAATTGTGTTATCCCGCGCAATTGTTCGCGATTTGGTGAGCGCCGATAAAGCAGCCTCTATGATTGGCTATGTGACCGTTGGCATGATGGTTGTCCCCATGTTTAGTCCGCTTGTAGGCGGTATTCTCGATCAATATTTGGGTTGGGAAGCCAATTTCGCACTGATGTTCGTTCTTGGGCTGATATGCTTTATCGTCATTTACTACGATTTAGGTGAAACAAATAAAGCAACCTCATCTTCAATGATGGCGCAGATCAAAACATATCCCGAACTATTTAAATCCCGTCGATTTTGGGGGTACACTTTAACGGCGTCTTTCACCTCAGGCGCTTATTTCTCGCTCTTAGGCGGTGGCGCTTATGTGGCGACAGAACATTTAGGGCTTTCACCGGTTGCATTTGGATATCTGTTTTTATTCATTTCAACGGGTTATCTTTTGGGAAACCTCGCAAGTGGTCGTTTTTCAACCCGTTTTGGCATCAATAAAATGATGCTCGCAGGCGGCATTGTTTCAGCATTCGGCCTCACGTTGTCATTGGTTCTAAACCTATCAGGATTTGTCAGCCCACTTACGTTTTTTGGTCCGATTTTCTTTCTTGGATTAGGCAATGGCTTAACGCTTCCAAATGCAAATGCTGGCATGGTGAGTGTCAGACCACACCTCGCAGGCACAGCATCAGGGCTTGGTGGCGCTGTCATGATCGGCGGTGGCTCTGTAATGGCAGCTTTCGCCTCATCTATTTTAACGCCTGAATCCGGCCCCTACCCGCTGATTGCGTTTATGCTTGTAACGAGCTTGTGCGCACTTGCAAATACAATATATGTGATATCAATTGAACGTAATTCGAGTGAACGAATTAGTGATATTTCTTAGCGCAAATAACAATAAAAATAGGTAGTTAGTATGGATGAAGAAAAGCTGGCAGATGCCTATAATAAGGCGTTAGCTTTAGAAAAAGCGGGAGATTTTAAAGCCGCAGCAATTTCTTATCAGGAAGTTTTAAAACTTGATCCAGATGATCATGGCGGAGCAAGTGTCCGATTGGCCAGTATGAAAATGGGCGCTGTACCAGACAAAGCTCCCCAATCTTATATCGCAACTTTGTTTGATCAGCATGCTGAAGTTTTCGATAAAGTCTTGGTCGATGACTTAGGATACGACGTTCCATCTATGAGCGCGGATTTATTGAAATCTCTTAATATGAACGCGTTTAAGCATGTGCTTGATTTAGGTTGCGGAACGGGCCTCATGGGTGTCCATCTTAAAGATATTTCAAATGAGATGATCGGCGTAGATCTTTCTGAAAACATGGTAGAGATTGCTTACGACCGAGACATATATGAAAGCCTTTATGTCGCTGACGTTGAAGACTATCTTGATGAAAATGATGAAGAGCTGTTTGATCTTATTTGCGCTGGCGATGTATTACCGTATCTTGGAAAGATTGAAAACTTCATCAAAGGTATTTCAGACAATTTGGTTGCCAATGGGCACACTATTTTCTCAACGGAAACACTGCCAGATGAAGAATTCTTACAAACTGGTTTTACAATTGGTGCGCATCAACGATATGCTCACAAGCTAACTTATCTAGATGCAATTTTAAAAAAACATTCTCTATCGATTTTGATATCTCAAAATATTGTTGTTCGCCATGAACAAGGTAAACCAATAAATGGACATCTTATTTTGGCGCAGAAGCTAAATACACGATCTAAGTAAAAGGAAAAAAAATATGGCAAAAGTTGCTTTCATCGGACTTGGTGTCATGGGCTATCCCATGGCCGGACATCTTAAAACAAAGGGCGGGCATGATGTATCCGTTTATAACCGTACAACAGCTAAGGCTGAAAAATGGGTTGCTGAATTCGGCGGCGAATTTGGAACAACACCTGCGGAAGCTGCAAAAGGTGCTGACTTTGTGTTCACTTGTGTGGGCAATGATGATGATTTGCGTTCCGTCACGCTGGGTGAAGGCGGTGTATTAAGCACTATGTCAGATGGAAGCATCTTAATTGATAACACAACGGCATCTGCACAAGTTGCCAAGGAGTTATCTGTTGCTGCGAATGCAAAAGGTTGCGGTTTTGTTGATGCGCCTGTGTCAGGTGGTCAAGCTGGCGCCGAAAATGGTGCATTAACGGTCATGGTTGGTGGAAATGATGCAACCTTTGCAAAAGCTGAACCAATCATCGCCAATTTTGCAAAAATGGTAGGTCATATGGGCGATGTTGGTGCTGGACAACTAACTAAAATGGTCAACCAAATCTGCATTGCAGGCTTGGTTCAAGGACTATCTGAAGGCATCAATTTTGGCAAAAGCGCTGGTCTAGATATTGAGAAGGTTATCGAAGTCATCTCAAAAGGCGCAGCAGGCTCTTGGCAGATGGAAAACCGCTATAAAACCATGAATGCTGGTGAATATGAGCATGGTTTTGCCGTTGATTGGATGCGCAAAGACTTGGGAATTGTTTTAGATCAAGCAAATGCCAACGGTGTTAGCGTGCCGGTAACTGCACTGGTTGACCAGTTTTATGGTGACGTGCAGTCAATGGGTGGAAACCGTTGGGATACGTCCTCACTGCTTGCACGTTTGGAAAAACTAAGCAGCAAATAATCTATTCAAAGATTTCACGCAAATATCAATCGGTGGAACGTCCGTTTTCCACCGGTAGATAATCCAAAGGCAACTCTGTCGTATATTTGATTTTTTCCATTGCAAACGCACTGGATACATCACGAATTTCAATCCGCTCAATCAAACGTCTGTAGAAATCGTCATATGCTGCGATATCCGGCACGACGACCCGAAGTAGATAATCCACCTCGCCGCTCATTCTGTAAAACTCGACAATCTCGGGAAAATCAATGATAACTTCCGAAAAGCGTTTTAGCCATTCAGTACTGTGAGAATTGGTTCGGATCGAGACAAAAACAGTGACTTTGACATTTACCTTCTCAGCATCGAGCAATGCGACACGACCACGAATGACCCCATCTTCTTCAAGCTTTTGAATGCGTCGCCAGCATGGGGTTGTCGAGAGGCCAACCCTTTTTGCTATATCCGCGACAGCTAATGTCGAATCTTCTTGCAACAGACGCAAAATCTTGCGGTCTAATCGATCCATTTAGTTACCCACCAACTCATTATATGAAACCTAGAAGTTACGCAAAAGTCGGGATTAAACAAGTACTAAATCTTAGACTATCCAGCAATTTTGCTGAAAAAAAATGCAAAATCCGCCAGAAACAATCGTAAAGTTGAAACCTTGTGCGACACAACTACTTTTAACTGAACATTTTATACCGTTTGTACGTAAATATCCCAGATAAAAAGAATCAAAAACAAGTTCTTAAGCATTTACGGATATCATTAAGGCAAGGTCGTAATTTCATTGAGTATGCCATGCCGAATTCTAATAGCCAAAATGTCGACAAAATCATTGTAGATCGTACACAACGCAAACCGAATGAAGCGGTAATGAACGCGGTTAAAGATAAGCGCGAGCAATTGCAACATGGCGGCTCTATGACGAAAAGCTATGCGCGCGAAATGATCGTGTTTCATACTAACAGCGTGCTTGAAGGTGCAGCCATCGGTCCTTTGCTTGTCATAGCAACAGCGGCAATGAGCTATTATCTGCAGCATTCAGTACAAATGATGATATGGGCAATTCTTGCATCTTTATCCTACACGGTTTTAACGCTTGTTGCGCAGAAGGTAGCGAAAATCCCGCCATCAGAAGTTGATGAAAAAACTTGGACACGACGCTTTAATTTCAGCTATGTTCTCATCGGGCTAGCTTGGGCTGGTTTTGTTATGATGCAGCAGAATAATTTAGATGCGAGTGCCAGTTACCTGTTTTATGCAGCAGTATTGCTCATTATGTCGGCAACAATTGCAACATCTACCTTTGCGCTTAAAGGCGCTGTTTACTATGTGTTGCTGCCGGTTATGCTTACGATGGCAGCCTATGCTGCGCTGTCACAATCATTCGTCGATATCAGCCATTTGGCATTTCAATGTGTATCGGCAGCATTTTTCATCTTGTTAAGCCGCAAACTTTATCAATCTAACTTGTCAATTCTCGAACACCAAATTGAAAAAGACGCCCTGATTGCCGAATTGGAAGTGGCCAATTCACTTTCCGATGAAGCTCGCAGAAGAGCAGAAGAAGCCAATCTAGCAAAGTCTCGCTTTCTAGCATCGATGTCTCACGAATTAAGAACACCATTGAATGCGATTTTAGGATTTTCAGAAATCATGAAGAACGGTGTCATGGGTAAGATTGAAAACCCAACCTATGTTCAATACATGGAAGATATCCACGGTTCAGGTCAGCATCTGTTGAACTTAATTAACGAGATCCTTGATTTATCACGCATTGAAGCGGGCCGTTATGAGCTATCAGAAGAAGCTGTTTTACTCGAGGATATCGTGTCTGACTGCTTAAGCATGGTTACGCTTAAAGCACGCAACAAACAAATTACGCTAACAGAGATGTTTGAAGGTGATTTGCCAGCTGTCTGGGCCGATGAAAAAGCCATCCGTCAGGTGGTTTTAAATCTGCTATCAAATGCAGTTAAATTCACCCCTAGCCAGGGTGAAATTAAAATCAAGCTTGGTTGGACTGCAGGAAGCGGCCAATACTTGTCAGTTACAGATAACGGAACGGGTATTGCAGAAGAAGAAATTCCGGTGGTGTTATCTGCTTTTGGTCAAGGATCAATTGCTATTAAAAGCGCTGAACAAGGCACTGGTCTGGGTCTACCAATCGTACAAGCCATTATGAAAAAGCATGAAGGTAATTTCATTTTGAAATCCAAATTGCGCGTTGGCACAACAGCCACATGTGTGTTCCCAGCAAAACGCATCATGCAATCAATTTCACCTGTTAAACAGCAGCGCGTTGATACGCCTAAACAACGTCTTGGTCAGCGCTAAAACACAAAAGCTAATTTGATCAGAATGGTAGGCGAAAGATCTAATCTTTATCGCTGACGCCTGCTTGCTCAAATGTTGCCATGCCTGAATGACATTGCGCTGCGGCCTTCACAATCCCTGCAGCAAGAGCTGCACCTGTGCCCTCACCCAAACGCATGCCCAATGCAAGCAATGGCGTTTTGCCTATTTTTTCGATGACCTTCATATGCGCAGGTTCTGCAGACACATGGCCGATCATGCAATGATCAAGCGCTTTGGGATTTGCCGCATGCAAGATGGCCGCAGCAGCTGTGGCAACAAATCCATCGATAATAACCGGAATACCTTCAACACGCGCAGCCAGAATAGCACCTGCCATTGCAGCAATCTCGCGACCTCCCAATCGGCGCATGAGTTCTAAAGGATCATTTAAATGATCTTTGTGCAAATCAATAGCCTGTTGCACAGCATCAATTTTTCGCTGTAAGCCTTCGCCTTGCGCACCGGTCCCAGGGCCAACCCATTCTTCTGCTGTCCCGCCGTAAAGACCGTAATAAATCGCCGATGCAATGGTCGTATTGCCAATACCCATCTCACCAATACATAAAAGATCAGTTCCGCCTGCAATAGCTTCCATACCAAATGCCATGGTTGCAGCACATGCTTGTTCATCAAGCGCCGCTTCTTCTGTGATATCACCCGTTGGCAATTCAAGCGCCAAGTCAAAGACTTTAAGACCAAGATCGTAGGCAACACAGATTTGATTAATCGCAGCGCCACCAGCGGCAAAATTTTCAACCATCTGAGCGGTGACGGACGACGGAAAAGGAGAAACACCTTTATTGGTTACACCGTGATTACCGGCAAAAATCGCGACTAGCGGACGCGTAACCGCCGGTCGGCGCCCTGTCCATGCTGCGAGCCAAAAAGCAATTTCTTCCATACGGCCAAGCGCACCTGGAGGTTTGGTCAACTGGCCATCTCGTTCGCGCGCCATATCAACGGCTTGCGCATTTGGTCCGGGAAGGTTTTGTAAAAGTTCGCGAAAATCGTCGAAAGGTAATCCGCTGGCCGACATGTCTAGCTCCAAACTATTTCAATCTTACAGCAAGAATCTCTTGAAACTCACCGACACCAGCTAGTAAAGCTCTAACTCGATGATGACAACCGCCTCGCGCGACATTATCGTCGCATATAGAAATCAAATGAGATCGATCACAAAAATGAGCTATTCAATACACATCGATAAAATTGCACAAGCCATTGGGTTTTTAAGCAGATACCCAGTGCCATCTAAGTATTTTCAAAATGATGATGGCTCAATGACCCAAACATCAGGTTATTATGTCATTGCAGGAGTATTGATCGCACTGCCATTTGCGTGCATCGCCGCAATTCTTACAGCATTTGATATCAATTCAATGTTGATTGCAGCAATTTTGGTTGCCAGCTTAACCTTTGCAACTGGCGGCTTGCATGAGGATGGATTATCAGATTGCGCAGATGGGTTTTGGGGATCATCTCAAAAAAACAAAATCCTCACCATTATGAAAGACTCCCGTTTGGGGACCTATGGTACCTTAGCGCTAATATTCTCAATCTTGATAAAGTTTGTCGCTCTTTCGCTGATACTAGATCATATGGGCGCATTCTCAGCTTTCATAGCCATTTTGGTTGCAAGCGGGTGTTCGCGCGGGATAATGGTCTGGCACTGGTCTGAATTACCTCCAGCGCGAGATGATGGCGTTGCTGCAAGCGTGGGCGAACCATCAACAAAGTCATTACAACTGACCTTGATAAGCATCGCCGTTCTTGGCGCTATTTCCATCATATTTACCGGATTTCTTGCAACAAGTTTGGCGGTCATATTTGCAGCAGCAATTTCATATTATTTCACAAAATTGTCCGATAAAAAAATTGATGGCCATACCGGAGATACAATTGGTGCAACTCAGCAATTATCTGAGATTGCCATATTAATTGGATTTGCGCTTGTTGTCTGATTGCAATCATAAATTTGATATCTATATATTCCAGCATGGCTAATATTGAATCACCGTGCAATCTTGTTTGCTCTATCGACTTAAAGACCGGATACTGTTTTGGTTGTGGACGCACCGGACGTGAGATCACGGCTTGGATTAATTTCACACCGGCAACGCGCCGTGAAATCATGGATATTTTGCCAGAACGCATGGAACAAATCGAGCAAAAGCCTCGCCGCGAGACGAAACGTCAGCGGTTAGCAAGAGAACGCGAAGAAAAACTATAAGCCTAAAAGAAGCTTACGAAAAAGCGTATTGCAACGAGTATTAAAAATACTCCAAAACCTATTTCCAATTGGCGTCGCTGAAGTTTATGTGCGAGTTTGGCGCCAATTGGTGCGAAAATAAGCGTTGTTGGTATGACCAAGATAACCGCAGGCCAAAAGATAAAGCCCGAAGAATAGCTGGGTAAATTTTCAACGCTCCAACCCGCTATAATATAACCAATTAGGCCCGGGATTGCGATCAACACGCCCATACCTGCTGATGTTGCAACAGCCTGGTGAATTGGTCTGCCAAAAAGCGTCATGAAGGTATTGTTAAATATCCCACCGCCAATGCCCATAAGCGCTGAAAACAGACCAATCAAATACCCCACCAATATACGTACAAATCCTTTTGGGATATCATCTGCGATAATCCAATCTGGTCGATTTATCAGCAAACGGATTGCAACGAGTGTTGCGATCAACGCAAAAATCAAACGCAGGATATCCCCCGATGCAATGGAAGCAATAAATGAGGCTGTAAACACACCCAATGGAATAACAATGAACCACTTTCGGATGATGTCGTACTCAACTGCACCATGGCTTTTATGGGCGAGATAAGAACGTATCGAAGTTGGTATGATAATGGCAAGCGACGTGCCGATGGAGACATGCATGACAACGCTTGGGTCAATACCTAAAGCGCCAAAGGCTTGAAAGAATACCGGCACAAGCACGGCACCGCCACCAACACCAAACAGCCCTGCTAACAAACCTGCGACAACACCTGTTAACAACAGCAATATTGCAAAATATAGTAGATCCATTGAAAGCATAAAAGACGCCAAACCATCGGACTTGATTGCCAGATTGGCTTGGTCATAGTTCACAATATCGCCCAAGACTACCCTTGGGGTTAGAAATATTTCATTCGAGAAATGATGTTTTATCTAAAGAGAGCAATGCTTATAGCTCGTTTTACGCTGCCGCAAATCGAAATGGAAATGGTCTTTGTGGTAGCGATCACTACCCGGCCCAAGCACTGTCGTGAAATATTTGCAGCTCTCTGCCCGCACACTGTTTAACAGGCCTTTTTCGCGGAAGGCAAATAATCCTGGGCGCCTAACGACAATGGTTTTGCCATTGTTGAGATTGATCTTGCCAATATCAATCGCATTACCCTTTGCATGTTCTGATAATCTGCCACCGACTTTGCTATTCATTGTACGGCAAGAATATGCGGACATTTGGTGAATTGATTTAATACCAGCTAAGTAACGAACGCGCGCTGCACCTGCCAATTCGTTTTTCACCCATTTTGCAAACGCGAGCGCCATTGGGCAATTCAACGTAGCATCTGGAATAATATCAATACCGCCGGAAAGCGACTTAACCTTCACCGGCGCTGCGATCCCGCAAGCACCCTTCCCTATAACGGGGGCTGGTAAGTCAAACCTCACACCCAATCTTTTTAACTGCCGCTGACAAGCACTCTCTGCTCGGTTTGCCCCGCCTAAAAATGAGGGTTTGGATAACAAACCAGCTACAAGTGTCTTTTTCTTTTCAGGAGCCTCTTCGGTTACTCTGCGGCTTTCATAGCTTTGATCAAAAGGTGCAACATTGGGTGACCGGGTTGAATTAACTGGTCCAATAAGCGTGCCTTGCGGCAGCGGCGCAGCTGTTGTTGTCTGCACATTTGGCGAAATCGATGAAACAACATCTCCAGGCGGCAACAAAACGCGCTCGGGTGAACATGACGTCAACACGATAGAAAACAACAAACCAAAGGCTGTTACGCGCTTTAAATTTTTAAGGTGACCCAATTTAAAACCCTGCATGATACGCAAAACTCCTGTTGCAAGGACAAGTTTCGACTAATATGCCTGATTGAGGTAAAGGAATTATGAGTCTAAAATTAACCATGAATTATGCAAGTATAATGAGGTCCTGATGTCCAATTCACAAACACCAACTGGTGAACTTACGCTTAGAACGCTAGCAATGCCGGGCGATGCCAACGCCGCAGGAGATATCTTTGGTGGTTGGGTGATGGCTCAAATGGATTTGGCTTGTGGTATTAAAGCAGCAGAACGAGCACATGGGCGCGTGGTCACTGCTGCTGTTAAAGAAATGGTATTTAAAAAGCCGGTTAAAATTGGCGACACACTGGGAATTTATATCGATATCGTCAAAGTTGGTCGCACATCTATGACCTTACAAGTGGATGCATGGGTGCAGCGTTATTTGACCGAAGTAACTGAAAAAGTAACCGATGCCCGCATTGTTATGGTTGCATTGGATGAAAATGGAAAACCTAAACAAATTCCAGAAGATTAGGATTATTCTGCCATACTACTCAGCTGCAGTTAATTCAAACTCAATAGCGTCAAACGCTGTTTGAATAACATCTGTTGTCGCATCGGATTTTACCGCATCCGTGGATAAAATCTGTCTGAAACGTCGCGAGCCGCGCTGACCATGAAACAATCCAACCATGTGGCGCGTGACATGGATCAAACGTCCACCCTTTGACATATGTTCATCCGCATGCGCCATCATCGCGTTGCAAACCTCCTGCCAATCAACGGCAACAGGTACTTGGTTATAGATCTGATGATCGACGTCCATGAGCAAGCCTGAATTGTGATAAGCGGCCCGTCCAACCATTACACCATCTAAATGCTCCAGATGCTCTTTTGACTGGTCAATATCGGTAATACCGCCGTTAATTCCGATAAATAAATCCGGGTTCTGCGCTTTTAGGCGATAAACGCGCTCATAATTGAGCGGCGGGATATCGCGGTTTTCTTTAGGAGATAGACCTTTAAGCCAAGCTTTACGTGCGTGCACCCACAAAGCATCGACGCCAACGCTGATCAATCCTGATGTCATATCATCAAGCGCGACTTCTTCATCTTGTTCATCAACACCAATCCGGCACTTCACCGTGATGGGAATATCAGTAACCGATTTCATTTTTTCAATACAATTGGCGACCAATTCCGGTTCACGCATTAAGCAAGCACCAAAGGTGCCTGATTGAACACGATCAGATGGACAACCAACATTGAGATTTATCTCATCATACCCAAAATCGGCGCAAATTTTAGTGGCTTCAGCCACACGATCCGGATCAGAACCACCAATTTGCACAGCAATCGGATGTTCCATATCATTATAGCTTAGCAAACGTTCAGGGTCGCCATGCAAAATCGCTTCTGCCACTACCATTTCAGTGTAAAGCAGCGCATTTTTACTCAGCAAACGATGCAAATAACGGCAGTGCTTATCCGTCCAATCCATCATCGGTGCGACGGCAAAGATCTGATCTTTGTTGCGATATGAATTTGCAATACTATCTGACACTAATTCCAAATCACTTTCTGCTGAACGTTTGATTTTGAGCGATAAACGTCATGTGCAAAGCGGATCTTCCACCATTTGATGACATGTAACGCGTAAAACCGCTTATAAAGCGCAAATATTTCAGAAGCAATGCGTTTTGATCCTACAAATCCACCAGAATTGGCAAAAATTGCGCAAGCTGATAGGCTATCATTGTATTGAGGAATACGCTGAATGGAACAGATCGCATATCATAAAAACCGCTATCTCGTTGACCATTGGAATGGTTTGCACTCTATCGCGCGCGTTATTTGGATAAACCTATTTGCCTTCAGTCTCATTGTATCAGTGCTGCTTGATCTGCTCCCGCAAGATTTAAATTCAGTTCAAACAGCATTCGGCGTTTTCGTATTAAACGCATTTCTTATCTGGCAATTAATGGGTGCGTTTAGAACACTTTTACTTGCCGTTAAAAATCCCACCGATATTGTCTTAACCATCTCGCTGGTAGTCGCGATTTTCATCGTATTGCCCATGTCAGTTTGGCGGTCACTAGAGATGATCACCCCTCCGCAAGAAACACAGGTAACGGCGACTGCGAGCGAAACAAAGCTATTGGAGGTGTCAAATGATGGACATACAGTCTTCATCAAAGGTGACATCAACTACCCGCTTCACATGTCTTTATTGGCAACATTGGAAAAAAACGAACAAATTAAAACTGTCATGCTTTCAAGTGATGGCGGTATTATTTTCGCAGCACGTGCGATGGCTATTAAGATCACAGAACAGGGTTTGAATACCAAAGTGGAAGAGAACTGTTACTCTGCCTGCACCTTGATCTTTATGGCAGGTAGCAAACGAGAACTCGGAAATGCGGGAGAATTAGGGTTTCATTTATATGCAACCAAATCCACACTCACCGCATCCATTTTAGATATTGAAGCACAAGTGGAAAAAGACAAAGACTATCTTCGCGCACGCGGAGTTGCAGAAGGTTTTATAAAAACCGCGTATAGCACACCCCCTGATGAGATTTGGGTACCAAACAAAGACCAACTTGAACGGTCAGGAATACTCACTCCAATCAAGGCTGATTAAACATTGCATCATAAAACTGACCAAGTAGTAAAAAAATGTTTGTGATTTTTTTAGTTTAATCTAAGGTCGAGTAAATTGATAAATAAAACACAACTTTGAACCGAGATAACCCACATTTTTACTTAGTCTAACCATCTGGCTCATGGCGCATAAAATCTGGCACCATAGATGATCGATATCAGGCACTGTTCGCTTAAATCCTTCGAAACTAAGGTGGCTATCAATCAAACATTTAAGGAGGTCCATCATGGACGGAGTAAACAATCAAAATGATTTCCAAGAAGTTGTTGAAAATGATCGTGCCCATGTTTGGCATCATCTCAGCCAACACAAAAAATTCGAAACAGATGACCCACTTATCATCATCGAAGGCAAAGGCATGCGCATCTGGAACCAAGCCGGTCGCGAGCATCTTGATGCCGTGTCTGGTGGTGTTTGGACTGTGAACGTTGGCTACGGCCGCGCAACAATTGCTGATGCTGTTCGAGATCAACTTGTCAAAATGAATTTCTTTGGCGGCACAACTGGCAGCATCCCGGGCGCTATGTTCTCAGAGCGTTTGATTAGCAAAATGCCTGGCATGAGCCGCGTTTATTATTCAAACTCTGGTTCTGAAGCCAACGAAAAAGCCTATAAGATTGTTCGCCAGATTGCGCACAACAAATATGGCGGCAAAAAGCATAAGATCCTTTATCGTGAGCGTGATTACCACGGCACAACTATCACTGCTCTTTCATCAGGTGGTCAGGAAGAGCGTAAGGCTCAATATGGTCCTTATACACCTGGATTTGTATCTGTTCCGCATTGCTTGGAATACCGCTCACAATGGGGCGATGTTGAAGATTACGGCATTCGCGCTGCAAATGCGATTGAAGAAGTTATCCTGCGTGAAGGCGCAGACACTGTTGGCGCTCTCATTCTAGAACCAGTAACAGCTGGTGGTGGCGTTATCGTTCCGCCTGAAGGTTACTGGCCGCGCGTTCAAGAGATCTGCAAAAAATATGATATCCTGCTCATCATCGATGAAGTTGTTTGCGGCATGGGCCGTACGGGCGAATGGTTTGGCTATCAGCATTATGGCATCAAGCCAGATATGGTCACAATGGCTAAAGGCGTGGCATCAGGCTATGCAGCTATTTCATGTACTGTGACAACTGAAGAAGTGTTCAACATGTTCAAAGCTGATCCAAGTGATCACATGAGCTATTTCCGCGACATTTCAACATTCGGTGGTTGTACTGCAGGTCCAGCAGCTGCACTTGAAAACATGCGTATTCTGGAAGAAGAAAACCTATTGAAAAACACCACCAATATGGGCAATTACATGCTTGAACTGCTCGAAGGCCTAAAGGCTAAGCATGCGATTGCCGGTGAAGCACGGGGGAAAGGCTTGTTCTGTGGTCTCGAGCTTGTATCAGACCGTGAGACGAAAGAGCCGCTTCCAGAGCCAATCGTTCAGCAAATTGTTGGCCGTTGCTTTGCAGAACATGCTGTTGTCATCGGTTCAACAAACCGCTCACTGCCGGGACTTAACAACACATTGTGCTTAAGCCCTGCATTGATTGCGACGAAATCTGACATCGACGAGATCATCTCAGCGATCGATGAAGCCATGACTTATGTGACGGCATAAAAATACAGCGCATCACAAACACTTAAAACCAGGTCTTTTGACCTGGTTTTTTTATGCTTTTTGAATTTTTATCTCTATTGCAAGTTGGTTTCTCATAATGCATGGTTTTATCAGGCGCTGATAAACTTGCGAGGGGAATATGCCAGAAATTTACAAAAACCCATTGGTCGGCATTGGGATAAAAGACAGTCTTGGCGGTACAATCGAACACACAAGTATCGATGTGCAAGCACCTCTGCAATTGCTGAAAAAATGCCCAGCCTATCAAGAAACACCTTTAACTGAACTTTCAGATCTTGCGGCACAATGTCATGTAGGTTCAATTTTTATCAAAGATGAGCGCGCGCGCATGAACCTTGGCAGCTTTAAAGCACTAGGGGCTGCATATGTAATTGCATGCGATGCAGTTGCTTCGGGTAAAGACCTGGCCTCAAAACCGCTAAAAGACGCGACTTATGTCACTGCGAGCGCCGGCAATCATGGATTATCCGTCGCTGCAGGTGCGCGCATTTTTGGTGCAAACGCTGTTATTTATCTGTCCAAAACCGTACCTGAAAGCTTTGCAGGTGAACTTGAAGCCCAAGGGGCTAAAGTAGTCTGGCATGGCGATGATTATGAAGAAAGTATGCAAGGTGCACTTGATGCAGCAAACACCAATGAAGGCTGGATATTGCTATCCGATAGCTCATGGCCGGGTTATGAAATCCTGCCCCATCGTTTGATGGAGGGCTATCTTGCAATGGCCGCTGAAATGGTTGAGCAGATACCGCAACCACCGACGCATTTATTCTTGCAAGCTGGTGTCGGCGGCCTTGCAGCAGGTGTTGCCGGTTATGCGCGCCACATCTGGGGTGAAGATCTATCCATTATCATCGTTGAACCTGAATTTGCCCCTGCTCTCATCGAAAGCATAAAAGCTGAAAAGATTGTTGAAACGACTGGTCCCGTGTCTGAAATGGGCAGGTTAGATTGCAAGACACCATCAATGATTGCCTTAAAAACCTTGGCGATGGATGCAGATTATTTCGTCACAATTTCTGAGGCTGAAGGCGATCATGCCATTAAAACACTCGAAGAACAGGATATTGAAACAACAGCTTCAGCTGCTGCAGGCATAGCGCCTATATTTCTGGGAGCCGATGTTTTGGCCAAACTCTCAATTGATGAGAGTTCACGCATAGCTGCGATCATCAGCGAAAAACGATGAGATCATGAGCAAAATTGCAAAACCACCACGCGGCTTTACCGATAGCGAATATCAAAAACGAAGCGAAAACGCTCAAAGTCTCATGAGCGCTCAAGGTATAGATGCAATTGTATTAACAACCGAGCCGGATATCCGATATTTCACCGGATTTTTTACCCGCTTTTGGCAAAGCCCTACCCGTCCCTGGTTCGTCATATTACCAAGCGCTGGAAAACCAGTCGCCGTCATCCCGTCTATCGGGCTAGATTTGATGTCATCATGCTGGGTTTCTGACATTCGCAGTTGGGTTTCACCAGACTTAAACGATGATGGCGTATCCCTGCTTGCAAACACGCTCAAAGATATTTGTGATGCCAATGCCAAGATCGGCATGCCAATGGGTCATGAAACTCATTTAAGAATGCCACTGAATGATTTTACGCAACTAAAACTAAAACTGGATGGCTACACATTTACCGATGCACATCCAATTTTATCCTCGCTTCAGATGATCAAATCTGAGGAAGAAATAGCAAAGATCCGTTATGTATGTGGCATCGCAGATAAAAGCTTTGCGCGCGTATCTGAAATCAGTGCAGTTGGTGAGCCTCTCGGCGATGTATTTCGTAATTTTCAAAGGCTATTATTGGAAGAAGGCGCAGACTGGGTTCCTTATCTTGCAGGTGGCGCAGGACATGGCGGGTATCGCGATGTCATATCGCCAACCAGCGATGTGCCGCTTACACATGGCGATGTGCTCATGCTCGATACAGGCGCACTTTATGATGGGTACTTTTGTGACTTTGATCGAAATTACGCCATTGGCTATGCGAGCGATGAAACAAATGCGGCCTATCAGCTATTATTTGAAGCAACAGATGCAGGCATAAATTCTGCGCAAATAGGTAAAACCGCATCAGATGTTTATACAGCTATTGCTGAAAAGATAGCGCTTTGGAAACCCCAAGAGCATAATAGCGATGAAGGTGATGTCGGTCGCTTAGGACACGGGCTTGGCATGCGGTTAACAGAATGGCCATCGTTAATTTCAAGCGACCAAACGCCATTGCAAGAAAACATGATCTTAACCATCGAACCCAGCATGACAATATCACCGGGTAGCATCATGGTTCATGAAGAAAACATACTCATTACAAAAAACGGGCCGAAACTCCTATCAAAAAGAGCACCGTCAGACATTCCAATCATAGGGTAATTATCATGAATACTTTAGACTATGAACTAACAAACCCTATTGGAGATAAAGCGACATTTGGATTGGTGGCACTGCAAACCGATGAAACGGTAGAGCCAGAACTGCAATCGGTATTTAATAAGGACGGCGTCGCGCTTTATACAACGCGTATTGAAAGTGAAGCAGAGGTCACACCCGAAACGCTCAAGCTGATGGAAGCCAAACTTCCCGCATCCGTATCGTTGTTGCCGCCATCACTGGATTTTGATGTCATCGGTTATGCGTGTACATCTGGGGCGACAATCATTGGGCCTGATCGGATTTCAGAACTAATTTTCAAAGGCAGCAATGCAAAGCATGCAACCAATCCACTGACAGCTTTAATCGATATTTGCCAGCAACACGACATTAAATCTCTTGGGTTTATTTCGCCTTATATTGACAGCGTATCTTTGCCCATGCGGACGTATTTAGAGGACAAAGCAGGCATAAGAGTTTCAAATTTTGCCACGTTTAATGAAGCTACTGAGGCAAAAGTTGCGCGCATCTCGCCACAATCCATCCTTGATGCAACAATTGAAATTGGTAAGTTATCAGATTGCGATGCGGTATTTTTATCTTGCACAAATTTGCGAACATTTTCGATTTTGCAAACAGCTAAAGAAAAATTGGGCAAGCCTGTTTGGAGCAGCAATTATGTTTTAGCGCATCACATGAGTAAATTGGTCAATATGAATCTCTAAAAACAAGTGAAAAACAAAGCATTTGCCCAATAATTCATCGAATAAGAGTTGGCACGATCAATTTAGCCAGATACTTGTAGAGGATGCAAAAAATTAACACCCCGAAAAAAGCACCGTTAAGCCGCATCCAAGAAAAGAATCGCAATTTGATTTTAAAAGCCGGTCTTGAGGTTTTTTCAAAATATGGTTTTCGTGGTTCAACCGTAGATCAGCTTGCAAATGCAGCGGGGATGTCCAAACCAAATTTACTTTATTACTTCCCAAGTAAAGAAGCTGTGCATGTGGCCCTCTTGGAGCAGCTATTAGAAAATTGGCTTGAACCACTTATTGAACTTGGTCCATCAGCAAATCCTGTTGAAGAGATATTAGTCTATGTGAAAAAGAAGCTCGCAATGTCGCGCACATATCCATTGGAAAGCCGTTTATACGCCAATGAGATCTTACAAGGCGCACCCAATTTTTCAGGTGCGATCAAAGGCCCCTTAAAAGAGCTTGTTGATGAAAAAGCAGCACTTATTCAAAGCTGGAGCGATGAAGGTAAAATTGCTGTTGTTAATCCATATCATTTAATTTTTTCGATTTGGTCGACGACACAGCATTATGCAGATTTCGACGTGCAAATTGGCGGAATATTGTCCTCTGATAAGCACGAGATCACCAAAGGTGCGGAAAGCTATCTTGAACATTTGTTCAGAAGCACATTGACACCGAAAACTTAAGTCACTTTACGACTTTAAATGATAAGTTAGCGCTTTTTGTAAAAACATTTTAACTGGTGTTTCTTTAAGCGGCTTGTTCACGTCAACTAAAACAGCTCTATTGCCGCTAAATTCCAACGCATCTGCAAAGCTGTCGCGAAATTCTGAGATCAATCGTGTCTGACAATGAACATAAATCCCGCAATAATTGGCTTCATCTTTGACTTTGCTAAGCCGGATCGTTGTACCACTTTTGCTTTGCTCCGTCAGATAAGAAGGTTCACCCCATTTCAGCGTTTCGGTGATTTTGCCAATCTGATCATCTAGCTCTGCAAGTTCAAATATCAAAAGCCTGATTTCAAGTAGCCGCTTTTCAACCAAAGCATCAAACCTATCGAAAGCTTTGCGAACTTGTTCATCCATTTCATATTCTCGTTTGTGCATAAAAAAACCGCCCTGTTATGATATAAACATAACACAGGGCGATTTGATAATTCTTGCGCAATTAAACTAAATTCAAATGCGTTACTCAGCAGGTTCCATTGATGCAGGATTATTCGGATGCGTTGTCCAGTTGGCATATTGATCTTCAACAACCTTACCGGTTCTTGGATCCGTCTTGCCTGTATCCATTTCTTCCATGGTGATACAGCCTTCAACAGGGCAGACATTGACGCATAGATTACACGCAACGCATTCCGCATCGATCACCTCAAATTTGCGATCAGGGCTCATTAAAATCGCTTGGTGCGATGTATCTTCACACGCTGCAAAACAACGACCGCAATTAATGCATAAATCCTGATCAATCTTGGCTTTAGCAATGAAATTGAGATTTAGATATTGCCAATCTGTGGTGTTTGGTACTGCCATACCAACAAAATCATCGAGGCTTGTATGTCCTTTTTCGTCCATCCATTGCTCAAGACCGGAAATCATTTCTTCGACAATTTTAAACCCATACGTCATTGCAGCTGTACAAACTTGCACATTACCGCAACCAAGCGCCATATATTCAGCTGCATCACGCCATGTGGTAATACCACCAATGCCAGAAATCGGCAGGCCAGCGGTTTCTTCATTACGCGCAATTTCAGATACCATTGACATCGCAATTGGCTTCACCGCAGGTCCGCAATAACCACCATGGGTACCTTTGCCATCTATTGATGGCTCAGGGCTCATACTATCGAGATTAACCGATGTGATCGAGTTAATCGTATTGATCAAACTCACCGCATCCGCACCACCACGTTTTGCTGCCGCTGCTGGTTTTCGAACATCAGTAATATTCGGAGTGAGCTTTACGATCACCGGTTTTGAATAATATTGCTTACACCAGCGGGTAACCATTTCAATATATTCTGGCACCTGACCAACAGCTGCCCCCATGCCACGCTCAGACATACCGTGCGGGCAACCAAAGTTCAGTTCAATGCCATCAGCGCCTGTCTCTTCAACAAGCGGTAGGATCGCTTTCCAAGCTTCCTCTTCACAAGGAACCATAATGGAAACGATAATCGCACGATCTGGGTAATCAGCCTTGACGCGTTTGATCTCTTCAAGGTTGGTGTAAAGATCACGGTCTGTGATCAATTCAATATTGTTAAGCCCCAAAAGACGGCGATCTGCACCATAAATTGCGCCATAGCGCGGGCCGTTTACGTTGACCACTGGTGGTCCTTCAGAGCCTAGTGTTTTCCAAACAACACCGCCCCAACCAGCTTCAAACGCGCGACGAACATTATATTCTTTATCCGTCGGAGGAGCGGAAGCCAGCCAAAACGGGTTGGGAGATTTAATACCAAGGAAATTAGATTGTAAGTTTGCCATTATCTTATCCTAACCCATCAACTTCGAGTGCATGTCTTCAGCCGCATCACGACCTTCTGCCACCGCGGTGACGGTCAAATCATCACCCCCGGATGCGCAATCGCCACCGGCCCAAACTTTATCAAGCGAGCTTTGGCCATTTTCATCAACGCTGATTTTACCGCCATTGATGTCCAGACCAGTTATATTGAGCGATAATTTCTGCCCAATGGCTTTAAAGACCTGATCTGCTTTAAGACGGAATGTATCATCGGTGATTTTCAAACCATCATCGCTTGCTTCCGTGTAAGCAAATTCAACTTCGGAGACAGCACCATTTGCAACCAGACCAACTGGCTGCGCATTGGTGATGATATTCACACCCTTTTGTGCGGCTAGATCCTGCTCAAATTTACTCGCATTCATGTTTTCAACGCCGCGACGATAGACGAGCGAGACATGCTCTGCACCCAACAGCTTGGCTTGCACAGCAGCATCAACAGCGGTCATCCCCCCGCCAATAACAACGACATTTCGGCCGATATTTACATCTGTTAGATCAGCCGCCTGACGAAGCCCTGCAATAAACTCAACAGCATCATCAGAACCAGAAACATCTTCGTTATCAAGCCCAAGCGCGTTTACGCCAGCAAGGCCGATGCCCAAGAACACAGCGTCATAATCTGATTGCAACTGATCAAGATCCAGGTTTTCGCCAAGACGTTTGTCCAGTTCCATTGAAATCCCGCCGATTGATAACAGCCATTCAACTTCGCGTTCTGCAAATTGATCAACCGTTTTATATGCGGCGATACCAAACTCGTTTAAACCGCCAGCTTTCGCGCGGCTATCATAGATCACCACGTCATGGCCCTTCATTGCCAAACGGTGTGCGCAGGATAGTCCCGAAGGCCCTGCCCCAACAACAGCAATCTTTTTCGAAGTTGGTTCTGCGCGGGTAAACGGATGAACACCTGCATCCATAACTTTATCAGTTGCGAAACGTTGCAAGAGCCCGATTTCAACAGGGTCATTCTCCGCCGTTTCCCGCACACAAGCTTCTTCACACAACGTTTCCGTTGGGCAAACACGGGCGCACATGCCACCTAAAATATTCTGTTTGAATATTGTCGTTGCAGCAGCTTCTGGCGTGCCAGTTGAAATCTGGCGAATGAAGAGAGGAATATCAATCGATGTTGGACATGCCGTGATGCAAGGCGCATCATGACAAAAATAACATCGATCCGCGGCAACCTTTGCTTCGTGCGGGCTAAGCGGTGCGTGCAAATCGCAAAAGTTTTCGTTTAGTTGTTCGGAGGATAGTCGAGCGGAAAGAACCCCGTCGGCCCTCACCTTTTTAGATTGATTAGTTGTCGGCATCAGTGTTCCCATTTTTATACTGATTTGTGCATTCAGTATGACACCGGAAAATTTTTTATCAAGTGGTAAAATTTTTCAAATTGAAAAACACTTTACTACAACGATAACAAATACTTAAATTATTTTTATAAAATATAAATTGACTAAAATACTCAAGTTAAATCTATAATGAACCCAATATTTGATACAAATATTTGCCAATCATTTCATGATCAGCGCTGCGAGGTTTCCCAGTCTGGGCTCACCCACGGTTCGGCATTTGAGGCAGCAAGCAAACCTTTGCCTAATATGTGATCCGATGCTTTTTCGCCTGTCATGATCGATGGACCATTCAAATTACCATTGGTCACACGCGGGAAAATAGAACTGTCAGCAACACGTAAATTTTCAACACCGATGACATTTAAATCAGGGTCAACAACCGCCATTGGATCATCTTTTGCGCCTAGCTTACAAGTGCCGCAAGGATGGTAGGCGCTTTCAACGTGCTCCTTGATAAAGCCGTTTAGCTCTTCATCACTTTGAACAGCATCACCTGGTTGAATTTCATGCTTTACATAGGGTTTGAAAGCATCCTGTGCGAAAATCTCGCGCGTTAACCTGATGCAATTTCTAAATTCTTCCCAGTCTTTTTCTTCGCTCATATAATTGAACAAAATTTTGGGCGCATCTTTTGGGTTTGCTGATCTAAGCGTCACACTCCCACGACTGACAGAACGCATAGGACCGACATGGGCTTGGAACCCATGCCCTTCCGCAGCTGCCTGACCATCATAACGAACTGCAATCGGCAAGAAATGATATTGAATATCAGGATATTTGATTCCCGCTTTAGAGCGAATAAATGCAGCCGATTCAAATTGGTTTGATGTTCCAAGACCTGATTTTGTAAACAGCCATTGCGCCCCAATCAGAGCTTTGCCAAAGATGTTCCAATACTTATAAAGCGTAACAGGTTGGCTTGCTGCCATCTGCAGATAAAGCTCAAGATGATCCTGCAAATTTTGCCCAACGCCTTGGCGATCTGCCACCACGTCAATTCCGTGAGATTTTAAATGCTCAGCCGGACCAATACCCGATAGCATCAAAAGTTTTGGCGAATTGAACGAAGATGCGGCAATAATAACCTCGCGATTTGCTTTGATCAGCTCAGTCTTACCGCCACGTTCGATTTCAACACCAACCGCCTTTTTATCCTCAATTTTAATGCGCGTAGCCAAGCCGCGAACGACCTCGCAGTTCGAACGTTTGAGCGCAGGTTTTAAATATGCGTTTGCCGCAGACCAACGCCGCCCTTTCCACACTGTTTGCTCCATAGGGCCAAAGCCCTCTTGCTGATAACCATTATAATCATCTGTCGTGTGATACCCAGCTTGGCGTCCGGCCTCAACAAAGGCTTTAAATAGCGGATTGGTCCGTGGACCGCGAGTGATGTGAAGCGGGCCATTGGTGCCGCGCCATGTTGGGTCACCACCCTGCCCGCCATCATGCCAGTTTTCCATACGTTTAAAATATGGCAATACATCTTTATACGCCCATCCGCTGGCACCCGTCTGTTCCCAGTGATCATAGTCAGATGGTGCACCACGAACATAAACCATGCCGTTGATCGATGAAGACCCGCCAATGACCTTACCGCGAGGAGCAGCTAATTTTCGCCCACCCAAATGTGGTTCAGGTTCACTTTCATAACCCCAATCATACATCGGCATATTCATTGGGTATGATAACGCTGCAGGCATTTGAATAAGCGGGCCAGCATCAGTACCGCCATGTTCAATAACAATCACTGAATGCTTGCCATCCTCTGACAAGCGGTAAGCCATCGCACATCCGGCAGAACCGGCACCAACAATTACAAAATCTGCATGGCGCATAAAATACCTCTAAAACTGTGCTTCGACTGGTGTCATAGCGACGTAAACAGTTTTGACTTCCGAATAATGATTAATCGCTTCTTTAGAGTTTTCACGACCAACTCCTGACATCTTTACCCCACCAAACGGCGCTTCGACAGGTGCTAAATTATAGGTATTGATCCAGCAAGATCCAGCTTCAAGCTGATCAATAACGCGGTGACCACGCTTCAAGTCTTGCGTAAACACCCCAGCGGACAAACCAAACTCGGTCGCATTTGCGCGCGCAATGACTTCCTCTTCTGTATCAAAACTTAAAACCGATAATACAGGGCCAAAAATCTCATCCGTTGCAATTGTCATCTCATCGGTTACATCTGAGAAAATTGTTGGCTCGATGAAATATCCGTCGCGTTCAAGCTTGTGACCGCCATGAACGAGCGTTGCGCCTTCTTCGACACCTTTTTTGATAAAGCCAAGCACAATATCCGCCTGGCGTTCTGACACCATTGGACCAAAATTTGTGTTTTCATCCAACGGATCGCCGATGATGGCTTTTTCTGTCCGCTCTTTCAAACGCGCAAGAAATTTCGGCAAAATGCCTTTTTGCACAAAAACGCGTGTCCCATTTGAGCAAACTTGACCGGAAGAATAGAAATTCCCCAAAATCGCACCACCAACAGCATCTTCTATATCAGCATCATCAAAAACAACCAGCGGAGACTTGCCACCCAGCTCCATTGTCACATGTTTCATGCTTTCCGCTGCGGCTGAATACACTTTTCGCCCAGTTGGCACAGAACCTGTCAGCGAGACTTTATTCACACGCGCATCTGTAATCAACTGAGCCCCAATATCACCAAAGCCTTGGATTACGTTGTAAACGCCGGCCGGCACGCCAGCCTCATGTAAAATCTCAGCAACTTTGAGCGCACAGAGTGGCGTGGTCTCAGATGGTTTAAAAACCATAGAATTTCCGCATGCAAGCGCTGGCGCACCTTTCCAACACGCGATCTGTGTTGGATAGTTCCACGCACCAATCCCCACACAAAGCCCTAACGGTTGGCGTTTTGTGTAGACAAAATCTTCGCCCAACTGAATATGCTCACCTGTAAGCGAAGCTGCTAAACCGCCGAAATATTCAAGCGCATCAGCACCGCTGGTCGCATCAGCCATTATAGTTTCCTGAATGGGCTTACCCGTATCATAGGTTTCTAAAATACTGAGCTCTTCATTGCGTTCACGAATGATGTCCGCAGCCCTGCGCAAAACACGACCGCGCTCAGTACCTGTCATTTTTGCCCATGCATGCTGACCTTGTTTGGCAGATGCAATGGCCTTTTCAACAATATCAGGCGTAGCAGAATGCAATTTTGCAATTACTTCACCCGTTGCAGCAAATGTGCAGATAATCTCTTGCCCTTGAGTATCCTCAACATAGACACCATTGATAAAATGGCTCGCCTCGGGTTGGCACTTCAAATTCATGTTCATCCAATCAGTTTTCGATTATTCAGCAGATTTTAATTATTCAGCAGGTTTCCAACGCAAAGGTTCATAAGACACCATCACGTGAGTTTCGTATGCTTCACGAGAGGTAAGTCGCTCATAGTAGCGGTCGATATTTGGCGTGCTTGTGCGCAAAAATTCCAGTTCGTAATAGCGATATAAAACGGTTCCCACAATAATATCTGCGTAGGTGAAATCATCCCCTGCAATAAACGGCCCTTCACCCAATCTGTCATCAAGCATAGTTGCCAAAGTCGCCATTTTTGAAGCCGCTTCATCAAGCGCTGCGTGATCAAGAATTGCTGGATCATATCTCACAAGCGGGTAGAAAAACTCGCTCAGCAGCAAGGGTGCAAATGTTGTTTTATTCCATTCAGCCCACATATCAATTTCAGCACGTTTCTTAGGGTCACGTGGATAAAACGTTTGATCTGCATATTTGTGAGATAGATATCTAACGATTGCAGCACTCTCAAACATTGTCAGATCGCCATCTTTCATCACGGGAACCAACCCATTCGGGTTCATCGCTAGATATTCAGATGTATCCGTGCCACCAAATGCACCTCCAACGTCATGACGTTTATGCACAAGACCAAGCTCTGCAATCGCCCACATAGCGATCTGCACATTCATTGAAGTATCTCTTCCTAAAATTTCGATCATAGTCTTTCCTTATCAATTTCCCGAAAAATTAGTCTCGGGGAAAACGTTGATTTGATTCAACAACATTCAAATCCATATGGTTTCGCATATAGCGCTCTGACGCTTTCTGCAATGGTTGATAATCCCATGGGTAATAATCTCCATTTCGCAGCGCTTCATAAACAACCCAGCGACGTGCCTGACTTTCGCGAACCGCCGCATCATACAAGTCTAAATTCCAGCGTTCGTCCGCTTGCTTTGAAAACCCCTCCAAAACATCTTTATATGCAGGATCATTGGCAAGATTATTAAGCTCGTGCGGGTCATCTGACAAGTTAAACAACTGATCAGGGTCAAGTGCACAACGGTTGAACTTCCAATCCCCCTGTCTGAGCGACACCAAAGGCGCATATGAAGCTTCCGCCGCATATTCCATCGCAACAGGTGTTTTTCGTTTAGCCCCACGCGCGTATGGCAATAGGCTCTCACCATCGGTCCACGGCAATACTTCATCCATCGATATGCCTGCAATATCACATAAAGTGGGCGTGATATCGATGTTTGAAACGGGGTCACTGATCAGATTTGGGTCGACATCAGGCAATTTCATCATGATTGGAACGCGCGCAGAGCCTTCATAAAAGCACATCTTAAACCACAATCCACGTTCGCCAAGCATGTCGCCATGATCAGACAAGAACAGAATAATGGCTTCTTGCCCTGTGGATTCAAGAGCTTCCATTACCTCGCCAATTTTATCATCCAAATATGAAATATTGGCGAAATATGCGCGACGCGACTTTTGTATATCATCTTTTGTAATATCAAAATTTCGCCAGTCATTTGCGTCGAAAATTCGTTTTGCATGTGGGTCATGATCATCGTAATCCATAGCTGGAATTTCTGGCAGTAAATGCTCACAATCCTCATATAAATCCCAGTATTTCTGGCGCGCCACATAAGGATCGTGGGGATGGGTAAAGCTAACCGTTAAACACCAAGGACGTTCATCATGACCTCGCGCGAGATCATAAACTTTGCGCACTGCATTATAGGCTACTTCATCATCATATTCCATTTGATTGGAAATCTCAGACACACCTGCACCCGTGACAGAACCCATATTGTGATACCACCAATCAATCCGCTCACCAGGTTTGCGATAATCAGGGGTCCAACCAAAATCAGCTGGGTAGATATCAGTGGTCAGTCTTTCTTCAAATCCGTGCATTTGATCAGGCCCAACAAAGTGCATCTTACCGGAAAGGCAGGTTTGATACCCAGCGCGCCTTAAATGATGCGCATAGGTGGGAATATCAGAACAAAACTCTGCAGCATTGTCATAAACACGTGTTCTATGTGGCAATTGACCGGACATAAATGACGCGCGACCCGGAGCGCACAAAGGCGAAGCGGTGTATGAATTTTCAAAACGCACCGACTGCGCAGCAAGCTTTTTTAGGTTAGGCGCATGCAACCATTCGGCTGGACCATCAGGAAACAATGTTCCATTTAGCTGATCCACCATGAATATCAAGATATTTGGCTTGGCCACGTATGCGCCCTCCTACAGAATCCAAATTAGTAAATTAAATATATTGCCCTTGGCCGCAAAAAGTCTATTCAATAAGCGACACAAATGACTTTGTAGACTAATGAGGATTTTTCATGGCGTACAAACCCAATTCTGATGAGGCAAGAGATGCCGCCTATCACATGCATGGTTACACCAATGCCAAAAAACACACTGAACTCGGCCCTTTAATTATTGAGCGTGGTGACGGCATTTATGTTTACGATAATGAGGGTAACAAATACATAGAAGCCATGTCAGGCCTATGGTCCGCAGGGTTAGGTTTTAGCGAAAAACGCCTTGCCGATGCCGCATATCAGCAAATGCTGAAACTGCCATTTTATCACAATTTCACTCATAAATCTCATGGACCTGCAATTGATTTGGCAGAAAAACTTATCGAAATTGCCCCCGTTCCCATGAGCAAAGCCTTCTTCACCAATTCAGGTTCTGAAGCGATTGATACTGCGCTTAAAATGATCTGGTATCGCTCCAATGCGATGGGAAAACCTGATAAGAAAAAGATCATTGTTCGCAAACGCGCCTATCACGGCGTAACGATTGCTTCAAGTTGTTTAACAAGTCTTCCAAACAACCACAGATCCTTTGATTTGATTGTACCAGATGTGCTGCGCCTCACCTGCCCACACTATTATAAGGATGGGCTACCTGGCGAAAGTGAAACGGAATTCGCCTCAAGATTAGCCCAAGAACTTGACGATCTTATTCAATCAGAAGGTCCTGATACCATCGCGGCGATGTTTGCAGAACCTGCCATGGGCGCAGGCGGTGTGGTCATCCCACCTGAAACCTATTGGGAAAAAATCCAAGCCGTATTGAATAAATATGACATTCTTCTCGTTGCAGATGAAGTTATCAATGGGTTTGGAAGAACCGGCATGATGTTTGGCTGCGAAACCTATAATATCAAACCTGATATGATGACATTATCAAAGCAAATCACATCGTCATATTTGCCGCTATCTGCGCTTTTAATCAACGACAGAATTTTTGAACCAATAGCCGAGCAAAGTGATGAAATTGGCGTATTTGGACATGGATTTACCGCAGGTGGCCACCCAACCCCAGCAGTGGTTGCGTTAGAAACTATCCAGATCATTGAACAAGAAAACTTGGTAGAAAACTGCAAGATCAACGGAGCAAAGTTCGTTGAAGGGCTGAACAAACTCCTCGATCACCCGCTTGTCGGAGAAGTTCGTGGTGTGGGGCTTGTGGCTGCAATCGAACTTGTGATCAACAAGGACGAAAAGACCGCTTTAGAGCCAGCGGGACGTCTAGGTGCGATGGTTGCAGCCGAATTGCAAAAAAATGGCGTAATTGTTCGCGCAATGATGGATGCGATCGCATTTTGCCCTCCAATGATCATCAATAATGAGCAAATCGACGAATTATTAGGAAAAATATTAAAATCTCTCGATTCCGTCAAAAATGTCGCATTTGAACAATAATTCAAAAGATTGATACAATTTTGGACAATAGCTCAACTTATAGCCAGCATAAGCTATACTAATTTTTACCCCGATACAGGAATTATATTTTACAAAAATAAATATAAAGGCGATAATTTACTGAAATTAACGATATAAAAGGAAATAAATATCTAATTGCACAAGGAGCACGCAGTTGCCATTGCATAATTATATTGAGCAGTTATCGTTCAGGGCATAAATTATAAAAATTATATTGGGATACACAGTTTATGCAGGGAATTCCTGGCGCAGCGGTCAGATTTGAACGCGTCCAGAAAAGTTACGATGGGGAAAATCTCGTCGTAAAAGATCTAAACCTTGATATCGCCCCAGGCGAGTTCTTGACGATGCTTGGACCGTCAGGATCTGGAAAAACAACTTGTCTTATGATGTTGGCTGGATTTGAGCCCGCAACAAATGGCGAAATTTATCTAAATGATCGGCCAATTAACAATGTCCCGCCATTTAAGCGTGGAATCGGAATGGTTTTTCAAAACTATGCCCTCTTCCCGCATATGAGTGTGGCAGAAAACTTGGCATTTCCTTTGCAAATCAGAAAGATGAGCAAAGCAGATCAAGAAGCTAAAGTTAAGCACGCACTTGAGATGGTGGAATTGTCTGAATTTGGCAATCGTCGTCCTGCGCAGCTATCTGGTGGTCAACAACAACGTGTAGCTGTCGCGAGAGCGCTCGTGTTTGATCCAGAATTGATCTTGATGGATGAGCCTTTGGGCGCGTTGGACAAGCAATTGCGCGAGCAAATGCAATATGAAATCAAGCACATTCACGAAAATCTTGGTGTAACAATTGTCTACGTCACGCACGATCAAACAGAAGCTTTGACAATGTCAGACAGAGTTGCTGTGTTTAATGATGGTGTGATCCAGCAATTATCGCCACCGGATGTGCTTTACGAAACACCACACAATTCTTTTGTTGCCCAATTTATCGGTGAGAACAACAAGCTGACAGGAACCATTGCCTCGAAAGATGGCAGCGCCTGTGAAGTTAAACTTTCCGATGGTACAATACTCAAAGCTGATGCTGTTAACATTGGTGCTGTGGGCGACAAAACTACGCTATCACTTCGTCCAGAACGTATTGAAATTTATAACAATGCCGACTTGGACAATTTGATTGAGGGCACGATCAAGGAAATATTATACCTTGGCGACCACTTGCGGGTTGTCATGGATGTCGCTGGAAATGACGAATTTATTGTAAAAGTTCGGAATAAAGCGAGCGGCTGGGATATTTCCGAAGGTCAAAAAATAAAAATTGGATGGTCTGCTGAAGATTGCAAAGCTTTGGATGCAGTGGTCTAATTTTTTTACAACTAAAACACAAACTCATGAACATACTTGGGAGAGTAAAATGAAAATCAAACACTTCTTAGCAACATCAGCTTTAACAGCTGGATTGGCGCTTTCAGCGTCTGCACAAGCCAACGAGATTACAGTTGTATCTTGGGGTGGTGCTTACACAAAAAGTCAGGTTGAAGCCTATCACAAGCCATGGGTTGAAAAGACTGGCAACAAAATCGTTTCAGAAGACTACAATGGCGGCATCGCTGAGATCAAAGCTCAGGTTGAAGCTGGTAATGTAACGTGGGACATCGTTGACGTTGAATTGTCAGACGCTGTTCGCGCATGTGATGAAGGCCTTTTAGAAACAATCGATGCTTCTACTTTGCCTGCAGGCGCTGATGGTACTCCTGCTCAGCAAGATTTCATCGAAGGCACGCTTCACGAATGTGCTGTTGCCAACATCGTTTGGACAACAATCTTTGCGTATGACAAATCAAAAATCGCAGACGGCCCGAAAGTTATGGCTGATTTCTTCGATCTTGAAAAATTCCCAGGCAAACGCGGCCTTCGTAAAGGTGCGAAAATCAATCTTGAATTCGCTCTAATTGCTGATGGTGTTGCTGCTGCTGACGTTTATGACATCATGGACACACCAGAAGGTATCGACCGCGCATTTGCAAAACTTGATACAATTAAAGATCAGGTTGTTTGGTGGGAAGCTGGTGCACAGCCGCCACAATTGCTAGCTGATGGCGAAGTTGCAATGACAACTGCTTATAACGGCCGTATCTTCAACGCAGTTGCTGGCGAAGACAAACCATTCGAAATCGTTTGGGATGGTCACATCTGGGATCTTGATCTTTGGGTAATTCCAAAAGGTACACCAAACAAAGAACTTGCAATGGACTTCCTTGCGTTCTCAACATCTACTGAGCAATTGGCAAACCAAGCTTCATATATCTCATATGGTCCAGCTCGTAAGTCATCTGCACCGCTTGTTGGTAAGTTCTACAACAAAGACATCGATATGGGTCCTCAGATGCCAACAGCGCCTGAAAACCTAACAAATGCAACTCAGAACAACTTTGATTTCTGGGCTGATAATGCTGACCAGTTGAACGAGCGTTTCAACGCTTGGCTAACTAACTAATATTATCGATGAGCGCGGAAGCTAAAACTTCCGCGCTTTCAATCACTTAAAAGATAGTTTTGAATCAGTATGCAAGATAGCTCAACCACGACACCTGAAACTCTAGTGACCGCAGATGGCGTGCCGCTAAAACAAAAACTGATTCAGTCTACGCGTCGCGCTAGATGGCGCGCATTATTGCTGACATTACCGCTTGTCATTTTTGTTCTCGTCAGTTTCATTTTCCCAATTGGGCAAATGTTACTTCGTTCCGTCAACAATGACACCGCTTCCAGCGTCCTACCAAATTTTACCATCGCTATTAAGGATTGGGACGAGCAAGGATTGCCGCCTGAACAAACAATCAAATTGTTTGTTCTTGATATGCAAGAAGCGCGTGAAAAACGCGAAATCGGCAAAACCGTTGGTAACTTGGCAACACGTATCAACTACGAAATTCCCGGTAGCCGCAGCTTGTTTACATCCTCTTCCCGTAAACTTGCCAGGGTCACTGAAGGTCCCTACACAGAAGCTCTTTTAGAGATTAGCGAAAAGTGGGATAACCCGGTTCTTTGGCGCAGCTTAAAGCGCGCGACAAGTGACTTCACACCATATTTCTATATGGCCGCTCTTGATTTAAAATACGATGATGAAGGCAATATCACAGAAGCTGATGAGCTTTATCAGATCTATGTATCAAACTTCTTCAAGACCTTAAGATTGTCAGCGACGATCACGTTCATATGTTTGCTATTGGCATTCCCCGTATCTTACTTGCTGTCGACACTACCGCTTAAAACATCCAACCTGTTGATGATCTTAGTACTGCTTCCATTTTGGACATCGCTACTTGTGCGCACGACCGCTTGGATCGCTATCTTGCAAACCGAAGGTATCATCAATGACATATTGGTGTTCATCGGACTGGTGGGCGATGATGGCCGCGTACAAATGATTTACAACCAAACTGGGACGATCATAGCCATGGTGCATATCTTGCTACCATTTATGATTTTGCCATTGTTCTCCGTGATGAAAACAATTCCGCCAAGCTATATGCGTGCTGCAAGCTCAATGGGGGCAAAAACTTTCACTGCATTCAGACGCGTTTATTTCCCGCTGACACTCCCGGGCATAGCCGCTGGGACGCTTCTCGTGTTTATTTTGGCAATTGGATATTACATCACCCCTGCCCTTGTCGGCGGTGAAGATGGTCTGCTCATCTCAAACTTGATTGCTTACCACATTCAAAAATCGCTCAACTGGAGCTTGGGTGCAGCCCTTGGTTCACTGTTGCTTGTAATCGTTCTTGTTCTTTATTGGCTCTACAATAAGATTGTGGGCATTGAGAAATTGAGTTTTGGATAGGAATGTGACAATGACAAAACTTCAAACTGGCTATATTATATTTGCAGTACTGACGGCACTCGTGTTTTTATCGACTAGTTCGGTTAGCGTCACGCTAGGCTTCCTGTTCTTGTTTGGAACACCGCTGTTTTTCATGAAAGCGTTGCCTGCATACGCAACTCATTTGAACTATTTCAACAAATATATTTTCCTGCTGATTTGCACGTTTATTTTTGTTTTCCTAATAACGCCTATCCTGATCATTATGCCGCTTTCGTTTAATGCGGAGCCATATTTTACCTTTACAGAAGGCATGCTAACTTTTGATAGCGCCGCTTATTCATTCCGCTGGTATCAAGATATATTCTTCAATGGCATGTTTGATCCAGCAGCAACAGGTGTCGCTTGGTGGAGTGATATGTGGGAAAACTCACAATGGGTTCGCTCAACACGTAACTCATTCTTTATTGCCATCTGCGCAACTTTGCTTGCCACGGGTCTTGGTACACTAGCTGCCCTTGGTCTATCTCGCGCAGAAATGCCTTATCGTGCTGCTATCACTAGCTTGCTTATTTCACCGATGATCGTTCCTTTGGTGATCACAGCAACAGGCATGTTCTTTTTCTATTCTGATGTTGGTTTAGCCAAAACATATCTTGGCGTGATATTAGCCCACACGACCCTTGGTATCCCATTTGTTATCATCACAGTGACAGCCACCCTGTCAGGTTTTGATCGCTCGCTCATTCGAGCTGCTGAAAACTTGGGTGCTGATGGTTGGACGACATTCCGCAAAGTCATCATGCCACTGATTTTGCCTGGCATGATATCAGGTGCACTCTTTGCCTTCATCACATCATTTGATGAAGTGGTGGCAGTGCTGTTTATTGCAGATGTGGAACAGCGCACAATTCCGCGCCAGATGTTCTCAGGTATTCGTGAGCAAATCTCACCAACAATCCTAGCGGTTGCAACAGTCATGGTGATCTTGTCGATTATCCTACTGGGTGTGCTTGAGCTTCTAAGACGCAGAACAGAGCGTCTTCGCGGTGTCACACCAGCATAATATATAGCTCTTAAGCCCTACGAGACTAAAGGTGCTGACCACCATTGATGTGGATTTCAGCACCATTTACATATGATGATTTCTCACCGCAAAGAAAGCTGACAACTTCAGCTACTTCTTCGGGGCTACCAAGGCGCTGCATGGGCACTTCCTGCATCACCATCTCATCGGTCCCCGGGGATAATATTGAAGTTTCAATTTCACCTGGGGCGACGGCATTCACCCGAATACCTGTATTGGCATAATCAGATGCTAACTCTCGCGTTAATGCAGATAATGCAGCTTTTGATGTCGCATAAGCAGCACCGGCAAACGGGTGCGTTTTAGTCCCCGCAATCGATGTAACATTAACAATTGAACCTTTGGCTTTTTTCAACGGCTCAAGTAATTCACGACAAAGAGATAATGGCGCAATAAAATTGACCATATGAACACGTAACATGGTTTCCACACTTGTTTGAGATGCGCTCAACCGCTCGCCATTTTCAGCCTTTGGAGAAATTCCCGCATTGTTCACCAGCGCATTTAATCCACGACCATCTAATCTTTCATGCAATTCACCCATCGCTTTAGCAACAGATTTAGGGTCTTCTAAATCAACCTCAATATGTTTAACGATCCCTTCCGCCCAAGGGCAGACTTTGGAAAAAGGTGTTCTGGCTAGGGTGAAGACCTCCCAGCCAGAATTATGAAATTTTCGAACAATGGAATGCCCTATCCCGCGGCTGGCGCCTGTAACCGCAACAATGGGTGCAGTTTCTGGGGTTTTGTGCCCACTGACAGGACAAGTTTGTGGCTGATCATTATCTGTCATTTAATAAATCTCTATTTTGTGATTGTGGCTGCTTATTGCTAGATAAGCTTATCTATGAATAAAGCATATAAACTAGACAAAAAGAATCCTAATATTGAAATTAATTGATTTAGCTCAAAGTCGTCCTCACCATAACCTGACTATAATCAAAACCAGTTCAACGGATGGTATTTTGCTTTCGAACTTATATGGGGTTTTATCAAGTACGATCATATTTCAAATGAAAAACAGTCAAACATTCTAACAAATCAAAATCGGTTAGAACATTTAATCTGTTAATTTGATGAAATCACGTGTAGAACACAGATTAGATAATTCATTTGTATGCTAACGATTTTTGCTTTATCATACGAATACACAACTTCTATTACTTATGGAGACGCCATTGTCCGCTTTAGAAACAGCACAAACGCCAAATAGTGATGAGTTTCCATTACCAAAAGCTACATTTGCTGAAAAAGTCATTTCAGTTGAGCATTATACTGATCGACTGTTTAAGTTCCGCATCACTCGCCCTGCAAGCTTCCGCTTCAGATCAGGTGAATTTGTAATGATTGGATTGCCGTCAGAAGGTAAGCCACTATTCCGTGCTTATTCTATTGCAAGCCCATCTTGGGATGAAGAAATCGAGTTCTTTTCCATCAAGGTACCAGGTGGTCCGTTGACCGAACACTTGCAGAAAATTCAGCCGGGCGACACCATTTGGATGCGTCAGAAATCAACTGGTACATTGGTGATGGATGCGCTTACGCCTGCTAAAAATCTATACATGGTTTCAACAGGCACAGGTATCGCGCCTTTTGCATCTGTGATGCGCGATCCAGAAGCTTATGAAAACTTTGAAAAAGTGATCCTCACACACACAACTCGGGACGTAGCAGAGCTAAAATATGGCACTGATACTGTTGCACTGACTAAAGAAGATTTGTTGGTGGGTGAAGAAGCCACAGAAAAACTAATCCATTTTGCGACAACAACGCGTGAGAATAGCGATCAAATGGGCCGTATCACAAATCTTATTGAAGATGGCACATTGGCAAAAGCCGTAGGCCTGCCTGATCTTAATCCAGAAACAGATCGCGTGATGATTTGTGGTTCAATGGCCATGATCAATGATCTAAAGGTTCTGCTTGAAGCTCGTGGTTTTGAAGAAGGCGCAAACAGCAAGCCTGCTGATTTTGTGATCGAACGCGCATTCGTTGACTAATATTAGGTTTTGATCAAATTCAAACCCGCTTGATAGAGATATTAAGCGGGTTTATTTTTGCGCTTTGTAAAAACCATCTTCGATAATGTCCTGCGGTAAGTTCCGCCCGATAAAGACGAGCTGGCTCACTCTTTTCTCATCCTCACCCCAAGGGCGCTGCGCCACCCCTTCAATGAGTTGATGAACGCCTTGCACGACGAACCGTTCGTCATCCCCGTCAAAACTAATAATACCCTTGGTTCTGAGCATATCCATACCAAAATGCTCTAAAACCCATTGCATCCACATTGAAAACTTCTGCCGATCCATTGGTATTTCCGTTTCCAACGAAAAACTTTGAACATCATTATCATGGTGATGATGGTGGTGATGCGATAAAAAGTCAGGATCTTTCACCAAAGTACGATCAAGCGCAAAAGCATTCTGCGATAATATCAGATCCAATTCGATATCAGAATTTTTGGTTTCAAATATCTTCGCAATCGGATTGATCGCTCTTAGTTCGTTTTTTATCGCCTCAACATCATCAACCAAATCTACCTTATTAAGGAGCAAGATATCTGCAAACGCGATCTGTTCTTTTGCTTCGCGAGATGCTTGAAGCTCAACGGTGATATGTTTGGCATCAACAACGGTTAAAATAGCATCGAGCTGTGTTTTTGATCTGACAAACTCGTCCTGTAAAAAGGTTTGCGCCACCGGTGCGGGATCGGCAAGCCCGGTTGTCTCAATGATGATATTATCAATTTTGCGCTTACTTTTGAGCAGATTATCGATGGTTTTGATCAAATCTCCACGCACACTGCAACAAATGCAGCCATTGCTCATCTCAAAAATATCTTCATCCGCGCCAACAACCAGCGCACCATCAATGCCGATCTCACCAAATTCATTGACGATAACGGCGTAATTTTTGTCGTGCTTTTCAGATAATATCCGGTTGAGCAATGTTGTCTTACCGGCGCCGAGATATCCAGTGATCACCGTTACAGGAATTTTATCAGACATCAATTGGACTTCTCATTTAAAATCCATTTGCAAAACAACCATGCGAGAACTGCAAAACCGATTTGTGAGATGATAAATCCTGGCGAATCCACTGGTCTTATCCCAGCGAACGTATCTGAAAAACTACGCGCAATAGTCACAGCAGGATTGGCAAAAGATGTAGACGCTGTGAACCAGTAAGCCGCCGTGATATACAACCCAACGGCCATCGCCACAGCTGCCTGGCGTGCTTTAATGGTCAAAAGTATTGTCAAAACCAAACCAAATGTCGCAACACCTTCAGCAAACCACTGGGCACCACCTGCGCGAACTTTTTGCGAAAATTGCATAACATCCAGCTCAAACATTAAGTGAGCAGCCCACACACCCATGATCCCACCGATTATCTGGACCAAAACGTATAGGATTGATGCTTTTGCAGCAATTTCCCGGCGCAAAAAAAACACCAGCGTAACCGCAGGATTAAAGTGTGCGCCCGAAATTGGACCGAACATTGTAATGAGAACAAATAAAATCGCCCCGGTTGGGATCGTATTGCCCAATAGCGCAATGGCGACATTACCACCAGCAAGTTGCTCAGCCATTATGCCAGAGCCAACAACAGTCGCCAATAAAAATGCCGTGCCTACCAGCTCAGCGACAAGTTTTTGTGGGTTGGAATATGCCAAAGTATAATCGCCTCAATTCACGCGTGTCCTGCATCACACGCATATCAAAAACGATAAGACCCCGCAAACGCCTGATGATCTTATCAACGTTTAAAGGGCCTATGTGAAAGTTTTATGACGTAGGGTTAGTTGATTATGCAACCGCACGCGACAAAGCACATTGTGACCAAAGATCATGCAAAGCGCTGACCAGGTTTTCAATATCTGCATCGCTATGCAGCGGCGTAGGCGTAAAGCGCAAACGTTCTGTCTTGCGAGGCACAGTTGGGTAATTGATCGGCTGAACATAGATACCATAATCATCTAAAAGCATATCAGAAATCATTTTACACTTTGCAGCATCACCAACCATAACAGGCACAATATGGCTATCATTCATCATGTGAGGAATCCCGCGCGCATCAAGGCGAGAACGTAATCTTGCAACACGCTCTTGTTGTTGCTTCCGCTCAAAGCTGCTCATTTTCAAATGCTGTATACTTGCAGCGGCGCCTGCGGCTATTGCAGGCGGAATGGCTGTTGTAAAAATAAAGCCAGAAGCAAAACTACGAACAAAATCACATAAAGCTTCAGATGCTGTGATGTAACCACCCATCACCCCGTAAGCCTTACCCAAAGTGCCTTCAATCACTGTAATGCGGTCCATTAAGCCTTCGCGCTCAGCAATACCGCCCCCGCGCGGACCATAAAGGCCAACTGCATGCACTTCATCAAGATAAGTCATTGCGCCATATTTATCAGCAATATCACAAATCTCTTTGATCGGTGCGATATCACCATCCATGGAATAAACGCTTTCAAAAGCAATCATTTTTGGCGCATCTGGATCAGCCGCCGCAAGTTTTTCTTCCAAATCCTTCACATCATTGTGCTTCCAAATAACCTTTTCAGCACGTGAATGACGAACACCTTCGATCATGGATGCGTGATTAGAAGCATCCGAGAAAATGATCATATTTGGAATTTGCGCACCAAGAGTGCCAAGGGCTGCCCAGTTTGAAACATAACCAGATGTAAACAAAAGCGCAGATTCTTTGTTGTGAAGATCAGCAAGCTCTTTTTCAAGTATCACATGATAGTGCGTTGTGCCTGAGATATTTCGAGTTCCACCAGCACCAGTTCCCGCGCGATCGATAGCTTCTTTCATCGCATCTGAAACTTTAGGATTTTGCCCCATGCCCAGATAGTCGTTTGAACACCAAACTGTGACATCGGAAATTGTGCCATCAGGCTTATGGCGTGTAGCTTTTGGGAAGTTCCCTTTGTGTCGCTCTAAATCGGCGAAAACGCGATAACGGCCTTCTTCTTTAAGGCCATCTAGCGACTCAGTGAAAAACTTTTCAAAATCCATAACTATCTCCAAATGGACAACGCATCATAAGCGCTTACTATTGAAAGTGGCTTATATACAATCCCTTGCCGCAAGCCAATGCGACAAATCTGTCTTTGCAACATATTGAATAGCGCCAGGATAGCATTGATCCAAATCAATTAGCCAATTTTTGACATCAATATGTTGTCGATCATACCAATTACCTCAGTTCGTTTGGTATTAACTACCCCAAGGTCCGTGGTGATCACCTTCTTCGTCAAGACGTTTAAAGCCATGCGCACCAAAGAAATCACGCTGCCCTTGGATGAGGTTTGCTGTCCCCTGACCGCGACGGTAAGTATCAAAATATGATACCGCTGATGCAAGAGCTGGAACGGGTGAACCATTCAGTACGCTTTCGCTCACAATACGACGCAAAGGTGCATCACATTCGCCTAACAGTTTTGAAAACGCTGGCGTAATCACCAGATTTGCAACGTCTGGATCTTTAGAAAACGCCGTCGAGATTTCATCTAAGAAGCGTGACTGGATAATACAGCCCGCACGCCAAATTTTGGCAATTGTTGGCATTGGCAAGCCCCAATCAAACTCTTTAGATGCAGCAGACATCACCGCAAAGCCTTGCGCATAAGCAGCAATTTTACCCGCAAGCAATGCAAGTTCAAGATCATCGATAAACTTGTCTGGATCTGCAACATCTGCAGATGCAGCTAGGCCCAACACGCTTTCAGCATGAATACGTTCGTCTTTTGCAGCAGATAAGCTTCTTGCAGCAACTGCAGCTTCAATCGCTGTTGCTGGCACACCCATGTTCAATGCTTCAATTGCGGACCACCGGCCAGTACCTTTTTGTCCAGCAGCATCCAAAATGAGATTGATCATCGGTGCATCAGTTTTAGGATCAATAGCTTTTAAAACTTCCGCAGTGATGGACACTAAATAGGATTCAAGCGGTCCTTCGTTCCATTTGGCAAACACATCCGAAATAGCTTTTGGATCCATCTTCAAGCGATCACGCATAATGCCATAAACTTCAGCAATCATCTGCATATCAGCATATTCGATGCCATTATGAATGGTTTTAACAAAGTGACCAGCACCATTTTCCCCAAGCCATGCGGCGCATGGTGTGTCTTTATATTTCGCCGAGATGGCTTCTAAAACACCCTGCACGCGTGGATAAGATGATTGCTTGCCGCCAACCATAATTGAGGGACCGTGTCGCGCGCCCTCTTCTCCACCTGAAACGCCCATACCAATAAATGTCAGACCAGTGTCTTTCATCTCGTCTTCACGGCGTAGTGTATCTCTAAAATTCGCATTACCAGCATCGATGATAATATCATTGTCACTCATCAGCGGTTTAAGCGCTTCCATCTGCATATCAACGGGGCCACCAGCTTTCACCATGATGATGACCGGCCGCGGTGGGCGAATAGCATTGACGAATTCTTCTAAGGTCTTACAAGGAACAAGCTGATCAACCAGATCGCCAGCACTTTTCATAAATTCTTCGGTTCGGGCGTAGGTTCGGTTAAAAACGGCAACCTTGTATCCGTTTTCAGCAATGTTAAGCGCCAAATTCGCACCCATTACAGCTAGACCAATGACGCCAATTTCCGCATTTGACATATTTTATTCCTTGCATAATTTACTTAATAACAGGTCGATATTAGTATCAGGCAATTCAAAGCACGGCTAGTTTATCGATAACATTTTTGTCATTATTTTTGGGGAAATTGAGACTTGATGCTCATTCAACTAATCTGTCCCAATTATTGACACAGAATTCACAAATAATCTGATAAAAATCAGCAGACTCGATTCGTAAGCGTGGTCAACAGTAAATATCGATATTCCACATAAGAACAGAATCACCTGTGAATCATTAGAACAACAATAACAATTACCCAATTGATACTGTAACAGAGCATCAACACGTGTAATTATATTCTCTACGAGAACGAAAACCTGACAACTGCAAAAATAGAATTGAAAGCTAAATGAACGAAGCGGCACCAAGCATCACATCCATTGCCTCAAACCAAAATGCTGAACCAGCTTATCGCGAAGCACCCAACAATTTGGAAGCTGAGCAGGCCTTGCTGGGTGCAATATTGGTCAATAATGATGCTTTTTATCGCGTTTCAGACTTTCTAAAATCTGAACATTTCAATGAACCACTCCACCGCAATATCTTTGAAGTGGCCGGCGATATTATTCGAATGGGCAAGACGGCTAACCCTGTCACGATTAAAACATTTCTGCGTGCCGATGAAAAAATCGGTGATCTCACCGTAGCGCAATATCTTGCGCGCCTTGCTGCAGAAGCGGTTACTATTATCAACGCGGAAGATTACGGACGTGCGATCTATGATCTTGCTCTGCGTCGTTCACTGATCACCATCGGTGAAGACATGGTCAATATCGCATATGATGCACCCGTTGATATGCCGCCTCAAGGTCAGATTGAAGACACAGAACGTCGTTTGTTTGAACTTGCCGAAACAGGCCGATATGACGGCGGTTTCCAGTCTTTTAATGACGCGGTTGCAATTGCAATTGATCTTGCGGGTGAAGCCTACCAACGTGATGGCAACCTGTCTGGTATCTCCACAGGCATTCATTCCCTTGATGGGCGAATGGGTGGCTTGCAGCGTTCCGATTTGATCGTCCTGGCGGGTCGTCCTGGTATGGGTAAAACATCGCTCGCCACAAACCTTGCGTTCAACATTGCAAATGCATTTGAACCCGAAGTTCAAGCCGATGGCAGCACGACAGCGAAAAATGGCGGCATTGTGGGGTTCTATTCACTGGAGATGTCCAGTGAACAGCTCGCAACTCGTATTATATCTGAGCAAACAGAAGTCTCATCATCAAAAATCAGACGTGGTGAAATCACCGAAGCCGACTTTGAAAAACTCGTCGGCTGCTCACAAATGATGCAAAAAGTTCCACTTTATATTGACCAAACAGGTGGTATTTCTATCGCCCAATTGGCAGCGCGCGCCAGACGCTTAAAACGCCAGCGCGGTCTTGATGTTCTGGTGGTCGACTATATCCAGCTCATGACCGGCTCATCAAAAAACAACTCAAACCGCGTGCAAGAGATTACCGAAATTACCACTGGACTTAAGGCGCTTGGTAAAGAGTTGAACGTTCCTATCATCGCCCTCTCCCAGCTCTCCCGTCAGGTGGAAAATCGTGATGACAAACGTCCACAACTCTCCGATTTGCGCGAATCAGGTTCCATCGAGCAGGATGCCGATGTGGTGCTATTTGTGTTCCGTGAAGAATACTATGTTCAAAACATGGAGCCGCGCCGAACGCCTGAAGAAGAACGCGCAGATGTTCGCAATGAAGAATATTTAGCTTGGGAAGAAACAATGTCAAAAGTGCGCGGCACTGCTGATGTCATCATCGCCAAACAACGTCACGGCCCGACAGGTACTGTAAAACTTGCCTTCCAGGCACAATATACGCGCTTCTCTGATCTTGCCGATAGCTCTTATGACCAATTCGTCGCAAGTGAAGAATAACGTCGGACAAACATTAAGGCTGCATATCGATCAAGCAGCAATTGTTGAGAATTACAAAATTCTCAAAGATGCATCAATGTCCCAAAAATGCGGAGCCGCGGTTAAGGCAAATGGCTATGGTTGCGGCGTAAAAACGGTTGCTCGTGCTCTTGCAAATGCAGGATGTCGCCAGTTTTTCGTCGCTGATGCTTCTGAAGGCGTAAAACTGCGAACCATTCAAAGTGATGCAGATATTTTCATTCTTAATGGCGTATTTGAAGAAACAATTTCGCTCCTCGTTGAAAATAATCTAATCCCTGTTCTAAATTCACTTCACCAGATCAAATTATGGTATCAAACAGCAACAGATCAAGCTTGCGCTGTGCATATTGATACAGGCATGAACCGTTTAGGTTTGCGTCCAAACGAGGCTTACAACTGCCTTGATGATCTTAAATCAGTGCCGAAACTGATTATGAGCCATTTTGCCAATGCTGATGACCCTGAAGATCCAAAAAACCTCTCCCAGCTCGAAGCATTTTCAGCCCTTGCTCAAAAATATGCTGGTATTGAAGCGAGTATGGCAAATTCAGCGGCAACGTTGTCAAACCCGCAATCTCATTTTCAACTTACGCGCCCCGGCATTGCCATTTATGGCGGCAATCCATTCACCCATAGAACCAACCCCATGAAATCTGTGGTTAAGGCGGAAGCCCGAATTATTGATATTCGTGAAGTCCTACCGGATGAAACAGTAAGCTATGGCGGCACATTCGTTGCTAAAGAAACCAAGCGTATTGCAGTTTGCGGTGTTGGTTACGCAGATGGTTACCCTCGCACAGTTTCTGGACAAGGAGTTCCCCTACGCGAGCATCTTCCCAACGGTGCGCAAGCTCATATCAATGGTGAACTGATTGATTGCGTTGGACGTATCACCATGGACCTGACGATGTTCGATGTTACACAACTACCTCTAAACTCAATAAAAATAGGTGACTGGATCGAGTTATTTGGAGATCAAATCTCACTCGATCACTTCGCAGAGCAATCAGGCACGGTAAGTTATGAGATCTTGACCGGTATCGGTCGTAGATATGGTTTATCCATCTGATTTCAAATCAAAACTTGCTTTCATATCACGCATGAAGTAAATGAGAACAAAGCATGAATATGAGTGAGGTTTCTCTTGGCTAAATCACGCACACAATTTGTTTGTCAGAACTGCGGTACCGTTCATGCAAGATGGGCCGGTAAATGTGATGGCTGCGGTGAATGGAATACAATTATTGAGGCCGACCCAAAAGGTGGGATCGGTGGTGGACCGGGTAAAACACCTAAAAAAGGTCGTGCGGTTGCGCTCACCACTTTGTCGGGCGAAATTGAAGATGCACCGCGCATCAAAACCAACATTTCAGAGCTTGATCGCGTCACGGGCGGTGGGTTTGTGCGTGGATCTGCAATTTTGGTGGGTGGTGATCCAGGAATTGGCAAATCAACAATATTAATGCAAGCAGCTGCTGCACTCGCCCGGCAAGGCAATCGCGTGATTTATGTTTCCGGTGAGGAAGCCGTTGCGCAGGTCCGATTAAGAGCGCAGCGATTAGGTGCATCAGATAGCGATGTAATGCTCGCAGCTGAAACCAATGTTGAAGATATTTTAGCAACGCTAGCGGATGGCGAAAAGCCTGATTTTGTCATTATTGATTCGATCCAAACTTTATGGAGCGAATTAGCTGAAGCTGCCCCCGGAACAGTGACACAAGTTCGCACCGGCGTTCACGCAATGATCCGCTTTGCAAAACAAACTGGCACCGCAATGGTTTTGGTGGGTCATGTGACTAAAGATGGTCAAATTGCCGGTCCACGTGTGGTTGAGCATATGGTTGATGCGGTTTTGTATTTTGAAGGCGATCGCGGACATCACTATAGAATAATGCGCACGGTAAAAAACAGATTTGGGCCCACCGACGAGATTGGTGTGTTTGAAATGTCCGATATTGGATTGCGAGAAGTTGCAAACCCGTCAGAATTATTTCTTGGTGAACGCAATACAGCAAGCCCGGGCAATGCTGTTTTTGCTGGCATTGAGGGAACGCGTCCTGTTCTTGTCGAAGTTCAGGCACTTGTTGCACCATCGTCATTGGGTACCCCTCGCCGCGCTATTGTCGGATGGGATTCCGCTCGTCTTTCTATGATTCTCGCTGTTCTTGAAGCGCATTGTGGGGTGCGACTGGGTAGTCACGATGTGTATCTTAACATAGCCGGTGGCTATCGCGTAAGCGAACCCGCAGCTGATATGGCTGTTGCCGCAGCTCTTGTTTCATCGCTTGCAGGATCGCCATTGCCATCAGATTGTGTATATTTTGGAGAAATTAGCTTGTCTGGCTCCATCAGACCTGTCGCGCAAACTGGTTTACGTTTGAAAGAAGCGCAGAAACTTGGCTTTGAAAGCGCGGTACTACCGAATGGTTCAGTTGATGTCCCCAAAAATGGCGGAAATTGGCAACAAATCGATTCATTAACAGAAATGGTGGCAAAAATAGCCAGTGGTTCAACTTCCAACAACCAAGATGTTGAAAATAACGGGGACGTGGGCTAAACCATTATTGCTCTTGGCGCAGCAACATGGTAGCGGTGCGAAAAAATGCATTCCGGAGTTTAACGCGTATGCCTATTTATCTACTTGATGGAATTGTCATCGGAATTACCCTCGTATCTGCCATGCTGGCAATGGTGCGCGGTTTTTCCAGAGAAGTCCTTGCCGTTGGATCTTGGATTGCAGCCGCAGCTGCAGCTTTTTTCCTTTATCCCTATCTTGAGCCATTTGCGTCTCAATATACATCTTCAAAAGCGCTCGCTGCTATTGGTTCCGCCGCTGCGATCTTTTTAGTCACGCTCATCATTGTGTCATATATCACAATGCGTATCGCTGACTTTATTATAGATAGCCGCATCGGTGTTCTTGATCGCACGCTTGGCTTTGTATTTGGCGCAGCTCGCGGCATATTAATCATGGTCGTTGCCAATGTATTTTTAAATTGGTTGATGCCGGCGGACAAACAACCTGATTGGGTTGCACAAGCCAAGTCAAAACCAATGCTCGATTCGCTCGGCACCAGCTTAGTGAACGCTCTACCTGAAAACGCAGATACATCTATTATCGACAGTATACGCGGCAAGACAGAAACCGGCGATACAGACGCCTAGCCCAACATTTAAATCTAGAAGATATAAATTGGATTATAAAATGAAGCCTACCGATTTTTCGAAAACTGAATGTTCTCTCGATGAATCGGAGGATGACACGCTGCATGAAGAATGTGGCATCTTCGGAATTCTCGATCATCCCGATGCCACAACACTGACAGCGCTCGGGTTGCACGCCCTTCAGCACCGCGGTCAAGAAGCCACAGGTATTGTGACCTTTGATGGCGAGAAGTTTCATGCTGAACGCCGGCTCGGCTTGGTCGGCGATCACTACACAGATCCCAAAGTTTTAAGCCGACTTCCTGGCAATATTGCTGTTGGTCACGTGCGCTATTCCACAACCGGTGGCGAAGGTTTGCGAAATGTCCAACCACTCTTTGCTGAATTGCAGCATGGCGGCATCGCAATTGCCCATAATGGCAACTTCACAAATGGCCTAACACTGCGCGATCAACTCATCTCTAGTGGAGCGATTTGCCAGTCGACATCTGATTCTGAAGTTGTATTGCATCTAATTGCAAGATCCTGGCACAAATCATCAGCTGATCGTTTTGCAGATGCAATCTCACATATCGAAGGTGGCTATGCCATGCTTGCGATCACCCGTACAAAGCTTATTGCTGCGCGCGATCCAAACGGCATTCGTCCGCTTGTTATGGGTGAGCTTGATGGCAAACCAATTTTCTGCTCAGAAACCTGCGCACTTGATATTATTGGTGCGAAATTTGTCCGTGATGTTGAAAACGGCGAGCTTATCATTTGTGAACTACAATCAGATGGTAAGATCTCTATTGAAAGTCGCAAAGCTGCAACAAAAATGCCAGAGCGTCTTTGTTTGTTTGAATATGTATATTTTGCAAGACCCGATTCGATTGTTGGCGGCAGAAGCGTTTATCAGACACGTAAAAATGCAGGCGTTAATCTCGCACGTGAAGCGCCAGTTGAGGCGGATGTTGTTGTCCCCGTACCTGATGGCGGCACACCAGCTGCCATTGGATTTGCGCAAGAAAGCGGCATACCGTTTGAACTAGGTATTATTCGTAACCATTATGTTGGACGCACATTTATTGAACCAACCCAGCAGATCAGAGCGCTTGGTGTAAAACTGAAGCATTCAGCAAACCGAGGGATTATCGCAGGTAAGCGCGTTGTCTTAATTGATGATTCGATTGTGCGTGGTACGACATCGATCAAGATCGTTCAGATGATGCGTGAAGCGGGCGCAAGCGAAGTACATATCCGTGTTGCGAGCCCTGAGATTTATTATCCTGATTTTTACGGTATCGATACACCAGACCGTGATCGATTGCTGGCAAACCAGCATGAGACGCTTGAAGATATGTGCAAACATATTGGCGCAGATTCGCTCAACTTCATTAGCCTTGATGGACTGTATGATGCGGTTGGCGGGATCAAAAGAGATCCGAAAAATCCACAATTCACGGATCATTATTTCACTGGCGATTATCCAACGCGACTGGTTGATCAGGAAAATGTCCATCAGTTACAACGCGCTGAAATGTTAGCATAGGCCACCCATTATGAACGTTAATCTTGAGGGAAAAATCGCGCTTGTCACCGGTGCGTCACGCGGCATTGGTTATGCAATGGCACTCGAGCTTGCAAAAGCTGGTGCTCATGTCATAGCTACAGCACGGACAGTTGGTGGTTTAGAAGAGCTCGATGATGAAATTCAAGCAGCTGGTGGCACAGCGACTTTAGTTCCTCTTGATCTTAATCAGATGGATGAAATCGACAAACTTGGCGCTGCAATCCATGAACGTTGGGGCAAGCTTGATATCGTGGTCGCAAATGCAGGTATCTTGGGAGATATCACACCGCTCAGTCATATCGACGTTAAAAAATTCAATGATGTTATGAACATCAATGTCACGGCAACTTGGCGTTTAATGCGTTCGACAGAGCGCCTGTTAAGGCAATCAGATGCAGCACGCGTTATCGTTATGTCATCTGGCGCACCACATTCATGTCGCCCATTTTGGGGACCATATGCAGCATCAAAAGCTGCTGTAGAAAGCTTATCACGTGTATGGGCTGCAGAGCTTGAAGATACAAAAATCTGTGTGAATTGCGTTAACCCCGGCGCTACACGAACCCGCATGCGCGCTCAAGCCATGCCGGGTGAAAAGCCTGAAACACTGCCCACTGCACAAAGTGTTGCGGAAAAACTCATTCCATTGTGTTCTGAAGATACCAAAGAAACAGGCAAACTCTTTGATGTGCGCCAGAACAAGTTTCTGACTTTTCAAAAACCTGAATAAAATCTCACTTTTATAAATCCCTCTCACAACTTTCTGCGTAACAGAAATTAGTACACGCGTATCTTTTAAGCATATTCTTTTTCGATATATGTTTTCTAGATATTATTATTGCAAGACATATATCGAAATGATATATGTCCAAGTTAAATATCTATCCATCGGGGTTTTGTATGAACATTAGAACACTATGTCTCGCTATTTTGAATTTTGGGCAAGCAACTGGCTACGAGATCAAAAAGATGTCGTCAGACACGCATTATGCCTATTTCGTTGATGCGAGCTTTGGTTCAATTTATCCAGCACTAAGTAAGCTGGAGGTTGAAGGGTGCCTAACGTCTCATGAAGAACGTGAGCCTGGAAAACCTGCGCGCAAGGTTTATTCAATTACGGATAAAGGACGTCTTGAGCTGGTATCTCACATGTCAGAAGCACCCAAAAAGGATATTTTCAAATCAGAATTCTTGTTGATCGCAATGTGTGCGGAAATGCTAGAGCGCAACACCGTGAAAAATGCGATTGATAATCGAATTTCTCAATTAGAAGAAGAATTAAAGTTTATCAAAGATTCCTGTGACGAGACACAACATGCAGGCACAAAGTGGATCGCCGACTACGGCTACGCTTGCCAAGAAAACAGTCTCAAATACCTGGTCGAAAATAGAGAAAAATTAGAATCACTTGCGCAAGTGTCCTCCCAAGCACTTGAGCCAGCACAATAATATGGAGTAAATCATGGCCTTCGGTTTAAAAGGTTCTCATATCGTCGCAATGCTCATCGCAGGCGGCGTCATCGGATGGATGTTGCAAGGCGACATCATCGTTGGTGGTCAAGAAAATTCAGACAACGCAACCCCTCCTCCTGCTGAGCGTGCAAGTGCATCAACTGCTTTGCAACAGGTGCGTTATATCACAATCGCTCCGCAGGAACGTGAGCAATCTCTTTCATTGCGCGGTAGAACAGAAGCAAAAGCTGTGGTTCAAATTCGCTCTGAAACCAATGGCGTTGTTGAAAAACGCTATGTCAACAAAGGCGATGTGGTTAAGCAAGGCGATTTATTGTGCAGCTTAGAAGCTGGTGTTCGCCAATCGGCAATCCAACAGGCGCAAACATCACTTTCGCAAGCTGAAACAGATTTTAAAGCTAATGAAGAGCTTAAAAAGCAAGGTTATGCGACCAACTCCAGATTACTAGCTCTACAAACTGCCATGGACGCTGCCAAATCTCAGCTTGAACAAGCTGAGCGCGAAATGGAAAAGACTAAGATTGTCGCCAAAGCATCGGGCATTGTTCAAGATCCACTTGCTGAAGTTGGTAACCTGCTCAATTCCGGCGATGTTTGTGCAACTGTTGTTCAAAACAACCCTATGAACTTCATTGGTCAAGTTTCAGAGGCAAAAGTCAGCGCAATTGAAGTTGGTGACAATGCGATGGTTCGTCTCGTTTCAGGACAAGTGATAACGGGTGCGATCAAATTCATCTCCCCCACCGCAGATGCACAAACCCGTACGTTTAAAGTCGAGATCGAAATGCTTAACGATGACGGTGCCCTGCGCGACGGGATCACAGCTGACGCAGCGATCGCACTTAAATCTGATCAAGCATATAGTGTTCAGTCCTCATGGCTCACTCTAAGCGATGAAGGCGATGTTGGTGTGCGTGTCATTAATGCAGACAGCATTGTTGAATTTGTACCTGTTCAGATTTTGGCCCAAACGCCAGAAACCATGTGGGTTGGCGGATTAACGCCAGGGTTAAAAATCATCACACTCGGCCAAGAATACGTCACCGCAGGACAAGAAGTCATCGCAGTTGAACAAACAGCGCAGACTCAAACTGGGGCACTGCCTAGCGATCTGGAGAAAAACTCATGATTGGTGCACTTCAAGCCATTATCTCAAGGCCTAAAACGGTTCTGACATTGATGATCGTCCTTGTTGTCGCAGGGATCGCGTCATACCTTAATGTTCCAAAAGAAGCGAACCCAGATATTGATGTACCGGTTTATTTCGTAACCGTTTCACAACAAGGTATCTCCCCGCGTGATGCTGAGCGTTTGCTAGTAAGACCGCTTGAAACACAATTGCGTGGTTTGGACGGACTTAAAGAGCTCACAGCCATAGCAAACGAAGGTGTAGCGGTTGCTGTGCTGGAATTTACCATCGATTCTGACAAAGATACCGTTTTGGCGGATATCCGTGACAAGGTTGATAAAGCAAAAGCTGAGTTTCCCGCAGATGCCGATGAGCCAAATATTGCCGAAACAAACTTCGCGCTACAGCCAACCATTATCGTAACGCTTTCTGGGCAGGTTCCTGAGCGCACGCTTACGCGCCTCGCAACACGATTGTCGGATGAGGTTGAATCAATCTCAACTGTGCGAGAGGCTACGCTGAACGGTAATCGTGAAGAAGTTTTGGAAGTCATTTTGGACCTCTCCAAACTTGAATCTTACAACATCACACAGACAGAGCTTATCAATGCTGTTGCACTAAACAACCAATTGGTGCCTGCTGGCTTCATTGATGATGGGCAAGGCCGCTTCAATGTTAAAGTGCCGGGTCTATTGGAAAGTGCAGAAGATGTGTATTCCATACCAATCAAGCAAAATGGCGAAGGTGTGGTCACCTTAGGTGATGTTGCACAAATTCTTCCAACTTATAAACAAGCCTCCAGCTTTACCCGTGTGAATGGTGAGCCTGCGATTTCAATATCTGTTGTTAAGCGTATTGGTACCAACATTATTGAAAACAACACAACCGTTCGCGAGGTAGTTGGTGAATTCACAAAGGACTGGCCTGAAGGGGTTAAAGTTAACTTCCTGATTGACCAATCAAGCTTCATTTACGAAGTGCTTGGTTCCCTGCAATCATCGATTATGACTGCGATAGTATTGGTTATGATCTGTGTGGTTTGGGCGCTTGGTATCCGATCTGGACTACTTGTGGGTCTTGCGATCCCAGGATCTTTCATGGTCGCGTTCTTGATCGTGAGCATGCTCGGTATGACTGTGAACATGATGGTTATGTTTGGAATGGTGATCACAGTGGGTATGCTGGTGGACGGCGCCATTGTGGTGACCGAGTATGCCGACCGGAAAATCACCGAAGGCATGGAGCCTGCAGAAGCTTATAAGCGTTCAGCAAGACTAATGTTCTGGCCAGTTGTGTCATCAACAGCAACAACACTTGCAGCCTTCTTACCACTTCTTTTGTGGCCGGGTGTACCTGGTGAGTTTATGGGCTACTTGCCGCGCATGGTGATCATCGTGCTTGCAGCATCGCTGCTAACAGCACTGGTTTTCCTTCCGGTGACGGGTACTTTGTTCGCGCAAATTTCAGCAGTCATTGCAAGATTTGCAAAATACATCGTCTCAGTGTTGGTCATGGCAATTGTCGCTGTTGGTCTTGTTGGTTCTCCGGCATTGGCAGAATTTGCTGATGCAGTGAAATATCCAATTGCCGCGGCTGCAGCAATCGGTGCTGGTCTTCTTGCAGCTTTCATCTTCTCATTCGTTTCCAAAAGAAAACGCAATGAAGAGAAAATTGATCAAAACGCGCAAATGCTATCTGCACAAGCAGAGTTAGACCTTAAGAAACTGACTGGTTTTACGGGTTTTTACGCACGCTTTTTGAACCTCTTCACCAGCAATATCTTTGGTAATATCGTGGTCATTGGCGCTGTTATCGCGATGACGATATTCTCTTTCTCATATTTTGGTGCAAACAACCAAGGTGTTGAATTCTTTGTTGATGAAGAACCTGACGTGGCCATCGTTTTGGTATCCGCACGTGGTAACTTATCGGCAACTGAAATCAGAGATATCACTGCAGAGGTTGATAATCGTATCCTTGCCATCCCTGGCATTGATAATACCGTTATGTCCGCATATGCAGGTGCTGGTGGTACGAGCGATCCAATTGGTGGCGTGCAGGATAAGCCGGCTGACACCGTTGGCGAAATCACCATTGAACTTGCCGATTTCTGCTGTCGTCGTAAGGCCGTCGATATCTTTGACGACATCCGCACGCAGACGGCTGATATCGCAGGTATTCGTGTTGAAGTTAAAAAAATCGAAGGTGGTCCGCCAACTGGTAAGGATGTTCGTCTACAGGTGAAATCCACAAATTATGATGATATGGTGGGTGCAGTTGCAAAAATCCGTCGTTACTTCGATGGTCAAGAGTTGTTATCTGAGCAAGAAGATGGACGCCCTCTTCCAGGTATTGAATGGCAACTTGATGTCGATCGTGTCCAAGCGGGTCGCTACCAAACATCTATTTCAGAAGTTGGTGCTATGGTTCAATTGGTCACCAATGGTGTAATGATTGGAAAATACCGTCCAGATAATTCTGAGGATGAAGTTGAAATCAGAGTTCGCTTGCCTGAAGGGCAAAGAACGCTTGATGAATTTGATCAAATCCGTCTGAATACTCAAAACGGTCAAATCCCGATTTCAAACTTTGTTACGCGTGAGCCAGTTGAAAAGGTATCTTCAATTGTTCGCCGTGATGGTCTTTATGCAATGGATATTAAAGCCAGTGTAGCCAAAGGTGCTCAGTTCCAAGGTCGCGATGCAACACCAGATGATGCTGTTGGCGTTATTCAAGAATGGCTTGATACACAAGAATGGCCTTCAAACGTATTCTTGAAGTTCCGTGGTGCAGATGAAGAACAAAAAGAATCAGAGGCATTCTTAGGTAATGCAGCCATAGGCGCTCTGTTCATGATGTTCATCATTCTTCTCACACAGTTCAACTCCTTCTATCAAACGCTAATCACGCTTTCGACAGTTATCTTGGCGGTTTCAGGCGTGTTGATCGGCATGGTGCTGACGGGCCAGAAATTCTCCATCATTATGACAGGCACGGGTGTGATCGCGCTTGCGGGGATCGTTGTGAACAATGCCATTGTTTTGATCGATACCTATAATCGCATGCGAGAAGATGGAGTAACGGACATCCGCCAAGCTGTTATTAAAACGGCAGCACAGCGGTTGCGTCCGATCTTGCTCACCACAGGAACAACCATTCTTGGTCTTATTCCGATGGCGTTGCAGATCAACTTTAACTTCTTCACGCAGACAACTTCAGTTGGTGGCATTACATCAATCTGGTGGGTGCAGCTCTCAACAGCGATCATTTCAGGCTTGGCATATTCAACTGTGCTGACCTTGATCATGATCCCTACCCTGCTCGCTTTGCCCCACAATGCATCTCGTATTTTTGTTAGTCGCAAAAAGAAGAAGCAAGAGCTTGCAGAAAAGGCTTTCGCTAAAGAACAAGCACCTTCCGAGGAACAAACTGAGGTCAAGCCTGCAAAGGTAGAAACTGAAGTTGAACCAACGAAGGTTGAGCCAGAAAAAGCTGAACCTGAAGAAGTTGCAGCAGACGTAAAACCTAAAGTCAAAAGACCTCGCAAGAAGAAGGTTGCTGCAGAAGTTGCGAATGAGAATATCGATACCCCTCATTCAGAAGCAGCGGAATAAAGAAGTGAAAGCGTAACGCCTGAACCCCTTAGGTTTTACGAAAAAAGACCCGTCACTTCAAAAGAGGGCAATCTGGTTTTACCGGGTTGCCCTTACTGTTTGCCATTAGCAAAATTGTATACTTATTTGCTTTGCATAGTTTGATTAACGACTGCATGTCGTTTTTTCATTAAGCTGACGACTGCGCGTCGTTTCTCATTAAGCTAAGTGTAACGCCAGCTAAATCATCAAATTAGAGCAAACATTTGTGTCATCAATTTAGTGTGGCAGCAAATACTCTTCTAAGTAAGACTAGGCTTTGCAAATAAGGCTCATAGAATCAAAAAAAGGCAACCCGACCTGACCAGATTGCCCTTATTCTTTCGCTTACCGCAAATTCGTGACTTCTATAAAAAATCTACTTCTTAGTTTTCTTATTCAACGAGATATTATCGTCAACCGGTGTTGAACGCGTACCATATCTTTTTGACCAAAGATAAGCCCCGATTGGGAGCGACACCAAATAACAGATTGATGTAAATGCCATAGTTTGCCACGTGAATGATACAAGCAACCAAACATATAAAACAACGATAAGAATAAGCGGCAAGAACCAATCTCTTCTAATCCCCTGTCCGATCTCTTTGCCAGAGATCACAGGAACGCGGCTTATAAGTAAGAACGCAATAACCATCGCGTATATGGTTGAAATGACAGCATATGATGTGCTTCCTTCAACACCCAAAAACCCAAGATAAACTGGCAACAAGACCAACAACGCACCCAGAGGCGCTGGCACACCCAAAAAGAACGCGTCTTCCCAAGACTGTCGTTCTTGACGCTCTAGCATCACATTAAAACGCGCTAGTCGTAGAGCATTTGCGATCGCATATAAAAGTGCAGCAACCCAGCCAATAGACGGCGCCATGTGAAGAATGTATGCATGCAAAACAAGTGCTGGCGCGACACCAAAGTTGATCACATCAGCGAGCGAGTCTAGCTGAGCACCAAAATTAGTTTGCGCTTTTAATAACCTCGCAACTCTGCCATCAATTCCATCAAGAAATGCTGCGATTAAAACCATAATAACCGCAAGCTCAAACTTACCTTCATAGGCAAGTCTGATACCTGTAAGTCCAGCACAAACCGCCAATACAGTGATAATATTTGGGATTAAAAGCCGGCGCGGTATCTCACGAAAACGCGGACCGCGATCTGAATCATCTGCCCCTGAATGATTTTCCATTTTGTTCCCCATTAATCTCTGCGGCTAACAACTGGCCCCATATCGGACCCGAATTCTGCAAGCACAGTCTCACCAGCTATAGCAGTTTGACCTAAAGTTACCAATGGGCGTGCATTTATCGGCAAAAATACATCTAACCGTGATCCAAAGCGTATCAGACCAAAACGTTCACCTACATCAAGATGGTCAGCAGATTTAGACCAACACACAATGCGGCGCGCAACAAGGCCAGCAATTTGAACAACACCAATATCACCGTGCTCAGTTTCAATAACCAATCCATTGCGTTCGTTATCAGTGCTGGCTTTGTCTAGCTCGGCATTTAAAAAATCACCTTTTTGGTAATTGATCAGCTTGATCTTACCTTCCATAGGCGCGCGATTAACATGACAGTTAAACACGTTCATGAAAACTGAAATGCGCCACATTTCTTCATCGCCAAGATCAAGTTCAGATGGTGGCACCATCTTAACAATTGAAGACACCCGCCCATCAGCGGGACTAATGGTCCAGTTCTTTTCTAGCGGTGTTAGTCTTTCAGGGTCACGGAAAAAATATGCGCACCATGCGGTTAAGAGCAAACCAATCCAAAATAGTGGGTCAAATAACCAACCCAAGATGACAGATGCCACAAAGAATATTGCGATAAACTTGTAGCCTTCCGGGTGGATAGGAACAATTGTGTTTCTAATGCTGCTTGCGATGCTCATTTTAAGCCCTATTGATTGTTTTTTCACTTAGCTAACTGCTAAATGACATATATGCAATCTAGAACAACATTTTGAGTGCAAGAACCCGAATTATTCGGCCGTTGGTGTCGTTTTATTCCGCTTTATGATACCAAGATCATCGCTTTCATGAACGCGCTTAAGGTGTTCTTCAGCCTCAGTTGCTTCACGTTGACGATCCCACATGGATGCATAAAGGCCTTTTTGATCTAACAAATCCATATGCGTGCCCTTTTCGGCAATACCACCATCCTTTAATACGATGATTTCATCTGCATTAATCACGGTCGACAATCTATGGGCAATGACAAGCGTGGTTCGATCTTTTGACACAAAGTCGAGCGACGCCTGAATTTCTTGTTCAGTTGCGGTATCAAGTGCTGATGTGGCTTCATCAAGGATCAAAATTGGTGGCGCTTTTAGGATTGTCCGAGCAATCGCAACACGCTGTTTCTCACCACCTGAAAGCTTAAGACCACGTTCACCCACCATCGCATCAAAACCTTCTGGCAATGATTTGATAAAGTCGCCAATTTGAGCCATTTCAGCGGCATCGCGCACTTCGCTTTCTGACGCAGATGTCCGACCATATCGAATATTGTATGCAATCGTATCATTAAACAGCACCGTATCTTGCGGCACCATCCCAATCACAGAACGCAAGCTGCGCTGTTTCACATCCTGCACATTCTGCTCATCAATTGTAATCTGTCCTGATTGAACGTCATAAAAACGAAACAACAAACGCGACAATGTGGATTTACCAGCACCTGATGGCCCCACAATCGCAACTGTTTTACCCGCAGGCACCTCAAAAGATATGCCCTTTAAAATCGGCCGGTTTTCATCATATGCAAAGTAAACATCGTCAAACTTGATCGATCCGTCTTTAACGTCTAGGTCTTTTGCGTCAGGTTTATCTTCAATTTCAGCATCGATCTCTAACAGATCAAACATTTGTTCAAGATCAGTCAGCCCTTGTCTAATTTCACGATATACAAAACCGATGAAATTGAGCGGAATAGAAAGCTGCATAAGCATTGCATTGATATAGATAAACTCACCCAATGTTTGATCACCGCGCTGAACAGCCAACGCTGACATCACCATCATAATGGTCATACCAACACCAAAAATAGCACCCTGACCGAAGTTTAGCCAACCAAGCGATGTCCACACTTGCGTCGCTGACTTCTCATAGCTTTCCATCGATTTATCAAATCGTTTAGCTTCCATCTCCTCATTGCCGAAATATTTCACAGTCTCAAAATTCAGCAACGAATCGATCGCTTTTGTGTTTGCTTCTGTATCGGAGTTGTTCATGTCGCGTCTGATTTGAATGCGCCAATCACTCGCTCGGATCGTAAACCAGATGTAAAACCATACTGTCACAGCCGTAACAGCAAGATACGAAACACCAAATTTAAATAGGAAAATCAGCGCAACAAGACCAAATTCAAGTACGGTTGGCGCCATATTCAAAATCGTAAATCTAACGATGGTTTCAATGCCTTTGGTCCCGCGTTCAATAATACGAGACAACCCACCCGTACGACGCTCTAGGTGAAAGCGCAGCGATAGTTTGTGCATATGAACAAAGGTTTTAAACGCGAGCTGCCGCACGGCATGTTGCCCAACTTTTGCAAACAATGCATCGCGCAGCTGATTAAAGCCCCATTGCAGCAATCGCGCCGCGTTATAAGCAATGACCAACATGACTGGCGCTAAGAGATAGGCAGGTATTGAATTTGATTCTAAAGTGCCCGTGAGCGAATCTGTCGCCCATTCTAGAATGCTCGGCACAATCACTAAAATGACCTTCGACAAGACTAAGAACCCGAGCGCTATAATAACGCGCCTCTTTAAATCTGGTCGGTCAGATGGCCACATGTAAGGCCACAAATTTTTCAAGGACTGATAGGGATTACCATCATCAGCAGAAACTGTTTTTTTATTCATAAATTATCGTTACCTAATATTCTAACGCACAGAACTGCTGGGCAGTTAACTGTCGCACCCCTTACAGCAGTCGTTGAACATATGATCGAGCTCTTTGGAGAGTTGCGAAAACCCTTCTCGATTTAACTCGTACCAAGACGTTTGCTTTTCCGTTCTAAAAAAGACGAGATCTGCTTTTAATAATGTTTTCAAATGCTGGGAAACCGTCGACTGCGCCAAGTCTGTCGTTACCACTAAATGCTTGACGCAACACGCATTTTCATTCGCCAACTGACGAACAATTTTTAGTCGTGCGGGATGCGCTAAAGCAGCAAGCCTAATCGCTTGCCTTTCAATATCTTCCGACATTACAAACCTTTCATCGTGTATCGACGATATACGATGAAACTTGTATGGTCAACGAAAAGAATAAGAGTTTATTCAACACCCAAACGTTGTCTATGCAATTGTTCAGAGTTTTCCAAAGCCTCTTCAGGCACTTCAAAAATCTGACCCGGCGCAATTCTATCCGGGTTATCAATTTGCTGTTGGTTCGCAAGATAGATCGTTGTGTATCTCACACCAGCGCCATAGGTCCGGCGCGCAATTTGCCACAATGTATCGCCGCGACGAATGATAACAGATTGGCTACTTGCTGGCTGCAGCTCGTCTTGTACAATTGTTTTGGGCTCAGATACTTGATTATCATTAGACGTAGCAACTACAGTTTCTTCTTGCGCAGTGGCATCAGTGCTATCAGCCTGTTCAGTCTCACTTGAAGTTGTTTCAGTGCTGGTTGATGTATCAGACGCAGCGATTGTTGTTTCCTCAGACGTTGTAACCTCTTCTTCTTTGGTCATTGTCTCTGTGGCTTCATCTACAGGTTTTTCGCTTACTTGATTATCAGCAACAACAGTTTGATCTGATGTTTCAGTTGTAGTTGCCTCTTCAGAACTAGACGCAACTTGTGGGTCACTTTCTGCCTCTGGTTCTGCCTCACCAGCAGTTTCTGATCCATTTTTGGTCGGCGTCTCAGTCGAAGTTGCTGTTTCCGCTTCAGTTGATTCTGGCTCCTCCTTCACCATCGCCGTTTCAGTCTCAGCGTTTGCAACTGGTTTGTCTTCAGCGCTGGTGCCTTCATTTGAAGCAACCGCGGCAAGTGCCTGCCCTTCCGGTCTGTTAAATGGCACAATTGCACGTAAGATCACTTGGTTTGTCTGCTTATCTTCAAGCGCAGCTGTAATTTGGTGCTGACCAACTTCAAGGTCCTTGGTGGCTTCAATAATAAATCGACCATTGCTTTCGACATTTGCAATCCCAACTTCTTCGTCATTGGCAAATACGCGCACCTGATAACCTGCAGTACCTGATCCAGCGACAAATAGTTTATCACCTTCAACTTCAACAGCTTCAATACGAACATTTTCAGATGGTGCTTTAGGTTTTTCAACTGCTGGCTTTTCGGCTACAGGATCTTCGACCACAGCCTCTTCAGCCTGAATTTCCACTTTTTCTTCTTGCGGCTGCTCATTCGTAGTTGCAGCTTGCACATCACTGGCTTCACCATTTTCTGAGGTAAGCGCAGCAACCACATTTCCAGTTCCTTCAACTGCAGCTTTTGCTGTTTCCATCGCTTCTTCGGTATTTTCCATAACCTTGTCAGCAGCATCAGCAGCGTTTTCTGTTGCTTTTTCCATAACGGTTTCAACAGCATCTTTTGCATCAGTAACAATTGTTTCAGCTTCAGTGGTCACAGCAGTTGCTGTTTCCCCATTGGTCAGACTGCTCGCAACCTCTGCCGCTTTCTCTTCGACAGCGGTGGCAACGTCTGTTGCCACTTCAGCAACTTCTGTTGCAGCTTCCTCAGCTGTTGCTTCTGTATTAGCAACAACTTCAGCGACTTTCTCAACAGCGTCTTCAGTTGCAGTTGTTGCGCTTTCAACAGTTGTCGTCGTTTCTTCAACCAGTGCAGCTTCTGGCTGTGTAATAATACGGCTTGCTGCACCTGGTTTTTGAACCATTGCTAATAATTGACCACTTTCGTCTTCTGGAACGGAAACAATAGCCGTTTCTTCAGATGTGACCGAAAGCCCGTTTTCATCCTCAACCTTTAAAGATAATTGATAATCACCTGAATTAAGTGCCTCATCAAAGATAACGACGAAATCACCAGAAGCCCCGACATCTGTTTCAGCGATCATTTCTTCGCCATTCATAATTTTAAGCGAGGTATTTGGTTGACCACGACCTGCAATTACGGTCGAACCGTCTGGCTCAACACGCAACAAATCAAATGCAGGCATTACCCAGTCTGCTGTGGGTGATGCGGCTTCGCTCGCAGCTTGCTCAGTGCTTGAAGCAACCTCTTCCGTTTGCGTTGACGCTGCATCTGTCTCTGTCGATGCACTTTCACCACTTACTGCTTGGTTGGTTGTTGCAGGGGCACTCACTTCAACAGGCGCTTCTTGCGACTTCCGGTTTTCCAAAACCACATAAGTCCCGATCCCACCGACAACGACGACACCTGATAGTGCCATCAAAATTGCTTTTAAATTTAGCATTAAATTCTCCAACCAGCGCAAGCCGCGCACAAACCCTTTTAACCATAATTAACCATTTTATTCAAAGGACACAAGTATTGATAATCAAAGCATAATTTGCGAGAAATATAAGCACTTCTTGACGTTCAATTACGAGTCCTATTCAATAAAATTTATGACAAATTCTAATCAATCGATTCGATCCATTTGCGTGTATTGTGGGTCTCAAACTGGTGCAGAGCCTGCGTTCAAATCTGCAGCCCAAATATTGGGAACAGCTATCGCTGAAAATGGATTAAAACTCGTCTATGGCGGGGGCACTCACGGTATTATGGGCGCGGTTGCCGATGCGGCATTAGAAGCTGGCGGTCATGTGACAGGGATTATTCCTGAATTTTTGCTTGGCAAAGAAGGTGATGTTGACCGCGTGGGACATTTAACAAGTTCAATCATCACAAAAAACATGCATGAACGAAAACATAAAATGTTTGATCACGCAGATGCGTTTGTCACCCTCCCCGGAGGGATCGGCACACTTGAAGAACTTACCGAAATTATGACATGGGCGCAGTTAGGCCGACACCAAAAGCCGATCGTCATTGCAAACATCAATGGGTTTTGGGATCCGCTCACCAAGCTTATCTCACACATGAGCGCGCAAGGGTTCATCCATACGCAGCATTTGGTTCAGCCCATCGTTGTCGATAATGCAGAAGACATTGTACCTAGTATTTTAAATTCAGGCAGGTGATTTCTTAACAAGCGTATAAGCAAAAACACTCATCGCAATCCAGATCAACACAAAGGCAACCATTTTTGTTGCACTGAATGGCTCGTCAAACACCAAAACCGCTACCAAAAATATGATTGTTGGCGCGATGAATTGCAGAACACCCAATGACGACATACGAATTAATCGCGTCCCATTGGTGAACAACATTAGCGGAACAGCTGTCGCCACACCACAAAACAAAAGCATAGCAATATCAAACGGTTCAGTCTGACCAAAATGGCTCTCACCTTTAAAAGTGAGCCATCCCACAATACAAAGAGATGGAATAAGAAGGATCAAAACTTCCAGCATGAAACCCTGGTTTGCGCCGATGGGCAGTGTTTTACGAAGAAACGAATAGATACTCCACGAACCCGCAAGTCCAATCGCCACCAATGGCACACTCCCTGCATCCCAAGCTAAAATAGCAACCGCCACTGTGGCAATTGCCGCAGATATTTTATGCCCTGTGCTCAGTTTTTCACCTAAAATTGTTGCGCCAACCAAGATCGCGACCAAAGGCGTTACATAATACCCCATTGATGCTTCAACCGTGCGCTCAACCGAAATTGCCCAAACATAAATTCCCCAATTGATGGAAATTAAAAGTGAGCAAATCACTGCCATGCCTAAAGTTTTTGGTGATTTCAATGCAGATTTAATGTCGGCAGTTCGTTTTGTATAAATCAAAATGACCGCAACAATCGGCAATGACCAGATAACACGATGTGCCACGACCTCAAACGCGGGGATGTGTTCAACTGCCTTGAGCACAAACGGCAGCAGACCCCACAGCACAAAAGCACTGGTGGCATAAAACAAGCCTAGCGGCGTGTCTTCTTGTTGAGGTTTCTCTGACAAAAGGGACCTATTCTGCTGCGACTTGGCCAGCGAGGCTTCTATTTTTCATAAGTTTGAAGACAATTGAATCCATCAAAGCTTGGAATGATGCATCAATGATGTTGTCAGAAACCCCAACAGTCCACCATCTACGACCCGTGCCATCGCGTGATTCGATCAAAACCCGTGTAATGGCTTCAGTACCCCCATTTAGGATACGCACTTTATAGTCTACCAATTCAAGATCAGATATTTCATTTTGAAATTTGCCAAGATCTTTGCGCAAGGCTTTATCCAAAGCGTTCACCGGCCCCTGCCCTTCGGCAACTGACATGGCTTCATGACCATCAATATGCGCTTTGACGACAGCTTCCGAGACTGTTTTTAAATCGCCATTAGCATCAAAACGACGCTCAATCATCACCCTAAAACTTTCAACTTCAAAGAACTTTGGAACACTTCCAAGTGTTTTAAGTGCCAGCAATTCAAAAGATGCATCTGCACCTTCATAAGCATATCCAATAGCTTCACGCTCTTTTAAGATCGAGATTAACGTATCAAGTTTTGGGTCAGATTTTTCAACAAAAACCCCACGGCGTTCCAAAGCATCAATGAAATTTGATTTCCCACCCTGATCAGAGACCATAACTTTGCGCAAATTTCCAACGCTTTCAGGTGGCACGTGCTCATAAGTTCTCGGGTCTTTTAAAAGAGCAGATGCGTGAATTCCAGCTTTTGTGGCAAACGCAGATGCACCAACAAATGGCGATTGCGCCTCAGGCGAGCGATTTAACAATTCATCAAATGCGCGCGAAACTTCGGTCAATCTTTTCAATTGCGTATCTTCAATGCCCAATTCAAACTGCTCAGCATAATATGGTTTAAGCGTCAGCGTTGGGATCAATGTAACAAGATTTGCGTTCCCACAACGCTCACCAATCCCGTTCAGCGTTCCTTGAATTTGACATACACCCGCCTCAACAGCAGCGAGCGAATTTGCAACAGCTTGCCCGGTGTCATTATGCGCATGAATGCCCAAATGATCACCGGGAACCCCCGCAGCAATCAAAGAGGTGACTATGCTCGCCACTTCATTGGGTTGCGTGCCACCATTTGTATCGCACAGTACAATCCATCGCGCACCGCTGTCATAGGCAGTTTTTGCGCATGCCAATGCATAATCTGGGTTTGCCTTGTAGCCATCAAAGAAATGCTCACAATCAACCATCGGTTCTTTACCGGCTTGAATTGTAGCTTTGACACTATCTTTTATTGTCTCCAGGTTTTCGTCATTCGTGCAACCCAAAGCAACACGAACATGATAATCCCAAGACTTCGCAACAAAACAAACTGATTGCCCAGAGGCCTGTAACAAAGCTGCCAGACCGGGATCATTTGATGCTGAAACCCCTGCACGTTTGGTCATGCCAAAGGCAACAAAAGATGCGTTTTGTGTGCGTTGCTTTTCAAAAAACGCCGTATCCGTTGGATTAGCGCCCGGATAACCACCTTCGACATAATCCACACCCAACTCGTCAAGCATGTTGGCGATGCTGATTTTATCCTCGAGTGAAAAATCTATCCCGGGGGTTTGCTGACCATCGCGCAAGGTGGTATCAAAAAGAAAGAGCCTACGTCGTTTACTCACCGCTGCATCTCCCAAGTCGTGACGCGTTCGCCGGTTTCTGGATCTTTGCCATCTTTAAGCAAAACACCCATGGATTTTAATTCGTCGCGAATTTGGTCAGCCTGCGCCCAATCCTTGCTTGCAAGACATTCAAGCCTTTGGGCAACTTTACCTTCGATGTCCGATGAGGCATCGTCTGATATTTCTTCCGCAACAGGCAACAAGCCCAACAAATCAGCGCTCGCGGCAAATATAGCTGCATCTTCCGTGCTTTCATGTGCTTTACTTGCAAGCGTATGGATAGCTTGAATGGCATTGACCGTATTTAAATCATCAAACAGCGCATCCATAACCGATTGAGCAACTTTGCCACCAGTATTTGCAACAGCTGGCCATTTTTTCCAAATCGCTTCCGCCTCTTCCAATCGTTTGACAGAAAAATCAATAGGTTCGCGATAATGTGTCATCATCATAGCAAGTTTTAGCACCTGCCCTGACCATTTACGTTCGCCAAATTTCTCTTCGCTCATAAGCTCGCTGATCGTGACGAAATTACCATCTGACTTTGACATTTTACGACCTTCAAGCTGCAAGAAACCATTATGCAGCCAAGTATGAGCCATTTTGTCTTCACCATGTGCACAGCAAGATTGCGCCATCTCATTTTCATGGTGCGGGAAGATTAAATCTAAACCACCACCGTGAATGTCAAAGACTTTTCCCAAATGCTCGCGCGCCATCGCGGAACACTCAATATGCCAACCGGGACGGCCCTTAATATGATGTATTTCCCCATTATCAATAAAGTCTGCATCCCAACCAGGTTCAGATTGTGATGATTCTTTCCAAAGCACAAAATCACCTGAATTGCGTTTATGATCTTCAACAGCAATGCGCGCACCAGCTTTTTGGTCTTCCAACTTACGATTGGATAACGCACCGTAATTTGGCATAGATTCCACACTAAACAGAACTTCGCGGCCTTGCGCACCTTTTGCAACATAGGCAAAATCTTTATTGATCAGGTCCTGCGCCATTTCAGCCATTGCCATGACGTAATCTGTTGCACGCGGTTCAATATCAGGGGCCAAGCAACCAAGGGCCTCAACGTCGGCATGATATTGTTTTGTGGTTTTCTCGGTAACTTTTGCAATCGCTTCATTGAGCGGTAATTGCGGAAAATCACGCAGAGCACGAGCATTAATTTTATCATCCACATCGGTGATATTACGCACATAAGTCACATGGTCGTTGCCATAAATTGAGCGCAAAACTCGATTTAAAATATCGAAAACAATTACCGGACGCGCATTACCAATATGCGCAAAATCATAAACAGTTGGTCCACACACATACATGCGAACATTGTTCTCATCGATTGGCACAAACTCTGATTTTTCACGTGTCAGAGTATTATAAAGTTGCAATGATCCCGTCATCATCAATCCCTCAAGCGCAGCGAAAAAGTTTTTTAAGGCCCGTAAGCCTAGTCGTTCAATTGTCATATAAAAGGAGACGAAAACGGCCAGACCAGCGAGACGCTAGCTAATAATAATGCCGCAAATAATAATAGCAGTAATGCTGTTTTTCGTATTCATAAATCTCTTATGCCGCGCAAAACCCATCTGGTCAAGAACATATTGCTTTCTTTCAGCTTTAATCAAAACAGATCCATCTGCCCCGAATTAGATGATTTCTTCGCCGCCTCATTCTTTGGCTTTTTCTTTGGTTTTTCCGCAACAGACTGCGCAAATGCGAGCTGTTCATCCGTTAAAGCCTTTTGGATATCAGGCCCGGTATTGGCAACTTTATTCACGGCATCAGACACCGCAATTGTCTCAAAATAATCGTCATCTGCAGGTTTCATCAAGTGCTCAACGTGGCGTGGTTCTTGGGTTTTGCAATCCAACCATTGTGTGAAATCTTCCGGATGAATAACAACTGGCATGCGATGATGCACTGGTGATAACGTGTTATTAGCCGCCGTTGTTAAAATAGCAGCGGTATCCACTTCTGACCCATCGGCAGATGACCAAGTTTCCATTAAGCCCGCAAACGCTACGATCTTGCCATGTTTGGGGCGCACCCAATAGGCTTGCGATTTCTCTTTTGACCCCTTTGGTGGACGTTTCCACTCATAAAACCCAGACGCAGGCACCAAAACTCGCCTGTGACGCATAGCAGCTTTAAACGATGCCTTTCCAATTGCGGTCTCACTTCGTGCATTGGTTAAAAGCGGAAAGTCTTTTGGATCCTTCACCCAAGTTGGCGTAAACCCCCAACGCACCAACATGGCTTTTCGGTTTGGAAGGTTTGAACCTTTGTCTGTGGTAGCACCCTCAATAATAATCATAACCGGTTGTGTAGGCGCAATATTGTAACGCTCGGGAAATTGATCTATCTCCAGAAGAGCAAAAAATTCCGCGATCTCGTCGGGGCTAGCAGTAAGTGAAAATCGACCACACATAATTAAACATTGTCAGAGGTTTAAATGTCGGGTCAAGTTTAAAGATGAAAACAAGTCAAATTATGCAAAACGAAAATCACGAATATAAACTTGGCGCTTCTGCAATAGTCGTTTCAGGAGATAAGTATCTGCTCATTAAACGAGGCAAAGAACCATCAAAAGGGATGTATTCATTCCCAGGTGGCCATGTCGAACCAGGAGAACGTTTAGATGATGCTGCAATCCGCGAGCTTGAGGAAGAAACCAATCTTAAGGGACATAACCCGCGCCAATTTGCTGAATATGATCTTGGGTCAAAAATACCGCGCTTTAAGCTCCATGTCTTTTTGGTTGATGTTTTAGATACTCATGGCGCAGTGGCTGGAGATGATGCTGCTGATTTGGGCTGGTACACTTATGATGAAGCAAATGCGCTTCCACTCACCAATAACGTCGCTGAATGCCTAACAAAACTCGAATTTGGTTCAAATTAGCTGTTTTTGAACAACTTTTGGGGCTTTTGTTCAAGAGAATGTGATTTAACTTGTTTAGAAATCGATTGAGTAATCCGTCATAGTTCTGCCAAAAGGAGATTTTGGTATGAAACGCACAGTGATCACGCTGTTAATAACATTTATGATGGGCATCACGCATGCTGCAGCGGACCCAAACTTCTGGAAATTTGAATGGCCACGAACCGATTTTTCGAAAAGCTCGGTCGATTTTGTTGACATTTTATCAGGCGGGCCGCCCAAAGATGGCATTCCTTCCATTGATGATCCGCAATTTTGGTCAGTGGCTGATATCAAAGGTTTAGATGAGCACGAACCAGTTATCAGCGTAACGATCAATGGCGAGACAAAAGCCTATCCAATCCGCATTTTAACATGGCACGAAATTGTCAACGATACGATTGGCGGCACCCCTGTTGCTGTAACCTATTGCCCATTATGTAACGCTGCGGTGGTCTTTGATCGCAGGATACGCGAAGGTGTGACAGAGTTTGGTGTGAGCGGGAAGCTGCGTTATTCAGATATGATCATGTATGATCGCGTAACTGAAAGCTGGTGGCAGCAATTTACCGGTGAAGCAATTGTTGGTGATCTCTTAGGTGAGAAACTAACCATCATCCCCTCAAGAACCGAATCATGGTCGCGCTTTGCAAAACGACATCCAGATGCTGATGTTCTGATTCCCAACGATACGTTTCTACGCCAATACGGCTCAAATCCGTATGTAAGATATGATACTGCAAACAGACCGTTTTTGTTCAATGGCAAATTCCCAGAGGGCATCCCCCCCTTGGCCTATGTTGTTGCGGTCAAAGATGGTGACAAACCATTTGTCATATCACTGCAAAAATTGCGCGATGAAAAAACCATCGAGCGCGAGGGTATCACTTTAACTTGGACAGATGGAACACGATCAGCACTTGATTCACGACAAATTGCTGAAGGTCGGCAAATCGGTAATGTTATCGCCAAACGTGGCAATGAAGATATCGCTTATGATCTCACATTTGCCTTTGTCACACATGCATTTATGCCTGATGTGCCCATAGAACAGTAAATTCCATCCAATTGGTATTTCAACGCATTTGAAATTAAGATATAGGCTATTGCCATGTCGATATCTTCTTTCAGATGTGTTGTTCTTACCTTTACGGTTTTAACCCTGCTAGTGCCAATTTCCTTTGCGCAAGAGGCAAGCACACCAGCTGTGCAAAGTTCTACGCCTCCATATGAAAGCAGACTGCATCGCGTTGCCGAACTTGTTGGGTCTCTCCATTACATTACCAACCTTTGCGGGACCGCGAAAAACGATCAATTCCGTATTAAGATGCAAGAGTTCATCGAAGCAGAAACATTGAACGAGCCGTTGCGACGAAAACTGCTCATCTCAAAATACAATAAGGGCTACCGCGCTTTTGCATCCGTTTATACAAGTTGCACAGATGCAGCAAAATTGGTGGAAACAAATTATCGCACCGAAGGCAAAGCTCTGATCGAAGAGTTATTGTCGCGATATTCCAACTAAAAACGATAAGATTGTTAACATCTTATGATTTCCGAAAAATGTTTAATAAAATTTTAACTTCATCACACAAGTTTTTTCCAATTGTACCAATTTGAACTGGTACTTTATTGTTATTGGTAGTAACGTTTCGTTATGACTGATCTAACAGAACACCAATTGGACGAACTCGAAGACTTAATTGTCCAGGAAAAAATGCAAGCAGCTCTTGAGCATCAAAACGATGTCTGGGCCTCTTGTGTTGCTGAAGGCATTGAGCCTGAAATACTCATTGATGCAAATATGGCTATGGCCATTCAAGAATCAATTCGTATCCACGGTGAAGAGGCGACTGAAACTTTGCTCAACGATCTTCGTGACCGTATTGTTTTGGGTGAATTTTCGCCTGAGCGCACGCTTCAATAGCAGCTTAAAATATCTTTAAAACAGGTTGGTATCCCCTTGTGCGAATGTGCTCGCATAATTACTTATGGTTTGAAACTGTAGTCGGAGTTATCCTGTGCCAATTGAAATTCTTAAAGATAGAAGTGTTCTAGCGATTAAAGGTGCCGACGCCAGCACTCTGTTGCAAGGCTTGGTAACCGCAAACATTGAAAATATAGCGGAAAACACCGTCGTTCCATGTGCTCTTCTCACGCCACAGGGAAAAATCGCATTTGATTTTTTAATGGGTAAGCTCGAGGAAAATGGCTACTTCTTTGATATGCGCACCGCATTGTTGGACGATTTCCAAAAGCGCATGACGCTTTATAAATTGCGAGCGGATGTTCAAATATCAGTGCTTGAGGATTGGCAACCAATTGCGTTCTGGAACGAAGCGATCGAAACTACGAATTTGTTAGAAGATACGCGGTTTAAAAATACGGATAATGTCTATAGATCCTACCACGCCATCGACGGCGACTTCGAAAATGGAAACTTCACAGATCTCCGCATCGCAAATTGCGTTGCCGAATCGGATGCTGATTTTCAATCCAACGATGTTTTTCCCCATGATGTATATTTAGATCTAAATGGCGGCATTGATTTTAAAAAAGGTTGTTATGTTGGCCAAGAGGTTGTTTCACGCATGCAACATCGATCATCGGCGCGCAAACGCATCGCTTTAATCCAAAGCGAAAATACGCCACTCACATCAGATCAGGAACTAACAGCCAATGGCAAAGTCATCGGTAAATTGGGATCTGTTTCTGAAACGTCCGGATTGGCAATCTTGCGTGTTGATCGATATTTTGATGCACTCTCTGAAAACCACACAGTTTTTGTGGGTGAAACTGACGTGGATGTTTCATTTCCTGAGTGGGCAGACGCTGTAATTGAACCATTTAAAGGTGCCTCTTAAACAATGAGTGCAAAAGACGAACAAATCAGAGCGTGGCAACGCATGCTATCGGGGCGACGGTTAGATCTTTTAGATCCCTCCCCGTTTGATGTTGAGATTAAAGATATCATTCATGGATTGGCACGTGTGGCACGTTGGAATGGTCAAACCACAGGCAAACACGCATTTTCGGTCGCCCAACACTCTTTGATGGTGGAGAAGATCTTCACATTATCAAACCCAAATTGCACCGCGGATGAACAACTCGTCGCTTTACTGCATGATGGACCAGAATACGTTATCGGCGACATGATTTCCCCGTTTAAAGCCATCATAGGTGATAGCTACAAGTCCGTGGAAGCACGTTTGGAAGCTGCCATCCATCTAAGATATGGGCTACCCCCGCACGCGTCACAAGCATTGAAAAAACGCATAAAACGCGCAGATCAAGTTTCAGCCTATTTTGAGGCGACCGAACTGGCTGGGTTTTCAGATAAAGAAGCTAGATCCTTTTTCGGGCAACCGCGCGGGATAACCAAAGAGCAATTGTCTATTGAACCTCAAGAAACAGTTGAAGTTGAAGCATTATTTCTGCATAGGTTTAACGAGATCGAGGTTGCGCGAAAAAATGCGACCACCAACAAGATACCAAAGCGAGCATCATCATGAGCTACATCGTCGTTTGCCCTTTGGAGGACATCAGCAATATTGCCGTTTCGTATAATTCAAGTGAAATGATCAGCCTGATGAGCCCCGGACATGACTTTGATAGACCAGATGCAATTGATCCAAATCGCCATTTAACTGTTGGCATAAATGACATTAACTTTGAAACGGATGGGCTCATCTCCCCAGATGAGCAGCATGTTATTGATGTGATCGAATTTGCTCGCAGCTGGGATCAAAAAAATCCACTGCTTATTCACTGTTGGTTTGGCGTATCACGTTCGCCAGCCGCAGCCCTAATATCTGCGCTTGCGATTGAACCAGATCAAGATGATTTTGATCTGGCAAACCGGTTGCGCGAAGCTTCACCAAGCGCGACACCCAATCGACGCATTATTGAAATCGGTGATCGGTTACTTAATCGGGGGGGCAAGCTCCTGCAGGCTGTTAACGCTATTGGTCGCGGGCGCGAAGCCAGCCAAGGTAGCCCTTTCAAATTGACCCTGCGCAAAATTTAAGCGAATTGACATAAATCGGCTAAAGCTTGGTTGCTTCAACTTGTTGTTCGGCTTTATCAACAAAATGCGCAATCTGTTTGATCAGCTTTTCAATCCCATTGGATGTGAATTCAAACAAGGTTGGCGTGCCACCTTGGATCTGCACAATGCGAACCGTGTCACCCGTTGAGCTCTTTTCAAACAAAACTGATACTTCACCCGACATATGGCCTTTTTCAGTCACATGCCCAACCAGCAAATGATGATCCCCAAAAGGTTCAAGCTGACCTAAGTCTGCAGATTGGGTTTCATAAAGCAGCTTATTGAGTAATTCCACCTCATCAAATGAGAGCATCAAACCATAACCAGCGCCGGGTTTACCATCATATTGCGGTTCGATGACGGACAACATTGTGGTCAGGCCTTGTGGTGTTGGCGTCACAGTCACAACAGTAAACCCCACTCGCATGCTTGAGATGACGTCCAATTGCACTGGATCACCCAAAATCGCACCGTATTTTGTAATAGAAAATTGCTTATCAGGATCAAATTCCGTCGAACTTGGATCAAAACCTTCAGCAACTGATTGAACAGACATCCCAAACAGCATTAATAATGCCGTCAAAGTCAATTTTCCAAAGATACGCATCACCCTACCCCCAATGTTATAAGCTTTGGTTGCTACTCTAACCCTTTTAACACCGCTAATACAAATCCTTCCCGCGACATGGGTGGATCGCTCGCACGCGGCCCATAGATATGCCGATCAAAAAAGTGATTGGTGATCTCAAATGCATCTTTTAACTCAGACCGCGTCGCAGCTGTTACGCTGCCTTCAACTAAAAAGCCTGGATATTTGAAAAGCTTATCTTTCCAAGGTGCACCAGCACTTGCGCTCACAGCGCGACCAGATTTGGGTGATATGTAGATCAATTCATCCTGCGATCCGGTAGAAGCGCATTTTGTCAGATCAAGCCCAAAGCCAAGTTCATTTAACATTGAAAGTTCAAATCTTAAAAACAGCTCACCTGCATCTGCGGGTTTATCAAGATGATCAATGATCACTTCGAAAACTTCATATAAGTTTTCATGAGGATCGCGTTCAGGAAGCAGCCGAAGCATAGCAGCCATGGCTTGAACACCATAAATACCGATGGCGCTTTCCATCAGTTGCGCGGCTCGCATTTTCACAGGTTCAATTTGAAAGCTGCCAAGATGCTCATCAAGACGCGCGCGCCAAACAATATCAGCTGAATTTCCAGGTTGTAAGACCGGCTGCATTTTGCGCGAGCGTCCTCCTCGCACCAACCCCATATGACGTCCATGATGACGTGTCATCACCTCCACAACGGCGCTCGTTTCCCCGTGTTTACGAACCCCTAAGATGATTCCTTCGTCGACCCATTCCATATTTAGTAGATTGACGGTTTAGTCGTGAAAATCAAGGCCCATTTCACGATAGCGTTCCGGATCATTGCCCCAGTTTTCGCGAACTTTCACAAACAGGAAGAGGTGAACCTTTTGTTCGAGAATTTCAGCAAATTCCATCCGCGCTGTTTTACCAATCGCTTTGATGGTCTCACCTTTCTTGCCAAGCACAATCTTGCGCTGACTTTCTCGTTCGACATAGATCACTTGTTCAATGCGGACAGAGCCATCTTTCTTCTCTTCCCAGCCTTCTGTTTCAACGTGAGACGAATATGGAAGTTCTTGATGGAGGCGATGGTAGAGTTTTTCGCGGGTAATTTCAGCTGCAAGCTGGCGTAAAGGCAAATCTGAGATTTGATCCTCGGGATAATACCAAGGGCCTTGTGGCAACTCATTGGCCAGGTCTTCCAAGATCTTTGGACACCCCATGCCTTTAAGGGCTGAAATCATATAAGTGCCATCAAACTCAACTTCTTCATTGGCTTTTTCGGCAAGTTCTAAAAGCTTTTCAGATGGCACACGATCTATCTTGTTGAGGACCAACCATTTCTTCTGTTTGATACCTTTAAGGCCTTCAAGGATCTTTCCAGCATCCCCTTCAAAACCCTTTTGTGCATCGACCATAAACAAGATGATATCAGCGTCTTTTGCCCCACCCCATGCTGTAGAAACCATCGCGCGATCAAGTCTTCGTTTGGGCGTAAAAATACCTGGGGTATCAACAAACACGATCTGAGTTTGGTCGTGGATAGCAATACCCCTGACAACAGCCCGCGTAGTTTGAACTTTGTGCGAAACAATAGAAACCTTAGCGCCGACGAATTGGTTGACCAATGTCGATTTACCTGCGTTCGGTGCACCAATTAGGGCCACAAAACCTGATTGTGTTTTACCATCCACACCTGAATTTACGTCGAGTTGATCAGTCATCATTATTTTCCTTGCTCCAAACACCTTCTCGCAAAAGCATCGCTTGCGCTGCGAGTTGCTCAGCACCACGTTTTGAGCTGTTGGAACCCGTTATTGATTTTAATTCTCCAACACGAACCTCGACCTTAAACACTGGCGCATGATCAGGTCCGTCTCTAGAAATTACTTTATAAATTGGGGGCACCTTATATTCAGCATGAGCCCATTCCTGCAACTCAGTTTTTGCGTCTCTTCGGATTGAAGATTTTGCAAGCGCGCGAGAGGTCCAGAATTTTAATATAAATTTCCGTGAAGCCTCAAGGCCACCATCTAGATAAATCGCAGCGATAAGTGATTCTATCACATCCGCACGAACACTCAGCATGGTGTTGGATTTGATATTTTTCACATCAGCACCAGTGATGATGTATTTATGTAATTGCATATCCTCTGCGATGCTGGCACATGCCTCTGCACTCACAAGGTTGTTCAATCGAACCGATAATTCGCCTTCCGCAGCATCGCTAAATCTGCCAAAAAGTAATTCTGCGATACATAAACCCAATACACGATCGCCCAAAAACTCAAGGCGTTCATAATTACCAGATTTTGGATCACGCGCACTTGAATGTGTGAGCGCCCGATCAAGGCGATCATAACTGGAAAACTTATAATCTATGACGTCTTCAAGTTCCGCAAAGAGTTTATGTCGTGCGTCTTGCTTCATGGATTAAGCGAAGAAAAAATGCGACTACCGCGAACAGCTGATGGCCATTTCCAAAACTCAAGAGGCGATGCTCCGCCTTGAATTGAGAAGAAGATAACCTGCGCTTTACCAACCAAATTTTCATAAGGCACAAAACCAACAGCAAATCGGCTGTCTGATGAATTATCGCGATTATCACCCATCATGAAGTAATGCCCTTCAGGCACGGTAAATTCGCGTGTATTATCGCCAGGAGAGCGTGGAGATAAATCAAGCGTATCGTAACTCACACCATTTGGAAGAGTTTCTTTATATATCGGAACCCCAGCACCAGTGCCTTGTGCACCTTCAGGTGTATAGTCGCCAACGAGTTCTCTTTTGACCGCTTCGCCATCGATAAACAGAACCCCATCGGTCACTTGAATTTTCTCACCAGGCAGCCCAACCAAGCGCTTGATATAATCCGTACCGGGCTCATTAGCAGGACGGAAGACAATGATGTCCCCTCGTTCAGGGTCTGAGCCAAAAATACGACCGTCGAAAAGATTAGGTGAAAATGGAAGGGAAAATTTTGAATAACCGTAAGAAAACTTTGAAACAAACAGATAATCACCAACTAACAGCGTCTTTTCCATCGAGCTTGATGGAATGCTAAATGGTTGAAACAAAATCGTTCGAATGAACACAGCAAGTATGATGGCCTGAATAAGAACTTTTACGTTCTCGCTCAGTGAGCTGCTGGATTTTTCTGCTTTATCAGACACGGATCAATATTCCTTGTTTATTCTTTGTAAAGTTCTGTACATGTATGCGCATCCTACGGCAACCATGATTTAGAACTTCAGTCCTTTATTGCTTCAATTATCACAAAAGCCTGAGCCCATGGAAAGTCGTCAGTTATAGTCAGATGTATGTTGGCATTATGACCTTCTGGGAGCATCTTTTTAAGCTGTTCACCTGCACCATGTGTCAAATGCATACTTGGCTTACCTGATGGTGCATTTACAACACCCATATCTCGCCAAAAAACGCCATTTGAAATCCCAGTTCCCAGCGCTTTCGCACAGGCTTCTTTAGCAGCAAAACGCTTTGCATAAGAGGCGGCGCGATTATGGCGCGCATCTGATTTCGTGCGTTCGGTATCTGTAAAGCAACGTTCGGTAAAACGCCGATCATGCGTCTCAAGCGTTTTTTCTATACGTCTGATATCGATAAGATCGCTGCCCAGCCCAATAATCATGTTTTCACTACCCCGTAAAAGTCCCATAGCTAATCAAACAGATCGCCTTGGAAAATTCAATCAAGTTGGAGATTTCTTTGCCAATGCAAGCCGTCTGCGACTTTGGAAGGTTTTTACACCCCAATATGTCACTGCGTAGAAAATACTCGCGCATACAAGGCCAAACGGTATACCGCCAACAAACATTGGCTTTAAAAACGGCTGCCACAAACGCAAAAACAAGTCCCATATCTCGCCAAAGCTCCAAAAATCGGTGTGTCTGAAATGCTCCAGCAAATTAATTTCGCGGTTTCTTGGGTGTTCACGTCCACCCAGCAAGAATGTTCCAAGCTTATGGGTGATGGCCCAAATAAAAGGAAAGGTTATCGGATTGCCGATGGCCGTGCCAATTGCAGAGGCAAATAGATTTCCAGCCAAGACAAATGCAAGTACTGCAGCAATGACAAAATGAAACCCCAAAAATGGCATCCAAGATGCAAACACCCCGGCTGCAACGCCGGCTGCAATTGCATGCGGCGTAGCGGTTAAACGAAGCACGCGTTTAACAAAATATTGAACAGAACGAGTGAAAGAACGTCGCGGCCATAACGCTGTACGAAAACGTTCCCAAACGCCTTCTGGATTCCGCCGCCTAAATAACATTCATACACTTCCAATAATAAATCGAATAACAGATCAGCCGCTACTTAGACCGTTTATAACCAAGCCATCAAGAGCCAACTGCGTTCTAATAAAACTTTTGTATCAAACAAAGCTTTCGCCCAGCTAAATACATATACCAAACATGTAAGGCGATTCTTTGAACTATCAATAAAATCAGAGTAAAAAGCGATATATATTGAGATTAATTGTAGACGCGCACAGCTTTTGAAACGAATGGGAAAGCTTTAAGTTGAGAAAGCAGTTGGCTGAGCTGTTTAAGGTCCCACAATTGCAGATCAATCGTCATCTCTTTAAAGTCAGCAGCAGATGTCATGTTGAGGTTTTCAATATTCGCGTCAGAGCTACCAATTGCAGATGCAATCTTTGCAAGTGTGCCCGGTTCGTTAATGACGGTGACGACAATACGCGCAGGAAAACGACTTTCGCTGGCTTCATCAATATCCCAGCGAATATCAATCCAACGTTCAGGTTCATCCTCATAATCTACCAGCTGAGGCGCTTGAATAGGATAAATAACAATCCCCTTACCCGGCTCGACAATACCCACAATGCGATCACCAGGAACTGCACCTGTTGGGCCGAACTCAACCCCCATCTCGGTGTCCATTCCGCGAATAGGTAATGCGCTTTTATTCTCAGGGCCAAAACGCTCGGCTTTAGCGCTGCGCAATCGCGTTGGTTTTTGTGGCTTTGTCAAAGTTGGCATTTTAAAAATCATACCTGCGGCGCTTCTTAAATTAAACCAACCTTCATTCGATGGCTGCTTTACAGAAACGCGCTCTTCCTGATGATTAGGAAAGACCGCTTCCATGACGTCTTTGGACGGCAATTCACCGCGCCCCACAGATGCCAACACATCATCCACCTCGATCTGGCCAAGCTTATTAAGCACTGGCACAATCAACTCGTCGGTAAATTCCTTACCGCTACGTTCGAACGCACGTTTTAAGATGCGCTCACCCAGACCACGATATTGCTTCCGCACTGCTTCACGTGTTGCCCGGCGGATCGCTGAACGCGCTTTACCGGTGACAACAATTTTTTCCCAGGAGACCGGCGGCACTTGCTTATCAGAACGGATAATTTCGACCTGATCGCCATTGGTTAGCTGTGTCACCAAAGGCATATTGTGACCGTTGATCTTAGCGCCCAGACAAGAGTTCCCCACGTCTGTGTGGACAGCATAAGCAAAATCAATTGGTGTTGCACCACGTGGTAATGCAATAAGCTTACCTTTTGGCGTAAAACAAAAGACTTGATCATAGAACAATTCAAGCTTTGTATTTTCCAAAAATTCTTCCGAATTATCACCTTCAGACAAAGCTTCCAACATATGCCTCAACCACGTATAGGCATTTGATTCTTTTGATAAAATTTCATTATTTGAAACAGACATACGGTCTTTATAAAGTGTATGCGCCGCAACACCTTGTTCAGCAATAGCATGCATAAATTCAGACCGGATCTGCAATTCAACACGTTGTTGAGACGGACCAACAATTGTCGTATGAATTGAACGATAGTCATTTTGCTTGGGAGTGGAGATATAATCTTTAAATCGACCCGGAACCACCGCCCAACGGCGATGAATAATACCTAAAGCGCGGTAACAAACCTCTGCATTTTCCACGATAACGCGGAAACCCACTAAATCTGACAATTGCTCAAATGACAAAGACTTGGACTGCATTTTTCGAAACACAGAATACGGTTTCTTCAAGCGACCAGATACTTTTGCCTCAACATCGTTTTCGGCAAATAACTCTTTCAGCTCATTTTCAATCGTGATGATGACTTCGCTATTTTGTTCTGATAGTTCAGCCAAGCGCTTTGTCAGCATCGCATGATGCTCAGGATGTGCATATTCAAAGGCTAGCGCTTCAAGCTCATCGCGCATGTCCTGCATGCCCATGCGGCCAGCAAGCGGTGCGTAAATATCTCTTGTTTCCTCTGAAATACGCTGGCGCTTTTCAGGTGCAACATGATCAAGCGTGCGCATATTGTGCAAACGGTCGGCGAGTTTAACGATCAATACGCGCACATCACTGGCGACAGCGAGCAATAGTTTACGAAGGTTCTCAGCCTGCTTTGCCTTTTTTGAAACGAGATCAAGACGCTCAATTTTCGTCAAGCCCTCAACAAGTTCACCGATCTGCTCACCAAATAATTCGTCAATTTCAGCGCGTGTCGCGCTCGTGTCTTCAATTGTGTCATGGAGCAGCGCAACAGCGATAGTAGATTCGTCAAGCCGCATGCGCGCTAAGATCGCTGCGACCTCTAAAGGGTGGGTTATGTAAGGGTCACCGCTTGCGCGTTTCTGTTTGCTGTGTTTCTGCATTGCGTAAACATAGGCTTTGTTTAGCAATTCTTCGTCAGCATCAGGCTTATAGCTCTGTACGAGTTCAATTAGCTCGTATTGGCGAATCATAAGTTGCAAGGCTCCAAATTAAAGGCAAAAAAATAACCAGCTAAGCGTTAAAAATCTTAGCTGGCTATATAAGTTTCATACTTCCCTGAAACAGGAAAGGAAAAAATTAGTAATCGTCGCTTTTTTCAGGTGCAACCAAACCTTGGATACCAGCAAGCAACTCTTCTTCAGACATGCTATCAAATGTGACCGCTTCTGGCGTTTCTTCCTGCATGATGATTGCGTCGTTACCGAGCTCATCTTCAGGTGTTGTATCAACAACGGCTTCTTCTGGCTCATCAACTTCAACATGTTTTTGAAGCGAATGGATAAGATCTTCTTTAAGATCACCAGTTGAAAGAGTTTCATCTGCAATTTCGCGAAGTGCGACTACAGGGTTTTTATCGTTATCGCGATCAACAGTGATAGCTTCACCTTGAGAGATCATGCGAGCTCTGTGACCTGCAAGTAGTACCAATTCAAAACGATTATCGACTTTATCGATGCAATCTTCGACCGTGACGCGTGCCATGTCCTGTCCTTTGCAATATGTATATTTCTATGATTAACGATGGCGATAAACCTATTATACGAAAATTACAAGTTTTTTAAACACCTCGCGCCAATTTTCCTGAAATATTATGGACTTGGCAATCTGTGATAAGTTCATATAAAAAGCAGCATGCAAACTCAAATCCCCATAGATCCTGATCATAATTGTTCCGAATGCCCCCGCCTTCGTGAATTTATCTTAAAATCGCGTGCGGTAAATCCTGATTGGCATAATGGGCCTGTTAAAACATTCTACCCTGAAGGCGGCATGAATAGCGTTGAGTTATTAATCGTGGGATTAGCGCCCGGAATGCGCGGCGCAAATTGCACAGGACGCCCATTTACAGGCGATTATGCAGGCGATCTATTATACGCAACACTCAATAAGTTTGATTTCGCAACGGGTGAATATGATGCTCGACCCGATGATACGTTAAAACTCAAAAATACAGCAATTACCAATGCTGTTCGTTGCGTGCCACCGGAAAATAAACCCGTTGGTGCTGAGATTAATACCTGCCGAAAATATCTCATCTCTACGCTTGAACATCTGCCAAATCTCAAAGCTATCGTTACGCTGGGCAAAATCTCCCATGACAGCACTGTACGAATGCTCAATGGCCGAGTATCGCAACATCCCTTTGGGCATAACAAGACGACACAAATCGGAGATTACACGATTTTCCCAAGTTATCATTGCTCTCGATACAACACCAATACAGGCCGCTTAACGACAAAAATGTTTGAAGATGTTTTTGAAAAAGTACGCGCTTATCTAGACGTCTAAACGAACCTTAGCCATGATCTTTTAAGAGTTTGGCTTTCTGGCGGTTCCAGTCACGCGTTTTCTCTGCCTGACGCTTATCGTGCAGTTTCTTACCCTTACCAAGGGCTATTTCAATTTTTGCGCGGCCACGATCATTGAAATAGATTTTAAGCGGCACCAATGTCATACCATCACGATCAATTGCATCCGAAAACCGTTTCACTTCTCGCGCTTTGAGCAAAAGCTTTCGCTTGCGACGCGGTTCATGATTAAATCTATTTCCTTGCAAATATTCAGGCACATAAGAATTGATCAGCCAGATCTCACCTTCTTCAAAGGAAGCATATGATTCAGCAATATTTGCCTTACCTTCGCGAAGTGACTTCACCTCGGTCCCGGTCAGCATAAGACCCGCCTCTAAAACCTCGATAAGCTCGTAATTATAACGAGCTTTTCGATTTTCAGCGACAATCTTTTGATTAGGATCTGATTTTTTCTTTTTTGCAGCCATAGCAGCTCTAGATCAATCCAAGCCCTGCCAATGCACTATCAATGGCATCTGCTGTTTGTTTTGAGACGGGCAATAAAGGAGAGCGCACAGCAGTTCCCATGCGTCCAAGTTTTGACAAGCCATGTTTTGCACCGCTCACACCAGGCTCCATGAAGATAGCGTCATGCAACGGCATTAAACGATCTTGCAATTTTAAGGCACCGGCATAATCACCAGCAAGTGTAAGTGCTTGAAATTCTGCACATAATTTTGGTGCAACATTCGCCGTGACTGATATACAGCCAATTCCGCCATGAGCATTAAATCCAAGCGCTGTGGCATCTTCACCAGACAGTTGAACGAAATCTTCACCACAGGCTAGTCTTTGTTGACTAACACGCTGGATCAAGCCCGTTGCGTCTTTAACACCGATGATATTATCAAAATCTTTGTTCAAAGCAGCCATAGTCTCAACAGACATGTCGACAATTGATCGGCCTGGAATATTATAGATAATCACAGGTAGTGTTGTGGCTTCTGCGATCGTTTTAAAATGCAGATAAAGCCCTTCTTGCGTTGGCTTGTTATAATAAGGCGTGACCACCAAAACAGCATCCGCATTGACAGATTGCGCATGTTGGGCAAGTTCAACCGCTTCAATTGTATTGTTCGAACCCGCACCTGCAATCACCGGCACGCGTTTATCAGCAACCTCAACACAAATTTCGACAACGCGTTTGTGCTCTTCGTGGCTTAAAGTTGGAGATTCGCCAGTTGTGCCCACAGGAACAACACCCTTACTACCTTCAGCAATTACCCAATCAACATGTTTGGCAAACCCATTTTCGTCAAGGTTAGCATCATCATCAAAAGGCGTAACAAGCGCCGGCATAGAACCACTAAACATATTATTCTCCAAAACCCCAATTCACGGGTCCAATATTGATCACACGAATTTTGCATGATTTCGCGGCAACATAATGCCGAGCTTTCCCACTAGCAAGCAAAACAATTGATGAAATTTATGAATATATCAATCAACGAATATAATTTGGTCAATATTTTCAAATTTAACACTTCAAATAAGGATTTGTTAAGATTTGTTTCACCGCTTGGTAATACTATCGGCAAAATTATGATATAATGCCCCAAAGACGTTTGGAAAAGATATGAAACTTCCTATTCTAACTACGTTTGCTTCAGTTATTGCGCTTGCGACTGTTTCAGTTGCAACTGCTAACCCCGTACCGCCTGCTGATGTACCAATTCCAGCATTACGCTATGTGCCCGATCAGCAAGCTGCGGCCCCAACGCCCCCTATTGCTCAAAAGCAAAATGTAGCAACAGAACAAATCACAGGCGCGGTTATTCGCGCGTCCGCAGTATCGCCAATAAATGGTTCGTTGAAATCAGGTCTCGATGCGCTCGATAACAAAGATCAGCAGCGCGCACGCGCTATTCGCAATGGCATGGCGAAAAACTCACAAGATCGCCGGATTTTAACATGGGCGATCGCACAGTCAGGATTAAAAGGGCTTCCTTCTTCGGAAATTGCTCGCGCAAGTGCAGAGCTTAAATCATGGCCAGGCACAAGTAATTTAAGATACCGCTGGGAACGCGCAATTTATAACGAAAACCCGCCTGCAAATTCGGTGATAGCTGCCTTTGGCAATCTTAAACCAAAAACCGCGGAAGGTGCAATTGTTCTAACCCGCGCGCTATTAAACGCTGGTCGGAAGAAAAACGCACGCGCTATCATTCTGCCGTTTTGGCACAATGAACGTATGGACAAAAATGATGAGAACATCATGCTTAAGCAGTTCTCATCACTATTTAGTAAAGCCGATCATAAGCGCCGTATGGACATGCTTTTATATCGTGACCGTGTAACCCAGGCTAAACGCATATCAAAGCTTGCAGGCGCTGAATCGCTTTATAACGCGCGCGCGGCGACAATTCGCAAGCAAGCCAATGCGGATAAGTTAATCGACGCAGTTCACCGCAGCTGGCACAAAGATCCAAGCTATCTCTTTACCAAAATTGAGCGCGCACGCCGCGAACAACGTTGGTCAGAAGCGATTAAGCTGATCAGCAAAACACCAAAGAATAAAGACGCTCTCGTCAATACAGGCGAATGGTGGGTTGAACAACGCATTATCAGTCGCAACATGTTTGAAAACGGTAAGGCAAGCGCTGCATATAAAATTGCAGCCAATCATTCAGCCACCCGCGCCCGCGATGTGGTTGAAGCTGAGTTTCATGCAGGGTTTTATGCTTTACGCGGTTTGAACAAACCAAAAGTCGCCGCCAAACACTTTGCCAATATTTTAAAAGCATCGACAACGCCTTTATCAGCATCTCGCGCTTACTATTGGTTAGGCCGTGCTGCACAAGCAGGTGGACCAGGGAAATCACGTGATTATTATGCAAAAGCTGCAAACTATCCAAGCACCTATTACGGCCAACTCGCCGGCGCGCGGATAAACATTAAAAAAATCAATGTGAGATATCCAAAGCCATCTGGTTCTGATCGCAATAATTTTGCAAACCGGGAAGCTGTTCAGGCGATTAAAAAGCTTGAAGCCAACGGCCATGCATGGCGCGCAGACAGAATGTATCGTTCGCTAGCACGTGTGCTAACCGATCCAGGTGAGTTAGCAATATTAGCTTCTATGGCTGAAAAACGCGGCAATTATCAACTCGCATTGCAAGTGGGTAAACTCTCTTATGCAAGAGGCATAGATGTTGCAGCACTTGCCTTCCCGCTTGGCGCTATTCCTAAAAGCGCAATTATCAAAGGCACTGGTAAAGCCCTTGCCTATTCTATTGCTCGACAGGAAAGCACATTTAACAAAGCAGCAGTTTCTCCTGCTGATGCACGTGGACTGCTTCAGCTCTTGCCTTCGACCGCAAAACGCGTTGCTAAAACATATGGCGTTAAATATTCAAAATCTCGCCTGACGACAGATGCAGGGATGAACGCTAAATTGGGCGCATTGTTCTTAAATGAGCAAATCACCAATTTCGATGGTTCATATATTATGACTTTTATTGGCTATAATGCTGGGCCACGTCGTGTGCCGCAATGGATGGCACGTTTTGGTGACCCGCGTGGAAAAGACATAGACCATATTGTTGATTGGGTAGAGATGATTCCATTCACCGAGACACGCAACTATGTTCAACGCGTTATGGAAAACTATCAGGTTTATAAAACCCGATTAGGCCAACGTGCTGACATCGTAAATGATTTGCGTTTCGGACGTCGCTAATTAGAAAAAAAGACATTGACCTATTCGCCACTTAGGCGAATATGGTCACTATGTATAAAGAACACTATTTCCAAACAGAAGATGGACTAAAGCTCTATCTCCGCGACTATCAGGCCAAAAACTGGTCGCATGAAACATATCCGGTCATCTGCCTGCCCGGACTTTCCCGCAATTCAAGGGATTTCGACAAGCTCGCGCAATCCTTAAGCCATGAATTTGACGATAATTATCGTGTCATTACGCTTGATTATCGCGGTCGCGGCAATTCCCAATGGGATGAGAACAAGAAAAATTACAACATCATTCGCGAAGCGCAAGATGTTTTAATTGCAATGGAATATTTGGGTATTCCTAAAGCACATTTCATTGGCACCTCACGCGGTGGCCTGATACTTCATATCTTGGCGACAATGAAACTTGATGCCCTCGCTTCGATCATCTTCAATGACATCGGCCCTTGTATTGAACTCAAAGGGCTTTTGGAAATTCAAGAATACTTGTCTAAAGCCCGACTACCCAAAAACTGGGATGAGGCTGCGGACACGCAAAAGGCAGTTCATGGGCACGAGTTTTTGGAGTTAACAGATGCCGACTGGCAGGATATGGCTCGGGAAATTTACATCGAAAAAGATGGAATTATAAAACCCGATTTCGATCCGGCGGTTGTTGAAAGCATCAAAACGTTAGATGAAACGACCGAACTTCCCACATTGTGGGATCAATTTGCGTTGCTTTATGATATCCCGATGATGACGATTAGGGGCGAGAACTCGACTTTATTTTCCGACGCAACTTTACAAGAGATGGGCAAACGCCACCCAAATCACACAGCAATTACTGTTAAAAACCAGGGACACCCCCCGCTATTACAAAGTGACGATCTACCTAATCAGATTTATGATTTTCTAAATTCGGCATAAAAAAAAGCCCGCAATCACCGCGGGCTTGAATACTTTACTTCGTAATAGCTCAATTGAGACTTAAGATGATGATGGAACATCACCTTTCGCCGCACGCTTTGAGAAATCAGTTGTTCCACCTTTGGCTAAAATCTTAGCCTGTGCGATCCAATCATCTCGCTCAATACGCCCTTTAAAGGAAAGCTTCTCATCGAAATCAGTAATGTCTGCTTTTTTCCAAGCAGCGATTTGCGAGTATTGAGTAATGCCTTCTTTGGCAAGTTTTGTTTCAATCAGTTTGCCCACACCTTTGATCAGCTTAAGATCATCAGGTTTTGCTGGAGCAGCTTTTGCTGCGGCCTTCTTGGGTGCAGCCTTTTTAGCGACAGCCTTTTTCGCTGTTGTTGTTTTAGCTGGAGCTTTCGTTGCGGCTGCTTTCGCAGCAGCCTTTGGAGCGGCCGCTTTCTTAGCTGGTGCAGTTGACGCTGTCGCTGCCTTCTTCTTAGCAGCAGAACCCTTTGCTAGAACTTTTGCCTGTGGCACCCACTCTTCGCGCTCAATACGACCTTTGAAGTTCAGCTTTTCATCGAAATCAGCAATATCAGCCTTTTTCCAAGCAGCAACTTGAGCAAAGGTTGTTATACCTTCATCATTTAAACGCGTCTCATTAAGCTTGCCAACACCCTTGATCAGTTTCAGATCATCAGGACCTGTCGCTGCCGCAGCTACTGGTTTAGATGCTGCAGGTTTTTTAGCAGGTGCTTTTTTAGCCTCTGACGCTTTTGCTGTTGCCGCTTTTGCAGTTGATGCTTTTGCGGTTGTAGCTTTTGCAGCTGTTGCTTTACCCGTCTTTGGTGCAGCGGTCTTTTTAGCCGGTGTTGCTGCTTTTTTAGCTGCTGTCGTTTTTGTAGTTTTAGCAGTCGTTGTTTTCTTTGCAGCGGTTGCTTTTGGTGCAGCAGCTTTTGCATCTGTCGATGCCATTAAACCGCTCACTGGTGCATCCGTGCTGTTATCTGGTGATTTTGTGCTGCTCGCTTTATCTGAAACAGACGCCTCAGATGCAGCCAATGTCGCAGATGTTGTGCTACTAGCCGAAGCAGCTGCGCTCGTATCAGCCAGTACCTCTGTCTCTGCTGGACAGCCGAAATACCTTTTAAGCAAGTAGCCAACCAACGCACCCAATGCAAATGCAATTAAAAGTAAGAATATTGTTTGTATGATATAGAAAAACATCGAATTCCCCGAATTTTATTCTTTTGTCTAAGCGCGATCGCACTCTGTTTTATACCAGGCGATAACTGCACCTATGACGAAAGCGGCTACTAACCAAAACCACATATGACCTATTAATGAACCCATTTCCCACTCCATTATATTGTTTTTTTAACTTTATACGGGCTTTAAGCATTTTACCAGTGCCGGATTATCAACCTTCGGCAAAACAAAACTCGTCTTGGGTCAATCAACTTAATCATCATTACTTGGCGTTGTTAGTTTCACCTGATTGTCGATGATTTCAATTTCCCATGACGGATATTGTGAAACATCCTTTAAAGCGCGCTCAACCAGAGATATGTACACCTCCGGCGCTCCCCTTGCCAACTTTGCCTCATCTAAAATAGATACAGCTGGCACAGCCTGAGACAATAACTTTATAACCTGCATTCTATCGTTTTGAGCAGGGAGATTTCCAATAATCTTAATCTCACCAGCATTTAGCGAAATTGTTGTCGCAAAAGGCGTCGCTATCGGTAGGAGTGTCGTTTGATCAAAAACAACACGCACACCATTTACTTGATTGAGCTTTTCAATTGCTTCCTCTTGCGCCGAAACTGATGGAGATACGCCAAATAGGGATAGATCTCGCCCATTTAAACGGACCTCGGCCCAACTATGATCTTCAACTAGCTCGGTAAGTGCGCTGTTCCTAAGCTCAAACTCAACAGAATTATGATGAAACCAAATTGCCAACATCGATAAACTTAAGATAGTCACCAAGCCCGGCCAAAACATTGTCTTCAACATAAGCATCTCCGTAGTTTTGCCCCGCAACAACTGCAAAACAATACCGTGATATTTTTAGATCGCTTATTTGAACAAGGCAATCGATGATTACTCTTTGATCAATATTGCGAAACTTTACGCACAAAAAAACCCGGTAGCAAAAGCTACCGGGTTCTTAAGAACTAAACTAATCGTTAGATTAGAAAGAACGCTTCAAGCGAAGACGTAGTTCGTTAGATGCTGAAGCATAGCTGTCGCCGTTGATGTGTGTCAAACGAGCAGCAGCTTCTAGGCCTTCTGCAACTTGGTATGTGAAGTTAGCTGAAACAGCGTAATCATCAGTACCAGAAACACCAGCCATGTCCATTGCATAATCAGCAGCTAGAGCGATGTTCAAACGATCAGTTGCGTCGAAGCCGTAACCAACACCAAGTACCCACTCGTAAGCAGCTAGATAGTCAACTGCACCAGCGCCATCTTCAGACCACTGTGCGTGTGCACCGAAGCCCATGTATGAAAGGTTCACTTTAACAGATGAGTTCTGAGCTGTATCTTCTGCATATGCGTATGCAGCTACAACACCAAGATCACCAGCAGTGAAGTCCAATTTAGCAACGAAATCTGGAGTAGAGTTGTCACCAGCTAGATCGTCAATAGCGTAAAGGCTGAATGAACCGCCATCAAATGCCATTGTGTAACCAACAAGAACACGTGTTGAACCTGAATCTAGGAAGTTTTGCTCACCAACGATTGAGAAATCCCATGGGTTGCCAGCAAGACCAACAGTCCAGTAGTTACCATCACCGATAGTCATGTAAGCGCGGTCAACGTTGAATGCTGAAGGAACAGGATTGTGTGCGCCATCATTAGTCAAACGGATTGTTGAAGCGATTGTACCGATTTCACTGTCGTTTTTAGCATCGATTTGAAGACGTGCTTCAACACCGTGCTCAGCATCGTCAGCATCATCATCGATAGTTGTTTGGAACTGAACGTAACCTGAGAATTTCAAGCAAGTTTCTGTACCAGGAATGTAGAAGTAACCGTCACCGTATGTATCACATACTTGTACGTATTCTACTGGCTCTGGATCTGCAGCTACGATAGCGTCTGCAGCTTGTGCACTTGAAGCAGCTACGATTGCTGCTGCTGAACCGATAAGTAGGCTCTTAATTGTCATTTTCTGACCTCCAGTCAAAAGTTTAAACGGGCGTGAGAAATGCTGAAGACAGCAACCCCTGTCTCATCCCTAATCAAATTATGAAGAAAGACGTTACCCGCCATGCTTCGAGACTGAACATAAACTGATCAGATGTGATATCAATCAAGAAAACCCAAACTCTGGCTTTCCACAATCATCTTATGAGGTAGTTGTTGCACAAATGACACATTTTCTCGATTGCGGTCGATTTTGTTTAGTCTCTGTTAACCCTATCCTATCGCAATCCCACCAAAATAGACAGGAAATCACCATCAGATCCGTGTTTTTACGCCAATGATGATGAAAAAATACAACAATCCTAAGAATCAACCGTCCAAATGCCCAAGCTAGATAGAATCGCTTCAGATAAGGTCAACCTTAAAACTCGCGCTTTATAATAAGCGATCAAGCGACATAAGGTAGTTTAATGAATTTATGAGAAACAGTGTCGATAGCTGATGATGTAGTGCGAACTCAAAAGCAGTAAATAAAATTGGTGTAGCAGTTGCTTACAAATAACGAATTTTGCCAGATCATCGATCTACCTATTGGCAAAACACCTATATGGTTGCTTGAGAACTTCGCCTAGAAAGTCCATGATCAATCGGATGCGTTTATTGTGCCTGACTTCCGTATGACATGCGATCCATAGATCGAGACTTGGCAGATGAATATCTGGCAGAACTTGATCTATATCAGGCCAGCTAGCCGCCAAGCCCTGATGTGTAAGGCCAATCCCCAAACTTGACTTAATCGCCTCAACATGAGTCAAAATATTATCACTGCGAAAAGCAAAATCATTTTTGCTGAAGTTTTCGCCAAGCATTTGAGCTGTATCAATTAATGACGTATTACGGTCCATCCCAATGAAACTGTGGGATCGCATGTCGCTAAGGGTCTGTGGCGTGCCCTTCTCAGAAAGGTAGTTTTGATGCGCATAAAGGCCAAGCGGTAATTCTGTTATCTTTCTAGCAACCAGATCATTCTGCTTAGGTATAAACATTCTTATCGCAACGTCTGCATCACGTTGCAGAAGATTGGCGGCGGAGTTGCTTACGATCAACTCGACCTCAATACCTGGATTGACGCGCATAAATTCTGGCAGAATACGCGGTAAGATCATAACGCCAAAAATTTCATTGGCAGATATGCGCACGACACCTGTTACATCTTCATCTAGCCCTGCAGCTCTGCGTTCAAATCCCTTTGCGGCTATCTCCATCTCCTGCGCTTCTGTGATCAGATCGGCACCCTCTTGGGTCAGCATCATTCCTTCACGACTTCGCACGAACAAAGATAAATTGAGTGTGTCTTCAAGCAAATCAATATGACGACCCACGGTCGGTTGCGTAAGTTGCAACGCACGAGCAGCGCCTGACAGGCTGCCAGTCTGTGCCACTGATTGAAACGTGCGTATCAAATCCCAGGATATATTCATTTATTCACCATACAAATTTTTATATCAAAAGTAGATTTTTAGGCAATTTATATAAATTTTTCTTGAAGGTAAATTCAACCTATCGAAACAAGGCGCCTATTCCAATCACCAATTATGAAAGAAAAATAAAATGTCTACCTTCACTACATCCGCCGCAACGATCGGAACTGCACTTGTCGCTGTATACGGTATCGGTCTTTTTACAGGCCCATCAATCAGTACTGAAATTGAAATTGCAGCGCGCCCCAGTATAGTCTGGGAAAAGCTAACAGATGGTGATGCCTATCCTGAATGGAACCCGTTTGTGAAGCATCTTTCCGGTGATTTTAAAGTTGGCAACCGCATAAATGTAACAATCCAACCTGAAGGCTATTCGCCAATGGATTTCACGCCAGAAGTGCTAACAGCTGACAAGAATACAGAATTGCGCTGGGTTGGACGGCTTGGTTTCAAAGGCATCTTTGATGGAGAGCACTACTTCATCCTTGAGGAAACGGCACAAGGCACCACGCTTCTTCGCCATGGTGAAAACTTCTCCGGCATATTGGGTTATCCGCTCCTTGCCTTGATCCGAAAAAACACCATGAAAGGCTTTGAAGCCATGAATGTCGCACTGAAGGAAAGGGCAGATAGCTTCGGCTAGAATCAATATCAATCTGGCCGAAACATCTCATTCTCTAACTCGTACCTGAGATGTTGCACTTTCTACTTGCTCAATGAACTTGCTTCTCCTTCGAATTGATAGCAACAATCTCATCGCAGGAAATTTGTGAAACTTTGACACCAAATATATCAGACAAAATACTACTACCTGGATTGATAACAAAACCCGTATCAGCCGATAGTCCGGAAATGATAAGGATGCCTGCCTTTGCATTTAACGGATTATTCGTCACATAAGTATCTTCACTAATGATATCTGTCCCCTTCGAAAGCGCATCGATTATCGTCGCGTCACGCACCTCAAGAATTATTGGCTCATTTTTTCGAAAATTTACACTCTCACCGGAAAAATCACCAGCAACCAATCGTACAGGCAAACTATGGCACGACGAAGCATCTTGAATTTGAACAGTGCCACGCCCTCCCAGGCCGCGTAATTGCAATAAGTTGGCAGAATGTGGATTAGGAATTGTTACCACTGCCCGATGAGGAACAGCTTCTGTTGCCGCAGGCGGCACGGTGAAACCTAACAGACTTACAGTAAAAATTAGGGCTACACCCTTGCGTGAAAGCTGGTTGATAATTGGAAAATGAGTCATTTAATAAAATCCTTATTTATGTCTGCGCTCCTGTTGAAGGCGTGCAATACAAATAAGATGACCCATTAAACCAATGCGCCCATATTCACGATTCAGAACGTTTGAATTCCTGTTCTGGAACTTTCATTTGATTAGAATTACTAGATTTTCGATATTGTGACGGTGTTTTACCTGTGACCCGACGAAATTCGGTATTGAAGCTCGATTTACTTATAAATCCTGATTCAAGCATTATATCTGTAACTGAAAGGTTTGATCCCTTTAACAGATCTATTGAATGCTTTATTCGCAAACCATTGATGTACCGTGAAATGTTATCTCCTGTTACACGATTAACAGCCATGGAAACAGATCTTGCAGGTACGCTTAAGCGGCGACCCAAACGAGCTATTGTAATCTCAGGATCTCTATACAAAGCCGTATCTGTCATCAGTGTATTAAGCTGTTCGAAAACTTTAAGATCTCCCTCCAATGGATGGGATTTGAGAGCTTCTCGCTGGTCTTGCCGATCTGTACCGATTACAAAAGCGAGACCGACCACAACACCGATAGATATCGCGGCCACCACCAACAATGCAGCGTCGGAAAGCAAAGCCATTGCTTGGGTATCTCCGACAATTATAGCAGTGCCCAAAATCATACAATCAATGAAAAGAACTAACAAAATAAAAGCCAAGCAGCCAAACAAAGATATTCGTAGCACCCCATAAGCATTGGGAGAAACATGAATATAATGATCTACAGAGAATTGAAGAAGTTTCAAAAGAAGTACAGCACCTATTGTATTTACAAAGATAACAGCGGTCGACGCACTCCATGAATATGGAAGTGCGATTATTATCCAAGCCATACCAACAATAGCTATTAACACTGTTAATGGAATCGATGATGGAATGCCATTCACTCGTGTGAGTGAGTGAAAACCGATCCAAAAAGCTGGCGCTGTGATCGCAGCAATATAGGGCTGTAAGACAATAAAAGCCGGATCATTGAATTGAAAGCGTACACCAACAAAGATCGCGACTAATGCAACAGAGATTAACGCAACACTAAAACCTACCCGCCCCATAAGTGGCATCCTAATTTGGCGCAAAACAATTGCAGCAAGCAAAATAGCAAAAATTGAAATGAGCCATGTCACAGGTATGGAGGTCATCTACTAACCCTTTTGGTATGGTTATAAGGCAGTATTCCTAATGTAATGCGTCGAGTAACGTTCCTTAAGGCTATTCAATCGCACGCCTTTAAAACTATCAAACTCAGAACGGATTAACCAGACATCAGGCTGATTTCTGGTTCTAGATCGCGCATCCGAACGACCAGCGCGGTAAATGGGCTTTTCCGGTGAGCGCACAGTCATTAAGTCATTTTTGGAACCAACAAATAAGGATTAAGATTGTGAACCCTCAGATTGTTTCAACGGTTATAGTATATTTCACGCTGTTAAATGCATGCTTTGCTGCCAATGCTAACAATCATTATGTTGAAGTCGCTGATGATATTGAACGCATACTGAAGCTAAACCTTTATAACGCCACTGCGCTGGAAACTGAAGAATACAAATCAACCCTGAGAGCCCTTGGAAGCTTTGCTGAACAAGTGAAAGATGATCGAGAATTTAGCTCTGGCTTCAAAACTATTTGGGATGGCGGACCATTCTCACATGTTAATTTAACGATAGCGCACCAGCCGGCATCTGAACTGGGTGCGAAGTTTGATTCCATGCGACTTGGAGATGATAATGTATCTTTGGATTGGATAGAAAATACCGCGATATTGACCATCAACTCATTCATGGGTGCCGATACTAAAACGGCCTTGGAAAATGCATATAATCAAATATATAAAAAACGGGCCGAGCACCTAATTGTGGATCTTCGGGGAAATGTCGGCGGATCATTGTCAATGTTGACATTTGTTGGGCATCTGATTGATGGGCCTATTGATGCTGGCGTATTTCTCAACCGAAAATGGGCCAATGATAATCAGTTTCCACCAACACGTACTTATGTTGAAAATATCGAACCATTTCGAGTGCAATCACTCAATGCACTTTGGTTAGCAACAGAAACAGAGCCACTCATTCGACTCCAGTTTCTACCAATGAAACCTAATTATGGCGGCCCGGTTACGATCCTGACGAGTAACAGGACCGCAAGTGCCTCTGAAGTGACATCAGACGCGTTAAGAGGCATTGGAAGAGCAATCTTGATCGGTGAAAAAACTGAAGGTGCCATGCTGTTGCAAAAGCCATTTGATGTTGTGGGTGGATTTCATCTGTTTTTACCCGTTGCGGATTACCACTCCTTCCATTCAGGAAGAATTGAAGGCAAAGGTCTCGAACCCGATATTGAAGTACCAGCACACAATGCGTTGAATTTTGCCTCACGATACAAACAGCACAACAAACCAGCTTCATCGCAAAAAATACAAGATTAGATTTTTCATTCGTGCCGAGTATTCTGTTTTTTTCGACCAAACCCCGTCTCACTTTAAGCGGCAACGTTCGGGTCATATAAACGTCCGCAACCGCGATCTCAAACGTTCGAAATCGCAGTAAGCAACACATACTACTTTGCGCGTTCTATTCGTAAGGAAGTTAAAGGCCTTTCAGGCAGCACTGACGGCATTGGTTGGGTTTTCCCAGACCAAGACGGCAACGGAACACACGTCAATATTTCCGGCGCTGCTGTTGCAAAGAACTCAAAGAACAAAGAAAATGCGATCAAGTTCATCGAATATCTTACAAGCGAACAAGCGCAAAGCTACTTCGCAGCCGGTAACGATGAATATCCGGTGATTGAAGGTGTTGCTTTGTCTTCATCAGTTCAGCAACTTGGTACATTTAAAGCCGACGATCTTGGCCTTGAAGAACTTGGTAAAAACCAAGCAACAGCACAAAAGATCTATAACGAAATCGGTTATAAATAAGATCTAGCATTTCTGGGCACCCCCTCCAGAAAACTACGCCGGCCTTTGCTTAATTGCTAAGGCTGGTTTTTTTATAATTCATGTTATGATTGCGGACATTCTAAAGTCATGCACATTCTACCGGATTGTGCCAGTTTCGGAAGTTACTCCGAGTAAATTTGTTTGATACTATCAGCGGCAAGCATGTTCCTTTGTTTGCCAGTTTTTGCGCCAGTTACAACGATAACGTAATCACCGTTTTCTCTTGCAACTGTAACTGCCATATTGAATCCAGATCGACGTGTATATCCCGTCAACATTCCATCAACGCCTTCAACTGAATTAAGGAGCAGATTATGATTGTGAAATGTCGCTTTACCCCAAGTAAATTTAGCTATCGAAAAATATTTGCTCATAGCAGGATGCCGTTTCCGAATTGACCTTACTAATCGGGCTATGTCAGCTGTTGTCGAATACTGATCTCTGCCTGGAAGCCCCGTTGGATTACTGAAGTGCGTAGATTCTAAACCTAATTGTCGCGCCATGGTGTTCATGTCAATTACGAACTTCTCTACGCTACCTGAAACACCTTCAGCTATAACTACAGCCGCATCATTGCCGTTTTTAGTGGTTATCATCTGAATTAGGTCTTCCACCCTTACACGCGTATCAGATCGTAGTCCGATCTTTGACGGCACCTGTCTCTGGGCATTTTCACTAACTACGAATTCTGTATCTAAGCTAAACGTGCCAGCTTCCATTGCTTCGAATAAGACCTTGAGCGTAGCTAATTTGACCAGCGATGCAGGATAGATGGGCATTTCCGCAGAACTTTCAATAAGTTTCCTCTCCGGCCCGAAGAGAGGCATTGCTACAATCGATCGAAGTCGCCCGACAGGGTTGTTCTGTATCGTTGATTGAATTTCTTGGTTCCGTTTGCTCTTTGTTTTTGACCCAGTAAATGATGGAATCACAGATTTGTTTTGAGGTTCAAGTTTCGAATTGTCACTAGCGCCTGGCTTTCCAGAATGGGATTTTAGAAAATCTAACGGATTTTTTGGTACTGCGTTTGATCTAAGTTCAAAGTGAAGCATTGGCAATTTTGCATTTCCTGTCATACCAGATTCTGCGATTACATCTCCTGCTTTTACGGTGTCTCCCCTTGAGGCAAGTAGCCTATTATTATGTGCATAGACCGATACGAAGCCACCCTCGTGACGGATTAATATCGTAAAACCATAATCCACAAGGTTATTGTCAGCATATATAACGACGCCATCTTGAACTGACTGAACAGGTGTACCTTCATCCACAGCGATATCAATACCGGTGTTGATATCGCCATCTTTTGATGCACCAAAGTTAGAAATAATGCGACCCTCAAGGGGCCAAATTAGGCTATTTTCTTTTAGGTTCTCTATAGAGGCTGCAGCTTTAGCTGGACAATACTCGACTCTGCCAGCTTCGCATGCTCTCAAAAGATATATTAGTGCATCGGCTTCATCAGAACTTATCCGCGCGACATGAGCACATATATCACTCGCAAATACTTCGCATAACATATCATCCAAATTACTGATGTCATTTTTCTTATCAGAATTTAGCAGAGGGGAGAGACCAGCGACCACCAAAAAAATCACGATAGAGATTACCAGAGCTACAGATGATACAGGATTATTTTCAACATCGAGAAATCTACTCAGAGAGCCTTTCGAAAATAAGCGCATAAACCAAGTCGAGACGCAATAGAACCAAGCCCAAACAGAGGTCAAAAAAGTGGAATAGAAAAAAACTGAGTAAACGCTGAACAATGCCACTACTTCAACGGCGGTGAGGCTAAGTCCGCCAATTAAATATTGGAATACACTTATTCCCAGCCATATTATGATGCCGCTCAATATCAGATCTACAAAAAGCACACCCGCTTGGCCAGAAAAAGAACGTACTCGTTCAAAGCGTTTTAGTATCCATCGCGTTTCATAGAGTGAAACATAGTCTGGTAATATATTAATGGCCGCACCAATCGCTATTGCTCTGATTAAATCCAGATCTCCAACGGCCCGTCCTCCCAAGACGCCTAGTATGCTTGAAAATAAAAAATACAATAATACTACTGAAATAATGGACGCAATCGAGGAACGAAAAAAGCAACCCCAGCTCAGATGTCTTTCTCCAAATACAGTGTCGAACAGATTGCAAAAGTGATGCGTCCAGGTACTTTCGTATTCTCCCCAGAGCCAAAGAGTGAGATTTTCTTTTGTCTCGGAATTCAGATGTCTGCCAAAGAAGACGGTTACACCATAGGATGCCGAAGCGAGTACTAAAGCGATTCCCAAATAAGAATCGAATGAAAAAAGCGCATCAATGTATTCAATCAAATTCCGATCCCCCACTACGGTAGTATCTTTGTGAGTTTATTCAGAAAGTTGCATTTTTAATAGAGTTAAAATTATTTATAAGAAGGTTGTCGAAAATAATTACTGTGATCATTTTGCAGCATATAATAAGATATGCCAGTGACGCATTTTCTCTCTGGTGTAAACGACGGCTCTGGGCCAAAAATAGAAAATTGTTTGATTCAAACTCATGTCTGCTTTTACCTCGATTGCTGACGATGGAATTAGTTTGTTGAAAAATACATTTTCTTTCATATCAAACTAAGCAAGCTAATAGCGAAAACAAACAAAGTATGTCCGTTTGAAATCATCTTCTCCTAATCATTGAAAGAAAATTTGTTTGGAATTTCTCACCCAAAAAACGTACCCGCCTATCTGCCTATCTATGTCCGCGATTAAGCGTAATACACAGCAGTATCACAGGCAGCAATCCAAATAAGACAATCAACAAGGATGGAACTGCTGACTGCACAAGTCGCTCATCAGAGGCAAGACGATAGGCTTGGATGGCAAGCGTATCAAAATTAAACGGCCGCATGATCAAGGTCGCAGGAAGCTCTTTCATCACATCAACAAACACAATCAGCAGTGCTGTTAATAAGCTGGGCCGCAATAGCGGTAAATGAATTTGAAAAAAGATACCGCTTGTGGTCTTGCCCAAAGTGCGCGCAACATTATCGATATTGACCTTAATGGATGAAATACCTGTATCAAATGCGTTTAAAGCAGCAGCCATGTATCGCACCATATAAGCAACGATCAACAACGTTATTGAGCCTGTAAATAACAACCCGGTTGAAAATCCAAAATACTCACGCGCGAAAGCATCAATAGCATTATCTAAATTTGCAAACGGAACCAATAGCCCGATAGCAATCACGCCGCCTGGCACTGCATAACCAATACCAGCAATAACTGTTGCAAATCTTGATGCACGGCTTGGGGCTATCCGCGCACAAAAACCAATAATCGTCGCGGCAATGACGGTCACGACTGCGGCGATTGAAGCAAGAATAATACTGTTTTCCATAAACCCAATATAACGTGAACTTAGTGGCGATTGACCTGAATCCAGCGCCATATTGAACAACACAATGATTGGAATAACAAAACCAATAAGAACTGGTAGAAAACACACGAATGAGGCGGCAAATGCAGGCAACCCAGTAAGTTGGACGCGTTTTGCGAGTTCCACCTTTTTGCCCGCTGGATGGCGCTTTGCAGCGCCGCGTTGAATGCGTTCAAGACTTGCAAACAACAGCGCAACCATTAACAAACATAAAGCCAATTGTGCCGCTGCTGCACGATCACCCATTGCAAACCATGATCTATAAATTCCTGTCGCAAAGGTTGGCACACTAAAATGAGCAACGGTTCCGAAATCTGCTATGGTTTCCATCAAAGCAAGAATAACACCGCCAGCAATCGCAGGCCGAGCCATGGGCATCGAAACTTTTAAAAACGCGCGATATGGTGTTGAACCCAAAGTACGCGCAGCATTATATGCAGTTGATGATTGGCGCATAAAAGATGCGCGCGCCAGTAAATATACATATGGATAGAGCACAAAAATTAGCATTGCTGCCGCACCGCCAAGCGAGCGAATTTCTGGGAACCAATAATCGCGTGGGCCCCATCCCGAAATATCACGCAATGCTGTTTGGACGGCACCCGGGTGGTCAAGCAAATCAGTATAGGCATATGCAAGCACAAATGCGGGAAACGCTAATGGCAATGCTAATGCAATTTCCAAAACGCGGCGTCCAGGGAATTTATATGCAACTGTGAGCCATGCTGTTGATGTTCCGATAACAGCGGTCCCTATTCCTACATACACAACGAGTTGGATCGTATTCCAGATGTAACCTGGCAGCACAGTTGAAAACAAACTGCGCCATGTATCTAACGTTCCGCTGAACGCAGCAATCACCGCAGCAACCATTGGCAATAGGCAGATCGCAGAAACGACCCATGCTGCAAATTTTAAACGACGATACTTCAACAATAGCCCCAAAACACGATGAGATAGGTGATTTTATAATTCTTGACTATTCTAAGAAGGTATTTGGGTCAACAGTGAGCATAGCTTAGCCATGATCTTATTGACGAAACATCGCTTAAGACCTAAAAGAAAATAAAATCTTGAAGGAACTTACCATGGATATTCGCGCTGTTACCGAAACCTATTCTGTGTCAGAACAAATCACTGTTGACGACATTGCAGAGATCAAAAATCAAGGTTTTAAATCCATTGTGTGCCATCGCCCCGATGATGAGCAGCCTGGTCAACCTGCATTTGGGGACATTGCAGCCGCTGCGGAAGCTGCGGGCCTTACAATTCGTCATATTCCAGTCACAAGCGCTGGCCTGACCATGGAAGCAGTCAATGAAATGGTAGACGCCGTTGAAGAACTCGATCGACCAATGCTTGGTTATTGCCGCTCTGGCGCCCGTTCTACTGTCATTTTCAAAAACGCCGAAGCGAAAATGTCGTAATCACGACCAGTTCTTTGTAATAGCTTTTTTGATGTTACGAATACGTGCTTTGACAGCCGGTGGTTCGGTTCCCTCCGCTGTCTCTAACACAACCACAAGTCCGTCGCGATATTCGTCATATGTCGTTGCGATCTCATAAAGGCCATTATAAGCCCAAGCCCGAACAAACTTGTTCTCGTGTTCTGTATTGTCGCGCACAAACACCATCATTTCGTGCATATGCTCTTTTGGCACAATGATGAAAGGCAAAATTTGCAGGATATGCAGTATGCTCTGCCAAGGCAAAGCACCCTTTATCAGTTCACAAAACCAATAGATCTGATCATCATTCAGTTCAGCTTTTTGCTCTAATGCATGTTTGATCAGCCAAGTTGCACCTTCAGAACAAGGTACATGAGTTGCGATCTTAAGCAGTTCGTTTAAAAAATCATCGGCTGATGAATATCTCAAATAAACATCTGAAATATCCGACTTTGATTTTCCATCCCACTGTTTGATATCGTCTTCTAAACTCATTTGAGCAACTTAATAGTCTCGTGTGATTTCAAACACCTTGCCATCACTTGTTCCAACCGTAAACATCAGATCTTCACCGCCACCCCTTGAAGCAATGGCTTTATTGATGCGCGATGGCAAATTAACTCGATCCAATTCAAGCAGTTTACCCTCTCGAAAACCAATCATTCGAAGCGTTTTTCGATCATTTGATGGTAAGGCAACATCAACAAAACCATTTCCGTCAATATCGGCAATGGCGGATAAGCGCATTTCACGCGAACCGATCACATGATTTGAAAACCCAGAAATTTTGTCAATCGATTCAAAAGATCCATTGTGATATCTATAAAAATGCAAATCCCCACCGATATGTGGTGTGCGCACGAAAGCAACTTGCAAGCCATCTTCGCCGGTGAAATTTGCAATCCCTGCTATATTGAGCCAACGATTTGCGCGACCATGATAGCCAGTTGTTGCTCGTTCCACGATTGCACCATTTTCAAGACCGTAGATTGTCACGCCTGCCCCATCACTTAATGAAGCCTTGATCGTCACGATTTCTATTTTGCCGTCACCATCAAGATCTTTGAGACGTGGATATCTATCTTCAAACACGCTTTGCTGATCAAGATCGTATCTTACTATCTCGCCATCAGTTTTTTCTACAGCAAGACGACCCGCTTCAATCGCATCACCTAAAATTCCGTGCCCGTAACGCGTTGTTGGATCTTCATACCAAGCGCTTAAAATATCGCCCTTGCCAATTGCATTTGCGATTAAACCATCAGGAAGACCATCTAAAACACTATTCTTCGCTGACTTGCGATTTTCCTCAACAATTTCAGCGGGATATTGGTCACTTGCAACAGTTTTAACCTTCCAGTCCTGGGCAATTGCCCATTGGGGTAGCAAAAATAAAACCATAAAAATCAAACTGCGCATCTTAGTATTCCTTATAAAATCTTACGATGTGAATTAATGCGGATAATCATCCCAAGTGCAAATAAACTTTATATGATCTACTAGCCAAATTTATCAATAAAACCACTGGAATATTTTCCTATACATCTTCACATTCGATACGAGTCGCACTATAATATGAGAATGGCTAAAATACCGAAAGAACCATCCAAAAAAACAGCTGGATTTGAAGAAGCGCCTCAGGCAAATTTTGAGGGCGCACCCCTATCTGAAAATATCAGCAATTGGGCCGAAGAAATGCAACGCATGGCGGAGGCAGAAACTGTCCCAAACCGCCGAAAAGTAGCATCTGAGGCGGGCAAACACCGCAAAAGGGCAGCAGCTGCAAAACCAACCGAAGCGCGGTCAGCTCGCGGCACATCAATTGGTGGGACAAACGATCCGAAAAAACGTGCCGCTGCCGGGCTTAATCCAGTTGCGGGGATGAACGCAAGCGTCGAAGAAGCTGAAGAACTAGCACAACCGGGCAACACTGCAACTGTTCAGGCTTTAACGGATCTCATCACATCTGGTAATCCTCTTTTTAAGAACGGTAAGCTTTGGACCCCTCACCGACCGGAACGTCCGGCAAAATCAGAAGGTGGTTTGCATCTTAAGATGGAAACCGAATACGAACCTGCAGGTGATCAACCAACAGCGATCAAAGATCTGGTTGAGGGCGCTAATGAAAACGAACAAACACAGGTACTTTTGGGTGTAACAGGTTCTGGTAAAACCTTTACGATGGCTAAAGTGATTGAAGGAACGCAAAGACCTGCGATCATTTTGGCTCCAAACAAAACATTAGCCGCCCAGCTTTATTCTGAATTTAAGAACTTTTTCCCCCATAATGCGGTGGAATACTTCGTCTCTTATTACGATTATTATCAACCCGAAGCCTATGTGCCACGAACCGATACTTTTATTGAAAAAGAGTCTACCGTAAACGAGCAAATTGACCGAATGCGTCACTCCGCAACGCGGGCACTATTGGAGCGTGATGATGTGATCATTGTCGCGTCGGTATCATGTATTTATGGTATTGGTTCGGTTGAAACATATTCCGCGATGAGCTTTGAGATATCGGTTGGTGAACAGATTGATCAAAGACAACTGCTCGCAGATTTGGTTGCTCAGCAATATAAACGTCGTGATATGGATTTTCAGCGTGGTTCATTCCGAGTGCGTGGCGACACGGTTGAAATCTTCCCTGCCCACCTTGAAGATGCAGCATGGCGCGTCTCAATGTTTGGTGATGAGATTGAAACGATCACGGAATTTGATCCGCTCACAGGTAAGAAATTTGGCGATTTACAATCGGTAAAAATGTACGCCAACTCACACTATGTGACCCCTCGCCCGACACTTAATCAAGCGATGAAATCGATTAAGAAGGAACTTGCCAACCGGTTGGAAGAGCTGGAAAAAGCAGGCCGATTGCTCGAAGCGCAACGCCTAGAACAACGCACGCGTTTTGATCTTGAAATGATGGAAGCGACAGGTGCATGTCAAGGCATTGAAAACTATTCGCGCTATCTCACAGGACGAGCTCCTGGCGAGCCACCGCCAACATTGTTTGAATATATCCCTGATAACGCACTCATCTTTATTGATGAGAGCCATGTCACAATTCCGCAAATCGGCGCGATGTATCGCGGTGACTTTAGACGTAAAGCCACATTGGCCGAATATGGCTTCCGCCTACCAAGCTGCATGGATAACAGACCTTTACGGTTTGAAGAATGGGATGCCATGCGCCCACAAACAGTTGGCGTTTCGGCAACACCAGGCAACTGGGAAATGGAGCAAGCAGGCGGTGTATTTGCCGAACAAGTTATTCGCCCGACAGGATTGATTGATCCACCGGTGCAAGTGCGACCAGCAACAAGCCAAGTTGATGATGTGTTGGGTGAAATTCGCACAACCGCGGCAGAAGGCTATCGCACGTTGGTGACCGTTTTAACCAAACGTATGGCAGAAGACTTAACCGAATACCTACATGAACAAGGTGTTCGCGTACGGTATATGCACTCCGATATCGATACGCTTGAACGTATTGAAATCATTCGTGATTTGCGCCTTGGTGCCTTTGATGTACTCGTGGGGATCAACCTCCTTCGTGAGGGGCTTGATATCCCCGAATGTGGTTTTGTTGCAATCTTGGATGCGGATAAGGAAGGTTTCTTGCGATCAGAAACATCGCTTGTTCAGACAATTGGCCGTGCGGCGCGTAATGTGGATGGCAAGGTTGTGCTCTACGCGGATAAAGTGACAGGTTCGATGGAACGCGCCATGGCGGAAACGACAAGGCGCCGTGAAAAACAAGTCGCTTACAATGAGGAGCATGGCATCACACCTGAAAGTGTGAAGGCAAAAATCTCTGATATTCTCGATAGTGTTTATGAGAAAGATCACGTCAGAGCCGATGTGTCTGGTAAAGATGGCAAAGGCTTTGCCCAAGAAGGCCATATGGTTGGCGCAAACTTAAAAACGCACCTTGAAGCCCTAGAGAAACAAATGCGTGATGCCGCAGCTGATCTCGACTTTGAAAAAGCTGCGCGACTACGTGATGAGATGAAACGCTTGAAGGCCAAAGAGTTAGATATTTTGGAAAACCCAACGGCGAAATAATCCGCTCCAACTATTTCAACAAGGACGCCAATTTGGTGAGTGAAGTCGATGCTGGCGTCATATTATAAGCCAATGGGCATTCGTCCTCTTCAAACTGCCATGTTGGGTTATTCAACATCATTTCGCATTTCGCCATGCGTGCGCCCTCGGGCGTGTTCATACAGATTTTTGAACCCACAGGAACATAGTTCCCAAAGTATCGGCACTCACATTTAATATCGGCAAAACTAACTGTCGGGGCCATAATTACCGCCCCAAAAAACAAACCCATCAAATGGTTGTTTATCTTTGACATAACAAAAGCCTATCACGATTTGCAAAAAATGTAAAAATACGGTGGTTGGTAGCATCACAAAAACGTAAAAACTCATTCGCTTGTATTACATCTTGAGTGCCGTTATGTTGCTCCAGAAATTTAACTAAGGTGCTGAATGTTCTTTAATAAAAGTGCACGCAAAGAGGTTGAGGATGGGATTAAACCAATATTTCCAAGACTTTGGAGATATTGCCTTGTTTTGACCGGCAATAAGGATTGGGCCGATGACTTAGCCCAAGCTGTTTGCCTTAAAGCACTCGAAAAAGCTGATCAATATAAACCCGGCACCAAACTTGATCGGTGGCTCTTTACCATCGCGCATAACAGCTGGATCAACGAATTACGCAAAAACGCTGTGCGGACCAGCGGCGGCATTGCAAATGTCGACGAGATAGATATCCCCGACACAAAACCTGATCCAGAATCGAATATTCTGGCGTCTGAGGTGTTAAAAGAAGTAATGGCACTGCCGGAAGCACAACGTGTTGCCGTAATTTTGGTTTACATTGAAGGTTATAGCTACCAAGAAGCAGCGGATGCTTTGGAAATTCCTATTGGAACGATCATGAGCCGGTTATCAGCAGCACGAACAAAATTAGCGAATAAATTAAATGATGAAAGTCAGATTGCATGACTAAGCAACACAATTTCACAGACGAACAATTGGTCGCTTTTCTAGATGGCGAATTCGATCATACCCCCGCAGATGAAATAAAAGCCGCCCTCGCCCATAGTGATGTGCTTAATGCGCGCCTCAAACAACTCACATTAAACAAATCCGCCATGTCGGATGCCTTTGGTGCCCTTAACCAAACAGCACCAAATTATGAAGATATTATGGGTGTTGATGTAGCTAAAAATGCAATTGATTATGGTAGCTTTATGAAAATTGCGGCTGTCGCATTGATTGCGCTTGGTGTCGGTTTCTTTGCATCCTCAATCATCAAGCAAGACAAATTGGATGGCTGGCATGAATATGTCGCTGCCTATCAAGCGCTTTATGCAACTGACACGCTCGCGCACGTGAACAATGATGATCTCATGATCGAAAATGAACTTAAACGCGTGTCAGCAAAACTTGATGCTGAGATTTCAATCGCTGATCTACAGATCGATGAAAACCTTACATACAAACGTGGTCAGCTCTTAGAATATCAAGGCAGACCATTGGTGCAATTGGCATTTTTATCATCCGACGGCAAACCTGTTGCGCTTTGCATCATGAAATCACAATCATCATTGGTTGCAAATCTAAACACACGTGAAATCGAACGCATGCAGTCAGCATATTGGTCGGACGGAAATTTCGATTATATGTTGATTGGTCCCGTCTCCGAAAGCATGATCGAGGAGTTCGCGACTGCGTTCTCACAACGTCTGTAGCGCGTCATAAATCTCACAAAAAATCGTGATTAACTGCACATTAACCATAAAATGGCACAATTTCCCAAAATTCACTTCGGGGGATGTGACCAATGGCAACTTTATCGCCGAATACGCAGAAATTTTTCAAAAGATCGTCACTACTGGTGCTCACAGCCGCATGCGCACTGACGCTTGCGTCTTGTGCGACTAAGAAAACAGTCTCAAATTCAGCTGATACGCAAGATCCAGAAGCGCTCGCCTATGCATCACAAACACAAGCCAGAACATCTCCAATTAGCACCGTGCTGATTGAGGATGAAGTCGAGAACGACGAGTTGGTTTCAATTGAACCAGCAAAGATCGCTGATCCTCTGCTCAACGGCCAGATTACGCCATTAACACCAACCAATGGCACCCAAACGATTGATGATGCCCCGAGCACATCAATCGATACACCTGCTCAAAGCAGTGTCATTGCCGCACCAAGCATTGAGACAACGCCTGAAGCAACAGATAGCAAACCAACAGAAACCGCAGTCACTGACATCGACAAAGCAATCGACACACCTATTGTGATTGAAGCTCCAGCGAACGATTCTGGTGATGAAGACGAGCTATGCATCGTTACTATCGATAACGATTGTTCTGCATCACTTGCTGAATAGATGGAGTTTTTTCACTACAAATCGATAATTACAGCGGCTCGCTCAATCTTCCTTGAAAGGCCATAATAGCTTTTTTACACTATCAATAAATAATGTTCCTGAGATCAGAGAGATGTTTTCAGACTTCAATTTCAAAGAAGCATCGCTCAATTATTCGATCGCATCTGGCAAGGGCAAGAAGGCAAATGAACTGATTATTAGAGGTTGAGAACTATTCTTATGATTTATCGGCAACAGCTTTCTGTGACAAGCTAGCCTTTTGGGAGGCTGCTTTGGCATCATCTTCCTGCGTTTTTTTGTTAGCTCCCAACGCAATAAGTCGCCTATTTCGCTCTTCTCGCTTATGCCGATCTATATACCAATCCAAAAAAAGGTTCTCAATTAACTCGATGAGCATTGCAGCTTCTTGTGGTTCAACATCCACTACATAGTTTACATCTTTTTCCATGTGCGCGCCGATGTTCCCAACTTTACGAATTGTGTCGATAGCTTCCCAACTATCGGCAGGGACTCGATCTTTAATCGTCTGCAATTCATTATATAGGATACCACATTCCTTTTTTGACAACTTCCAAAAATCACGGACCATGCCCTGTAAACAACGCCGTGACATAGCTGCAGATGCTTTTGGGCTTTGATGTAGAATAAGACACGCTTCAGTGTAATTCTCGCGAATTTCCTGTGGTATGTATTCGGGTTGCGGTTTCGCGTTAGATTGAGGCAAAAGTTGGAACGAATTATGAACTAGCAAATGAGGTATATCGTTGCTCCCTGCATTAACCGATTTTGTTAGCTCAACACTGAGCGTTAGCTCTTCGCAATCAGGATTGGGGCAAACTATAGCATTGGATCTCAACCCCACACGTCCTTTACGATAGCCCGTCACATGCAAATGTCTCCAAGCTTTGCTGTGGTTTGGTTCCGTTATAGTCGATGATTGGTTACAATACCCACATGTCCAGTTGAACGCCAACAATTCTGCTCCAAGTTGAAAAAACAATTACCAGATTAATTGATTCCCTCACAACATGATAGATCGGGTCCATTTCTGTATTTTTTCAAATTTAAATGTTGCAGAACCCGATGACAAAAACTGCGAAACCGCGCGTCACGCTACAATCACAAAAGCCATTGATTTTATTGAAAGATTGGTGGGCCCGGAGGGATTTGAACCCCCGACCAAGCGGTTATGAGCCGCCGGCTCTAACCAACTGAGCTACAGGCCCCACCATGATGATGTGCATCGATGACAGCTTATGCCGCAGGATCGTGGACGCGTCTAGTCTAAAAATGTAAAGATCACAATTCTTCGCCCTATTAAACTCACATTGTTTTGCAAATTAGGTCGATAATTGATGAATGTAATGGAGCCATAATTTTGCGAAAACAACTTACCCTCACATCACTGGTTATTTCGGCTATGCTTGCAACAACAGCGCTCGCGTCTGCTGAAGAAAACAAGACAGGCACGATATCGGTTACTGGCGTTGGAATTATCACTGCAGCACCTGATATGGCAACGATAAATCTCACAGTTTTGCGCGAAGCTGAAACGGCTAAAAGCGCGTTGTCTGACAATAATTCTGCGATGAATGATATTTTAAATGCGATGAAAGACTTCGGGATTGAGGATAAAGATCTACAAACATCAAATTTCTCAGTTCAACCAAGATACATTTATCCCAACAATAACAATCAGATAAAATCACCCCGGATTGTGGCCTATCAAGTATCCAATTCGCTCGCCATCCGCATTCGCGATCTGGCCCGTGTCGGCGAAATTTTAGATAAGTCTGTGACGCTTGGTGTGAATGAAGGTGGTAATATTTCCTTTGGTAATTCAGATCCAAAACCTTTGCAGATGCAAGCACGTGCGGAAGCGATGAAAAACGCCGTTGAAAAAGCTAAAGTTCTAACCGAGGCTGCAGGTGTTGAAGTCGGTTCAATTCGCCAGATTGGCGAGCAATCCTTTAATCCATCGCCGCAACCGATGTTGCGCGGTCAGGTCGCTAAAATGGCGATGGCCGAAAGCGATGCGGTTCCCATTGCAAGCGGTGAAAACACGTATCGCATCACCGTGAATGTGACTTTTGAAATAGATCAATAAATACAAAAAACCCCGGTACGCGAATACCGGGGTTTTTAGTTCTATAGGTTATCCTACCAAGCTGCGCGTCGAGCGATCACAGGACAGCCGCGGTCATTGGCAAATACGACCTTCACACGATGTCCGCGCTTATAACCCTTTACAACGATCTTACGGTGGTTGGCACGCATGATTTTTGCATGTTTAACACCAAATCTTTTACGGGCTTTTTTAACTGCTTTTCGTGGTGAACAATAAAAGTTACGCGAGCTTGGCGGGGTAAAGTGCCTGCGGTGCTCAGGATTTATTCGAACAACCGGACCATGACCGTGATGACCGTAGCGGAATTCAAATGTAACACCACCAGCTGATGCGGATTGCGCACCTGCGCCAAGTGTTGCTGCTGAAATGATGATAGCGATAAAGCTTTTCTTTAATTGGTTAAACATAATAGACCTCCAGTGATTTGCATGACTGAAATCTAATCAAAACCAACTGAACCAAAACAGAACTTGTCGTTCATATTCCATTCATGAAGTTTAAGATCATATATTTCAATTACTTACATGCAATATAATTTGTCGATCATGCGGATGATCCCGATGTTCAAACAGATATATCCCCTGCCATGTACCTAAAACAGGTCGATGATTGGCAACCGGGATGGAAAGCGAAACAGGCATCATCGCAGCTTTTATATGCGCTGGCATATCATCGGGGCCCTCCATCGTGTGGCGCACCCAACTCATCGACGGGTGATCCGTGCGCGGCACAAGACGTTTGAAAAAACTATCCAAATCAAACCGTACATCCGGATCTGCATTTTCTTGAATAAGCAGCGAGCAAGACGTATGCCTGACAAACAGCGTCAAAAGTCCATTTTCAATCCCAGCGCTTTGCACAAAATCAACAGCCTCGTGGGTAAACTCATACAAGCTTGAACCTTGAGTGTGCATATGAACAGTCTTTTGCATGGATTATTTTTCCACCCCAGTTGATCCAAAATAAATTGCTTGATCACCTTCTTGCCATCTGGGGTATTTTTCCATGATGGATAAAAAGCGTTCTGAACTCACAAAATTATCAAGAACTTTGATTAGATTTGGCCAAGGCTGATCATTAAACCAATCCTTATCAACATTTGCGAATTGCCGCACAAATGGAAAAATAGCGAGATCAGCAAGAGAGATACGATCACCAAACAGATACCCTTCACTTTTTAAAAGCAAGGCTTCAAGTTCCATCAAATGTTCAGATGCTATTTTCCGCTCATCGTCCACGTCAACATTTTCATGACGATTGGCATATTTATATCGATCTAACGCCGTTTTAAATGGCCCATCAAACTGTGCAATTAGTGACAGCATGTCATCCAAGTTCGCGGCATCAGGGTTCAACAAATGCTCAGGATCATTTTGCCCCAGAGCAAAAAGCATGACATCCAGGCTTTCATCAATCACCTGACCTTGAGGTAGTATCATCACAGGAACTGTGCCCTTGGGTGAGACTTCAAGCATGTGTTCAGGTTTATCCCGCAAGATAATTTCTCTAAGCTCGACACCCAGCTTAGATGAGTTGAGCGCTAATCGTGCCCGCATCGCATAGGGGCACCTTCGGAAAGAATAAAAAATTGGATTGCTCATGGACATATTCATAAATTGCGGCTCTGCACTTGGTTCACTGTTAAAATATTGCCTTCTTTTTACAATAGCAATCAAGCATCACTTAATCGTGATGAGGTGAGGCACTTTGCCCTCAAGACTTATAAGATATCAATCGCTAAGTTGCTGCAAATTCTTAAACTCGGGGAAATCATGAAAACCTTTCGCATAGTACTTTGGTCGCTCATTGCAATTATTGCTGTTGGAATGGTTGCTGTTAGTTTTGATTGGACAAAAAATACCACAACAAATGAAGCTGCCTTTGGTGGTCCATTTAAGCTGGTTGATCAAAATGGTGCTGAAATTACCGAAGCAGCTTTTGCAGAAAAACCAGCGGCGGTGTTTTTTGGTTTTACTCATTGTCCAGAGATATGCCCGACGACACTATATGAACTTGATGGATGGCTGGATGCAGCAGACCCATCGGGCGAGAAAATCAATGCTTACTTCGTAAGTGTTGATCCTGAAAAAGATACCGCAGAAATTTTAAATACCTATGTCAGCAATGTCACAGATCGCGTTACGGGCATTACCGGCCCATTGGATGACGTATCTGCCATGCTGCGCGATTTTAAAGTCTATTTCAAGAAAGTGCCATTGGATGCAAATGACCCAGATGGTGACTACACAATGGATCACACAGCATCTGTATTGCTGTTTCACAATGGTGGTCGATTTAAAAGCACAATCGCCTATGGCGAAAATCCTGACACTGCGATCCAAAAGCTTAAAAACCTAGTCGAAGGCTAAATACCCAATAAAGGCTCAACCACTAAAATGATGCCGTGTGGCGAATGATAAATCGCTACCATTTCCAGATAAAACAACCGCACCACTTTACCTCTTTCAATAGCCGTGCCAAATAGACCCCAGCAAAGCGCGATATCATTTTTTAAGCGCTATAATAGGGATATTCCATGCCACAAATCCGTTTACACGTCACAACTGATGAGGACACCGCCCATACTCTGCTTGATTTATTAGAAATCGAATTTGAGGATGATGGCTTTGCAATTTCCACAACAGAAATCGATGAAGATGCGAAAATTTGGAATGCGTCCGTCTATGTTGATGATCAAACGCAAGATGATGCAAACGCTCGACTTCTAAAGGTATTACGCACATCTAATTTTGATTTGGAAATTAGTACAGAAATTCTTCCTGATATAGATTGGGTATCTCACACACTTGAAGGTTTAACGCCAGTTGAAACAGGACGATTTATCATTCATGGCTCACATGATCGCGATGTCGTTAAGGCGTATCAACATTCTGTTGAGATCAATGCAGCGCAAGCATTTGGCACCGGACACCACGGCACAACAGCTGGATGTCTTGAAATGATTGAAGCTACGGGTAAAAAATCACATGATAATTTGCGCGGTTTCTCTCCTATCTTAGATTTGGGCACCGGAAGCGGCGTATTGGCAATTGCAGCGGCAAAACTATCGCACGCAAAAGTCCTTGCAACCGACATTGATCCTATTGCGACGAAAACTGCTCATCACAATGCAAAGTTCAATCAGGTTGGACATTTAATTGACTGCAAAACCGTCAATGGTTTCAAATCGCCAATTTTTGCTGAAAAAGGACCGTTTGGTCTGATCATTGCAAATATATTGGCGCTCCCGTTAATGCGTATGGCGCCTGACATTACCAAAAACCTGAAACCTGGCGGTACTGTTATTTTATCCGGTATTTTGTCCGAACAAAGACTTAAAGTCTTATCAGCGTTTAATCGTGAGGGCTTGGGGCATCAACAAACGATCTGGCGCAATGGCTGGGTTACTATCGTTCTTAAATAAATATAGCGCCCAAATAAAAAGCGGCCATTCGGCCGCTTCGATCTTCGTGTTCTAAACGCAATTGGTATTAGACACCGTAAGGCTGATAGCCTTCTTTGCGAATTTCATCGCGACTACGGCCAATTGACTTTAGCGTCGCATCGTCAAGACCAATAAGTGTGCCATTAACATAACGACGAACCTGACGTTCGCGTGCGTTGATCATGCGCTCAAATGCAGATTTAAAAAGTGAGTTTGCCATTTTAATAGTTCCTTCTGTGGTTCATTGCCACCCGATACAGTTTCAATATAGCGCAAAAAAAATAATTGTGCAGCGCAATATCAACACATGAGCCATGCAGTCAGTGCATAGGTAATATTGCTGTATTTTATCGACGCACCGCGCTATGTTCTGCTTTGAATTATTCGCTATTAGGAATTGATATGTTTCAGCAATTTGCCACTCTTTCACATCCTCAAACTGCAAAAGCGCGCGTTACAGCTTTACGCCAATTATTTAATGGATTGGAAATAGATGCGGTCATCATACCCAAAAGCGATGAATATCTTGGCGAATACATCCCCCCTTGTGCCGAACGTCTTGCGTGGCTAACCAGCTTTACAGGTTCTGCAGGCTCAGCGCTTATACTCAAAGACAAAGCGGTCGTATTTACCGATGGCCGATATACCTCACAAATTGCTAAACAATGCGATGCTGAATTGTTTGATTTTGGCGATCTGGTATCAAATCCACCGTCAAAATGGATCAAAGACAATGCACCAAAAGGTCTGCGCTTAGGAGTAGACCCTTGGATATTGCCAAGTGCGAGTGTTGAAAAACTAGAAGAGGCATTAAAAGCCATTGATGGTGAACTTGTTATACTAAAAAGCAATCCGGTCGATGAAGTTTGGGATGATCAACCTAATGCGCCCTTAGAGCCTTTATCGATCCAACCGGATAAATATAGCGGCAAACTCGCCAAAGTAAAAATCAGAGAGCTTCAAACAGAGCTTACAGAAAAGGGTGATGATGCCACAGTGATCGCAGATCCAACCGCCGTAGCCTGGTTGTTTAACATCCGCGGCAATGATGTGATGCACACCCCTGTTGTATTATCGCGCGCAATTATCTCAAGTAATGAGATTGCGCAGCTCTTTATGGATAAGCGTAAGCTCAGCATTGAAGAAGAAGCCTATCTCAATCAATTAGCTGATTTACGGCCACCAAGCGAGTTTGAAACGGCCTTAGCGGAACTTGGGGATAAGAAGCTAACCATCAGCATTGATGCAAATTCAGCATCTCATGCAATCTCGATGATCCTTAAAGCCCATGGCGCCACTGTAATAAATCGACCTGACCCTGTTCAATTACCGCGCGCTGTGAAAAACACCGCGGAAATCGAAGGCAGCATACTTGCCCACAAAATCGATGGTGCAGCGATGGCCAGTTTTATTTTCTGGCTGAAATCTCAATCGCCGGAAACACTCAATGAAATCAAAGTTGCCAAAAAGCTTGAAGCCATACGCGCTGAATATGGCATGAAACATGGAAATGAACTCAAAGACATTTCTTTTGATACGATTTCGGGTTCTGGACCAAATGCAGCAATTATCCATTACAGAGTGGATGAAGACAGCAACAGAGCACTCAATAGTGGCGAAATGATCCTTGTTGATTCAGGCGGTCAATATGAATGCGGTACAACAGATATCACCCGCACAATCAGCTTGGGTAATGTACCCCAAGAGCAAAAGAAATTTTTTACCCTTGTTCTTAAGGGCATGATTGACATCTCACTTCTGAGATTTCCAAAAGGAACCCGTGGTGTTGATATTGATGCCTTTGCACGCACTGCATTGTGGAAACATGGTGTTGATTACGCTCATGGAACCGGCCATGGAGTAGGAAGTTACCTCTCCGTCCATGAAGGTCCACAAAACATCTCCAAGCGTTCAATGGTGGAATATCAAGCTGGTATGATTGTTTCTAACGAACCTGGTTATTACAGAGATGGTAGATTTGGTATTCGTATCGAAAACCTCATCTCAATTCATGAACCACGCCCAATTGAGCTTGGTGAGCAAGACATGATGGGATTTGAAACCCTTACGCTTTGCCCTATCGATCAGGAGCTTATTTTGCCAGAATTGATGACAGATGAGCAGATTAAATGGCTTGATCAATATCATGAGCGGGTTCGGAACGAACTAACTCAGTATATTGATGACGAAAAAACGCTGGCATGGCTTGGCGAACAAACACGGCCGATTGGTTCTCGCTAAAGCCCGATTGACCGAAGCGCAATAATTAATACCCAGCCCATGAAGAACACTTTCATCATGGACAATCGAAGCGACGCGATAACCGCGATGATCACGGTAATGATCTCTGCCCACCCCCCAGTAAGAACTGCGGGCACAACAATGGCTGTAACGACCGCTGCAGGCACTGCATTAAGCCCTGCTTCAACACGTGGATGAATAGTATCAAATCGCGATAGGATTAAGTGCCCCGAAACACGTGTGAAATAGGTAATAATTGCCGCAAAAATAATGATCCAAACATTATCTGATAGCCCTAAAAAGTCACCCATCATGATTTTGGTTCCTTTCTATATCGTGCCGGCCAACAAGCAGCGACCAGAATACCAAACACCGCGCCAACACTGACATGCCAAGGCGAACCTAAGGTCAAATAGGCAATAGAAGATGTTAAAGCACTTGTTGCGACCACTGGCACAAACAGTGAGCGCCCACGAAAAGACATCAAAAGTGCAAGAAAATAAATCGAAAGCAAGAAGGTGATACCAAGCGCTTCGGTATTGGTAATTAAACTACCAAATACGGCACCAATCCAAGCTTCAACAATCCAAGCAAAATAGAGCGGCAATGCCATTCCCATATACCAGGCAAAGGTTACCTTAATTCCGCTTTCACCGCGCTGTTCAGCGGAAGCAAATTGCGGATCTGTCATGAAGAAGAATGCCAATGCTTGATGCGATTTTGGCATATGTTCGAAGTAACGCCCAAGTGTCGCGGAATATAAAACGTGACGGAAATTGACGGCAAAAATAGAAAGCAATATCAACCACGGCGCAATGTCTTGACCAAAGAGCTCAATTCCAACCATTTGGCTTGCACCCGCGAACACAATCGTACTCATAAAAACGGCTTCTGAAATGGTTAGACCGTTTTCAATCGCTAGCGTACCAAACAGCATTCCAAATGGCGCGGCAGCAATAACAACGGGAAATCCGTCTCTCATGCCTTGCATAAATTGTGATGAATTCTCTGACATTGCACCCTCTTCCAAAGAGTGAGCATTGTCACCAAAAGATAGACTAGTCAACTCGTAATACTACGCGAACAAAACCGATATTTGCGTAAACACGTAAGAAGACTAAAGGATATATCATGACGAAAAATATAACAATTATTGGTGCAAGCGGTGGCATCGGCAAAGCTGTGGTTGAACAACTAAGTAACTCAGCACAAATTGAGAAAATTCTGGCATGTGGGCGAACAGAAATCTCATACAAAGCACCTAATGTTGACTATCAAACAATTGATCTAACCGATGAAGCAACCATTGAAGCGGCAGCAAAGCGCGCCTGTGAAATTGGACCACAAGATTTAGTTTTCGTCACAACAGGCTTTTTGCACAATAACGATGTTAAGCCTGAAAAAGCCATTCGTGATTTATCTATTGAGGGTTTTGAACAAAACTTTGCGATCAACACCATCGGACCGGCGTTGGTGGCAAAACATTTTCTGCCCATCATGAGAAAAGATGACAAATCAGTGTTTGCTTGTTTATCTGCCCGCGTTGGCAGCATTTCAGATAATGGTTTGGGTGGGTGGTACGCTTATCGCGCATCAAAAGCCGCACTTAACATGGTGCTCAAAAACCTAAGCATTGAAGCGCATCGCCGTTACAAACAAATGATTATTCTCGGATTGCACCCAGGAACGGTAGACAGCAGCCTATCAGAGCCATTTCAGGGGAATGTGTCCAAGGAAAAGCTTTTCACGCCACAATATTCTGCAGAGAAATTGCTAAGCGTGATTGAAAACGCGACAATTGAAAATACTGGCGACATCATTGCATGGGATGGCGAACGGATAGAATACTAGCGCTTAGTCTCGCCCAATCAGCGTAAACCACTCATCTTCCGTGATTGTTTTAATGCCTAGATCAGTTGCTTTTTTAAGTTTTGAACCCGCCCCCGGTCCTGCAACCAATAAATCCGTTTTCTTCGAGATAGAGCCTGCAACTTTAGCACCTAATTGCTCCGCCATAGCTTTCGCTTCATCACGTGACATGCGCTCAAGCTTGCCCGTAAACACCACTGTTTGACCAGCAACTGGACTATCAGCAGATGGTGCTTCAGCATCCAAAATATTAAGCTCTGCAACAAGATCATCAACCATCTTTCGGTTATCGTCGCGCCCAAAAAATTGCCGCATGGCGTCAACAACCGTGGGGCCAATGTCATCCAATGCAAGCAGCTCTTGAAGTGCTGTTTCATCGCCATTGGCAATTGACATAATGGCCTCTTCAAACGATGCCCAGTTCAAATAAGCACCAGCTAACGTTTTACCTGTTGCCTCCCCGACATGGCGAATGCCGAGTGCGAATATGAGTTTAGCTAGAGGTATCGTGCGTTTGTCTTCGATGGCATCAAACAGCTTTTGCGCTGAAAGATCTCCATAACCGTCGCGGTTTTTAAGCTTGGTGAAATTGGCAAGATCGCGTTTTGAAAGCGTAAAAATATCTGCAGGTGAATTTATATAAAGATTTTCATCTTGATAAAAATATTCGATCTGCTTTTCCCCAAGCCCATCAATATCAAAGGCTTTACGGGAGACAAAATGTTTCAAATGCTCTTTGCGTTGATAAGGACACGCAAACTCTCCTGAACACCGACGAATAACACCCGCGGCTCCACTTGCCGTTTTTTCCTGAACGACTTCTGATTTCAAATCACAAGGGCATGTTTTGGGAAATTCAAATTCAACTGCATCATTGGGTGATGAAACCACCTCAAGCACTTTTGGGATCACATCCCCTGCACGTTCGATTTTCACTGTATCGCCAATTTTAACGCCAAGACGTTCCAACTCTTCTGCGTTATGCAGCGTTGCATTGGTGACAACGACCCCGCCGACTGTCACAGGTTCTAAACGTGCAACAGGCGTTAAGGCACCTGTGCGGCCTACTTGAATATCAATATCTTTTAAAATTGTAGATGCTTTTTCAGCCGGAAATTTATGCGCAATGGCCCAACGCGGACTACGCGATATAAACCCAAGGCGTACCTGTAGCGCTAAATCATCAACTTTATAAACTACACCATCGATATCGTATGGGAGTTCAGGGCGCTCTTTTTCGATCTTAGCATAATGCTGCAAAAGCGCGTCGATATCTTCAAAAGACTGCATGAGTGGATTAACTGAAAAGCCCCACGATTTATAAAGCTCAACCATTCCCATTTGCGTCGTGGCGGGCATTTGCGGCAACACTTCACCCCATGCATAGGCAAAAAATTTAAGTGGGCGAGACGCTGTGATTTTCGCGTCAAGCTGTCTTAACGAGCCTGCAGCTGTATTTCTTGGGTTCACATAAATTTGGCGTCCAAGTTCTGCCTGTTTCTCATTGAGTGCAAAAAAATCATCCCGACGCATATAAACTTCACCGCGAATTTCCATAATATCTGGAACATTTGCATTTTCAGGCAATTGTTGAGGTATCTCAGTAATCGTTTTGACATTCGTCGTTACGTTTTCGCCAACCGCGCCATCTCCACGTGTCGCTGCAGAAACCAGCGTACCATTCTCATAACGTAATGACATTGAGAGCCCGTCAATCTTGGGCTCGGCAGTTAATGCTATTTTATCTGACGCGCCAAGCGATAAAAAACGGCGAATGCGCGCAGCAAAATCACGAACATCTTGATCATTGAATGCATTATCAAGTGATAACATCGCAACATTATGTGATATTTTTGAAAAGCCAGAAGCAACAGGTGCACCCACTTTATCAGACGGCGAACTTGCAAGCTTTAGATGAGGAAACCGCGTCTCAATATCTAAGTTACGACGCTTTAATCCGTCATATTCAGCATCAGAAATTTCAGGTGCATCATTGGTGTGATATAACTGATCATGGTGAGCCATAACCACCGCCAAACGCGCAAGTTCAGCGCTCGCCTGTTCTTCGGTTAAAGAAGACACATCTATCGTGGATGGATCAGTCATATTCTATCCGTTATTTGCGAGCAATTGAGCAGCAGCAGCCCGTGCTTCATCTGTGATCGTGGCACCTGCAAGCATGCGTGCGATTTCTTCCTGACGACCATTATCGTCTATCGCTCTCACATTTGTTGATAACATCACATTATCAGCCTGCGCTTGCGACTTTGAGATCAAGAGATGTGTCTTCGCGCGCGCTGCAACTTGCGGCGCATGTGTCACCGAAAGAACCTGTATCGATTGTGATAAACGTGCCAATCGCTTGCCAATCGCATCAGCAACAGCGCCACCTACACCTGTATCAATTTCATCAAACACCAATGTTGGCGCTGAACCTCGATCTGCGAGCGCAACTTTCAAAGCCAAAAGAAAACGCGATAATTCGCCGCCTGACGCAACCTTCATAATCGGCCCTGCACGTGTTCCAGGATTTGTGCGCACATGAAACTCAATGAGATCAATGCCGTCTGCGCCAGCATTATCTTCGTCGCTTTGAATATCGACAATAAATTCAGCACGTTCAAGCTTAAGCTCTGGCAACTCAGACATCACAGCTTCAGCTAAAGCAAGCGCTGTGTTTTGGCGTTTTTCAGACAACAGTTTTGCCGCATGCAAGAAGTTGGCTTTGCTGGTTTTGACATTTTCTTCAAGCTGGAACAAAAGCTCTTCGCCATCATTGATCGCAGCAAGATCAGAAATCATGGTTGCAGCCAATTCCGGCAAGTTTGCAACTGGCACATTATATTTGCGGCTTGCAGCTCTTAACGCAAAAAGCCGCTCTTCTGTTTCTTCCAATTCACGGGGATTAAACTCACATTCACGTAAGGCTATCTCAACAGTACTTTGCGCTTCAGATAGCCCATCAAGCGCGCTCCCTAAAGCTTCAATCGTATCTTCAAGCAGGCCTGGTGCTTCAGCGTTTTTGCGCTCTAATCTGCGAAGCAACTGGTTAAGAGCAGGAACGGGCGAATGATGGCCGCTTAGAGATTCTTGCGCTTCATTGATGTCGGTGGCAATTTTTTCCGCCTTCATCATTTTTGAGCGGCTTTCTGCAAGCTCATCCTCTTCACCATCTTGTGGGGATAACGTTTCCAACTCATCAACAGACGCTTTTAACCAGTCAGCTTCGCGTGCCGCTTCTTCAATGCGGTGCCTTTGAGACTTAAGTTCTTTTTCAGCGGCACGATATTTTTGATACAAGCGAGCAACGTCTTCGCGATCAAAGGTTAGTCCCCCAAACGCATCTAAAAGTAACTTGTGTGATTGCACATCTACAAGCGCGCGATCATCATGCTGGCCATGAATTTCCACAAGATGAGTTCCAAGAGCTTTTAATAGCGAAACACTACTGGGCTGATCGTTGACAAATGCCCGCGAACGACCATCCGCATTTTGCACACGCCGAATAATCAAGTCACCATCATCTGGCATGTCATTTTCTTTTAAAATAGCCCGCGCAGGATGATCAGATGGAACGTCAAACATGGCCGTAATCTGGCCCTTATCGCACCCTTGGCGGACCAAAGAGCCATCGCCTCGCCCGCCCAAAGCAAGCGATAAACTATCAAGAAGAATAGATTTACCCGCGCCAGTTTCACCAGTTAATACAGATAAGCCCTGATCAAAGGATAAATCCAATTTATCGATCAGAACAATATCTCGTATAGAAAGTTGAACCAGCATCCCCCGACCCTATCCTTGGTTAGGAAGGAGTTCCAAGTGCCACTTTACGTGCAGCGCGTGATATCCAAGATCTTTTATTTTCACGAGGTTCTAAACCACCAGTTTGCAACAACTTATATGAATCTGCATACCACTGGCTGTCAGGATAGTTGTGTCCCAATACGGCAGCTGCGGTTTGCGCTTCACTTGTTAAGCCCATTGCGTAATATGATTCGACCAATCGAGCCAAGGCTTCTTCCACTTGACGTGTATTGCCATATTGCTGAACAACGGTCTTATAGCGGTTTACCGATGCTAAATACTCTTTACGCTCTTGGTAATAGCGACCGATTTGCATCTCTTTACCAGCAAGCTGATCGCGAGATTTTCTAATTTTTGCTTTCGCGTCATCAACATATTCTGATTCAGGATAACGATCGACAACCTCTTGCATTGCAGCAATTGCGCGCGATGAAGCACGTTGATCACGCGTCACATCCGGTATTTGCCTGAAATACGCTAAACCAATGATGTACTGTGCATAGGCTGCATCTTTGTCATTTGGATAAAGATTTAAGAAGCGGCGTGCATTGGTGATCGCCTCGGTTGAACGACCTGAGCGATATTTTGCAAAAGCGTTTAACACCAAAGACTTACGTGCATATTCTGAAAATGGGTGCTGACGATCAATCGCATCAAATTTCTTTGTTGCTTCGGTCATCTTACCTGCGGTCATATTAGCAAGTGCCTGATTGTAAAGCACATCAGCAGGCTCAACAGAATCGACAAGCGAATTAATGTCAATATCCGGATCAGACTGACAACTCGCCAGTACCAGTGTGCCTAGCAATAGTGCAAAGCTCAGACTTGTTTTCGCAAGCATTCTCAATTTGGAGAATAACAACATAACCAATTGACCTTTCTCCAATTAAGGAGTTTGAAACCGACAGCATTATTTACAGGGTTTTAATCGTAAAATCCATATGCGTCCAACGTCATCTTTCAGCATTGGCACATTTTTATGGCAAAATTGGAAATTAAGTTAATTTAGAGGCCTGAATTTAGGTCGGTGCCGACAGATTACACTGTCCAAGGGGAAAATACTGGCGCGCTGACAGCTACCAATTCGCCGTAACCACCTTTGCCACGCGTATGTTTTGTTTCAACAATCTCGTAAGCATCTTGTTGTGCAAGTAACTTACGAAGCGCCATAGCGTTTAATTTATGGCCACCACGATATGAACGATAACAACCGATAAACTGTGCACCAGCTAAGGCTAGATCACCAACAGCATCCAATGTCTTGTGGCGGACAAACTCGTCTTCAAAACGAAGACCTTCCATATTGATGACTTTATCATCTTCACCAATAACAACTGAGTTCTCTAATGAAGAGCCCAGAGCGTGACCAGATGCCCACAAGAACTCGACATCACGCATGAAGCCAAATGTACGTGCACGGCTTAATTCACGTTTAAAGCTGTCTGCTGTAACTTCACCGCACCAAGACTGACGTCCAATGGTTGGTGATGAGAAATCAATATCGATTTCAAAACGTGTTCCCTCGTGTGGTGTAAACTCAGCCCATGAACCGCCCATTTCAGCGCGAACAGCTTTTTTCACTCGAATATAGCGACGACGCTCTTCAAGTTTCAAAACGCCTGTTGCTTCGATTAATTCAACGAAAAGCGCTGAGCTGCCATCCATGATTGGAACTTCACCACCATCGATCTCAACAATAATGTTATCAATGCCCATCGCATAAAGCGCGGCCATAAGGTGCTCAACTGTCGCCACAGAGCGATCAGGAGCATTACCAAGTAAAGTACAAAAATCTGTTGAGCCAACTTGAGAGGAAACAGCACGCAATGTGCAAATAGTTTGAGAACCACACATACGTTTAAAAACGATGCCGGTATTTGAATCTGCAGGTATGAGGGAAATTGTTACATTTGAACCACTATGAACACCAACACCTGAAAGTGTAGCAGGCCTAGAAATCGTAGCCTGGAATTCATTCAAATCATAATGCATTAAACTGCCCAATTCGATCTTTACGCAACACAGTCGAACGAAATTATACGACGCATCTTTGTTGCCACACACACTGTAATTTTTAAGAGGCGTCCCCCGCCACACTACTTAAAATATGCTGAAACATGATTCTTTCCAAATCACGCTTTATTTCCAAATGTAACGCAACTGTAACATACCATTACACAGCGCTTTTCAGCATAAATGAAAACGCAGCCACACCATAGTGCAGCTGCGTTTCAAATTCATTAATTTTTCAAGCGTTATCTCACCTGGCGACGTAAAAACGCTGGAATTTCAAGCTGTTCGTCCTCAGACGGTGTTGGCGCTGCAGGTGCAACACGACCCTGTTGATCCATGTTACCACGAGCACCAGTCATTGAAGATTGATCAGCTGACAAAGGACGGCGCGGTTGTGGTGATTGTTGTTCAATCGCCTTTTGCGCGGCTGTTGTTACATCTTCTTCACCCATGCCTAGGCTTGAGCTGATGCGTTTGAACAGGCCTTTTGCACCTTTTTCTTCCGCAGCGTCCTGATGAGATGGAGAATTTACACGATCCATTTCAGCTTTCACGGTTGCCGGAAAGTCTTCAATCTGAGGCATGCGGCTTGCTTGAACCGGTGCTTCTGGCATCACACTTTCAGGTGCTGGCGCTTGCATCGTTGGTGCCTGCATTACCGGCATCTGGGGCGCAGGCATTGGTGCAGGAGCTGCAGGTTGTGCCATGACTGGCGCAGGGGCTGCAACAGGTGCTGGTGCTTCAGTTTTTGCCTCTGGAACAAATAATCTGTTTTGTGGTGCAGAGATTTCAGTTTTCGCCGCGATCTCAAGTTCACGCTCAATCTCAGCTTCTGCTGACATGATTGTTTCAGACACAGTGTCTTGTGCAATCGGAGCTGCTGGAATTGGAGCCGAAATCGGGGCTGGTGCTTCTGCAGTTAGTTTTTCTGCAGCCGAACTTCGCTGATTAAGTTGTGCCTGCATAGATGCCATCGCTGGACGCATATCAGTTTCAGTTCGACCAGCAATTTGCTCAGCAGAACAATCAATACCAGTTGCAACAACTGACACGCGGATGATGCCTTCAAGAGATTCATCAAACGTTGCACCCAAAATGATATTTGCATCCGGATCAACTTCTTCACGAATACGCGTAGCAGCTTCATCAACTTCAAATAGCGTCATATCGCGACCACCAGTGATCGAGATAAGTAGACCTTGCGCACCGCGCATTGATGTCTCGTCAAGAAGTGGATTAGCAATTGCAGCTTCTGCTGCAGCCATTGCGCGACCATCGCCTGAAGCTTCGCCAGTACCCATCATCGCTTTACCCATTTCGCGCATCACAGAGCGAACATCAGCAAAGTCAAGATTGATCAAACCTTCTTTGACCATCAAGTCTGTAATACAAGCAACGCCTGAATACAGCACTTGGTCAGCCATTGAGAATGCATCAGCAAATGTTGTGTTTTCATTTGCAATCCGGAACAAGTTTTGGTTCGGGATCACAATTAGCGTATCAACATTCTTTTGCAGCTCTTCAATACCAAGATCAGCTAAACGCATACGGCGTTGGCCTTCAAAATGGAAAGGCTTGGTTACAACACCAACGGTAAGAATGCCTTTTTGGCGTGCAGCTTTTGCAACAACTGGTGCAGCACCTGTTCCTGTACCACCACCCATTCCGGCAGTGACGAAACACATATGCGTACCATTAAGATGATCATTGATCTCATCAAAACATTCCTCAGCGGCCGCCGCGCCAATTTCTGGCTGCGATCCAGCACCAAGGCCTTCTGTTACAGCAACACCGAGTTGAATGATGCGTTCAGATTTTGACATTGTCAGAGCTTGCGCATCCGTGTTTGCCACAACGAAATCCACACCCTGCAAGCCTGCAGTGATCATATTGTTCACAGCATTGCCACCACCACCGCCAACACCGAACACGGTAATGCGTGGTTTTAATTCAGTAATATCCGGCTTCTGAAGGTTAATAGTCATTTTAGCCGTTCCTTCCTTGGTTTTTGTTGCCATGACGCATTTATTGGTACCGCAACCTTGAAATTAAAAACTTTCTTTGAACCACTGGCCTACTTGCGCCAATCGTCCGCTTGTTCCACTTGCCGCTGCCATCATGGTCCGTTCAGAACCATGGGCTTCGATATCTGCCACTTGGGGGTAAATCATTAATCCGGATGCTGCTGAAAAGGCCGGGCCTTTCACTGCAGCTGGTAATCCAGAAACTCCTAAAGGTCGACCTATACGAACATTACGAGCCAATATTCGTCTTGCACTATCAGCTAACCCCGTAAGTTGACTTGCACCACCTGTTAAGATCACCCGTTTTCCAACGATTGGCGCATAGCCAGATTGTTGAATTCGATCGCGAACTAACTCAAGTGTTTCCTCAACGCGCGCTCTTACTATGCGTGCGACCATAGCTTTTGAAACTTGCGCGGAGTGATCGCCCATTTCATCGCCAATTGGCGGGATAGAAATGACGTCTTTGTCGTCACATGCAGACGGTAATGAAGAACCGTGCATGACTTTAATACGTTCTGCATCTTCAAATCGGGTTGTTAATCCGCGTGCAAGATCCATTGTGACATGGTGTCCACCAAGAGCAACCGCATCTGCAAAGATGAACTTACCTTCGTTAAACACTGAAATTGTTGTGGTTCCACCACCTAAATCTACACATGCGCAGCCCATTTCAGCTTCATCAGCGACGAGCGAGGCAAGGCCTGAAGCATAGGGTGTTGCAACCATTGCTTCAACAGTGAGATGCGCGCGATTTACACACATTTCCAAATTTTTAAGCGGCGCACGATCAGCGCTCAACACATGCAGATCAACACCCAGCTTATCGCCATACATGCCTTCAGGATCAATAATACCGCGCTCGCCATCCAGCGCATAACTTGTTGGCAATGAATGAAGAATGGAACGTTCGTGACTTAATGTTCGTTTAGTAACAAGATTAACAACCTTGGTTAGGTCATTATGCGCAACCTCTTCACCACCCAAATCGATGGAAGCTGTGAAAATTTCACTTTTCAAGCGACCCGCGGTCACATTGATGATTAATGAATCAACTGTTACGCCAGCCATGCGTTCAGCTGTATCAACGGCAGAACGAACAGAGTTTTCAACCTGCTCGATATCCATAATCACACCGGCTTTAACACCACGCGATTTTTGGTGCCCGATGCCGATAATTTCGACTTTGTGTGTGCGTTGCGCAAGCACTTCACCGTCAGATAACGGTGTTAGACGTCCGATAAAACAAACAGTCTTTGAAGAACCAATATCCAACACCGTCACAATGGTGGGACGTTTGTTTGATAGCGGCTTTAGACGTGGCAATGACGATTTTTGACGGAACAAGCTCATGACTTCTTCCGCTTCTTAAGTGCTTCAGAACGCTCTAGAACAGCTGATTTTCTGCGCTCTAATGCCTCTGGCGTTAATCGAATTGTCACGCGATCTGCGATACGAAGATCAACTTGTGCAATATCACGACGCAAAACTTCTTGCGCTTCATCAAATGCTTTAAAATGCGCTAAAGCTGCATCAACACCCTCTTCTGGGAGATGAAGCGTTACACCATTTTTCAATCTGAGATCCCAACGGCGATCTGCAACGCGAATAATTGCTTTTGCTTCGCTTAAGAAAGATGGCCAGTTTGACAATGTATCATACATTGATGACGCATGGCTTTCCGCCCCAATTCCCACAAAGAATGGCAAGTCAGTATTACGAACACCATCGTAATTTTCAATTACATCACCATCACGCTCAATAAGAGATAGTTGATCACCATGTTGCCAGATCGCAAAAGCATCGCGTTCTTCAATCTTCACATGCAATGTTGCAGGATAAATTTTTAATAACTCAACATGCTGAACCCAAGGAAGCTCAGAAAGTTGCTCATGCGCTTTGGCAAGATCTAGCGTCAGAAGTGATGATGTTTCATCAAGCCTAAGCTCTTGGAGAATATCAATGTCGGATGTTTCAACATTGCCAGAAACTTTGATTTCATCAATTGCAAAACCAACAGCTGATGTCATTGTGCGCAATGCAACTTCACTATGACCACCAACAACAGCACCATAGTTCAACACGCCTGCAAAGAATGCGAGCGTTGCAAAAGTGCCGAGATGATTTGGTATTTTCTTATGGCCTGACAATATATCAGCGCTAGCGCGTGTCACCCGTCTGATCAGCGGCCTTACAAGACGGCGTGCGAAAGTTTGCTCTCCGCTTCCCATTGAAGCTGAGCTACTTTTCAAGTCAGAGATTTTTTCAATCAACGAGAACACGAAGCGTCTTCCACCATCCAACTAACTAATTCTTCGAAACTATGCCCAGCATGCTGAGCCAATTCAGGCACAAGAGAAGTTTCTGTCATTCCAGGCTGGGTATTTACTTCCAACCAAATGATCTCTCCATTCTCGGAAAACCGATCATCATACCGAAAATCTGAACGACTTACGCCACGACATCCAATCGCCTTATGGGCCTTCAATGACAATGTCTGAATCTTTTGGTAAATATTTGGTAAAATTTTTGCCGGACACTGATGTTTTGAACCACCTTTTTTGTATTTGGCATCAAAGTCGTAGAAACTTGAGCCTTCCGCAAAAATTTCGGTCACACCAAGCGCAACATTTCCCATGACCGCGCAGGTTAATTCACGACCATAAACGAATCGCTCAGCCATGACGCGATCACCATATGTCCATTCATCAGATGATAGGATTTGAGGCGGATGAGACTGACCTTCTTTGACCATAACAACGCCAAAGCTTGAGCCTTCTGCAACGGGTTTAACAACATATGGCGGCTGAATTGGATGCGTTGACTTAAAGTCATGACGGTCCAACACTTTTGCCTCAGCAACAGGAATACCTTTAGCTTTTGCGACAATCTTGGCTTGCTCTTTATCCATAGCAAGTGCGGACGCAAGCACGCCCGAATGCGTATAAGGAATTTCCATATATTCCAAAAGACCTTGCACGGTTCCATCTTCACCATAGGGACCATGCAGTGCATTAAAGCAAACATCTGGTTTTAATTCATATAAGGTCTGCGATAAATTACGGTCGACATCAACGCGGGTAACTTTATAGCCTGCACGCTCTAAACCATCTGCGCAAGCTTCGCCGGATGAAAGACTGACAGGGCGTTCTGACGAGAAACCGCCATATAGAACCGCTACATGTTTATCAGGCATCATACCCTCCGGAAAAATTCCGTCCTTAAATAGGTTAAAATCGCATTTTGTAATGCCGGAGAATACGCGAGATATAGATAATAAAATCTTAACGAAAAGAAAATTTTAACCAAAGTTAACAATAAGAAAAACTATCAATTATCATAGTTATCTATTAGTATTTCTAATTATGCCAACCTTTAGACAACTGAAATATTTCGAAGCCGTTGCCCGTTTTAACCACTTTGGTAAAGCGGCCGAGCACTGCGCTGTCAGCCAACCAGCCTTATCCATGCAGATTAAAGAGCTCGAACGAGAACTCGATATTCTGCTTTTTGAGCGCAACAACAAGCGTGCGATTATAACAAGACACGGGTTAGAGCTATTAGCGCGCAGCAAAAAAATCACCGAACAAATGCGTGAATTAACCGAATTTGCTCAAAGTACCAAAGATACGCTTCAAGGGTCATTGCAGCTCGGGGTCATTCCCACAATTGCACCTTATCTCTTACCAAAATTATTGCCCAATATTCGCAACAACCTACCTGATCTAAACCTTGTATTGCATGAAACCCAGACGCATCTACTTCTTGAAAAGTTGGAAAGCGGCGAACTTGATTTGTTAATTTTAGCGCTACCTGTGGAGCACAAGTCTATATCCACAATGCCGCTGATTGAAGACAAGTTTCTTCTTGCCATGCCGCCAAATCATGAAAGCAACAATGATGCTTATGCAACGCCAGACATGTTTGCAAACGGTGAACTTATGCTTTTAGAAGAAGGGCATTGTTTGCGCGAACAGGCCCTCACCTATTGCCACCTGCGCGAAATATCGAGTTTTGCAACATTTGGCGCATCAAGCTTATCAACCTTAGTACAGATGGTGGGCAATGGATTGGGAATGACGTTGCTACCTGAAATCAGTTTATCAGTTGAAAACAAATCTCAAGAGGTAAAACTCATGCGCTTTGGTGATCCCGAACCGAGCCGAACAATTGGCCTTGCATGGCGCGAAGGTTCACCCCGTGCAAAGGATTTTAGAAAGTTTGGAAAGCTTGTTAGCAGCGCGTTGATTTAACCAAGACCTATAACATCTGCCCCATGAAAGCTTCTATGTTTTGACCAGGGGTAAATTCGCCCAAACGTCTGATTTCCCATTCCAGATGAATACCAGAATGCAACAAGACCTTCTGGCGAACGGTTTCACCTAGTTTTTCCAAATCATAAGAGGTTGCAGGCCCGGTATTGATCATAAAGTTACAGTGCATTGGTGACATCTGCGCACCACCGATCGTCAAACCACGACAGCCTGCATCATCAATCACCTTCCAAGCTGAATAACCTGGAGGGTTCTTAAATGTTGAACCGCCAGTCTTTTCCTTAATCGGCTGAGATGTTTCACGATGGTGCTGAACCGCATCCATGGCTTGTTTAATCTCATCTTTCGGTGTTTGCGGACCTTCAAACAGAGCTTTTGTAAAAAACAGATCTTTTGGTGCGCCAGATTTTCGATAAGAGTATTTCATATCTTCATTGCTGAGAATGTGCTTCTGACCTTTGCGGTCAATCGCATGTACAGCAACGACACAATCCTTTGTCTCATGACCATTAGCGCCAGCATTCATGCGCAATGCACCACCGATTGCACCGGGAATACCATGATAAAAATGCAGCCCACCAATCCCCGCATCATGAGCGGCAGCAGCAACTCGTTTATCAGGGCATGCAGCACCAGCGATCAATTGCGTTGGCGACAATTGTTCTGTCTGACCAAACCCTTTTGCAGATAGCCTAATAACAACAGCGTTTAATCCGCCATCGCGCACCAAAAGGTTTGACCCAACACCAATGGGAAGAACGCGAACATCTTCAGGAAGGATGGACAAAAACTTTGCCAAATCATCTTCATCTGCCGGCTGAAACATAACAGCAGCGGGGCCGCCCGTACGGAACCATGTTACTTGTGATAAAGGTGCTTGTTCAGTAATCCGTCCTTGGATACCATCAAGTTTACTACCAAGGTCTGCAACTAAGTTTTTGCAATCGTAATCGCCCATATTAGCTCCCATCCAGACTTTGAAGTTCCTTCGGCAAGGCAGCAGCCCATTGCGTAATATTACCGGCACCAAGGCATAATAAATAATCGCCGTCTGACCCAATTGTTTTGATCATCGGGGCAAGATCTGCAGGACCATCGATTAAACGAACATCGCGGTGGCCACCGGTTTTTAAACGTGACGCGAGGCTTTTTGAATCAGCGCCTTCAATTGGCTCTTCGCCTGCTGCAAATACTGGCGCCAATATAACCGTATCAGCATCATTAAAGCATGATGAGAAATCATCAAACAAGCTTTCAAGACGCGAGTATCTATGCGGCTGGACAACGGCAATAACCTTACCCTCGCTCGCGTCGCGCGCTGCTTTTAAAACAGCTTTGATTTCAACCGGGTGGTGACCATAGTCATCAAATATGTCCATGCCGTTCCAAGAACCTACATGAGTGAAGCGTCGTTTAACACCACCAAACTTGGACAAACCAGCTGCAATTTCTTCTGTCGTCATCCCAAGCTCAAGCGCAACGGTAATGGCAGCTGTCGCATTCGACACATTGTGCAATCCCGGCATAGGCAATGTTAGGCCTTCAACGCTCATAATTTCATTGGAATTACGATCACGAATTTCAATATCAAACGTTGATGTACTACCCTTTTGGCTCAAGTTTAAAAACCGTACGTCAGCTTGTGGGTTTTGTCCGTATGTGACCACACGGCGGTCAGAAATACGGCTTGCAAGCGCCTGTACCTCAGGATGATCAATACACAAAACACCAAAACCATAAAACGGGACATTTTCAACGAACTGCGCAAAAGCAGCTTTTACAGTTTCAAAATCACCATAATGATCAAGATGCTCAGGATCGATATTAGTAATGACTGCGATATCTGCCGGTAACTTTAGAAAAGTACCATCGGACTCATCAGCTTCAACCACCATCCACTTGCCCTCGCCCATACGAGCGTTGGTGCCGTAAGCATTGATGATACCGCCATTGATCACGGTTGGATCAAGCCCACCGGATTCTAGCAAAGTTGCGACCATAGACGTAGTTGTTGTTTTCCCGTGCGTACCGCCAATCGCAATTGCATTTTGAAAACGCATGAGTTCGGCAAGCATTTCTGCACGGCGCACAACTGGCAAAAGCTTTTCACGCGCGGCAACTAATTCAGGATTATCTTTGCGGATTGCGGTTGAAACAACCAAAACCTCAGATTCACCAAGATTTGCCGCTGAATGACCGATAAAGACTTCAATGCCTTTATCACGTAAGCGTTGAACGTTTGCACTATCGGATTGGTCTGAGCCCTGCACTTTGTAACCCAAATTGTGCAACACTTCAGCTATACCACTCATTCCAATTCCGCCGATACCAACGAAATGTACAAGTCCAATTGTTTCAGGCATCTTCATGCTTGCTGATCCTTAAATTCTTTAATTGATGTACCTTGGGCCATAGCCTCAACAAGATCGGCAAGCAAGCTTGTAGCGCCCAAATTTCCGGCAAGTTTCGCATTTGCCGCCATTTTTTCTGCTTCAATCGGGTTGTTCATCCGATTTTCGATCATTTCAGCAAGAATATCCGCGGAAAGATCTGATTGCGCAACAACCTCTGCCCCGCCTTTTTCCAGCATGCCTTTCGCGTTTGCAGCTTGATCATGATCAAGAGCAAATGGGTATGGAACTAAGATCGCAGGGCGACCAATAGCTGCAAGTTCCGATACGGTTGAAGCACCAGAGCGCGAGATAACCAAATGCGCATCTGCGATCCGCACTGCCATATTATCAAAGAATGGCGAGATATCCGCATCGATATTCATCTCAGCACATTGTGTTTTGGCTTGATCAAGATCTTCTTCTCGAGCTTGCAAGGTGAGCTTTAATCGCTTTCGTGAATTCTCAGATAGCTTTGAAATTGCAACAGGTATTGTCTGCCCAAAGAATTGCGCGCCCTGGCTTCCACCGAACACAACAAGATTAAAAACCTCATCACCGCTAGATGGTTGGTAAGCTTTTTCAGCTGCTTTAATAACGGCTGGTCGAACAGGATTTCCAGTCACAATGGTTTTATCTGAATATACGCCAGAATTTTCTGGTAAAAACCCACCCGCGATTGCGCTCACCCGATTGGCAAGCAGCTTATTAGCTCTGCCCATCACAGCATTTTGCTCATGCAAAATGCTTGGCTTTCCTGCCTGAGTTGATGACAATAATGGAGGAAGCGTCGGATAACCACCAAAACCGATCACAGCATCAGGGCGCAATGTTCTGATCAAATGACTTGATTTACGCATCCCCTTAAACAAAGTCCAAAGCGCCTTTGCGACTTTAAACGGATTTTTCGATCCAATCGTTGAAGAGGGAACAATATGCATTTCATCGCATGGAAACGTATCTGCGTATCGGCTAGCTCGATTATCCGTTGCTAGATGAACTTTGTGCCCGCGCGCGCTTAATTCAACAGATAACGCTTGCGCCGGAAAGAGATGCCCACCTGTACCACCTGCACTTAATAGAAAAACTTTTTGATCCATCACGCTCTTCCTAAACTGCCAATGAAGGTTTTACCTTACTCGGCATAACAATTTTATTACGCGCCCGTTTTTCCGGACGATGACGCGTCAGAGCGAGAATAAATCCAACAGTGATAGCAATCGCAAGCATGGAAGAACCGCCGTATGAGATAAATGGCAATGTCATCCCCTTAGCGGGAAGCAGCTCCAAATTAACACCAATGTTGATCATTGATTGCGCACCAATTAACAGCGCAAGACCGGATACTGCAAGACGGGTAAACTCATCTGTTTCGCGCGCAGCATGAAGAAGTGTTCGCAACACCACAAATGCAAAAATTGACACAAGCGCGATACAAAACAAGATACCAAATTCTTCTGCTGCTACGGAAAAGATAAAGTCAGTGTGACTGTCTGGTAAAATTCGTTTGATGGTGCCCTCGCCCGGGCCTCGTCCAAACCAGTCACCGCGGATGATTGCTTCGCGAGCGGTATCAACTTGGAATGTATCACCTTCCCCGGTCAAGAATCGATCTATACGGCCGGCAACATGAGGGAAAATGGTATATGCCGTTACAAATCCAGCTATCGCCAATCCACCAAGTGCAAGGATCCAAACCCATGGCATTCCAGCCATAAAGAACATCGCACCCCATACAGCAGTTAAAAGCATGGTTTGTCCCAAATCAGGCTGCGCAACTAAAAGAGCTGCGACAATACCAAATAGAATAATGGCGAAAAGATTTCCCGGTATTTCAGGATGACGACTTCGTTCAGAAAACAGCCAAGCGCAAATAATCACAAATGCTGGCTTCATGAATTCAGATGGTTGCAACGTAAAACCTGCAATTGATAACCAGCGACGCGATCCTTTGATCTCGCTGCCAACAAAAAGCGTCAACACCATCATTGCAACAGCGCCGAGCAATAAAAGGATTGCAGCTCGCCGTACCATGCGTGCATCTAAAAATGATATCGCAACCAGTGCCACCAGTGCCGGGACCATAAAAATTGCAAAACGCTTAACAAAGTGAAAGCTATCAAGACCGATACGCTCGGCGACCGCAGGGCTTGCAGAAAATGAGAGCATGAAACCCAAAAGGATCAATACAACAAAAGCGATCAGCAAAAACCTATCGATTGTCCAAAACCAGTTTGCAACAGCACCACGTTCGATACGGCTAACCATTTGCATCACCTTTCAGTTTGTACGGTATGAGCATTTCAACGCCCTTTATATTGGCAACTTGATCGACAAAACACTCACCACGAATTTCAAAGTTCCGGAATTGATCAAAACTTGCACATGCGGGCGAAAATAGAATAGTAGCCTTACGCCCAGATTGCGCCGCAAAGGTTTTTGCAGAATTAGTGCTATGCTCGACGGCAAGTTCAAGTGTGTTTGCAATCTCAAAATCAACTTCATCGCCGAGTTCAGCTGCAAATTTAGGCGCAGCCTCACCGATCAGAAACGCTTTGCTAACGCGCTCGAAATAAGGTGATAAAGATGTAATACCACCGTCTTTTGGCAAACCACCAAGTATCCAGAATATATCTTCATAGGATTTAAGCGCCGGCGCTGTTGCCTCCGCATTGGTTGCCTTTGAATCATTGATAAACAGTAACTCACCCAATCGAGCAACGGGCTGCATCCTGTGTTTTAATCCAGGAAATGACGAAAGCGAATTCGCAATCTCTTCAAATGACAGCCCAATCGAGTGACAAGCTGCAATCGCAGCCGCCACATTTTGTGCATTATGCTGACCGCGAAGCGTTTCAATTCCGGACAAGTCCGCAACGACAGAGTTCTGGCTATTAGCCGCTCTAACAATCAAACTCTCGTCTAAAAACAATCCATCATCCAATTGTTTGATGGCAGAGATGGACGTTGTTGAAACATTGTTTTGCTCAAGACGCTGTTCGATATTTTGACAATATGCATCATCAGCACCGATAATAGCATTGTCACTATTTTGTACTAAACGCTCTTTCACATAAGCGTAGTGCTCCATTGTGCCATGTCTATCCAAATGATCCGGTGTTAAATTGAGCAATATCCCAGCGCTGGGATGGAGCGACGGCGCTAGATCAATTTGATAAGATGAGCATTCGATCACATAAACGCTGTCATCCTTCGGAGGATCAAGAGACAACACCGCTGTCCCGATATTACCACCCATTTGAATATTTAATTCGTTCTTGGCAATGATATGCGAAATCAGCGCAGTTGTTGTAGATTTTCCATTTGTTCCGGTAATGGCGATAAAGGCACTATCGGGTGCAAGCACTGCGCGTTCACGAGAGAAAATCTCGATATCGCCAATGATCTCAACACCAGCTTTTTGAGCAAGCTCCACCGACCAATGCGGCTTAGGGTGCGTTAACGGAACGCCGGGAGCAAGCACAAAGCTATCAATTGTTTTCCAATCAATATCGCGTAAATCGCCTGTGGCAATGCCATCTTGACCTGATTTTAATACCTGCTCTGGATTATCGTCCCATGCAATGACATCAGCGCCGCCTGCAATTAATGATTTCGCAGTAACAAGCCCCGATCCGCCAAGACCGAATAAAGCAACGCGTTTATCCTTAAAACTAAGAGCTGGTATCATCGTACTCTATCTCAGTTTCAATGTTGCAAGACCAACCATTGCAAGCATCACCGCAATAATCCAAAAGCGCACAACGACCTGACTTTCAGTCCAGCCTTTTTTCTCAAAATGGTGGTGAATAGGTGCCATTCTAAACACGCGTTTTCCAGTGAGCTTAAATGAAATCACCTGAATAATCACAGACATTGTTTCAAGTACAAACAACCCCCCGATAATGGCCATTACGATTTCGTGTTTTGTCGCAACAGCAACCGTACCGATCAATCCACCTAGCGCGAGAGAACCTGTATCACCCATAAAGATCGCAGCTGGCGGTGCATTAAACCATAAGAAACCTAACCCTGCTCCAATCAAGGCGCCAAGAATAACAGCAAGTTCACCAGTGCCGGGAACAAAATGAATTTGAAGATAATTTGCGAAAAGCGCGTTACCCGCCAAATATGCTATGGCTCCAAAAGAAGCTGCAGCAATCATCACTGGAACAATCGCCAATCCATCCAAACCATCAGTTAAGTTGACTGCATTACCTGCTGAGACAATAACAAATGCGCCAAATGGGATGAAGAATAAGCCAAGATCTAATAGAAAGTCTTTAAAGAATGGGAATGACAAGGATGTTGCAAACGTATCGCTTTGATCCTGCGTAGCTGACATTGAATGGCTAAGTATGAAATAAACCGCAACGCCTGCGATCAAAAACTCCAAGAAAAGTCGAACTTTACCAGAAAAGCCTTTGTCAGACTGCTTGGTAACTTTCAGATAATCATCGTAAAAACCGATTGCACCAAAGCCCAATGTTACCAATAAGGTCGTAATCACGTAAGTGTTGCCAAGGTCGGCCCATAAAAGCGAACTGATCACAATGCCGGCCAAGATCATCAGCCCGCCCATTGTTGGGGTTCCTGCTTTTTTAAAATGTGTTTGTGGCCCGTCAGCGCGAATTGGTTGCCCACGCCCTTGACGAACGCGCAGTGAATTAATAATTTTTGGCCCAAACAAGAACACGATCAATGCGCCCGTGAAAAGCGCCCCACCTGTTCTAAATGTTATATACCTAAATAAATTGAAAACCGGAAAACTGTCGGCAAAATCGACCAACCAAATAAACATGAGACCCCCTAGTCACCGGATGCAAGCTGATCATCATCAGGCTCACATTCGGGAAATTTTTCTTGTAACTTTTTGACGACTTTACCAAAACCAATTCCAAGCGACGACTTGACCATAATCACATCACCGCTGCGAACTTTACTCATCAACCATTCAATCAACGCGTCCAAATCAGAACGATAATACACTTGCATTTCTCCGCGGATTGCATCGGCGAGATAATTCATGTCTTTGCCTGAAAGCGCTACAATATCAACACCCGCATCCTGCAAAGGCTTTGCAAGCTCCACATGAAGTTTTTCTGAGAACTCGCCCATTTCAAGCATGTCGCCCAAAACCGCAACGCGGCGACCACCGCGACCTGGCTCAGATGCAGCCAACAAAGATATCCCTGCACGCATTGATGCGGGGTTTGCATTATAGCTTTCATCAATAAGCGTGAAATACCCCGCACCTATTTGACGAAGCGACCTTGCACCTCGTCCCTTTTCAGCTTCAAAGTCAGCCAGCGCAAGCGCAGCTAACGCCATATCAGCATCAAGCAATGAGCACATCCCCAAAACACCAATTGCGTTTTGAATAACATGATCACCAGGTGCACCGAGCTTAACGGCAATTTCTTCGTCGTTGATTTTTACGGTAAAGCACGAGCAATCTTTATGGGAACGCAAATTTAAAAGCTCAAAATCAGCTTTATCATTGCGACCATATGAATAAGTCCGCTCTTTTAAACCAAGCGCATTTGCCTTCTTTTTCAGATAATCATGTAAATCATTATCAAGATTAAGGATCATTGATCCATCTTTGACAACACCTTCCATGATCTCAGCTTTTGCGTCTGCAATTTCATTTAGGTTTTTAAAATTACCCATATGCGCCGCTTCAACACAGGTGATCATAGCAACATCGGGGCGAACCATATCGACTAACGTACGGATTTCACCGGAATGGTTCATGCCAATTTCAAACACACCGAAATCTGTATCCCGCGGCATACGCGCAAGCGTTAGCGGCACACCCCAATGGTTATTAAACGAGGCAACAGATGCATGAATTTTACCAGATGGAGAAAGCGCCGTACGCAACATTTCTTTCGTCGTGGTCTTTCCAACTGAGCCTGTAACGGCAGCTACTTTGCCAGATACTCGGCGTCTTGCTGCACGCCCCAAAGCTTCAAGCGCGATTAAAACATCACCGACAACAATCATCGGAGCGTTCAAATTACCCATAGCTGGAATTTTATCTTCTGCAATGACGAGAACACCTGCGCCATTTGCAAGCGCGGTACCTGCAAAATCATGTCCGTCAAAACGATCGCCTTTTATGGCAAAAAATGCCGCACCTTCTGGCACGTCGCGACTATCAATTGATATGCCAGTAACACCATCAGGCATATTGCCCACGGGCCTGCCGTCCATTGCCGTGATCAGCTCATCAGACGTCCAAAGTAAATCCATTTAAGCCTCCAAACCCAAAACTGAGCGAGCGACCTCATGATCGGAAAATGGCAAGGTCTTATCACCCACGATCTGACCATGTTCGTGTCCCTTACCTGCAATAATTAGGCTATCACCCTCTTCAAGCATCTCAATTGACGTTTCAATTGCCTTGTGGCGGTCACCAATATCAATTGCATCGGGCACACTTGATAAAATCTCTTGTCGAATAACATCAGGCGTCTCTGAGCGCGGATTATCATCCGTTACGATCACAACATCGGCAAGCTTTGCCGCTATTTCACCCATTAATTTGCGCTTACCTTTGTCGCGATCTCCACCACAACCAAAAGCCAAAACAATACGTCCTGTTGTAAATGGCCTTACAGCTTTCAACACGTGTTCAAGCGCATCTGGTTTATGCGCATAATCGATATACACTGGTGCGCCTTTTTGTGTTTTACCGACAAGATCGAGCCGACCCGGCGCGCCTTCTATTGTTTCAAGCGCTTGGAAAACAGATTTAGCATCTGCTCCAGTCGCAATACATAAGCCAGCAGCGACTAACGCATTAGACATTTGAAAGTCTCCTGCAAGCGGCAAGTTAACTTCAAATATCTGCCCATCATGATGGATTTCAGCCCGCTGTTCATGACGATATTGCTCAACACGTTTTAGCGTTAAGAATGAACCTTTGTGACCGACAGTGAGCACTTTCTGCCCAGCATCGTTTGCGCATTGTATGGCTTTATCAGACCATTCATCATCAGCAAAAATAACCGCTGGCGAACCTTTGGGCAGCACACGATTAAACAATGCCATTTTAGCATTGAAGTAATGCTCGACAGTTGGATGGTAATCCATATGATCGCGACCCAAATTGGTAAATGCACCAGCAGCCAGTTTAATACCGTCTAACCTATATTGATCAAGCCCGTGGCTTGACGCTTCCATGGAACAATGGGTAACGCCATCATTTGCGAGTTCAAACATTAAAGAATGCAAAGTCACCGGATCAGGAGTGGTCAGCGCACCATATTCTTTTCGGCCCGGGGCAACAATTCCTGTCGTGCCAATCATAGCAGATTGCTGACCAATTTTTTCCCATATCTGCCGCACAAAAGAAGCAACAGATGTTTTGCCAGCAGTACCAGTTACCGCAACAATTGTTTGCGGTTGGTTTTGATAAAATGCAGCTGCTGCTTTGGCCAAAACCAACCGAGGGTTTTCAACGATAAGATTTGGCACATTGTCGTTTAGCTCATCAATTGCCTCTAAGGAAACAATAGCACACGCACCGCTTTCAACAGCGCTTGCAACAAATTGTGATCCATTTGCCTTATCGCCAGATAGCGCAAAAAACACAAAACCGGATTGAATTTTCCGGCTATCAGCGGAAAGGCCTTCAATCTCAACATTCAATTCGCTATCCGAAAATTCGGAGCTGTGCATACCCGCAAGTGCAGCTATATCGCCAAGTTTCATTTCATCCCCGTATTCGCCGTATTTCACGAATCTCTATAGCACAACCTTACGGTCGAAATATGATCAATTAATAGGATGTGAGGCGATCACCCTCTCCATCCCCAAATTTTGGTCTCACACCCAACAAAGCAGCAGATCGACGAACAACTTCGCGCACTGTTGGTGCAGCGTTTGTGCCAGCAGTTGCGTATTTTTTACCCTCTTCAGGCTTTGGCTCGTCAACAATCACCAAAACCACATATTTAGGATCATGAATCGGAAACGCAGATAAGAACGCATTAAACCGCACTTGCGATGAGTAACGTCCATTGACCACCTTTTCAGCGGTCCCTGTTTTACCGCCAACCCAATAGCCATCAACTTCAGCGCGGCGACCTGAACCTTTTTCAACATTCATACGCATTAATTCGCGCATCGATTGACTTGTTTGATCAGATAGAACTTGTTGCGAAATTTGATCAGCTTCACCGCGTGATCTTGGAACAAATGACGGCGGGATTAGCTTACCGCCATTCATTAAAGCTGCTGCTGCAACGGCTGTCTGGAGCGGTGTCGTTGATACCCCATGACCAAATGAAATGGTCACTGAGTTAATCTTCTTCCATGTTTTAGGTTGGCTTGGTGTCGCAACTTCGGGAAGCTCCGTTTGCATGCGTGAGAGCAAACCCAAACGCGTTAGAAATTCCTGATGTCCATCTACTCCAACAACATCTGCCATTTTTGCAGTTCCAATATTGGATGAATAAATGAAAATCTCAGGAACAGACAAAACACGGTTTTTGCCATGAAAATCAGAAATCGTAAAACCGCCAATACGAATTGGTTTGCGCGCATCAAAACTGTCATTCATGGAGACATGACCTGAATCAAGTGCCATCGCAGTGGTAAAGGCTTTGAACGTGGAACCCATCTCAAACGTGCCCGCTGTCATACGGTTCAATCGATCTTTTTGCAAAGCATCAACAGGATTGTTCGGGTTATAATCAGGAAGCGATGACATTGCGATCACTTCACCTGTGTGAATATCTAAAACAACGCCCGCAGTTGCTATGGCGCGATAACGATCCATCGCAGCAGATAGCTCATCGCGCAAAACGTGCTGAACACGCAAATCAATCGAAAGTTTAACGGGTTCTAGGGCTTCATCAACAGTCAAGCCAACGCTTGCAAGGTCACCAAGTCCCTGACCATCAACATATTTTTCCATACCAGCAATGCCGACATTATCGATGTTTACGTGCCCAACCACATGAGATGCCGTTGGACCACCTGGATAAAACCGGCGTTTTTCTGGTCTAAAACCAATACCGGGAATACCGCGCGATAGGATCTCGCTTTGTTGGCCGGGTGTAAGCTGTCGGCGCAACCATTGGAAACGAGATTTGGATGACAATTTGCTGTAGGTTTTTTTAATATCAAGATCGGGCAAAACAATTGCCAATTGCTCAACAACCTCATCAGGATCAACCACTTTGTGCGGCTCAGCATAAAGCGAAACAGTGCGAATATCAGTGGCAAGAATTTCACCATTACGATCCTGCAAATCGGGACGTGATGCCAACAATCTATTACTTGGTAAAATAGATGACACTGTTTCCGGCGACTTCATGCCGTACTGTACCAATCGACCACCAACAACAACGCACATCACTGTAAAGGCGATCATTGCGATACCAATTCGGTTACCCGTTCTATTCGCATCAGAAACACGACTTGATGAAATCGCTATATCTTCGCTCTGACCACCTAGTGTGATGCTAGCTTTTTTCGGAAAGAATAGTTTCATTACGCTAGGTTTCATCACTCAACCGCACCTGTCATAATTTGATCGGCAATTTCATCTGTTTCAATTTCTGGCTCAGGCTTAATACGTGGCAGTTCATCATATTGTACGATCTGATCAGCTTCTGTCGTCGTAAGCTGCAACTGCTCTTGAAACGCTTCAATGAGTTTTTGCACCCGCACAGGCTGATTAAGTAGGCTCCAATCTGCTTCCAGCAGATCAATCGTATCTTTGTGCGTTTTGATTTCAGCCTCAAGCTTGCGAATTTCAGCGAGACGGTCTTCGGATTGATGTTTGATATGAAACGTATAACCGGTGGCAGCGAGAACTGCGACAATCAACAAAACTTCAAATGCACGAAACATCTAAACCAACCCCGCAACTTTTTTAAGTGGATATAGATTTGGCAAGCCAAAGATTTTCATATCATCAGACCCGCAAAGTGCTTCTGTTCGAATGCCAGCACGAAGCTTGGCCGAACGCGCTCGCGGATTAATCTCAGCTTCATGCTTACTTGCTGCAACCATTGGCTTTTTGCCCAATTGCACAAAGCTAGCTTCAGGCACTTCAATTTGCGGCAGATGCCGAGAGCCTGAAATCCTACCAAACCGATCTGTGAAAAACTTCTTCACTATGCGATCTTCTAAGGAATGAAATGTCACAACGACGAGCCGCCCACCGGGTTTAAGTGCCTTTTCTGCGGCTAATAACGCCTGCGCCAACTGTCCCAATTCATCATTGATATAAATACGGAGCGCTTGAAAAACACGTGTTGCTGGATGAATGCGATCCGTCATTTTTCGCGGCGCTGCATTAGATACAATTTTCGCTAATTGGCCAGTTGTCGTTATTGGCGCTTCAAGGCGCGCCTGTTCAATTGCGCGCGCAATCCGTCCAGCTTTTTTCTCTTCGCCATAAAAGCCAAAAATCCGTGCAAGCTCGTTTGATTTCAGCGTATTGACCACATCGGCTGCGGTAACCCCATCTTGGGACATGCGCATATCAAGCGGACCATCCTGCATGAATGAAAACCCGCGCTCAGCCTGATCGATCTGCATAGACGAGACACCAATATCAAGCACGAAACCATCTAGAGAACCCTCATCCACAATGTCGAGTATTTGAGAAAATTTTGCATGGTGCAGTTTTAACTGATCTGAAAATTCAGATTTAATACCATCAGAATTTGAGATAACTTCAGGGTCTTGATCCGTTGCGATAACATTTGCGCCCTTTTGCATAATTGCGCGTGAATATCCACCTGCACCAAAAGTGCCATCGAAAATAACTTTACCATTACTGGGATCTAAAGCCTCGAGAACCTCCGAGAGAAGAACCGGAACATGACGAACTGGTCCGCCACTGACGTCTGTTGCCACATCGTCAAAACCCGTCACTATTCCGTTCCCTCGCCTCAGGTTGAACGAACCGATTGCTCCATTCGTTCGCGCCGGGTTTCGTCTTGCATTCTCGTCAATGCTGACGGCTCCCAGAGCTGAAAATAATCGCCACGACCCACAAAGGTCACTTGATCTGTTATGCCGGCAAAGTCGCGAATGAAATCCGAGACTGCGAGCCGCCCTTCCCCATCGAGCTTCATGAAAACGCCGCCACCGTGAATAAGCAGAGACATCTTGTTGGCGTCCGGAGAAAACGGATCGCCTTGATCTATATGTCGCTCGAAACGCTCCAGAACTTCGGGACCAGCTATTGAAATCGCCGGAAACACAAAATCTTGAAACACATACAGATCTTGAATATCTAATCGTGTGAGAACAGTCCTGAATGCCGACGGAACCGATACTCGCCCCTTCGCATCCACCTTCTTTGTCACTTGCGACAAAAACCTGTTCATTACGCTTTACTACAATCCCTTTTGAGCCAAATCGATGCTTTTGCCCCCAAGCAAAAGATCGCACACACGCCTGTGTTGTTCTGACACGATGATCGTAAATCACGTCGCTAAGACCTCTTTTCAGCGCCACAAATTTTTGACCATTTGATGCATATTGGGATAACATGGGCAAAATTGGGCGTCAATGGGATTATATCTTTTATTAACGTTTCATTTCATTTCAATCATTCATAACTCGTTAAGATTAACGAAGCGTTAGGATTCCTTCGTCAGCTGTGATTTAAACATGCGAAAACCAGCCCAAAAACAGATGTTTTCAGGCGGCAATTTTAGATAAGAAGTAAAAGTGTCAGTTGGCCTATAAGCCGGGTTCTGTTATTATTTTACCAATGGTAAAACTCATGCAACCATTCGTCTGGGGCGCCGTTTACACGGTAAAATTCGCCTCAAGCAACCTACCCGGATGACTAGCCTGGAAACTGCCGATGACAAGCACCACGCCATCCCTATTTGGTTTTGCTCCCGGTGGGGTTTACACTGCCACTCTCGTTACCGATCATGCGGTGGGCTCTTACCCCACCTTTTCACCCTTACCCATGAACCAAGAAGATCCGTAGGCGGTTTGTTTTCTGCTGCACTTTCCCTAGGGTCACCCCCGCCGGACGTTATCCGGCACCGTTATTCCATGGAGCCCGGACTTTCCTCCCTAAACTGCATTACACAATAAAGAGCGGTTGCCCGGCCAACTGACACGTGGCTCACTATAGCATATTCAAACCAAATACTAGAAGCAGAGCATTATATTTGCTGTAAGAAACAGCTACTTCAATATAGCCTTAACGCGCTGGCAATATTTTGCCGAGACAGGGTTCATTCGTTTCGCATAATGACCCGCGTTATATTTCAAAATCGCCCCACAAGTAGTGCCACCACCTCGGCGATATGCTTCACCTAAATACTTCATACCAAACGCGATGTTATTTTCAGGATGATACAGGTTTTTTGTGGAACCGGAATATCCCATACCGCGTGCTGTTGCAGGCTTGATCTGCATAAGACCAACTTCACCCGCTGCACCGCGAGCATTGGCGTTGTAATTACTTTCGATCTTAACAACGGCCCGCGCTAGAGACACGGGCACACCGTTTTTCTTTGCATGTTTTTGGATGAGCTTATCGTATGGTAACCCAGTATAGCCTGCGGCTGAGCTTTTTGAAGTTGTTTTTTTCGTAGTACTCTTTTTAACCGACGATGTCTTTGTGGATTTATCGACACCTTTGTCGCTGCTTGTGGTTTGGCAAGCAGATAGCATGAGCGCGCTGCCAAGAAGGCAGGCCGTGACCAAAACTCTCATCAAAAATTCCTTAAATTGTCTTGTAAATCTGCGAACTAATCGCAAGATGTTTATTGCGCCTCTAAACGGCGAAAATCCGTCTAAAATGTGGCACTGCGGTAAACATGTGTTTCAAAAACATGAAAAAGCAAACAATTCGCGATCAAGACAGCGCAGATAGCAAACGATGAAGCGTTTCAATCGTCGACATATCGGCAATCCCATCAACTTTTTCTGGGCGAAAATGCCGTTGAAATGCGATAATATCCTGCTCTGTGCGCTCGTCGAATTCACCAGTTATTTCCGTTCCATAACCATAAAGCGATAACATCGATTGCAATGCTTCTATCGGTTGACCGGTTTCACCACGCATAAAATAACGCCCGCTACGAATAGGTGAAGGATCAACCAAATGCCCAATACCTTGGGCATGTAATTCAGGCCACGGAAACCATTCACCAGGATCACGCTTGCGCCCCGGTGCGATGTCTGAGTGACCCAGCACTCGTTCGGGCACAATATTGTGCCGATCAATAATAGATTTTGACAATTCAATCACGGATACAATTTGCGCTTGAGGGAATTCTGGGCAACCAAACTCATGACCTTGATTAGCAATCTCAATCCCAATCGAGCGAGAATTGATATCGCTCTCGCCCTTCCAGATACTTTGGCCTGCATGCCAGGCACGGTCTTGTTCGCGAACCATTTGCGTAATTTCGCCAGCATCATCGATCAGATAATGCGCCGACACCTGGGATTCTTCGATACATAACCAATCGCGCGCGGCAATTGCCGTTTCCATAGCGGTATAATGCAAAATGAGCATATCTGGTCCATCAACCCCACGTCTTTCACCAAAATTGGGGGATGGATGCACGATTGCACCCTTATAATCAGGTTCAAAATTAGCTGCCGATGACATTAACCGGGAACCTGCATCTTCTTCACCGCTTCAAAAGCCAAATTCAATTTTGCCATACGCTCACCTGCCATAGATAAAAACTCGTCCGGCACCCCGCGAGCACGCAAGTTATCAGGGTGGCTCTTTTTAGCCAGTTCACGATATCGACGTTTTATCTCGTCAAACGGCGTGTTTTTGGTCACACCCAATACTGCAAATGGATCCATCCCATCTGGATGGACATGGCGGGCAGAAATTTGAGAGAAATGCGCTTCATCCAAACCAAAAATCTCAGCAACGTGCTGGAGAAGCTGTTCTTCACGCTCATGAATGACGCCGTCAGCTTTTGCAATGTGATAAAGACCATCCAAAACATCTTGTAAGACAGGACAATTGCTATCGCCCGAGCTACAAAGGCCCGATAACCGCGTCGCATAGATCTCGTAACCTGCAACATCTTGTTTGGCTAAATTATATAGCCTTGAAACATGCGCGGCTTCATCCTCAGGAATTTCAAAAATATCTTGGAATGCTGCAACCTCGGATTCCGTCACAACGCCGTCAGCCTTTGCCATTTTGGCAGACAATGCAATAATCGCAACAGAAAAGGCGACCTTACGGCGCGTTTCAGGATCACCCTCAAACGCAGTTCTAACGGCTTCTACAATGCTGGAGACAATACTTTTTGCGGTTTCGCCGACTTTATCTAAAATTTCACAAATCGATAACATGCGAATTCTATACAATAATACTCATGTATTATCGAGCAAAATCTGCAATGGTTCACCAGATAGTGAACGAATGCTTATCCTTGTTCCGCTAAACTGCGCGCTTGGCACTACCGACAATATCGCCCTTGACCAACAGGCGCTTGAACTCCATCAGACATTTAACCTGTTCTGCATGTTCAACGCCATGCAGAATAACGCGCAAATTCATACAATCAGCTAGTCGCACGAGATTGACCAGCAACTCATAAGAACTCTCATCAAAAGCAATGTTTTTCACCCAGCTTTTACCAAGGATCAAATATGTATTTTTAAGCTTTTTACCAAAGCCGAAATTACTGATATCACCGCTAAACCCTTGCGATGCAATTCGCACGCCAAGCTTGATTAATTCATCAAGACTATTTTCCACCAGTTTTGCATTATCAGTCCGGTGAAGTGTATCAAATGAGAACACAAAATCATGACCTGTAAGCTTGTGTTGTTTAAGAAGGTCAGCGAAATAACTTGGGAATGTCGGGTCAAGTAACTGATCAGAATCTAGATGCAAAACCACAGTTTTACGTTGCGTCCATTCAGCCATTGTTTTCATCGCGGTTTCTAAGATGGCACGATCGAATTGAACAATAAGCCCTGTTTCTTTCAATATCTGAGTATATTGGCTATCAGAAAAATCCCCGAATTCAGGATTTCTGCTTTTGGCTGATACATCAAACATTGAAAAAGCCAAATCAGAAGCATAGGCGATTGGCTGAAATTCCAAATCAAAATCAGCGGTAAAAATCATTTTACGCAAGGCTTGCTTGAAATCATGCTTTAAGCGTGTCTCTTGCTCCATTTGCTCACAAAAAAATCGATGAGCAGAGCCTGATACGGTCTTTGCCTTGTAGAGCGCCATGTCGGCTCGCTGTAACAATGAACCGATATTATCATCACTTTCACGAGCCCAAGTTACACCAACGCTACCGCCGCCCTCGATCTCAGACTGATCAATTTGATAAGGCTGCGACAAACCCTGAATAAGCTTTTCGCAAAACTCTTCAACCTGAACAAAGCTCGGACCGCCATTCCAAGTGATGACAAATTCATCTCCACCCAATCGATAACATTTCACCTGCGTTGAGGATAACATAGACAAACGAGACCCCAATTCACACAGCATTTTATCACCTGCAGCATGACCAAGCGTATCGTTGATAAATTTGAAGCGATCAAGATCAAGCAGCATCAAAGCGCATCGATCTTCTTTCAAATAAGGCTTGTTAAAAAGCGCTTTCGTGTCTTCGATCAGTCCTCGTCTATTGCGAAGGCCGGTAAGCTGGTCTTGATAAGCAATCTGTTCAAGTTCCTGAACCTCATTCCCCTTAGACATTTCAGCTATATGTGCGGACATTGGAATACCACTTGCAGCCAAAAACGGGTGAATATCCACCATTTGGTTTGCAGCCAAAGAAAAATCACCAACAATCAATCCAAGAATTGCCAGTGCAAACAAACCCAATAATATCATCGCCGGGCGCACGTAACCATCACGCGCATACTGATCCAGCGGAAACCATTTTAACTTCATGTTAAACGCTCCCATTCGCGCTGGAAGATATCACCATCAAGTTTAATCAATTATTACTTGGGGTAAGGAGCTGTGATGTTGATATCATTTATGGTTAATGAAATATTAAGCCTCACCAAGCATCTATGGGCCAGCACGCGCCAAACTATGGCCAACTTGATGATAGAACTATAGACTTGGTGCAAGGAATCAAACTGATGTGGGAGAGCTGGTTTGCCATTATTTTCTAACAAAACTTTATCATTACTAGTTGCGACAGGAATTTTCGCAGGGTTTTCTGTCCTACCAACCCAAGCGCAAGCAGCAGCGTGCGGGGGAAAACTTTCAACCTTTTTAAACGGGGTCAAGAAAGAAGCCATCGCAGAGGGCATTAGTAAAAAGGCAGTCAATGCTGCTTTAAAAAATGCGCAAATCAGCAAGAAAGTTTTATCACGTGATCGTGCACAAGGCGTTTTCAAACAAACATTCTTAGAGTTTTCACGACGCTCTGTAAGCCAAAACCGCTTAGACCACGGCGCTAAAAACCTTCGAAAATACGCATCCACCTTTAAACGCGCTGAACAAGAGTTTGGTGTATCTTCTCCTGTCATTGCAGCTTTTTGGGGTTTAGAAACAGACTTTGGCGCTTTCCAGGGTGATTTTAACACAATGAACGCATTGGTGACATTGGCACATGATTGTCGTCGCCCAGAGCTGTTTAGACCACAGCTTATCGCCGCCATCAAAATGGTTGAATTGGGTGATCTATCCCCATCAGGAACAACAGGCGCATGGGCTGGTGAAATTGGCCAAGTTCAAATGCTGCCAGAAGATATTGTGCGCTATGGAACCGATGGTGATGGTGACGGGCATGTGAAATTGAAAAAGAGTTCACCAGATGCGATTTTAACTGCGGCTGCGTTCATTCAAAGCCTCGGCTGGCAACCCAACCAACCTTGGATCATGGAAATCACGCTTCCAGGTGGTGCGTTTCCTTATGAAAAATCAGGATTAAGAAAAGGCATGACCACCGGTGACTGGGCTAGCCTTGGTGTAACGGCAAGAAACGGCAACTTACCCAATGCCTCTCTCCCAGCCGATTTGCTCCTACCACAAGGGCGCAAAGGACCTGCCTTCCTCGCATTCCCAAATTTTGATATTTATCTAGAATGGAACAAAAGCTTCATCTACACAACGTCCGCAGCCTATTTCGCGACGCGCCTTGGTGGAGCCAAACGCTATAATGCAGGTAATCCGGATCAAGGTTTAAGTGATGCGCAAATGAAGCAACTTCAAAACAAACTTGTTGCACGCGGATATGATGTTGGCAAAATCGATGGCATTCTTGGCAGTAAATCACGCGCTGCCGTGCAAGCTGAACAATTGAGACTTGGTATGCCTGCGGATGCTTGGCCAACACCTAGCTTACTAAGTAAGTTGTAGAAACGTATGTCCGCATTTGCACCGCAATCGCTGCGCGCTTACCTTTATGATCGGGATCAAAATAACGTTGATCCCGACGATATTTTGCAACGCTCGTGGAACCGTGTGGATGAGGTCGAGCAAGATGTAAAAGCTTTTGCATGCTTATCGGATAAAACGCAATCTGCCTCAAAAGGTCCTCTAGCGGGCATCGCAGTTGGCGTGAAAGATATTTTCGACACCCACAATTTACCAACTGAGTATGGCAGTGAGATTTATCAAGGTCATCAACCTAAAACAGATGCTGCAATTGTTGATATGTTGCGTGCAAAAGGCGCTTCTATAATTGGGAAAACAACAACAACTGAGTTTGCCTTTTTCAAACCGACAAAAACCAATAACCCCAATAATTTAGATTATTCGCCTGGCGGCTCATCCGCAGGTTCTGCAGCTTCAGTTGCCTCCGGCTTGGTCACTGCAGCGATTGGCACGCAAACAGGCGGGTCTATTGTTAGACCAGCAGCATTTTGCGGGGTTGCAGGGTTTAAACCCAGCTATCGGATCTTACCAACCACAGGCATGAAGTATTTTGCACAGAGTCTTGATACCGCAGGAATCTTTGCAAAGTCAGTCACTGACGTAGCAACCTTCACCAGCATTCTGACAGATCGGGACCTTCAGGTCGAAGATATAAATCCATCCGATATCCGGATTGGGATCTATCAAAATGATATCTTGTCAGACGCAAGCGACGATATGATAAGCGCACTCGAAGCTGCTGCTTCTATGGCCGAAAAAGCAGGGTTTAAAGTCACAACACTTATCGAGCCGGAAGAGCTGAAAAAGGCTCACGCGCTTCATACCACAATTCAATGTTTTGAAGCAGCACAAGCCTTGGGGTCGGAATTCGCACTTTATCCTGACCTTTTAAGCGATAAGATCAAGGAAGCGATAAATGAAGGGATGGCAATTACACCTGCTGAATACGATAATGCCCGCAGATCAGCTAAGAACGCACGCCGCAAAACGCATTCGCTTTATGATGAGGTAGATATTATTCTAACGCCTTCTGCACCCGGTGCTGCTCCTAAGGGTTTTGCAACAACTGGCATAGCGACATTTAATAAATTATGGACGCTCATGGGCAGTCCATGCGTGAACATTCCTGCATTTAGAGACGCGGACAACTTGCCTCTTGGCATTCAGGTGGTAGGGAAATTTGGGCAAGACAAACGGACCCTCTCCATTGCCCATGCATTGGAGACAAACTTTAACCTGTCTGCTTTATCCTGACTGCTTAAGCAGCTTTTTGACTGAGCGTCTTTTTAGGTTCTTTGTTCTGGCGAAGCCCTAACAAATGGCACACCGCATAGACAAGCTTTGCGCGGTTCATTGTATAGAAGTGGAATTCTTCGAACCCGCGATCAGCCAAATCCATAACCTGTTCTGCAGCAACGGCAGAGGCAACAAGAGATCTAATCTCAGGATCATTTTCCAAACCTTCAAAGCGTGTAGCCAACCATGTAGGAATAGACGCACCACACATATTTGCAAATTTCTCAACTTGAGAGAAATTATGTACAGGCAAAATTCCTGGAACAATTGGAATATAGATACCAGCTTTACGCACGCGCTCGACATAACGCTCAAAATGATCGTTATCGAAGAAAAATTGCGTAATCGCACGCGTAGCGCCATTATCAACTTTACGCTTGAGCATATCGATATCAGTCATAAAATCAGGGCTCTCAGGGTGCTTTTCAGGATAAGCTGAAACAGAAATCTCGCATTCACCCATCGCTGTTAATCCTGCTGTCAATTCGGCAGCATTTGCATAGCCATCAGGGTGCGGTTGGTAATGAGATCCGATGCCGCCTGATGGATCGCCACGTAACGCAACGAAGTGACGAACACCTGCATCACGAAACTCTTTGGCAACATCATAAACATCACCTCGACTTGCATCCACACAAGTTAAATGCGCTGCAGGCGCTACATCCGTTTCCTCAAGAATACGTTTGATGGTGGTAAGAGTTGGCTCTTTTGTTGACCCACCTGCCCCATAAGTCACGGATACAAATTCAGGTTCAAAAGGCGCAAGCTTAGAAATACTCTCCCAAAGTTGCTCTTCCATTTTACCTGATTTTGGTGGAAAGAATTCAAATGAAACACGAATTTTATCGCTATTCGCTGGAGCTCCGAAACGGTTGGATAATACCATTTGATTATTTCCTATCTTTACGCAGTACTAGCGCTGTTATCGCCAGCCATTAAAATTCGTGGGTCTTTCCCTAACCATATCGATACGGTAAGGGTTTTATCCTGGCTATTGCCGGATGAAAGATCTGATATTTTTTCAACATCAAGACCGTTTGCGGTCATCCACCCGCTCATAATATCGTGGCTAAAGCCAAGACGAGCATGTGCAAAATCATTGCGCATATATTCAAGTTCATGCGGGGCAAAATCAATGACAACCAAACGGCCGCCCGGCGCCAACATTTTGCAAGCTTCGTTGATTGCAGGTGCTGGATCATGCAAGAAGTGCAGAACCTGATGGATCACAATCAGATCAAAGCTCTCGCGTTCCAGTGCAAGGTTAAAGATATCACCCTGACGCACAGATGCATGCGTAATACCTGATTGATCAAGCTTATCGCGCGCAATCGTGAGCATATCGCGGCTAGCGTCTATACCCAATCCCTTGCGATACTGATCCTTGAACAGTTCCAAAATTCGGCCAGTACCGGTACCTAAATCAAGCAGCGAGTCGAACGGGTTTTTACCAATCAACTTACAAAGCTCAGCTTCCACTTTCGCTTCTGAAACATGGTGCTTGCGAATTTCTTCCCACTTTTCAGCGTTTTGCGAGAAATATTCTTGGGCACGTCCAGCACGAGCGCTTTTAACAGCTTTCAAACGCTCAACATCGTGTTGAAGCATACGATCATCTTGCGCAACGGCTTCAATGATACTGTGAATGATGCTGGATATACGTCCCTCATCGATCAATCTAAAATATGCCCAAGCACCTTCCTGATAGCGCTCAATCAATCCAGCTTCGCCGAGTAATTTAAGATGACGAGAAATACGAGGTTGAGATTGACCAAGAATTTCCGTCAGATCGCTTACCGTTAAATCACCATGAGATAAAAGAATTAACAGACGCATACGCGTTGTTTCACCTGCCGCTTTCAGCAGATCAATCGCGTCATCCATTTTCAATTTTGGTAAATCTAGCATGCAGTCCTCAAAAAGATATAAAGATATGTTTATATCATTTTTGGAAATAATGCAAGAACTGAAAAGAAAAAACCTCGGATAAGTTCGTGCTTATCCGAGGTTAATCTTTAAATTTAAAGCGGAACTAGCGTGTCAAACGCTTGTAGGTCACGCGTTTTGGATTAACAGCATCCGCGCCAAGACGACGGATTTTATCTTTCTCATAATCTTCAAAGTTACCTTCAAACCATTCAACATGGCTATCACCTTCAAAGGCAAGAATATGTGTCGCCAAGCGATCAAGGAACATGCGATCGTGGGAAATGATAACGGCACAGCCTGCAAAGCTCTCAAGCGCATCTTCAAGCGCTGCCAAGGTTTCTGTATCCAAGTCATTTGTCGGCTCATCGAGCAGGATAACATTACCACCGGACTTAAGCATTTTTGCCAAATGCACGCGGTTACGTTGACCACCAGACAGATCACCAACTTTTTGCTGTTGGTCCCCACCTTTAAAATTAAACGACGAGCAATAGGCGCGGCTATTTACTTCGTGTTTGCCAAGCTTAATGATGTCATTACCGCCAGACACTTCTTCCCAAACGGTCTTCCCGCCAGCAAGAGCATCACGAGATTGATCAACATAGGATAGTTCAACAGTATCACCAATTGTGATTGAACCAGAATCAGGTGTTTCTTGACCAGTAATCATGCGGAACAGTGTTGATTTACCGGCGCCGTTTGGCCCAATAACACCGACAATACCGCCTGGCGGCAATTTAAATTCCAAATTCTCAATCAATAATTTGTCGCCATACGCTTTGGTCAAGCCTTCGGCTTCAATAACAACATTACCCAAACGCTCACCCACCGGGATAATGATCTGAGCATCGCCTGGGCGTTTATCCGCAGCAGCTTTAACCAATTCATCATAGGCTTTAATACGTGCTTTTGATTTTGCCTGACGCGCTTTCGGACTAGATGAAATCCAGCTTTGTTCGCTTGATAGCGCGCGCTGACGTGAAGCTTCTTCACGCCCTTCCTGTGCCATACGCTTTGCTTTGGCTTCAAGATAGGCTGTGTAATTGCCCTCATATGGAATACCGCGACCACGATCAAGTTCCAAAATCCAACCAGTAACATTATCAAGAAAGTAGCGATCGTGGGTAATCATCAGGACGGAACCTGGATATTCGCGCAAGTGCTTTTCAAGCCAAGCAATGGTTTCCGCATCTAAGTGGTTGGTAGGTTCATCAAGCAGCAACAAATCAGGCTGGCTGAGTAAAAGCTTACAGAGCGCAACACGACGAATTTCACCACCGGATAGATTTTCAACCGAGCTTTCACCCGGAGGGCAACGCAAAGCTTCCATCGCCATTTCAACTTGGCTATCCAAATCCCAAAGGTTTTGGCTATCGATGACATCTTGCAGCTGAGCACCCTCGTCCGCTGTTTCATCCGAATAATTCATCATCAATTCATTGTAGCGATCAAGGATTGCTTTTTTATCAGCAACACCTTCCATCACGTTTTCAAAAACAGTTTTGCTCTCATCAAGCTTTGGCTCTTGCGGCAAGTAACCGCGTGTTGCACCTTCAGCCAACCAAGCTTCACCAGTGAACTCATTATCGAGCCCGGCCATAACGCGCAAAACTGTAGATTTACCCGCACCGTTGGGACCCAAGATACCGATCTTTGCATCTGGGTAAAATGAAAGGTGGATATTTTCTAAAACCTTTTTTGAACCATAGGACTTATTGAGCCCTGCCATGTGATAAATAAACTGACGCGCCATATGAACTGCCTTATTTGAATGTAATCTTTCCCGCACATGTAAGAGATTTGCGCGCTTCGAGCAATGGATGATTTTTTAATCCGGTCGTTTGGCTTGAATATTCCACTAAAACTCGCCAGATAAGACAAAACTTTAGACATATGAGATTATGAATGGCCAAAATTCGCGAGCAAAGCCTCACGTCCACATCAGGCGCACAAATCCACCTTCGCACCTGCACGACAAAGAAAACACCCAAAGGCATCATACAGATCAATCATGGCTTGACTGAGCATTCTGGTCGCTATGAGCATTTCATGAAGTTTCTTGCCAAAAATGGTTATCATTCTTACGCACATGATCATCGCGGGCATGGTTTAACAAAAGCGGAAAATCTACCTTTGGGACGATTTTCCAAACGAGATGGCGCGCGAAAAGTCATCAAAGACGTGCGCTTTATTCATGAAAAAATTCGATCCGATCATGAAGATTTACCTATAATTTGTTTTGGGCATTCAATGGGAGGGCTCATTGCTGCAAACTTTGCTACACAAAACCCAAATGCAATTGCTGGTTTGGCTGTCTGGAATTCAAACTTTAAAATCAGTCCATTCGCGCCACTGGCTAAAGCTATTTTATATTTAGAAGCCTTTTTCAAAGGATCGGATGTCCCGAGCTTATTCATGTCAAAACTGACATTTGAAACGTGGTCAAAGTCTATCAAAAACTCTAATAGCGGATTTGATTGGCTCACCCACGATGAAGAGATGATCGAACAGATCAAAAATGACGAACTTGGCGGCTGGCAGCCGAGTAACGCGATGTGGGGTGCAACACTTGATTTCATCTCCCGCGGGGCAAACCCAAATGCGATTAAGAGCCTTGCAAAATCATTGCCAATTCATCTCGTCGCAGGTGGTCAAGATCCCGCAACAGACTATGGCAACGCGATGGAATGGTACGCGGATCTGCTTGAAAATTGTGGGCAAACGCAAGTTCAGATGACAAAATACCCAGATTGCCGTCATGAAACACTCAATGAGCTGAACCGCGATATTGCTATGAGCGATTTTGTAAAATGGGCTGATAGAGCGACAGATATATAGGGACTTTTAAAATCAACGCTTGGCAAAGGGTCATTGATTTTGCTACCACGAGTTAACTTACATCAAAACTTGCGGAGCGCTGTAAATGCTGGAAGGCCTGTTTACACTCGATAATCTCACCACTTTTCTTATTCTAACAGCGCTAGAAACCGTCCTGGGTTTCGACAATCTGCTTTACATCACGCTTGAGGCGAAGAAAGTAGATCCTGCCAACGAACGCGTATTACGCCGCTGGGGTATTATTCTAGCCATCGTATTGCGGATTATTCTGTTATTTGTTGTTCTGCAATTGATTAGCGCATTCCAAGACCCAATTTTCGATATTGCATTACCATTCTTCTCAGCATCTGTGAGCGGTCATGCCCTGATTGTTTTGGCTGGTGGCTTGTTCTTGATGTACACAGCCATGAAAGAAATTTATCATATGATCGGCGTGCCGGATCTTGAAAACGAAGGTGCACGTGCGGTTCGCAAATCATTTGCATCAGCACTGTTCTGGATCGTTGTGATGAACGTTGTATTCTCATTTGATACCGTATTGTCAGCTGTTGCGCTAACGGATAACTTCATTGTTATGACTGCTGCAATCGTCATTTCAGGTATTTTGATGGTGGTCATGTCAGAAACTGTTGCAACATTCCTTGCGAAAAACCGCATGTACGAGGTACTTGGTCTCTTCGTTCTCTTGATTGTTGGTATCGTTCTGATCGCAGAAGGTGGTCACATCGCCCATCTTTCCTTCTTCGGTTACCCGATTGAACCAATGTCAAAAGCAACCTTCTACTTTGTTCTCTTCGCACTTGTGGCTGTTGAAGTTGTTCAAAGTCGTTACCAAAAGAAGTTGCTGGCGGAAAAAGCACGCGAGCAAACTGGTACAAACTTTTAGTCTAGGGCTGGATACATTCAGCTTTAGATGTCGATATCTAAATGAACGGTGAGCATATCACCGTTCCCAACTTTCGCTTTTTTGCGAATATCAGCTTTTATCGGCAAAAAGTAACACCCTGATTTGCTGTCTGGAAACAGTGATGTCTTCCAGACATGATCGCCCAATGTCACCTTCACACGGATGGATCCAAATCCAGGTGTCTTGGATTGAACAAAGGCTTTTATGTGTTCGGAATAATCTTTCGGCACAGTCACAAAATGCCAGCTATCGCCAGTGACGCGCCAAAGCTCACCTTCAAATTGATAATTAAGATCTGACATAACCGCTTACCTTGTCGCGCTCTTGCGCATATTTTACAAAATCTTGATAGGTTTTGCCCGCTTCATGAGGGAAGTTTTCATAAACCAATTCACATGAGACGATTTGGTCTATCCGAAACGAACGAAACGCAACTCGCTTTTCGCACCAAGCTGAAACCGTCCACACACGCCCCCAATATTCCAAACCAAGCGGCCAGATAACACGAGAAGAAATGTTCTCAGACTTATCTTGATACTCGAGCAGTACTTTCTCACGCTGATCAATGGCGTTACGCACAATACCGAGCGATTGCTTGGTATCTTCCTCATTCATAACCCGAATGTTGGCCGCTGAATTGACCCTGATATGCGTGCGCTGACCCGGCAGGGCATCGGCAATTTTGATTGCTGCCTCTTCCGCAGCTTGCGCCAATTCGTCATCTGCAACGGCCTTAACAAGATCAGCCCCCATTTGCAGCGCTTTCAACTCAAGTGGCAAAAAATGCAATGGAGGAATCTCAATCGGTTGATTGATGAGATAGCCAACGCCACGCTCCCCTTCGATGGGAACGCCAGAGGCCATGAGACCTGCAATATCTCGATAGATGGTGCGTTGTGATACACCGAGTTCACTTGCAATGAATTCAGCTGTGCGCAGCCTTTTACCGCGCAACAGCTGTATAATTTCAAAAAGACGATCTACCTTGCGCAAAAAATGCTCCTAGCTTGCCGCCATCACATCAAGATGTTGCATCTTAAGTGTCTTTTGTTCGATAACCGCCAAAAGCGCATGATTACGCTCATCAGCCAAAAACTTTGCTGTTGCAGCTTTAACTGCTTCCATATTGTCCCACTCAACGATGTCCATCCACTGACCTTTGTCATCAGCGACAACTGACCGCTTGATAAATCCTGGCTGTGATTTGATAAACTCAAATGATTGTTTATTGGCTTCAACAGCCTGCTCAACTGTAGCATCTGAATTCAATTCGTAGCTTACAACTTCAAAAACTTTACTCATCATTATCTCCTAATATTTTTATCCGTTATTGGAATAATGATAGATATATAATAGTCCTACTGACACCTTTTGTCAGTAGGGAATTTAATTTCCAAACTTTTTCAAAAATCTAGTTTGTCAGGTCTTCCGCTAGCATGAGCGCATTTTCATCAGGATCAAAAAATGTAGCGGTTTTCACCATGCCTTCCACAACCATGGTTTCACCGTCAAATTTCACCCCAGCACCTTCTAACGCACGTCGAGCGGTGTCCATATCATCCACACCAAAGACCGGAACGGAGTTACCCGGATTAGGTTCTCCCTGCTCTCCCAATCCTAAAGTCACCCCCTCAGTCAGCGTTTTTAATTCGCTCCAACCCATTTCATCAGCGTGATATAAAGGTTCAAAGCCAAGTTTTTCTTCATACCATTTTGCACTTGCATGTCTGTCTGACACGGAGATTGCAAATGTAATCGTATTATTGAGTGAAACTAACGCCATGGCACTTTCCTTTTTACATTAAATATATATACTATATTTTATGGACATAAATCTACTTGTCAAGATAACAACCCGCGCTTGGTCAATGAACATCCTTTCGCTCATGCACAAAGGCACCGCTGGACGGCAGGCCACTCTGCTTGCAAAAACCGGTGCAGGACGCACAGCTTTTACGCAAAGCCTCAGTCATCTCATTGAATTAGATTTAGTTCAGCGGAACCCGGGGCACGGACATCCTCTACGTCCCGAATATATTCTTACCGATCTCGGTCATTATGTTGCAAAGCGTGCACATAATATTAGCCTTATTGGCCAGCAAGCTACTGACAGCACACTTCTAAGACGCGCCTGGACGTTACCAATTCTAGCAGTAAGCGCTGAACCCATCCATTTTGGCGGCCTTAAAAACAAGCTTTTACCCATCACAGATCGAGCACTATCCCAATCACTAAAACAATTAGAAGCTTGCAGCTGGATGCAAAGAGAAGTCGACATCACACAACGACCAGCGCGGTCGCTTTATCACGCACAAGGAACAGGATCCGAAATCGCGCAATTGATTAGCGCTTGATATTTTAAAGCACAAACAAAAAAGCCTGACACAAAGTATCAGGCTTTAAATGATGAAATAAACTTGCTCTAGCTATCTAAGAAGCTACGCAGTTTGCGCGAACGGCTAGGATGTTTCAATTTACGCAATGCTTTCGCTTCAATCTGACGAATACGTTCACGTGTCACGCTGAACTGTTGACCAACCTCTTCCAAAGTATGGTCGGTGTTCATGCCGATACCAAAACGCATCCGTAGGACACGCTCTTCACGCGGTGTAAGCGAGGCAAGAACACGTGTTGTAGTCTCACGCAAGTTCGCTTGAATAGCTGCATCAATTGGAAGGATAGCATTTTTATCCTCAATGAAATCGCCCAAGTGGCTATCTTCTTCATCACCAACAGGTGTTTCAAGAGAAATAGGCTCTTTTGCAATTTTTAGCACCTTGCGAACTTTTTCAAGTGGCATAGCGAGCTTTTCAGAAAGCTCTTCGGGTGTTGGTTCGCGACCAATCTCGTGCAACATCTGACGTGATGTACGTACAATTTTGTTGATCGTTTCAATCATATGAACAGGAATACGAATTGTTCTTGCTTGGTCAGCAATAGAACGCGTAATTGCCTGTCTGATCCACCATGTTGCATAAGTTGAGAACTTATAACCACGGCGATACTCAAACTTATCAACCGCTTTCATAAGACCAATATTACCCTCTTGGATAAGATCAAGGAATTGTAAACCACGGTTTGTGTATTTCTTAGCGATCGAGATCACAAGACGAAGGTTGGCTTCCACCATTTCCTTCTTGGCGATACGCGCTTCACGTTCACCTTTTTGCACCATGTGCACGATACGGCGAAACTCAGCGATTGAGATCCCTGTTTCAGTTGCAAGATTCTGGATCTCACCGCGTAGATTTGATACTTTACGCTCTTCAGCATTGGCAAGTTCTTGCCAACCTTTTGTTTTAAGTGCAGCAATCATCTCCATCCAATTTGGATCAAGTTCTGAACCCTGGTAATGCTGAAGGAAATCTTCACGCAAAACGCCATAGCTTTCAGCCAAACGCAATAAGCGACCTTCGTTTTGCACCAAACGTTTATTAATGTCGTAAAGCTGCTCAACAAGCGCATCAATTCTGTTTTGATTAAGCGCAAGTGACTTCACCGCGTTGATCAATACATCTTTAAGCTCTTTATATTTCTTTTCTTGCGCAGGAGACAATTCATCATTGTCATGATCTGCCATGCTGGATTCAACTTGTTGATCCTGCAATTTACGCAAGCCAAAATATGTGTCAGCAATTAGGTCAAGCGTTTCCATGACTTGAGGACGCAACTCAGCTTCCATCGCAGCTAGCGATAGATTTGCTTCATCTTCATCGTCTTCGTCATCGTCAATAGAGCTGCCTTCGCCGCCTACATCCGTCACATCGTCAGAACGCTTACGCTCTGCAAGACGTTTTTCTTTTTCTTCAGCGGCTTTACGATCAGCTTCAATCTTCTCAGGGCTTTGGAACTGCGGTGCAGCTTTTGCCTCTGGACCAGAATATGTGGTCTCAAGATCGATAATCTCACGCAGTAGCGTAATTTCTTCATTGAGCTCTTCGCGCCAAATAATCAACGCTTGGAATGTTAGCGGGCTTTCGCACAAGCCAGCGATCATTGTCTCGCGGCCAGCCTCAATGCGTTTCGCAATAGCAATCTCGCCCTCACGAGATAACAGCTCAACTGAACCCATTTCGCGAAGATACATGCGTACAGGATCATCAGTGCGATCTGTAGGCTCTTTTTTCTTCGCTTTTGCGAGTGCAGTACCAGCTGCTGTCGCAACTTCTGTACCTGCAGCAGCAGGCGTTGCAGTTGCAGCTTCTTCTTCAGCGACATCTTCTTCGTCGACAACATTTACACCCATTTCGGAAAATAGGGATAAGATGTCTTCAATTCGTTCAGAACTAACTTCTTCAGATGGTAAAACCGAATTGATTTCGTCCATGGTTACATAACCACGTTTTTTTACCGTCTTAATAAGCTTCTTTACTGCGCCATCAGAAAGGTCGATTAGTGGGCCGTCTGGACCACCTTCACGTTCGTTTTCTTTTTCGTCGTTTTTTTCTTGTGCTTTAGTTGCCATCAGCCAGCCATTTCCTCGCAAAAACTGAGATCGTAACATAACAAATAAACCAAGTTTATTCGTTGCCGCGAATCACCTACGGCAATTTGATCAGTTGATGCTTAATTCCTGATTAACTTAGGATACCCATTCAGTAGGTGATTCCCGTAAAAATGCGCCACGTCAAGTACTTTTCGCCAAAACTGCCTATTTCCGTGCTTCAAACGCAATATTTATAGCTCCACTACGCATTATTACTTTATTTTATCTGACTCCATTTGGTGTCACCTATCATAAATTCAAGCCTACATATCGAGAGAATCAGCCTTTAAGCCAGAAATATCGAAATTTTTGCGATTTAACCAACATCACCTTTAACAAAAAAGAACAATTAGCTTCGTTTTCTTCCCCGTCCAGACAATACACCAAAGCCATCAATGATCGCTTCCTGACTTTCCAAGCGCAGAACTTCCTCTTGAACCTGTTGCAAAGCTGCGATGAGACCCGGCACCGAGTTTTCATCCCCCTCTTCCGTAGCAACCGCGATATCGCGCTCAAGTTCATTCTTTTGCCATTTTAGTGATCGCGTTCGTTGATTGAGCGAAAACGCCTGCATAAAGCCATCTCTGGCGTCCTCAGGTGCTGCATCAGCCATCACCTGCCATAAACGCAATTCCCGCATTTGTTTTTCCAAGCGCTCAATGACCGGTTCCATCGACCTATGCGTAAGATACGTCATCATCTCTTCGCGCGTTAAACGGCTGCCATTTGCGCATGCTTCCTGCATAATCTGCCATAAACGCTGTAACTCTTTGTTTTCCAGCTCAAGCTCCATCAGAATATCAAAATCATCAATGAGCATGTGTGGATGACTGATAATTGTGAAAACCAGCGCACTTTCACGCGATAAAGGCAAATCTGAGCGCCCACTAACCAAACCTGAACGACGCAATTTATCAGAAGCAACCATTGCGCTTCCAGCCCCATTACCGCCCCGACCGCCGGGACCAGTGCGACCGTTTTGATATCCATTTTTCGATTTGCCAGAATTATAACCGCGATTATTGCGCCCTTGGTTCGCATTTCCATTGGAAAAGAAACCGCGCAATCGGTTGCGGATATCCTGCTGATAATGATGTTTGATGCTGTCATCTTGAATGACAGACACAATCTGTCGAAAGCGTTTTTCCAATTCCGCCTTGCTTTCAGGCGTATCATAAACGCCCCTATCCGCTTCACGGCTCCACACCATCTCAGCCAAGCCACGGGCATTTTTGATCACTTCATCAAAACCGCTTCGCCCCTCTTCCTTGACCATATCATCAGGGTCTTTGCCTTCAGGCAACACAGCAAACCTGATCGATTTTCCCGGTGCAAGCAGCGGCAACGCCAAATCAATTGCCCGATCTGCTGCGCGTTGTCCAGCACCATCACCATCAAAACACAAGACAGGTTGGTTTGAGACACGCCATAACAATCGCAATTGATTTTCAGTCAGCGCTGTTCCAAGCGGTGCAACAGCGTTTTCAATACCTGCTTGATGAAGCGCAATCACATCCATATAGCCTTCAACTGCAATTAATGGGATATCGTCATTCTTTATAGAACGGCGCGCCCGTGCATAGTTAAACAGGACATTACTTTTGTGAAACAGCTCTGTTTCGTTTGAGTTGAGGTATTTCGCAGGCGCTGATGGATCCATCGCCCGCCCACCAAAGGCAATTGTTTTCTCACGCGCAGATGGGATCGGAAACATGATCCGGTCTCTAAAGCGGTCATAAGACACAGCAATATCAGGACCATGAACCACAAGTCCGCATGCTTCGATAAGTCCTTTATCAACACCCTGTTGTGATAAAAACTCTTTCAGTGCATTTCGGCTATCATGGGCAAAACCCAATCTAAAGGTAGAAATTGTTTTCCCCGACAGTCCGCGATCGCGCAGATAAGCTCGTGCTTTGGCGCCTGAAGCCTGTTGAAGCTGTTGCTCAAAGTAGCTCGTCGCCATCTCCATAACATCTTCAAGGGTTGCGCGCTTTTGCTCACGACGCGCTGATTCAGGATCAGGCGCAGGTAATGTTACACCTGCTTGATCAGCAAGACGCGTAACAGCTTCAACAAAACTCAAGCCCTCATAAGAAGTCAAAAACTTGAAGTGATCGCCTTTTTCCCCGCAACCAAAACAGTAATATCGACCTTTTTTATCTTCACAGTGAAAACTAGGTGATTTTTCCCCGTGGAATGGACAACACGCCCAAAAATCACCGCGAGGCGCATTTGTTTTCTTGCGATCCCAAGTTACATGGCGACCGATGACTTCCGAAATCGGAATTCGGTCACGCAGTTCTTCAAGAAAGTTGTTCGAAAATCGCAAAAATGCCTCCAGGGATCGATATTCACTTAGCATAAATATCTGAAGGCGTTTTGGCTAGAAAGTTAAATCAGGTCAAGCGAATTCATCGCGCAAAAGGATTAACGACCTGATTAGCTGCAGGACTGGCGGATTAGATGGGAGATTAACAGAAGAATTATCTTATGAGACCAAGTCGCATCGAACGCACAACAGCTTGCGTGCGGTTAACGCATTCAAGTTTTTGTACTGCCAGCATCGCATAATGATTTACGGTATGCTCTGACAAAGACATGATCGTAGCAATTTCAGCGCTGGTTTTACCCTCTGCAATCCATTGCAAGACTTCATTTTCACGTTGTGAAATATTAGCATCTGTTGTCTGATTACCTGGCAAGATCTTCAGTGATTTTTCAACCAAACGCGCTGTGAACAATTGAATATCTGCCAAATGTTCATCACTTAGTAGAACATCTCGACCACCAGTTAGCACGAGCAAGTGCAAACCATCGCCATTATTAATTGGGAAATAACCGTTGCGCTCATACTTATAGCGCGTCAACAGATCAACATGCATTTCATTAAGGGCGCTATAATCGATATCTTGGATCACGGGTGCAAGACGCAGGCGTGATTCTTTAATCAGGTAATCGCTTTCAACTCGTCCCATCATGTCATAATGACCAAGAACCTCAGTTGGCCAGTTATTTGTAATTGCGATCGAATTGATGGTGAGCTTTTCGTTTTCTGAATGCGGGATATAGGCGAGCATGAAATGCTTAAATCCATACTTCTCACAAGTCGCACGCAGTATTTGTTTAATATCAAATACTGTCGCTATATCATCAACGAATGACGATGATACTGCCTCCTGCCTAATCTCTGCGACCTGCCCCATAATTTTAATCCTACCATTAGCGTTAAGTGTTAACCTAGATAGATGGGCTTGTCCGAAACTGACGAAAAGTTAACGTTTAAAACCGTAAACAATAGGTATTGGGCAGCGTTTCATCCAAATTTTTGGCCTCATAGCTGGCAACAAATCACCCGGCTGTTCAAGTTCCTTGCTTAAACGTGGATTTTGCCACTCAGATGTTGACCACAAAGACAGGCTAAGTTATCAGCATGTTTCAGATGGCAATTCTTTGCGCGATCTGTATCTGGCTCGCAAATATCGCCATTCAATCGAACAATAATGCCCAATTATTTCGCTAAAGCTGAATGGATCCGCTAATGTCAAATGCGCAAAATAACGACCAACCATGGCCAATCAAAAAACCAACAGCGGTTTTAGTCCTCGCGGATGGAACTGTCATTTATGGACAAGGTCTTGGCGCGAGCGGGGAAGTTGAAGCAGAAGTTTGCTTTAATACCGCGCTCACTGGCTATCAGGAAATTCTGACTGATCCATCATATCTTGGTCAAATCGTAACATTTACTTTCCCGCACATCGGTAATGTTGGTGCAAACGGCGAAGACATTGAAGATCTAACACCAGCTGCAAGACGCGGTGCTGTTGGCGCAATATTTAAAGCTGATGTCACAAACCCCTCAAATTACCGCGCTGTCGAACATCTCGACAATTGGTTAAGCGCACGCGGCATTATTGCACTAAGCGGGATTGATACACGCGCACTGACTGTTTTGATCCGCGAAAAGGGTGCACAAAATGCTGTGATTGCCCATGCAGCAGATGGCAACTTCGATCTGGATGCGCTTAAAGCAAAAGCTGCAAAATGGTCAGGTTTGGAAAATCTTGATCTTGCAATTGAAGCAACCTCGGGCCAGTCAAGCCAGTGGACACAAGCACCTTGGAAACTTGGCGAAGGTTTTGAAGAGTTGAACAATGATGAATATCACATTGTTGCGCTTGATTATGGTGTCAAACGAAACATCTTACGTTTGTTTGTTGGACTAAATTGCAAAGTAACTGTGTTACCAGCAAAGACTTCCGCAGAAGAAGTGCTTGCTCATAATCCAGATGGTATTTTCCTATCAAACGGCCCCGGTGATCCAGCAGCCACAGGTGAATATGCGGTTCCAACTATTCAAGCTTTGATTAAAAGCGGTGTTCCGATTTTTGGTATCTGCCTTGGACACCAAATGCTAGCGCTTGCACTTGGCGCAACAACACTCAAAATGCACCAAGGTCACCATGGGGCAAACCACCCGGTGAAAGATCACACGACCAACAAAGTAGAAATCGTTTCGATGAACCATGGCTTTGCAGTTGATAGTGAAAGCCTTCCAAATGGTGTTGAAGAGACACATGTTTCACTGTTTGATGGCACAAACTGTGGTTTGCGCGTTGTGGGTAAGCCGGTTTTTTCTGTTCAGCATCACCCAGAAGCATCGCCTGGTCCACAAGACAGCCACTATCTGTTCCAACGCTTTATTGATCTCATCGAAGACAACAAAAAAGCGCTTGCATAATGCATCTAACGGGCGGGAGATTTAAGCGATTTCCCGCCCAATTTGTTTGATTTTCTGAAAATATCTGGCACCCAAACAGATAAATGAGAAGGCGAGCCCTGCGGTTAATCCGTACCAAATCCCCACCGGACCAAGCTCAAAGCGGAAACAAAGTAGATACGCTAATGCTAAGCCGAAGCTATAGCAGACCAAATTTATGATCATCGGCATGGTCGCATCTTGAAATCCGCGCAAAACGCCTGCAGCGATCACCTGCCCTGAATCAACAAACTGAAACGCGGCCGCAACCAAAACAAGTGGGATTGCAATGGCCGCAACAATGGCAGCATCTGAATTTGAACTATCCAAAAATAAGTTGACCAATTGAACAGAAAATAGCGCTATGAAAACCGCTGTAATAAGCGCAAAAAACATTGCTACTACAAGCGCTGCTTTAGATGCCAGCAAAATATCTGACATATTATCTCGCCCATATGCATTGCTCACTCTGATCGTTGCAGCACCTGAAATCCCCAACGGTATCATAAATGCAATAGCCGCTACTTGAAGTGCAATCCCATGTGCTGCCAGCTCTATCGGCCCAATCCACCCCATCAATAATGAAGCGCCGGAAAACATTGAGATCTCAGCTAAAATCGAGATCGATATCGGCAGACCCAACTTTGTAACACGCCAAAACACGGCCCAATCTGATCGCCAAACACGCGTTAACAGCTCATATTGGCGATATTGCTTATGGATATAAAGCCAGCCAACAAGCACCACCATGATAATGATATTGGTACCCAATGAAGCCCACGCAGCACCAACAACACCAAGCTCGGGCGCACCCCAATTGCCAAAAATAAGCATATAATTCAGCAGCACATTTAATAAGATACCCGGCACAATCGCCCAAAAGACGATTTGAGCTTTTTCAAGCGTTGCAAAAAAGTTTCGAAACACGAGTGCCCAGAGCGCTGGAAACAGGCTCCATTGTGCCACCCGCACATATTCCGCTGCCAGCGAAGATACATCTGCATCCTGACCTAAAGATACAAATATACTTTCAACATTCCACATAATCGGCATTGAGACGAGCACAACAAGGCCAGTAATCCACAGCCCCATACGCATAGCGCGGCGCAAAGATCTGGTATCATCTTTTGCAAAGGCGCTGGATGCTAAAGGCACCACCGCATGGCCAAACCCTGCACCGAAAATAAAGAAGAAAAACACCGCTTGCGTGCCAAGCACCCCGGACGCGAGACTAAACGTGCCATGCCAACCAAGCATGACGGTATCCGTCGTATTAATGGCGATTTGAGCTAACTGGCTCCCAACGAGTGGGAGACTTAACAGCCATGTACGCTTTATGTGGTGTATATAGTTCATCGAACGACTCAAAATTATTGCCCAAAGAACAGACAATAACGACATATCACGCGATAATATAGCGCCTATTTTTTATGCAGAGAAAATACTATTAAAACAGCGAAAGTCACTGTTTTGCAGTCTATATTCTAGCGTTAAAAGTATCACACGCTGACAATCTGCCGGTATCAAACCCGCGCGAAAACCATTCTTTTCTCTGAGCTGAAGTTCCGTGGTTAAAGCTTTCAGGTACAATAAATCCCTGCGTGCGCTTTTGTATTGTATCATCGCCAATTTGATTGGCCGCGTTGAGCGCTTCTTCTAAGTCTCCACGTTCAAGCAAACCTTTTTGCGCCGTGTAATAACCCCAAATTCCAGCAAAACAATCAGCCTGCAACTCCACACGCACAGACATGCGGTTTTCTTCTTCTTTGCTCATAGAGCGGCGCATCTGGTTAAACTTTGGCAAGACACCGATAACGTTTTGCACGTGGTGCCCCACTTCGTGCGCGAGCACATAGGCTTGCGCAAAATCGCCCGCCGCACCAAATTTTTGTGCCAGTTCATCATAAAACGTCAGATCAATATAGATTTTGCTGTCTGCTGGACAATAAAACGGGCCAGAGGCTGAGCTAGCAAATCCGCAGGCTGATTGCACTTGATTTGAAAACAGCTTCAATGTGGGCTCTGGATAATCAACTCCTTCCGAACGCATCACACCATTCCAAACATCTTCTGTTTCAGCCAATACTGTTGCGATAAACTGTGTCATCTCATCAGAACTCTGGCTTGGTTGACGTGTTTGAGTAGTTGTCTGTTCAAAGTTTGATGTTGGTGCACCACCCATTTGCGATAAAATATCTGAAGGACTGACAATGCCAAACGCCCACAGCCCCAAAAACACAACGCCCATCAACAACAATGATTTAAAACTCATGCCACCACGGCCAACGCCGCCACGACGCGATGGCAATTGAATACCGCCACGGCCAAATGGATTTCTGCCACGCGATCGCGTTGTTCTAGAACCAGATTGTCCGCGAACATCCTCGATATTGCTTGATTGGCGACGACCTTTCCAACGCATGACACACCCCTTAGTCTGCTAAATTATTGCAAACTACTGGTAATGCTATTTCAATCGATAATCAAATACAGATTTCTTCAATGGGCAGCACAAAGTCCTAACCTAGCAGGAGTTGATGCATTAAACGCCCGGGCAATAACGTGAAAAGCCCTGCGCCTATCAGCGCGTAATAAAACAGCCCTTTCATTGTGTTTTGGTGCTGCCCTATTTGCCCCGCCCTTGCATGCTGCACACCTCGTATGACCGAATAAATCGTCAATATAGATAGAAGATGAATGGGGCTAAATGGACCAACCAATTTAATGCCATGAAGCCAAAAACTTGAGACAGCCGTTATCAAAAGCGCTATCACCCAAACCTTTCCCACTCTTTTATGAAGCTTTGTTCCCTTTGTTCCAAACATGATCCAAATCCCAAGTAAAAGGCTTAAAACCGCTGCATATACATGGGTTTGAACGGTAAAACTGGCATCAAAAAGCGGTGAAAAATTAAACATCTAAAAATCTTCCTCATTGAATGAATGGAAGAATGATTCTATCGGTTATATCCCAGAGCAATACTTAGTTTACGTGGAATGCATGTCTGAATTCGCCAATGATACAGTTTTTCAATTGACGCTTCGCCAAATGCAGGCGCAATTTACGGAACCAAAATTCTACGGCTATATTGGTGTTGCGGTTCTAATTCTCACCCTGTCAGGCCCTTTTGGAACATTAGAGCACTACAACTTTCTAGAACGTTTTGCCTACTGGGCCATCCTAACGCCTGCGACCTACGTGTTGGCAAGTGGCGTAGCAACTTTTGTGACTGTCGCACTCAAGCGAAAAAGCATCAACGATTGGTTCTCTTATATCCTTGGAGGAAGCGCTGCTGGGGTTATTGTCGGAATGTTCGTCTGGCTGTTTGGTATTTTTCTGCAACAATCATTTGGTCAATCTTTTGCGGGTCTTTTAAAAGTCATGACATTCACAATGCCAATTACAATTGGCGTAACTATGCTGTTCAAGCTATCTGAGAAAAAAGACCAAGAAACATCTGGGGAGCGATCCGGAGAGAACCTTGCTGACACCAGATTTTTTGAACGTATTCCAAAAAACTTAGGGCGAGATCTTATTAGCCTCAATTCTCAGGACCATTATGTGAAAGTGACAACATCCTTTGGTTCCGATCTTATCCTCATGCGTTTATCAGACGCTGTTGTTGAATTAAAAGATCATGATGGCGTTCAGCCGCACAGGTCATGGTGGATTTCAAAAAACCACATTGCTTGCATGAAAACTGTGGCTGGCAAAAAAGTGCTCGAACTCAAAAATGGCGATCTCATTCCGATAAGTCGAGCAAACTTAAAAAATGTCACAGAGTTCTTAAGTCACTAATTTACGTCGAAATTTCACAAGTTAGGTGAATATTGTTGTGTGCAGTGCAAAAATAGACCTTCTTTTTGTCATAATCGAGCGCTAAACAGCCAACATCTTCTTTTGAGATGTTATGAGGGCGACAATTTCCTCAAAATTGAAACGAACAAATTTGGCTTATGCCAACAAGGACAAACACATGAAAAATTTATTGATTGCGCTAGCTGTAACAGCAATGGCAGCGCTTACGCTATCAGCTTGTAGTGATGAGAAAAAAGAAGCTGAAGCAAAAGCCAAAGCAGCAGCAGAAGAAAAAGCAGCTGAAGCTGCAAAAGCTGCAGAAGAAGCAGAAGCCGCTGCGAAAAAAGCAGCTGATGAAGCTATGGAAAAAGCTAAAGCTGAAGCTGAAGCTGCAGAAGAAAAAGCTAAAGCGGAAGCCGATGCTGCAGCGAAAGCTGCGGAAGAAGCTGCAAAGGCAGCTGCCGACAAAGTTAAAATGGAAGCTGATGCCGCTGCAAAAGCTGCTGGCGATGCAGTAGACGCTGTTAAAGCCGAAGCAGACAAAGCAATGGAAAAAGTTGGCGAAACTATGAACGCTGTTGAAGACACAGTTAAAGCTGTCGACGGTTTGCTAAAACAACCAACTGAATAAACTTTCAGCATTTACCAAAGAATTTGGGGCAGCGGATTGCTAAAATTCGCTGCCCTTTTTTAATGCACTTTAAGTGCCGGAAGCATTTGCCTTTTAATAGTGTAACTTTGCCCACAATTTTCGTCTTTTAAGGGGTTACAATTTATCAAACTTCCCCTATAAGGCACGCTTAGCCACTTAAAACAGATTACACCTCCGATGGACTTATCCAGCCGGAGTTTTTGTGTAGCTTGATACGGATATACGCCATGACTAAACGTACTGATATTAAATCCATTCTGATTATTGGTGCCGGACCGATTATTATCGGCCAAGCATGCGAATTTGACTATTCAGGAACCCAGGCCTGTAAAGCGCTGAAAGAAGAAGGCTACCGGGTGATCCTGGTGAACTCCAACCCAGCGACCATCATGACAGATCCGGGTCTTGCAGATGCAACATATATCGAACCCATCACTCCAGAAGTTGTCGCCAAGATCATTGCTAAAGAACGCCCAGATGCGCTTTTGCCAACGATGGGTGGACAAACAGCGCTCAACACAGCGCTATCACTGCGCCGCATGGGCATCTTAGATCGCTACAATGTTGAAATGATCGGTGCGCAACCTGATGCGATTGATAAGGCTGAAGATCGCTCATTGTTCCGTGAAGCCATGGACAAAATTGGACTTGATACACCAATTTCAGTTTTAGCAAATGCCACTGATATTAAAGACGTTGATCGTGTCAAACACGAAGCGGCTCGGACTGCGCTGCGCGAAAAGTTCTCAGGCGATGAACTCGACAAAGAACTTGATGCACTCGAAAATCAATGGAACCTTGGCGAAAGTGATCGTAAACAACGCTATATCGCCCATGCAATGGGGATTGCAGCAACCGCCGTGGATAAAGTTGGACTGCCAGCAATTATCCGCCCTTCCTTCACCTTGGGCGGCACAGGCGGCGGCATAGCCTACAACAATGATGAATTTTTTGAAATCGTTCGTTCAGGCCTTGATGCATCACCGACGACAGAAGTGCTTATTGAAGAGTCTATTCTTGGGTGGAAAGAATACGAGATGGAAGTTGTCCGCGATAAAGCGGACAATTGCATCATCATCTGTTCGATTGAAAACCTTGATCCAATGGGTGTGCACACAGGCGATTCCATCACTGTTGCCCCCGCCCTGACATTGACCGATAAAGAATACCAAATCATGCGAAACGCTTCGATTGCAGTTTTGCGTGAAATTGGTGTGGAAACAGGCGGATCAAACGTTCAGTTTGCGGTTAATCCAGCAAATGGCCGCTTGATTGTTATCGAAATGAACCCGCGTGTATCGCGTTCTTCAGCGCTTGCATCTAAAGCAACAGGCTTCCCAATTGCAAAAGTGGCTGCCAAACTTGCGGTTGGTTATACACTTGATGAATTAGAAAACGACATCACAGGCGGCGCAACACCTGCATCATTTGAACCATCAATTGATTATGTGGTCACAAAGATCCCACGCTTTGCGTTTGAAAAATTCCCAGGCTCAGAACCAACACTTACAACAGCTATGAAATCTGTTGGCGAGGTGATGGCAATTGGTCGTACATTTAACGAATCGCTGCAAAAAGCACTTCGTGGTCTGGAAACAGGTCTTACTGGTCTTGATGAGATTGAAATTCCCGGCATTGGTGAAGGTGATGATCAAGACGCGATTAAAGCTGCGATCAGCACTCCAACGCCTGATCGCTTGCGCATGGTTGCCCAAGCAATGCGCCTTGGTATGAGCAACGAAGATATCAACAAAACCTGTTGGATTGATCCATGGTTCTTGGAGCAAATGCGTGCCATCGTCGATATGGAAATGCGTGTGCGCCAGTATGGATTACCAAAAGACGCTGAAAACTTGCGTATGCTTAAGTCTATGGGCTTTTCAGATGCGCGCCTTGCATCACTTACCGGTCAAGACGAAAACAATGTAACAAATGACCGCCGTGAACTTGGTGTTGTGCCAGCTTACAAACGCATTGACACATGTGCAGCAGAGTTCGCATCTCCAACAGCTTATATGTATTCAACTTATGAAACACCATTTGTGGGTGAACTGCGCTCTGAAGCAGATGTTTCTGATCGCAAGAAAGTTGTAATTCTAGGTGGTGGTCCAAACAGAATTGGCCAAGGTATCGAGTTTGACTATTGCTGCTGCCACGCATGTTTTGCGCTGAATGATGCAGGCTATGAAAGCATCATGATCAACTGTAACCCTGAAACGGTTTCAACTGATTATGATACGTCAGACAGATTGTATTTTGAGCCTTTAACGGCGGAAGATGTCATTGAGATTTTGCACATTGAGCAATCAAAAGGCACGCTAGAAGGCGTTATTGTTCAATTTGGTGGGCAAACACCATTAAAGCTCGCCAATGCGCTTGAACAAGCAGGCATCCCAATTTTGGGAACCGCGCCGGATGCAATTGATTTGGCTGAAGATCGCGATCGCTTCCAAAAGCTGTTGATCAAACTTGATCTCACCCAGCCAAAAAATGGCATCGCATATTCTGTTGAACAAGCAAGATTGGTTGCCGCGGAAATTGATTTCCCATTGGTTGTACGCCCGTCTTACGTCTTGGGTGGCCGCGCGATGGAAATCATCCGCGACGAGCCTAATTTGTCGCGCTATTTGCTCGAAGTTGTTCCTGAATTGGTTCCTGAAGAGATCAAAGCGAAATATCCAAACGATAAAACTGGCCAAATCAACACATTGCTGGGCAAGAACCCGCTGCTATTTGATAGCTATTTGACCAATGCGACTGAAGTTGATGTCGATTGCCTTTGTGATGGTGAAGACGTTTACGTCTCCGGCATCATGGAGCATATTGAGGAAGCTGGTATTCACTCAGGTGATAGTGCCTGTTCATTACCTGCGCACTCATTAGATGATGCAATGCTAGATCGTTTAGAAGAGCAGACAAGAGCACTTGCAAAAGCACTTAATGTCGGTGGTCTAATGAACGTTCAATATGCGATCAAAGATGATGAGATTTACGTCATTGAAGTAAATCCTCGTGCTTCGCGTACGGTTCCATTTGTAGCAAAAACGATCGGAGCTCCAATTGCGAAGATCGCTGCTCGTGTGATGGCTGGTGAGAAACTAGACGCAGCGTTTAAAGCTTACGGCGAAAAACCAAACCCAAGACAGCTTGATCACATTGCAGTTAAAGAAGCTGTGTTCCCATTTGCGCGTTTCCCTGGCGTTGACACGCTGCTTGGACCAGAAATGCGTTCAACCGGTGAGGTCATGGGATTAGACAAAGACTACTCATTATCTTTTGCTAAATCTCAGCTTGGTGCTGGTGTTGACCTACCAAGAAGTGGCTGCGTATTTGTGTCCGTTAAAGATGACGATAAAGCCGGCATTTTGGAGACAGCAAAGAAACTTTCCGATGGTGGTTTTGAAATCATGGCGACAACGGGAACTGCAAACTTCCTTGAAGGTGCTGGCGTTAAAATCACCCGCGTGAACAAAGTTCAGGAAGGTCGACCTGATGTTCGCGATGCCATCCGTAACCGTCAGGTTCAACTGGTCATCAACACAACATCAGGCGCAAAAGCGATCTCGGATTCAAAATCCCTGCGTCTGGCAACATTGACCAATAAAATCCCGTATTTCACGACACTTGCGGGCGCTGCATCCGCCGCGGATGCGATTATTGCACTTAATGCCGGTAATCTTGAAGTCAAACCACTGCAGGATTATTTTAAATAAACCGCTGAAACATCAAACGAGCGGGGAAAACAAAACCATATTTGCGATCCCCCTTGTTTCCGGTTAAGAATCACTATCTGATATCTAAATTAGCGTAGGCTATCTTTTAGCAGCGCAACCAAAACCCCTATTTGGGACTTTTTTTAAGGCCCTATGTGGGACATTTTATTAAGGATTGAGCCATGGTTGAAAAAGTACCCATGACCCAACAAGGTTTTACTGACCTTCAAGAAGAACTTCGTGTTCGCACACAATCTGAGCGCGGTCGTATCATTGACGCGATCTCTGAAGCACGCGCGCACGGTGACCTATCAGAAAATGCTGAATATCATGCTGCAAAAGAAGCGCAGAGCATGAACGAAGGTCGCATTATGGAGCTTGAAGACTTAACTTCGCGTGCTGAAGTTATCGACCTGAGTAAAATGTCCGGAGATACAGTTAAATTTGGCGCGACCGTGAAAATGGTTGATGAAGATACTGACGAAGAGAAGACCTATCAGATTGTTGGCGATCAAGAAGCTGATGTGAAAAAGGGTAAAATCTCAATTTCATCGCCGATTGCCCGCGCTTTAATCGGTAAATCAGTTGGTGATTCTATCGAATTTAATGCGCCCGGCGGCGCCAAAGGTTATGAAATCCTAGAAATCTCCTGGGGCTAATAGCTATTTTTGCTATGAAGCTTGGTGTATTGGCATGAAAACATATGTTGACCTTAAAGACATTCATGTTCTTGCACCAAACTTAAAAAAACGCCTTTCAGGCGTCACCTCAACCATCGTAAATTTGGTACCAAAGCAAAAAAAGTTGGGTGTAAAAATCGCGTCCATTGGACCTGGTTTGCCAGACTTTTTACCGCATGTTGGTTTTTATCAGCTATGGAAGCTATGGCGAACACCAATTGATGGTAAAATGCGGGTTTGGCATGCGCGCAGAAACGTCGAAATGCTTCCCGGGATCATCATGCGTGACATCCTGCGAATGAAAATCAAAGTTATTTTTACATCGGACGCGCAACGTCATCACCGAAATTATACCAAGTGGTTGATCTCAAAAATGGATCACGTCATCAGCGGGTCCGAAAAAGCAGGTAACTTCCTCGAAAGAGACAGCACGATTATTCACCATGGTGTAGATCTGGATCGCTTTTTCCCCTCACATGACAAAGCAAAAGAACGTTCTGAATTAGGCCTAGATCCACAGCAGAAAATTGCTGGTTGTTTTGGTCGCGTCAGACATCAAAAAGGCACAGATATCTTTGTCGATATGATGATCAAGTTGTTGCCGCGACACCCGCAGTGGATAGCTGTGATCACCGGACGTGTCACGGCAGAACATGTCGGGTTTGCTGATAAGCTTAAGAAGGCCGTCAAAGAAGCTGGTCTAGAGGACCGCATTATTTTCGCAGGCGAAGTGGATGACATTGAAAAATGGTTCAGAGTTTTAGATCTTTATATCGCACCTCAACGAAATGAGGGCTTTGGTCTCACCCCATTAGAAGCAGCTGCTTGTAATGTTCCAACTGTAGCTGCTGACGTTGGTGCATTTGCAGAGCTTATTGTCGACAACAAAACCGGTATTGTCGTTGAGGTAGAAGATGTTGATGCACTTTGTTTTCATGCCAATGCATATATGGCAGATGCGAAATTACTTGAAACTTTAGGGCAAAACGCACGAGAATATGTTAGTGAAAACTTCTCTCTTGAAAAAGAAGCCTCAGCGATAAACTCAGTTTATGCGGCAGTGCGCGAGCAATGAAGAAAACTTTTCTCCTAATTGCAAAAAACAATTCTTACGGGCTTGTTCGAGAATCTATGATGGTTGAGCAACAACTTGAGAGTCTTGGCCATAAGGTTTTAAAAGCCACACCCAAAAGTCGACCATTATATTCGCGTTTTACGCAGCGAAAACATGCTGACGTTATCATATTTTTTGAAAGACTTTTCCCTGCATGGTATTCAGCCGCAGATGCTGCGTATCTGGTTCCAAATCAAGAACGCTATCCGAAACGTCAACTATCGCGCCTTAAAAAGCTAAACGCAGTTTTGACAAAGACCAAGCATGCAGAAGACGTATTCAGCTCAGTTGGCTGCCAAACAATTGATATCGGCTTTTCATCGGAAGATCGCCAAGCAACGCAATACAAGAAAGACAAATCCAAGTTTTTTCATCTAGCTGGCGGCAGTACGCTAAAAGGCACAGAAACCATATTAGAGCTTTGGCAAAAACACCCTGAGTGGCCAACGCTAACGCTGGTGCAAAAAGAAAAAAATGCTCCTGATAATGTCCCTGTAAATGTCGATCTTCATTCTGGATATCTATCAAACGAAGAATTGCAAAAATTACAAAATGAATGCGGTATTCATTTGTGCCCTTCCCGTTCTGAAGGATGGGGTCATCACATTGTTGAAGCGCTTTCTACTGGCGCAGTCGTTTTGAGCACTGATGCTCCACCAATGAACGAACATATTCGTAGCGATTTTGGCGTCCTTATACCTTTCAATCACCAAGCTCCAAGGCATCTTGGCACAAATTTTTATGTAGATCCGATTGCCATGGAAAATGCGATTTCAAATATCATTAAAATGGATGAAAAAGATTTTGAAGAAAAGTCAAACAAGGCGCGAATTGCCTTTGAAGCTATTCGTCAAAATTTTATTGTAAAATTCGCTAACTTCATCGCAGCTCATGGTCAGAAAAACAAACTTTGATTAGTCACGACAGAAAAAACCTCTAAAAAGGCAATGATTGCGCTGTTCACGTTAATTTGACAGTGAGATCTGTGAGTAACTTGATCATTAACCTTGAAACACCCTATTCAGCCTCCCTAAATTTGCGATAAATATCCCACAAACATTTTGCTGCTGAACATAGCGCTACTAGAGGAAAATTCATGTCTGATCGCCACGTACCCGTTCTCATCATTGGCTCTGGCCCTGCTGGTTACACGGCCGCAATTTACGCAGCGCGCGCCATGCTTAAACCTGTGATGATTTCAGGTATGGAACAAGGTGGTCAATTGATGATCACAACAGAAGTGGAAAACTACCCAGGTTATGCAGAAGCAGTGCAAGGTCCATGGATGATGGATCAAATGCTTCAACAAGCGCAAAATGTCGGCGCTGAAATTATCACCGATGTTGTCACAGACGTTGACGTTTCAAAACGCCCATTTACAGCCAAAACTGATAGCGGTGTTACATTTACCGCCGATGCGCTGATCATCGCAACTGGTGCTCAGGCAAAATGGCTAGGTATTGAGACTGAACAAACCTTTATGGGTGGCGGTGTTTCTGCATGTGCAACATGTGATGGGTTCTTCTACCGCAACAAAAATGTAGCTGTTGTGGGTGGAGGCAATACAGCTGTTGAAGAAGCGCTTTATCTATCAAACCTTGCAGCCAAAGTGACGCTTATTCACCGCAGAGACGAATTGCGTTCTGAGAAAATTTTGCAAGAACGCTTGTTTGCAAAAGAAAATGTCGAAATCATATGGGATAGCGAAGTTAAAGAAATCACAGGCGAGATGGCGAAAGCGCCGCTTCCCCCTACTGTGACTGGCGCAACTTTGCACAACCGTAAAACGGGCGAAGACAGCACCATCAATATTGACGGTATTTTCATCGCAATTGGTCACGCACCTGCGGTCAGCTTGTTTGAAGGCAAACTTAAGCAAAAACCAAATAAGTATCTTTGGACTGCTCCTGATTCGACCGCGACCGATGTTGAAGGCGTGTTTGCTGCTGGTGATGTAACAGATGATATCTATCGTCAGGCCGTCACAGCTGCCGGCATGGGCTGTATGGCAGCGCTCGAAGCAGAACGCTTCTTGTCTTAGTACTTAAAAGTTTGATATTATCGACACCCAAAATGTTGGAGCAAAATGTTGGAGATTGCACATCTGCTTCATTTACTATTAGATGAAAAAGATAGAATCCTTCGTGCTATCAATGTTTTGGGAGAAATTTTAGATGCCGCTAGATTGGGACAAATTACGCATTTTCCATGCCGCGGCTGAGGCTGGCTCATTCACCCATGCAGCAGACAAGCTGCATCTATCCCAGTCCGCTATTAGCCGTCAGGTTAGCGCCCTAGAGCACGAAGTAAGTTCAAAGCTTTTTCACCGCCATGCCCGCGGGCTTATTCTCACCGAACAAGGCGAATTGTTATTTCGCACGGCAGATGATGTACTGCATCGGTTAGAAACAGCGCGTATGCAGCTTATTGAAACAAATGAGCGCCCTAGCGGTAGTTTACGTGTGACCACTACCGTTGGCTTAGGTCAAGGCTGGCTGACAGGTCATATACATGAGTTTTTATCGCTCTATGATGATATTCGTCTGCAATTACTTTTAGATAATGATGAAATTGATGTCGGCATGCGCACAGCTGATTGTGCCATTCGTTTGCGTAGACCGCAAGAATCCGACCTCATTCAGCGAAAATTATTTACGGTGCATTTTCACGTATACGCTTCTCCAACCTACATCAATAAATTTGGAGAGCTGAAATCGCTCGACGATCTAGACAATCATAGAATTATTACGTTCGGGGAACCAGCACCGAGTTATCTTTTAGAAATGAACTGGCTCCAGTCACTAGGCCGCTCAGCTGACAACCCCAGAACACCACATTTACAAATTAACTCTCTACCAGCCGTCAGACGCGCTTGTATGCGTGGTATCGGCATTTCACTTCTGCCTGACTATATGGTCTCCAAAGAAGATGGTCTCGTTCAACTGCAGATTAATGCTGATATTCCTTCTTTTGATACGTATTTTTGTTATCCAGAAGAAATGAAAAATGTTGCGAAGCTTCAAGTCTTCCGCGACTTCCTTGTTGCAAAAGCACGTCGCTGGGAATTCTAGTACTGTGATAAAATAGGCAGGCCTGCGAGAAAACGCTGCAATAATAACCATTTGGGCAGTTTTGCTGCAATGCATGCACATCCTTAGCTATGCGTTGAGCGCATAACAGACATGCGGGATAATTTATTGTCAAATGATTAATAAAGCATCATATTGTAGTCAGCAAATGCACAAATGGTGGTCACCTCCCAGTCCACCGCATGAGCTGTTCCCTCCGAAGGTAACTCCTTCTTACTTGGCCGTGGTTCAATCTACGGCCTTTTTTTTGTCTTTTTTTCCAGCATGACTGAATATTGCCCACAAAAAAGGCACACCAAACTGATGTGCCTCTTAAAAATGATAAGTTTATTTTGGTCTTATTTCAAAGATCCACAGAAGCGCTGAATCCGCGTACATGCTTCTTCCAGCAATTCATCTGATGTTGCATATGAAATACGGAAGTTTGGTCCCTGCCCAAATGCAGAACCATGCACAACAGCGACACCTTCAGTTTCCAAAAGCTCTGTGACAAAATCAGCATCTGTCTCAATAACTTTACCGCTTGGCGCTGTCTTACCGATTAAAGCTGCACATGATGGATAAACATAAAACGCCCCTTCTGGTGATGGACATTCAATGCCAGCAGCTTGGTTGAGCATAGACACAACCAAATCACGACGACCTTTAAACAAAGTTTTGTTTGTTTCGATAAAGTCCTGAGGACCGTTGAGCGCTTCAACGGCTGCCCATTGCGCAATAGAACATGCACCTGATGTTTGCTGACCCTGGATCATGTCCATAGCTTTGATCAATTCAATTGGACCTGCCGCATAACCAATACGCCAGCCTGTCATCGCATATGCTTTAGAAACACCGTTCATTGTTAATGTGCGGTCATAAAGTTTTGGCTCGACTTCTGCGGGCGTTACAAATTTGAAGTCATCATAAACAAGATGCTCATACATATCATCTGTGAGAACCCAAACGTGTGGGTGACGCATTAACACGTCTGTTAAAGCTTTCAATTCATCATGTGAATAAGCACCACCTGATGGGTTAGACGGTGAGTTGAAAATCAACCATTTCGTTTTCGGAGTAATGGCTGCCTCAAGCGCTTCAGGAGAAAGCTTAAACTTGCTTTCAATAGAAGTCGCAATCGGCACTGAAGTACCGCCGCAGATCGCTACCATCTCAGGATAGCTTACCCAGAAAGGCGCCGGAATGATAACTTCATCACCTTCGTTCAATGTTGCCATAAGCGCGTTGAACAAAATTTGCTTTCCGCCCGTTCCGACGATCACTTGGCTTGGGTCATAATCCAATCCATTCTCACGTTTAAACTTCTTAGCAATAGCTTCGCGTAGCGGCGGAATACCAGCAACCGGGGTGTATTTCGTTTCCCCGCGCTTGATCGCGTCAATCGCTGCTTCTTTGATATTGTCCGGCGTGTCAAAATCAGGTTCGCCAGCGCCAAGACCGATAACATCTCGGCCAGCAGCTTTTAATTCGCGTGCTTTTTGCGACACGGCAATAGTTGCAGAAGGTTTAACTCTAGAAAGTGCATCGGCTAGAAAGGCCATTTTGTGCTCCATATGTTATTACGAAAGTGGTATGTCGCAAGGGCAGTATTGTTGCAAGTTGAAAATCGAAAAATAACACTAATTTTTGTTTACATAATATAAAGCACAACTTATGCGCCACTAAATGGTCACAAAAACTATCCTGTCGCGCCGTATTTCAATCGCATTGAGGTCGATATTTTTGATCATAACGCCGTTAGAAACGGAGTATCTAAAATGGATCAATTCATACGCAATCCTCGTGCAGGAAAACAAGACAAGCAGTTAAAACTAACAATCTTGGTCTTTGCTGGTTTTTTAATAAGCCTAACCGCAATTGCCGGCATCGGCCAAATCGAGGACAAAGAATATTTTGCAACAGAGCAAATTCAGTTTACGCAGCGTTCCTGAACAGCTGTTAGTGCCCCTTGCGGATCGTTCAATCCTGACACAGAGATCGGCTTACCCGCCTTTGGATAAATATGCATCGACGCAACGCCGGTTAATTGGCCAAGCCAACCGTATTCCAATTCGACATCTTTGATAAACTGATATTCGATTTCCATTGGGTCACGCGCTGGAAACCCTTTATGAACAATCAAATATTCATCAAACAATCTAATTCCCAAAGTCGCAAACTTAAGCACATTATAAGCAATAAGCAGCGGCACACCTAAAACCAAAACAAACATGCAAAGTCGCGCAAGCGCCGTGTGTGATTGTTCATTAAAGTGAAGCCAACCCCATGCGCCTCCATATCCTATTGCGATAATGAACGCGGGCAAAAGCAAAGTTATGAGGTTGGAACGAAAATGCAAATCTGATTGCTTGTTTTGTTCAGCAACTTTTACAATATTATCCAATCCAAATTCCCAATAATGATCTATAAGACACGTAATTATCATAAGATTACGCGCAGTTTAATAAGAACTCAACTCTATAGCCAAACAGAACGGGCCCAAATACGACTTGCTTATTTTTATAAAATAAGACATCAAAACTGTTCACTTACGCACTGCAACACCCTGCCAAACAATCATAGAATGCCCCGATATGACACGACGTAACGCGAATTTACTTCTTCTACTTGCAGGCGCTGTGTGGGGGATGGGTTTCATTGCGCAAACAACTGCAATGGATGATATCGCGCCTTATACGTTTGTTGGTGCAAGGTTTATCATCGCAAGTCTGGTGCTCATACCCTTTGCTGTTTGGGAGACCAAACGCGCGGAAGTAGCACTACCAAAAATTGCCTATTTTCAATTTGTGATGATTGGTTTCGTGCTGTTTTTAGCAATGGGATTGCAACAAGTTGGCCTATTAACGACAACCGTTACCAATTCAGGTGTTTTAACCGGGCTTTATGTGATCTTCGTTCCGATATTAGCTTTGTTGCTTTACAGAATGATCCCGCACTTCATCGTCTGGCCAAGCGTTATATTGACCTTTACAGGCATATATATGCTATCAGGGGGCGCCCTCACCTCACTCTCATATGGAGATGTGCTGACAATTGCATGCGCGGCATGCAACGCACTTCAAATGGTGTTTATCGCGCGCTATGCCATCAAGTATAATAGACCTATGACATTTAGCTTTTTGCAATTCGTATCCATAGCAGTCTTTGGAACTCTTGTTGCAGTAACAACAGAGCAGATCTCCATAGCTCCTTTGATGAATGCACTTCCTGAAATTTTGTACGCGGGGGTCTTTTCAAGCGCGCTTGCATTTACCATCCAAGCAGTTGCTCAGCGTTACACGACAGCACCACAAGCTGCTATTTTTATGTCTACAGAAGTTTTATTTGCAGCATTATTTGGCGCGATATTCTTAGGCGAACGTATTGCTTTTGTTGGCTATATGGGCGGATTACTCATCTTCATTGCAATGATTTTAACCGAAACAGTACCCTTCATGAATTTTAAATCTTCAAAAAAATTAAGCCGTTCATAAACCGTTCAGGTTCAAAATTGTAGCTTAACCACACATTCAAAACATCATGCGGCGACGCATAAAATGTGAGGTAAGAACCATGAGCAAAATTGTAAAATCATTTATCATAGCAGCTTCAATCGCAAGCGTGACGTTATCAACAACAGCAACTGTGCAAGCGCATGATTTCCATAAGAGACATCATCATAAGCACGTCGTGAAAAAGAATAAGAACGACGCAGTTGTATGGGGCATTATTGGCCTTGCCGCTGGAGCAATCATCGCAAATAGCGCAAACAACCATCGCAAAACGCGTGTATATCAACGACCTGCGCCGCAAAGAGTATACCCTGGTGCAAATCACTACCCAGCAGCGCCTGGCAAGCACTATCGGACACGCTCATATGTAAGTTACGAGCCATGGAGCCAAGGCTGGTACAATTACTGTTCGCAAAAATATCGTTCATTTAACGCCAACAAAGGAACTTTCCGCGGTTATGACGGCAAAGATCATTTTTGCGTCGCTAAATAAAATCTAATTAATACCGGTCAGGAATGGGTTTGATCGCCTCTCCTGGCCGATTTGCCCACCTGGGCCATGCCCACAAATAAAGCCAACATTGTCACCAAGCGGTAGGACTTTATCGCGGATCGAATCTAGCAATTGCTGGTGATTTCCTCCCGGAAGATCTGTTCGGCCGATAGAGCCTGAAAATAACACATCCCCGACATGCGCAAATGCATTTTTCTCATTATAAAAAATGATATGACCGGGCGCATGACCAGGACAATGTAAGACTTTAAAGCTATGCCCTGAAAACGAAACCTCATCACCTTCGCTAAGCCACTTATTGGTTGAGACATTTTTCACGTCCATCGTCACACCAAACATTTGAGCCTGATCTTCAAGGCCAGATAATAGCGAAAGATCATCTTTGTGCGGGCCTAAAATATCGACGTTCAAGTTTTCTTTCAGCTCTTCTGCACCACCTGCATGATCAATATGACCATGTGTAAGCCAGATACCCGTAATTTTAAGTCCAGCTTCTTCAATAGCCTTTAGAATATGCGGTACATCACCACCGGGATCGACAACCACACCTTCTTTAGTGTCTTCATCAAACAAAATCGTACAATTTTGCTGAAATGGCGTGACTGGAACAATTAAGGCGCGAAGCTCAGACATGTAAAAATCCTTCAATTATGATGAGTTTTATATTGCATAATTTCAGGGCCTCCGTCAGTCCAAAATTTTATTCATCCCTATTTTACAAGCCAAAACCTGTAGTTGGAGCCAAATCATGTATTTGCCATATTTTATGTGTTAGTTTTTCTTGTGTTTAAAACATCAATAGGGGGATGTTATGGATTTTCTACCACTCATAATTCAAATTGTAACCGGGATTGTTGGCGGGCATGCCGTCAGCGGCGCACTCAAACAGGCAGCCTTAGGAACAATTGGCAGATCAATTGCCGGCGCAATTGGCGGTGTTGGAAGCACTGCAATACTGGCAAGCCTTGGAGCTGGTGATTTGACCGGCGCGATGGGCGCATTAGCTGGTAGCGCAATCAGCGGAGTAGCAGGCGGAGGGATCGTCTCCGGCGGCATTGGTGCAATTTTGGGTATCTTGAAGAAATAGAACTCAATAAAAAAGGTGGCATCAGCCACCTTTCAATTCTCATGTTTGCTACGAATTATTCTGCAGCTTGTAAGCTCGGTGTAACTTCCTGCGTATAATCATCCATCAAAGCTTGGATAATTGAACCTACTTCAAATTTATATTCGCCAATTTCAGAAACGGGTGTCACTTCAGCAGCCGTTCCCGTTAAGAAACAACCATCAAAATCCGCCATTTCTTCTGGCATAATGACCCGTTCAATAACTTCAATATTACGGCGTCTTGCCAATTCGATCACTGTTTGACGGGTAATACCGTTTAAGAAGCAATCAGGCTTTGGCGTGTGGATTTTATCGCCTTTAATGAAAAAGACGTTCGCACCAGTTGCTTCTGCAACTTGCCCACGCCAATCCAGCATTAATGCATCCGCATAACCTTTAGACTCAGCCATATGTTTTGACAAAGTGCAAATCATGTAAAGACCAGCAGCTTTTGCAAAGCTTGGAATAGAGCGCGGATCAGGACGACAGTAATCTGCCATAGTCAAACGCAAACCCTTAAGGCGTTGCTCTGGATCGAAATAACTCGGCCATGCCCATACTGCAATTGCGAGATTAATCTTGTTTGATTGCGCTGAAATACCCATCATTTCAGATCCGCGCCAAGCAATTGGGCGGACATAGGCATCGGTTAACCCTTGACGCTTGAGCGCTTCAATACAAGCAGCATCAATTTCATCCGCTGAGTAAGGAATTTCAAATCCAAGATAATCCGCTGATTTGATCAATCGATCGGTATGCTCACGAAGTTTAAAGATTTCACCGCCATAGGCGCGCTCACCCTCAAACACCGAACTAGCGTAATGCAAGCCATGACTTAACACATGAACTTTGGCATCCTTCCACTCGACAAATTCTCCATTAAACCAGATTTCACCATCCAGTTGATCAAACGGCGTTGATGCCATCTTATTTCCTCCAACGCATACAAAAAGCTGTTGCGCACCACAATTACACAAGTTCAATCGGATTACTGATTGATCGATTAGTTATATTTAAGGCGATTTTTGAAGTTTAATCAAAAAAATTGATCTCTCAAACATGCTTTAGATTAACAATCTGCGAAATATGTGTCAATAAGGCTGACGTATTATGTAAACTCTCGGAGCAGCGCATGCGTGGCGACAAAACACAAATGATTGAAGCATCAGACACAGATGACGATCAGCTTGATAATTTTGAGATAGATTATGAAATTATCGAAGCTATGTTTTTTGCCTATCGCGATTTTGTTTCTGACCCTGACCTGGTTCTAAAAGAGTTTAAATTCGGTAGAGCCCATCACCGAATAATTCACTTTGTAAGCAGACAGCCGGGTTTAACAGTGGCCGAATTGCTCGATATATTGAACATTACCAAGCAAAGCTTAGCAAAAGTTCTCAAGCAACTTATTCAAACGGGATTTATCAAACAGGAAACAGATCACGAAGATCGAAGACAACGGCATTTATATACAACACAAAAAGGTCAAAAACTTGCCTTAAAGCTCTCCAAGCAACAATCTCGCCGAATCTCTCTTGCCCTTAAAGAAATGGCTCCTGAGGATCGGAATACGATTTTGTCGTTTTTGAACGGGATGCACAACAAATAAGAAGGTGCGTCCCTGATTTTGAACAAAGGATGGGATGCAAAATTGGTTGATGATGTGATTGATGATGGGGCTAAACATATCTTGGTGGTGGATGATGATACTCGAATTCGAGATCTGTTAAGACGCTATCTTGCTTCAAGCGGTTTCAGAGTAACAACAGCATCAGATGCTAGCCAAGCAAGGCGAAAGCTCGAAGGCATGGACTTTGATCTGCTGATTGTCGATGTCATGATGCCAGGTGAAAGCGGAATTTCGCTTACCAGCTCACTTCACAAGATCAAAGAAGTTCCGATTTTAATGCTCACGGCATTATCCGAGGTTGAATCGCGAATTTCAGGCCTTGAAGCTGGTGCAGATGATTATTTGGGCAAGCCTTTTGATCCAAAAGAGTTGGTACTACGCATTAATGCCATTTTAAGACGTGGCGGCACACCTGAAACGCCAACCATCCAACAAGTCATGTTTGGGCCTTATACGTATGTGCTTGAAACACGCGAGTTGAAAATGAATGGTGAAGCGGTTCACCTAACTGACCGCGAAAAAGAACTCATGTCGATTTTCTCAAGCAAACCGGGGGAGACTATTCACCGGATGGAACTTGCTGGAGAAGATCAATCTGTTGGTGATCGAACAATTGATGTGCAAATCAATCGACTTCGCCGACGCATTGAGGATAATCCTGCCGAACCCACATGGCTGCAAACCGTGCGTGGCATTGGGTATCGCCTTGCTGTCGAATGATCAATTCAATAAATATTCGCTATCGGTAGTTTTATTTCAGCACGAATTTGCTTTATAGCTAGATGTCAATGCTAGCTGGAGCAAAAGATTATCTGAATGGCTACGATTGAATCTATAAGACGAGAATATGAACGCTATCCTCCAACAGGGATACGCCGTTACACACGTTGGTTTAGAAGACGTGTTCCAACAGGTCTATACGCGCGTTCTTTGCTAATTATCATTGTTCCAATGGTGTTGCTGCAGTCAGTGGTGGCATTTGTATTTATGGAGCGCCACTGGCAAACAGTAACACAAAGACTATCAACGGCTGTAACGCGCGACATTGCTGCCGTTGTTGATATGCTTGCAACCTATCCTGAAGATAAAAGCTATGAAGAAATAGTGCGAATTGCGCGCGATCGTTTGGATTTAAATATCTCAATTGAAGAAGGCACAACTCTACCTCCGCCACGACCAAAACCATTTTTTTCAATTCTAGATCAAACGCTTAGCGATGAGCTAATCAAACAAGTGCAGCTCCCTTTTTGGATCGACACGGTGGGAGATTCAAACCTCGTTGAAATACGCATCCAATTGGGTGCAGAAGTTCTACAAGTCTTTGCGCGGCGCAGTCAGGCTTATGCCTCCAACACACATATTTTCCTGTTATGGATGGTCGGAACATCGCTCGTTTTGCTTCTGATTTCAATTTTATTCCTGCGTGGCCAAATCCGGCCAATTTTAAGACTAGCCGACGCTGCTGAAAAGTTTGGTAAAGGACAACCAACACCTGAGGATTTCCGTCCCAGAGGCGCTGATGAAGTGCGGCGCGCGGGCCTTGCATTTATTCGAATGCGTGAACGGATTGAAAAGCAAATCGAACAAAGAACAGCAATGCTATCAGGTGTCAGCCATGACTTACGCACCGTTCTCACACGTTTTCGTTTGCAATTGGCAATTCTCGGTGATGATGAGGAAATCAAAAGCCTTGATCAAGATGTTAAAGACATGCAGTCCATGCTTGAAGGATATCTTGCCTTTACTAAGGGTGAAGCTGAAGAAGATTTCGGTTCAATCGATCTCAACGCGCTTGTCAGCAAGCTTGAAAAAGATGGTAAGCTACACGGTAAAGAAGTCACCAGCAGCGTCACAGGTATTAGCCAAGCAGATGTGCGACCAGGTGCCTTTACCCGCATCATAAACAATCTGTTTTCAAATGCTTGCCGCTATGGAAATAAGGTCAAAATTACCGTCACATCAGATGCAGCATGGCTTGTGTTTACTGTCGAAGACGATGGCCCAGGCATACCCGAAGCATCACGAGAAGATGTGTTTAGACCATTTTTCAGATTAGATGAAGCGCGCAATCAGGATGAGCAAGGAACAGGTTTAGGGCTCGCGATTGCCCAAGACATAGCAAGAAGCCATGGCGGTGATATCACGCTTTCTGATAGCAAGCTCGGCGGCTTAAAAGCAACGGTGCGCGTGCCAGCTTAACTGCTAAACTACATCAAGCGCTCGCCGTTTGGAATATCTTTGGTAACACCAGCAAGAACGATTGCACCATCTTTATCAGCAAATCCGAGCGTTAGCACTTCGGACATAAACGGGCCAATTTGTCGTGGTGGGAAATTGACCACAGCCATGACCTGACGGCCGACCAACTCCTCTGGTTGGTAGTGTACGGTAATTTGTGCTGAGGTCTTTTTGATCCCAATTTCTGGGCCAAAATCAATTTTCATTTTAATCGCAGGTTTGCGCGCCTCGGGAAATAGATTGGCTTCAATCACAGTCCCCATACGAATATCAACTTTTTCAAAGTCATCCCAAGCAATAAAATCTGACATTATTTCGCAAGTTCCTCTGAACGGGTTTTGGCTGCTAAAATAGCACGATCAAAAATCTGTTGCATCCCGTCATCTTCAGCCATCAGCACTGCAAGCGCTGCAGCTGTCGTACCTCCAGGGGAGGTCACATTCTGCCTGAGTGTGCTCGCATCATCATCGGAACGACGCATAAGCTCCCCTGCTCCAGAAACAGTTTCACGCGCAAGACGCATGGCAAGCTCAGGTTCCAACCCTGCTTTTACTCCAGCTTGCGCCATAACTTCAGCCAACAAGAAAACATATGCCGGACCGCTACCAGAAACAGCGGTCACCGCATCAATCGTGCTCTCATCGTCAAACCATTCAACCGGACCACATACCGATAAAAGCTGAGTAACGAGTTCTCGCCCGTCGCCTGACAAACCATCTTCCGCCATCACACCGGTAATCCCGCGCCCAATCATTGCAGGCGTATTTGGCATCGCCCGAACAACGAGCCCTGAAGCAATATGTGATTTAATCACCGCAATCGTTGTACCAGCGGCAATACTGACAATTAAGGTGTTTTCATCAACACATGAGATAACTGATGGTAAAACTTTGTCCATCATTTGAGGCTTAATCGCTAAAACCAGAACGGAAGCTTTTGCATCAGATGGTACTGATGGCCCATGGCTTATGCCGCGCTCATCCAGCTGTTTTGCCATATCAGCACTTAAACCAGGGTCCGCTACATAAAATGGGGCGACATTTAAATCATGATCTAGCCAGCCGCGTAATACGGCACCACCCATATTTCCTGCACCCAGGAGAACTATCGGACGATCAGATGACATTTAGGCCGAACCTTGGGTCTCAAACATGACAAGATCAATTGCTTTTTGCGCATCAATGCCAGCCCAAGCCACAAATTGGAAAGACTGAAAATATGCTTCGCAGGATTCAACCGCGCTTGAAAGTAAGCTTTCAACCTGCTGGCTCGTTGGTTCTGCTCCACCAGATAAGAGCAAAGACTGGCGGAAGATCATCACACTGTCTTTCAACCACAAATCAAAGTGCCCCATTAAAACCTGACCATTGATCAAGGAGATAAGTTTCAGCAATTCGTGAGATCTGTTGTCTTGGACGTTGAAGTCAAACGCACAGGCAATATGAAGCGCCTCATGGGCTTCAAGCCAGGAAAATGATATCTGATAATTTGCCCACTCACCTTCGATGATCATCGCAATTTCATCATCACAGGAACGCTCGAAAGACCAATCATTATTGGCCGCAACAAATTCAATCACATCTACCGGGTTAGAATGCCGCTCAATATCTAACTCAACCAAATTCATCACAAAGCCTCATCTGCTTCAAAGCTCTAATTCTTTTAGAATGCGAACTCAAAACCAACAATTATCAAATTTATATCTAGGATACTGACGCAACAAGCCTTTGCGAGGCTTACCGGACAGAATTCCGAATCATCTATAAGAATCAGTGTATAAGAGCAGATTCAGCATTCCATCCCCCGATGCTGAAAAATATTTTTGAACGGCTTATTTACAATTACCAAATTGATTCCAAAGTCTTTAGTAAATGACTCAGGAATAAGGGTTTTTTGGCTCTCCACAGGACGCGTCGCCCTGTGGAAAAAAAATATGTATAAAGTTTTTATAAGATTCAGAGTGTTAGTCTGAAGATGCTTTCGGTTTGCGTGGGGACGATTTTGCAGGTTTCTGACTTGCAGCTAACTGCTTCTCAAGTTCATCAATCCGCGCTTTAAGGGCATCGTTTTCTTCACGTGCTTTTACGGCCATTTCACGAACGGCATCAAATTCATCGCGTTTGACAATGTCGGCATTATTTAAGAAACGCTCAAACTGACTTTGCAGTGCTGTTTCCGCTTCTTTTGCCACACCTTGTGCCGCGCCAGCTGCATCTGTCATAAGCTTTGCAAATTCATCGAAAATTCGATTTGGACCTTGGTTCATCTCATTCACCTCTTTGTGTGATCATGCATTAAGCAACATTCTTTATACCTGAAGTAAGTATAAGCTTATACTTTTGCAAGAAATTTCAGCACCTAAATAATGGGCAAATCACCGCAAGTTGAATGTCTTTGCCTTGACCAGACCATAAACTAAACGCATTGTCGCGGCGCAGTTTTAGGTGCTTTTTGAAGCCACCAACAATATCAACTTCAGATACGGATCAATTTCTTGGACATTATACTACTTCCATTCTCACTTCTCACATTTCCGAAAATTGATCCCGTCATCTTTTCTATCGGCCCTTTTGATGTCAGATGGTATGGCCTTGCTTATGTCGCGGGCATCTTATTGGGCTGGGCATATGCACGAGAGTTGCAAAAGCGCAGCAATCTTTGGCCAAATAATCAGCAAGCCATGAAGATGATTGATTTAGATGATTTTGTTTTATGGGCGGCTATCGGCATCGTTGCAGGTGGGCGTATCGGCTATATCTTATTTTACGATTTCGCCTCGATACTTGAAAATCCAGCGCGAATTATTGAGGTATGGAATGGCGGCATGTCTTTTCATGGCGGCGTATTGGGTACAGTTATTGCAATGATGCTATTTGCTTACTTGCGCAAATTCAGCATGTGGAGCCTGTTTGATATTGTATGTGCAGCGGCCCCTGTAGGAATATTCTTTGGACGTATTGCAAATTTCATCAACGGAGAGCTCTGGGGTCGATTAACCTCAGCCCCTTGGGCTTTTGTATTCCCAGGCGGAGGCCCGTTTCCGCGTCACCCTTCTCAACTATACGAAGCCATACTGGAAGGCATTGTGCTCTTTTTAATTCTAGCGGTTCTGTGTCTTGTGTTTAAAAAACTCAAACAACCTGGCTTCATCGCAGGCGCCTTTATTTTTGGATATGGAAGTGCACGAATATTCGTTGAATTCTTCCGCGAACCAGATGCCCATATTGGTTTTATATTTGGCGGCTGGTTTACAATGGGAATGCTTCTATCCATTCCACTGCTTGCGATAGGCCTATGGGGTATGCTAACTGCATCTTCGCGGGTTAAAACAATCAGGTCGGAATAGCTTAAAAACATGCCTACACCCTTGGAATTAAAGATCCGGGATTTAGTAAACGTGAATGGTCCAATCAGTGTTGCGGACTATTTTGCGCTATGTTTGGCTGACCCTGAACATGGTTATTACAAAACAAAAGAACCCTTTGGGCATGAGGGTGACTTCATAACCGCCCCTGAAATCAGCCAGCTTTTTGGTGAAATGCTTGGCATATATCTCGTGCAATCCTGGCAAAAGCATGCGCCACAAGGTCCGGTTCGCTTGGTTGAGATTGGGCCAGGACGCGGAACATTAATGGCTGATGCGCTCAGAGTGATATCTCAAGCGCAAAAAACACATCTTAATCAGCTGACAATTCATATGGTTGAAACGAGCCCTCGCCTGAGAGAAAAACAAGCTGAGACATTGTCCTTATATAAAGACAAGATCACCTGGCATGATACATTTGAAGATGTTCCAGACGGCTTTACTTTGCTTGTAGCCAACGAATTGTTTGATGCAATTCCAATCCGGCAGTTTGTAAAGACCGATACTGGTTTTCGCGAGCGCATGGTGACAGTTGACGCAAACGATCAACTCAATTTCACAGTCGGGGTTGCGGGTATTGATCCTGATTTATTACCTGAAAATCATAAAACCCAACCCATCGGTACAATTTATGAACTCGCTCCGGCACGCGCAAATGTTGTGGCTTCCATTGCCGCGCGCTTATCTGAACAAGGTGGCAGCGCGTTGGTCATCGACTATGGCTTTAATGCCGCTGGGTTTGGCGACACCTTACAAGCTATTCGCAAGCATAACTATGATCATCCGCTGGCAAACCCCGGTGTTGCGGACTTAACCAGTCATGTGGATTTTGAAACGCTAATGCATGTCTCTCATGCGGCAGGCTCACATATTCATGGTATCATGCATCAGGGTGATTTTCTGGTTGGATTAGGACTGTTGCAACGCGCTGGGGCGCTCGGACACAACAAAGATCACGCAACACAGCAAGAAATCAGAAGCGCAGTTGAACGCCTTGCAGGCGAAGGTCAAGGCAATATGGGTGAATTGTTTAAGGTCCTAGCCATTAGCGGTGCACCAATTCAACTTGCACCATTTATCGCTGGTAACACTATCTCCAATGAAGAGAATCATCCAAACTAACGCTTCATAAATTTCAATATGCGCGCCAAAAAGACATTAGCGGTGATGCAAGAGGTGTAATCAGTGAATTCAAAACCAGTTGCTCAGTTTATCGAAAGCCCAAAACTGAAAGTGCTTCATGCGCAGTCGGGCATCAGCCACGGTTTTTTCACGCGCCATGGTGGCTGTTCAGATGGCATTTTTTCAAGCTTAAATGCTGGCCTTGGTTCAGGTGATGATACTAATAGCGTTATTGAAAATAGAGAACGTATTTGCAGCGCATTGAATACAAAGCCTGTAAACTTGGCAACGCTTCATCAACATCATTCCTCGGACGTATTTGTTGCAACTGGCGGTATTGTGCAAGATCGACCTAAAGCCGATGGCATTGTTACCAAAACACCGGGAACCGCGGTGGGGGTTGTCACAGCAGATTGTGGCCCGGTATTATTTGCAGATCCTGAGAACAAAGTTATCGGTGCTGCCCATGCTGGTTGGCGCGGTGCATTTGATGGTGTCTTACAAAACACTATTGAAAAGATGATTGACCTTGGTGCTAAGCGTGAGAATATCACAGCTTCACTTGGACCATGCATTTCGCAAAAGAACTATGAAGTTGGGCCAGAGTTTTATCAACGCTTCCTCGACAAAGATGAAAGTCTTTCAAAACACTTCAAACCATCTCAGACAAAAGATCATTATCTTTATGACTTGAATGCCTTCATTCAGGATCAGCTAAAATCAGCAGGTGTGATTGCCGAAGATTTAGCGGTTTGCACATATGATGAAGACAACGGTTATTTTTCCTACAGACGCACGACACATCGCAGCGAAAAAGATTATGGTCGGCAACTTTCTGTTATTACGTTAGGTTAAATTAATGCCAATCTATTTCACCGATGATGAATATAAATCCCGCGTTGAGCGCGTTCGCGCAGGCATGAAGGCAAATGAAAATGATGCCATGCTAATTTTCGCGCAAGAGAGCATGTATTGGCTGACAGGCTATGACACATTCGGATATTGCTTCTTCCAATGCTTGATCCTTACGCAAAACGATATGATCTTGCTGACACGCTCCGCAGATTTACGCCAAGCGCAGCAAACATCTAATATTGGTGACATTCGCATATGGAAAGATCGCGCAGATGCAAACCCCGCGTCTGACCTCAAGGACATTTTATCTGAACTCGGCTTATCTGGTAAAAAGCTTGGCATTGAACTCGACACACACGGGCTAACTGCTGCGAACTATCGGAAAGTCACAGGTCAATTGGATAACTTTGCCGAACTGATTGAACAATCCTATCTCATTAGCGAACTACGACTTGTCAAAAGTGAACAAGAAATCGAATATGCAAAACGCGCTGGTGTTTTAGCTGATGATGCGCTGGATGCTGCAATTGCTGCTGTTAAATCAGATGGAGATGAAGCTTCTGTTCTGGCTGCCATGCAAAGCGTAATCTTTGCAAATGGAGGTGATTATCCCGGCAATGAATTTATCATTGGCTCCGGAAGGGACGCTCTTCTTTGTCGATATAAATCAGGCCGTCGAAAACTATCGCAAAATGACCAGTTAACTTTGGAATGGGCTGGTTCTTTTGCCCATTATCATGCGGCAATGATGCGCACGATAATTATCGGCAAGCCAATGCCACTTCACGGCAAACTGTTTGAAGCAAGCCAAGAAGCACTCATTGCTGTGGTTGATAACATGCAACCGGGCAAAACATTTGGAGACGTTTTCCAAGCGCATGCAGATGCATTAGATGCAAAAGGATTATCCAACCATCGTCTAAATGCTTGCGGTTATTCACTTGGCGCACGGTTTACGCCATCATGGATGGAGCATCAGATGTTTTACGAGAACAACCCGCAGGAAATCAAACCGGGGATGACATTGTTTGCACATATGATTATTGCTGATTCTGAAACCGAAACCGCAATGACTCTCGGCCAAACCTTTTTGACCACACAGGGAAAGGCTGAGAATTTATCCCAAAACGGCTTCGACTTAATCCAGTGTTGATACTAAACTAACGTTTTTACTGAAGGTAAGCACAGCGCATGGCATTTAGATTTAAGAGTTTGGTTGGGTTCGTCTTACTTGTTGTTTTTGCCCTTACAGGCTGCAACAGCACAGAAAGCGTGCTTCAGCCCATCCCTAATGCGAGCAACACCACAACTACACCTTCATCTGCTGCGGTAACGCAATCAGTTGACCAAGGCATATTGGTAAGCTTTCTGCCCGTAACGGGGGCACCGGCAGATAAACTAAACATTTTATCGCAAACATTGGCTCAGAAAACCAAAGAAAACGGCATCACAATTGTCTCGGCATCCAATGCCGAAGCGCAATATGCGATCAAAGGGTTTTTATCGGCATTCTCTGATGAAACGAACACAACGATTGTTTACGTTTGGGATATTTTAGACCCAACAGGTGCGCGACTTTACCGAATCCAAGGGCAAAGCGATACAATTGGCGCTGGAGCAGACCCATGGCAGTTCGTAACACCCCAAGTTATGCAAAAAATTGCCAGCAAAAGCGTAACAGAATTTATAAATTGGCAACGACAACAGAGCTAACAGTCACCTGAAACGTTTTAAATTGGAACCATCTTCAGGATTCTGTCAAGAAATGCATTTTTATGTGGAAAGGTTCTTGAAATCGTCGTAAAGGCCGCTAAAAGCACTGCCATAGCCTTTTGGCAGAGTTGATTAACTTGACCAAATGCGCATGCATATATCATACGTTATATGCGGGACCCAATTGTAGAGATACGGGCGGAACAAGATGAAGATTTTTGCGGGCAACTCAAACCAGCAACTGGCGGAGAATATTTGCCAATACCTTAACCTTCATCTTGGAAAGGCAAGCGTTCGACGCTTTGCAGACCAAGAGATATTCGTTGAAATTCAGGAAAATGTTCGAGGTGAAGATGTCTTCATCGTTCAATCGACATCCTATCCTGCTAACGATAATCTGATGGAGCTTTTGATCATGATCGACGCGGCGAGACGTTCGTCAGCGCGCAGGATCACAGCGGTACTTCCCTATTTTGGATATGCCCGTCAGGACCGTAAACCCGGACCCCGCTCCCCGATCTCAGCGAAACTTGTTGCAAACCTGATCACAGAAGCAGGTGCAGACCGCGTTTTGACCATGGATCTTCATGCCGGTCAGATCCAAGGTTTCTTCGATATTCCAACAGACAATCTTTTTGCCATGCCGACTTTGGCCCGAGACATTAAAGAACGTTATGAAAAAGGCAGCTTAATGGTTGTCTCACCTGATGTTGGCGGTGTGGTTCGTGCCCGCGCATTAGCAAAACGTTTAGATGCACTTTTGGCAATCGTTGATAAACGACGCGACCGCCCTGGCGAGTCCGAAGTTATGAACATCATTGGTGATGTGTCTGGCAAAGATTGCTTATTGGTTGATGACATTGTGGATTCAGGTGGCACTTTGTGCAATGCTGCAGAAGCAATGCTAGCAAATGGAGCCAATTCAGTGACAGCCTACATTACCCATGGTGTTTTATCAGGTGGTGCGGCTACGAGAATTGCAGATTCAAAGCTTCGTGAATTGGTGATCACAGATTCAATTCGCGCAACACCGGAAGTGCAAGCAGCGCCAAATATCAGAGTGATAGAAACTGCAAGCTTAATTGGTGAAGCGATTAACAGAACATCTGCAGAGAAGTCCGTCTCCAGCCTGTTTGATTAGGAAATATATGCGTAGTGCCATAAAATTTATGCAGTTTTATGGACGGCGTTTGTTGGCGAGCCTAATCGCTATTCCAATAATGCTCGTCATATTGTGCGCAACTTCATTTGCACAAACGAGCTATTCAACTAAATACAGCACATTTAATGTCGGTGGTACGAGCGTTGAACAAATCTGGCAAAGCATCCAGAAAAACGGTCCAAGGTCAAATCTAGGTATTGGCCATGCAGGCTATACCACTTTTGATCTAGAAAGCCCGGTGCGATTTATTACCAAGAACGGCAAATGCCATATATCGGCTGCTAAGTTCACCATGGTAAGTTCCATTCAATTACCAAAATGGGTTGATAACTCTAAATCGCCTGAAAGTGTGCGTATTTTTTGGAAAGCACTTTACAGCGATGTAAAACGGCATGAAGAAGATCACGTCCGTATTGCAGAAGACGCGATCACAGATTTGGCAAACTCGGTTAAAAACTTAAAACCGCAACGAAATTGCGATGTCATGAACCGCAAAATTTCGCGTCTCGCATCAGCCAATCGTAGACAGTTAAATCGTGCGCAAAATAAGTTTGAGCGTTCCGAAATGCGCAGCCAACGCAAGCGCATTGCTGATCTCATTCAAACATATTCATTAAATTAGTTATCCAGCCATTGCTTGGGTGATAAAATCGGTACAAAAACTTGCAAGTCACAGCACAATGGTCTAAGAGCTGCTCATCCATGTAGACACCCTTGGAGGCAACATGGTTTCGGACTTTATGTCCGATGTTTAAGCCGCCTATTTGGCCAAGCATAAACAACTCCATATATTTAAAGTAAGGAACACGCTATGAGCGATACACTCAAAGCTGTTGCGCGCGAACGGGTTGGTAAGGGGTCCGCCCGGGAACTTCGTCGTAACGGTCAAATTCCAGCATCTATTTACGGTGATAAACAGTCCCCTGTTTCTATCGCCATCTCACGCAAAGAAGCAACAATGCGTATTCACGCAGGTGGCTTCATGACAAACATCCTTTCGATTGACGTCGATGGTGATAAAGTCAACGTTCTTCCAAAAGACTACCAGCTTGATCCTGTTCGTGACTTCGTCATGCACGTTGATTTCTTGCGCGTATCTAAAAACACACAAGTTGTTGTGGAAGTACCTGTGCAGTTTGAAAACGAAGACACATGTGTCGGCATCAAACGCGGCGGTATCTTGAACGTTGTACGTCACACTGTTGAAGTTGCTTGCCCAGCCAACTCAATTCCAGAAGCACTTGTTGCTGATCTTGCTGAATTGAACATTGGTGATGCGGTACACATTTCAGCGATCACATTGCCTGAAGGTGTTGAGCCAACAATTACAGATCGTGACTTCACAGTTGCAACGATCGCATCTCCTGGCGGCGCACAAGACGAAGCTGATGATGCAGCCGATGCAGCAGCTGCTGCTGAAGGTGGCGAAGCAGCAGAAGACGCTTCAGAATAAGTTATTTGGGGCTTAGACCATGTTACTCATTGTAGGACTTGGAAATCCCGGCCCCAAATACCAAAAACACCGGCATAATGTCGGGTTCATGGCGGTTGATGCAATCATCGACCGCCATAACTTTTCCAAATCACAGAACAAATTTAAGTCTGAGGTCTTTGAAGGCAAAATTGCTGGCGAAAAGATCCTGATTTTAAAACCTCAGACATTTATGAACCTTTCCGGCGAAGCGGTCGGTGAAGCGATGCGGTTTTTTAAACTCACCTGTGATGATATTATTGTCTTCCACGATGAATTGGATTTAGTTGCTGGCAAAACACGCATTAAACGTGGCGGCAGCCATGGTGGGCACAATGGGCTTAAATCAATTGATGCGCATTGCGGCAAAGACTATCAACGTGTGAGAATTGGTATTGGCCATCCTGGCAATAAAGCGCGGGTTAACTCACATGTTCTTGGCGATTTTGCCAAACTTGACTACGATTGGCTAGACCCACTGTTGCAAACGACAGCTGATCAGATCGAGCTACTCGTAAAAGACGATGCGGCCGGATTGATGAATAAAATCGCTTTAGCGGTCAATCCTAATGGCGAGGCATCAAAATCCAGCAAGCCAAAAGATACAACTAAAAAAACCTCTGGCTCACAAAAGCCAAAGGCAAATTCTCATATTCATCAAGCTAGAAAGTCATCACCAACCACGCAAGCAAGCGGACCAATGGCTGAAATGCTTAAGAAGCTTCTTGGTGACAAGAAGTAAATAAGCACTGCTGCACTTAGCACTGATGTGAATATGTAAAGACCAGGACATCTGTGGTAATCACGCCTGTGGACACGCACTGCCGTGATTTCTCTCGCGTACCGGTCATCGTAATACGCAATGGATTACGGCTTACTGGCCCTTCTACATAGTATTCCAATGGATTACCAACACAGTATTTTGAAAATACGCGTGAAAGCCCTGAATACCAATCACCGTTATTTTGACCATTAAACAGCAATGTACCGCGCTGTATTCCAGATTGTCTAAGCGATGATTTTGGATTTTCGTATGAGAACCAGCGGTTATTTCCATCCGCCTGCAATCGCATTAATGACCCATTATGGGTCCAACAGCTATCTGCTAAAACAGACGTCGTCATTATTGCTAAAAATGAAATAGTATTTATCAAAATTTTCATAGATCCAAATTCGCCCATGTTGTTCCACTCAATTTTTCTATTTTATTTCATAGATTTGCAAAAAACGCAAAAATCTTTCTACTACAGCCCGTTTTTGCGCAAAATAATAAATAATCCCAACAAATGATCTAATCAATATTCGTTCGCGTAGCCTTACCCATAACCTCGAACGATAAAGGATCAAAAAATGAAAACTCTTTTGAAAAGAACTGCAGCTGCCGCTGTTATCGCCCTATCTGCAACTGCTGCAAACGCAGCAAGCATTGTTGACATCGCAGCAAATGACGATCGCTTCACCACTCTTGTTGCAGCAGTTAAAGCTGCCGGACTTGCAGAGACACTTGCAGGTAAAGGTCACTTTACAGTTTTCGCGCCAGTCAACGCTGCATTTGATGCGCTACCAGCCGGTACAGTTGAAACACTATTGAAACCAGAAAACAAAGGTCAATTGACTGACATCTTACTATACCACGTTGATGACCGCAGCTTGGTATCTGGTCAACTACCGCACGATTCAATCTACATCAAACCAATTCTTGCAAGCAAACGTCTTTGCGTTACAAAAAGCGGTTCTGGCGTAACAATCGGAGACAGCACACCACAAACAGCAAATGTTGTGATTGCAGACATCAAAGCCGATAACGGTGTGATCCACGTGATCGACAAAGTGCTATTGCCAGGCAAACGTCCTGCTTGTCACTAAGCAATAAACCGATATATCCCTGCCCTGCACATTGTATGGCGGGGATATTTTATCGCCGAACCGTAACATTCAGCTGAATATTTGCGCAAACCCTTGACCAAGCGCTGCGTTTCCCTCATAGCCTGATTATTATTTTCATTACATGAGAGAACGTTTCTATGGGATTTAAATGTGGTATTGTTGGTCTACCAAATGTTGGAAAATCAACACTTTTCAATGCGCTAACTCGAACAGCTGCCGCGCAAGCTGCAAACTACCCATTTTGTACAATTGAACCAAACACTGGTGAAGTTGCAGTTCCTGATAAGCGTCTTAATCAACTTGCAGAAATTGCGAATTCGAAAGAAACAATCCCAACCCGTATTTCATTTGTTGATATTGCAGGTCTAGTTCGTGGTGCCTCTAAAGGCGAAGGCCTAGGCAACCAATTCCTAGCCAATATCAGAGAAGTTGATGCGATCGTTCACGTGCTTCGCTGTTTTGAAGACGATGACATTACCCATGTTGAAGGTAAGATTGATCCTGTAGCGGACGCCGAAACAATCGAAACTGAATTGATGCTATCAGATCTTGAAAGCCTTGAAGCGCGCACCGATAAAATGCGCAAACGCGCAACGGGTAAAGATAAAGAAGCGCAAGTCCTTTTACCAATTATGGAAGATGCTCTTAAATTGCTCAATGATGGCAAGCCTGTACGCCATATGCTTGATGGCATTGCCGACGAAGATTTGCGCATTCTTAAAAGCTTGAACCTTTTAACCTCAAAACCTGTTTTATACGTCTGTAATGTTGCAGAAGAAGACGCAGGCAAGGGCAATAGCCAATCAGAAGCTGTTGCTAAAATGGCAGCTGAGCAAGGTGCTCATACTGTGGTTATATCAGCAGCTATTGAAGCAGAAGTTGCGCAGCTTGATGATGAAGAAGCTGAAATGTTCCTTGAAGAACTCGGCTTGGATGAAGCCGGATTAGACAGGCTAATTCGTGCAGGTTATGAGCTATTAGAGCTTATTACATTCTTCACAGTTGGCCCGAAAGAAGCGCGCGCATGGACAGTAAGTAAAGGCACAAAAGCGCCAGCATCTGCCGGTGTTATTCATACTGATTTTGAACGTGGCTTTATTCGCGCGCAAACAATTGCTTTTGATGATTATGTTACTCTTGGCGGTGAAACCGCAGCAAAAGAAGCAGGTAAAGCCCGTGACGAGGGTAAAGAATACATCACTCAAGATGGTGATGTTATGCTCTTTAAATTCAACACTTAATCGCACTAGAATGCTCGATGAAGTTTAATCAAAATGACACTGATACGCTTTTAAACTTGCTATCGTGGCGACGCGATGTCAGACATTTTGAAACAACACCGATAGCTGATGATCAAATTGAGCAGCTTTTATCTGCCATAGACCTATCACCTTCAGTCGGCAATAGCCGCCCTTGGCGGTTTGTAAGGGTTGGTAGTGACGATCTTAAAAAGCAGGTCTACGAAAACTTCAAGTCTTCAAACGCATCTGCTGCCGGTGTTTACTCAGATGAAGAATTAGAAAATTACAACAATCTCAAGCTGGCAGGCCTAAACGAAGCGCCTTTACACTTGGCTGTCTTCACAGATATGGAACCTGATTTAGGTAAGGGTCTTGGCCGCCAAACAATGCCCGAAACGCTTATTTACTCCACTGTAATCGCCATCCATAATCTATGGCTAACAGCTCGAACATTGAATATTGGTGTGGGTTGGGTATCAATCCTCAAGACTGACGATCTCAACACCATGTTGGATGTTCCTGATAGCTGGCAATTTACCGGCTATCTATGTCTAGGTTATCCAAAATTTGACACAGAAGAACCAGAGCTGCACCAAACGTCTTGGCAAAAAAATGTCAAAACGTGGTGGATTGAGCGTTAAACTTAATCGCCTTCAAACTCTAATAGCGTTCTGACAGGTACACCCAAATCTTCAATCTTCTTGCGGCCACCTAAGTCAGGCAAATCGATCACAAAGCAAGCTGCTACAATGTCAGCGCCCTGCATCTGCAGCAATTTAATACCAGCTTCAGCAGTGCCACCGGTTGCGATTAAATCATCTACCAAAATAACCTTTTCACCCTTTTGAACAGCATCTGTATGGATCTCAAGTTCCGCTTCGCCATATTCCAAAGCATAGCTCATCGTTACAGTTTCATAAGGCAATTTACCCTTCTTACGTAAAGGCAAGAAGCCAGCAGAAAGTTGGTGCGCCATCGCCCCACCGAAGATGAACCCACGCGCATCAATACCAACAACTTGAGAAATACCAGCACCGGTAAACGGATGAACCATTTCATCTACTGAACGCCTAAACGCACTCGGGTTACTCAAAAGCGTCGTGATATCTCTAAACATAATTCCTTCATGAGGATAATTAGGAATGGTTCTGATCGCATTTTTCAGCTCAGATTGTAAATCACTCATTATGTGCTCCTGGCATAGATATCGGGTATTAGAAACAAAAACGCCGACTTAATTCGATAAAATCAAGCCGGCGTTTTAAATGTATTTATATGAACTTAGTGCTCAATTCTTGAATAGATTGAACGCTTAGTAAGGTAAATCAAGATCGTTAGGATCAACAAGAAACTGATCACAATGAAACCCGTACGCTTACGCTCTTCAAGGTGAGGTTCAGCAGTCCACATCAAAAATGCTGAGATATCTTTCGCATATTGATCCAATGTTTCAGGCGTACCATCATCATAAGATACCAACTCATCTGATAAAGGCGCAGCCATTGCAAGCGCAGTACCGTTGATGAAGTAAGGATTGTAATGCGTACCAGCACCAACTTCCACACCAGCAGGCGCATCTTCATACCCTGTTAGAAGTGAGTAGATGTAGTTTGGTCCAGCTTCATTGTAGCCTGTGAAGATATCAAAGACGAATTGCGGGAAACCACGCTCAACATAACGAGCTTTTGCGAGTAATGAGAAGTCCGGAGGAACCGCACCACCATTTGCAGACGCAGCAGCTTGTTTATTCGCAAACGGTGAAGGGAAGTGATCAGATGCAATTGCCGGACGATCTTCAACATCGCCATCTGCATTTGGTTCTGCTTCCACTTCATATTCAGCTGCGAATGACTTGACTTGCTCACGTGAGTAACCAAGTGCTTCCAATGTGCGGAAGGCAACAAGATCCATTGAGTGACATGCAGAGCATGCCTCCACATAAACTTTCAAGCCGCGCTGAAGCTGACCTTTATCATATTTGCCAAATGGCCCAGCAAATGACCAATCAAGCTCTTTTGGCTTATTGACTGGATATCCGCTTGCAGCTGAAGCAGCTGTCACACCTACTAGACCGATCATCATCAGCGGCAGAAGGATAGTTGAAATAACTTTTTTCATGACTTTGTTCCTTATCTGTCGTCGATTAACCGCGTGTTTCGGCAGAGGCAACAGCCTCATCAGGCTTTCCAGCCCCCGATCCACTTTTACCAAGAACGGCTTCGGTGATTGAGTTTGGCAATCGTTTTGGTGTTTCTACCAGACCAAGAAGTGGCATGATGATAATGAAGAAACCAAAGTAGTAAGCTGTACCCACTTGAGCCAATGCTGTGTAAATACCTTCTGCAGGTTTCGCACCAAGCCAACCTAGGAAGATCGCATTGACGACGAACAACCAGTAGAACAACTTGTACCAAGGGCGGTAAACAGCTGAACGCACTTTTGATGTATCAAGCCATGGCAAGAAGAAGAGGATGATGATTGATCCAAACATCGCCAAAACGCCACCCAATTTAGAATCGATAGGACCTAAATCAAATGTAATCGCACGCAAGATCGCGTAGAATGGAAGATAGTACCATTCAGGAACAATGTGCGCCGGCGTTACCAAAGGATCAGCAGGAATATAGTTATCCGCGTGACCAAGGAAGTTTGGCATGAAGAAGATGAAGTAGGCAAATACCAACAAGAACACAGCCATTCCAAGTGCATCTTTAATTGTTGCAAATGGAGTAAATGGAAGCGTATCAGTTTTCGACTTAACTTCAACACCTGTTGGGTTTGTTTGACCAGTTACGTGAAGCGCCCAAACGTGAAGAACAACAACACCTGCAATCATAAACGGCAATAGGTAGTGAAGAGAGAAGAAACGGTTAAGCGTTGGATTATCAACTGCAAAACCACCAAGTAGCAATTGCTGAATTGGCTCACCAATCACTGGGAAGGCTGTAAAGAAGCCTGTGATCACTGTCGCACCCCAGAAAGACATTTGTCCCCAAGGAAGAACGTAACCCATAAAGCCTGTCGCCATCATTAGAAGATAGATAACAACACCCAAAATCCAAAGGATTTCACGAGGTGCTTTATATGAACCGTAGTAAAGGCCACGCGCGATGTGGAGATAAACAGCAATAAAGAAGAATGAAGCGCCGTTAGCGTGCATATAACGCAACAACCAACCGTAGTTCACATCACGTGTGATGCTTTCTACAGAATTAAACGCCAATTCTGTTGAAGCTGCATAGTGCATTGCAAGCACGATACCTGTGATGATCTGCACAACCAGCATAATCGACAAAATGCCACCAAATGTGTAGGCATAGTTTAGATTTCGTGGCACTGGATAAGACACGAAACTATCATGAACCAAACGTGGCAATGGAAGACGACTATCTACCCATTTCCCTAAACCGCTTGTTGGTTCATATGTTGAATGATTTCCACTCATAAATATCTCCCCTTATGCCTGATCTGTGCCGATAACAAGCGTTGTTTCGTTTGCAAAAACGTAAGGTGGTTTTGGCAAGTTAACAGCAGCTGGTCCACGCAAGATACGGCCAGTTGTATCAAAGACTGAACCGTGACACGCACATGCCCAACCTTCTGGCTTACTATCAACAACCTGTGGCACACATCCAAGGTGTGTACAGTTTGCAGATACCACAACCCATTTTTTCGCATCATCACCAGGTCCGCCCAAACGCGTATCAACTGGTGCAAAATCTTTCATGTCACCTGCAGTTAATTGATCCGCAGCAACAACTTCGTCATCTGTAAGATAACGCACAAAGTATGGCTTACCGCGCCATTTAACGATGACATGGCCACCAGGCTCTAAGCTTGAAACATTGACCTCGATCGGCTCGCCAGCGGCACGTGTCGCAGCATCCGGGTTCATTTGGTCAATAAACGGCCAGGCAACACCGACAGCACCTACTGCTGCGGCCATTCCAGTCGATAAATAAAGAAAATCGCGACGAGTTGGCTCGTTTTGATCATTTTTTCCGTTGTCTTGTTCACTCACGGTTCAATGTCTCCTTAAAAACTTGCTCGATAATATTGGTAAGGTCAAATTATTGACATGAATCAACACTATCGGCGCGAGGGCACCCAATTAAGCGCGTTCTATGCCCCTTCTCTCAATAAGTCCATACCCAACCCGCAAAGGATGGCACATTGTCGCGGCAAAAAAGCACTCAAATCAACAACAAACTTTCCATTCAGTGGAAAACTTTCAAACAGCCAAGTTTTAGCGGCGTTTTTTCTTCTTAAAGAGAATCAGAATAAACGTGATCAATCTGACGCAATAAAGCCGCCAGACTGTCTGGACCAGAGGCGTGCATAAAGCCCGTCATTTTGCAATAACTCCTCATGTGTTCCATTTTCCACAATACGTCCCTGATCAAGCACAACCAAACGATCCATCTTTGCAATAGTGGATAAACGATGCGCAATCGCGATAACTGTCTTACCCTTCATTAACCGTTCTAAATGGACTTGAATGATCGCTTCCACTTCGGAATCAAGTGCAGAAGTGGCTTCATCTAAAACCAATATAGGTGCATCTTTTAAGATGACGCGCGCAATGGCAATTCGCTGTCTTTGTCCACCGGATAATTTAACACCGCGCTCGCCAGCATGGGCATCAAGCCCGCGGCGCCCTTTATAATCTTCAAGATTTTCGATGAACTCTGTCGCTTGTGCTTGTTCAATTGCATTTAACAAGTCGGTATCATCAGCATCCGAACGCCCAAATAAAATATTATCGCGAAGTGAGCGATGAAGTAGCGCAGTATCCTGCGTAACAACGCCAATTTGCGAACGCAATGAACGTTGCGTCATATCGCGAATATCTTGACCTCCCACTCGAATTGCGCCCTGCTCTACTTCAAAAAAGCGCAACAACAGATTTGCTAATGTGGATTTCCCAGCGCCAGAAGGTCCCACAACACCAATTTTCTCGCCCGGCTTTATGAAAAGCGATAGATCTTTAATGACCGGCTTATCTTCAAGATAGTTAAAATGAATTTGATCAAATTCAATAGACGCATTTTCGACCTCAAGCTCGATTGCTGATGGTTTATCTAACAAGCCTATCGGCTGGGAGATCAAATCCGCACAGTTTTGGATCGTACCATAATTGCGCATCAACGAATTTAACTGCGTCATCAATCGCCCCATGAGCAAGCTCAAACGAAGCATAAGCGCCAAGGCAAACGCAACTTCACCAATTGTAATCAATTCAGACAACCAAAGATCTATCGACAACATTGCGATGAGCGAAATCATGGTACCAGATAAGACAGCAAGTGTGAGGCGAACAGTTGTGATGTTTCTTGTAAAAACGATAAGCGCTGAAATAAACTGCTTCACGCCGTCTTTGAGAAAATGGTCATTTTCTTCATCATTGGCAAACAGTTTTAATGTCTGGATGTTACTATAGCTATCTGTCACACGACCATTGAGCATTGAGCTTTTCTCAGCCATAGTTTTAGCACTACGCCTCACACGTGGCACCAAATAGCGCGCAATAATAACAAACAACAAAATCCAAACCGCGACCAATGCAGCAAGACGCCAGTCTAGCGTCGCGACCATCGTCAACGTTGTGACGGAATAAATGACAATGAACCACACCACTTGTAGTGCAGAGATCATCAGATCGCCTGTCGCTTGTCCTGACTGCAATATCTTGGTGGCGATCCGGCCAGCAAAATCATTCTGGAAAAAAGGTAGGTTTTGCTTGGACACATGACGATGGGCTTGCCAGCGCACTCGGTTAAAAAACCCCGGAACTACGATTTGCTCTTCTAAGATCGCGCTACCAGTTACAATAGTCACGCGCGCAATGGTGGCGATAAACAACATCACGGCAAGCTCAAAGCCGTATTGGGATATCAATCCATCCCAGCCCTTGGCTGGATCAACATTGGCTAAAACATCTACAATCTGCCCAATAAAATAGAACATTGCAGCTTCAAAGAGAGCAACAAGGCCACCAAATATTAGCATAAGTGCGAATACAGGTTTTGCTTGTCTGATATAATGCCAAATGAAAGCCAAAGTCGTTTTAGGCGGTTGAAGATTATCAACTTCTTCAAACGGATCGATAGTACCTTCAAATTTTTCGAAAAAACGATCTAGAATCATGCATTTCTTTTAGCGCGCACCAATGCTGCAGCGCAATGCAATTCATATCAGTTCAACGATAATTGAACGTTGGAATACACCATTGAGAGAAAATTAACCATAAAATGAAATAAAGCTTGCAATAGTAAATTTTGTATCGGTGTAAAAATGCGTATTGTAAAAGTTGCCGCGTGTTTGGTAAGTGTAGCCCTATTGGCTGGGTGTGCAAGCAAGCAAGCTAAAGTTGACCCTAACGTGAGGAACCTATCTTCACCATCTAATCTCTCGAGCACAAAGCAAGCAAACACTGTTAGAAGTTTTGCCCCTGTTCGCGAAGCTAAAAAGCCCAAAGTTAAGTTTCCGGAAACACCAAGCTCGTCTCCTTTATCAAAACCATCCTCAGGTGGTCTTGCCGGTAGAACGATTTATGTCAATTCTATCTCCGATATTAAACTGAAACCTGGTGAAGTGGTACTGACATTTGACGATGGTCCAGTCCCAGGCAAAACGCCAGCCATCCTTAACACATTGAGCAATTATGGTGTGAAAGCCACATTCTTAATGGTTGGCAGCATGGCAAATTATCATCCTGGGCTCGTCAAACAAGTTCGCGCGCGAGGACATTCAATCGGCTCGCATACATATGATCATGCAAATCTTGCAAAGGTTTCTTTTGATGCTGGCAAATCGAAAATTCGTGCAGGTGAAAAGGCATTAGCAAAATCCGGCATTAATGCGCCGTTTTTCCGCTTCCCTTATCTTGCAAGCACCTCAGCATTGCGCAAATGGCTCTCACAGCGCGGCGTCACGGTTCTTGATGTAGATATTGATTCAAAAGATTATTTCAAAGATTCAGCTGATACGATTGTTAAGCGCACGATGGCACGCGTTAAAGCTCGCGGTAAAGGCATTATCTTATTCCACGATATTCACGCCCGATCCGTTGCGGCATTGCCAGCATTCTTACGCGAATTGAAAGCGGCTGGATACAAAGTGGTAGCGCTTAAATCAAACCGTCGCCCAAGCACGGGCTCATCGCTTCAAGTGAGTGCCCTTAGCGAATAAAAACAAGATATCATTAGACCTTTTAAGAGGCGGTGGAGCAATCCCCCGTCTTTTTATTAGCCAAAATTTTCAGTTTTATTTAGGCCAGACAACGCCTTTTCGAAGAATAAAGTTCCCGTAAAACCTGGTCTCTGTAGTTCGAATAACAACATAAGTTTGTTTTGCTGATGCATAAAATGCATGCCGTTCAATCAACTCGATATCAGCACCGGCATCTTTAATCAAAGGATCAGCAAGTTGAACCACTTCCGGTATTTCAGTTGGCGCCCCAACTACTTGCATTCCGCAAGCTGGCGGCACATCAACATCAAATGTATCTACTGGAAAAACACTCAAAATTGCTTCAAGCGCTACAATTGCATCTACACTCATCTCAAGATGATGTCCAAGCACGCTCTCTGCTGCAACCGCAGCTGAGGGAAAATTAGCATCACAAATAACAAGACGATCACCATGCCCCATAGAAGCAAGCGCGTGTAAAATATCTGCATTCAGCAGCGGGTTGATACCTTTAAGCATGGTAATTTCCTGTCAGTTAGCGTTTATAACCGTTATTCTTTACTCAGCGCTCGGTCGAGATGGGTATAACCACCATCAACAAAGTGCCACTGCCCTGTGGTATGAGCAGCTCTACTTGATAATAGAAACACCACTGCGTTGGCAAGCTCACGCGGCTCAGTCATGCGATTACCCAAAGGAATACGCTTTAATATTTTTGCAAGTTCAGCGTCTGGTTCGCCCATTTGTTCAAGACAACGCTCATAAAGTGGTGTCATACTTTCAGCTGGAATAACAGCATTAACCCGTATGCCATCATCAGCCAAATCAGCAGCCCATTCGCGCGTTAAGCTCAGCTGTGCTCCCTTTGCTGCACAATATGCAGATGTACCCCCCTGCCCCGTAATTGCGGTCTTGGACGAAATATTGACAATTGAACCCTTAGATTTTTTAAGGCTCGGCAAGCAAAGATGCGCCATCGTATAATAATGAGTTAAATTACTTTCAATTGACTTGCGAAACGCATCTGGCCCAGCATCCAAACCAATCGCGTCATTTGCGCCCGCATTATTGACCAACCCATCAATCTTACCAAATTCATTAAGTGTCTGCTGAACTGCATTTTCGCATTGTGTATCATCAGTTAGTTCTGTGATGATGAAACGCGTCTTTTCGTTGATTGCAAGCAATTCATCTTTAAACGCAGGGTCAGGTTCGCGCCGGGTTAAAATGATCGGGATCGCACGCTCTTCCGCAAGAACGGTAGAAATTGCGGCACCAATGCCCGATGCACCGCCTGTTACCAAAACAACTTTATCTGTCAGTCCTAAATCCATATCAAACACTATCAAATTCATATTTTGCCAGCGAAGCTGGCTTCATTTCAATCGAAAATCCTGGCGCTGTAGGAGCGGTATATGCAGCATTTTCTATTTTGCATGGCTCAATAAAGTGCTCATGCAGATGATCCACATATTCAATCACACGCCCTTCTCTTGTTCCAGAGATACAAACGTAATCGATCATAGAAAGATGTTGTACATATTCGCAAAGACCAACGCCACCTGCATGTGGACAAACCTTTAAATCATATTTTGCTGCCATCAACATGACGGCCAATATTTCATTGACCCCACCAATGCGACAACTATCAATCTGCACCACATCAACAGCACCACGCATGATCAACTGTTTAAACACTATTCGGTTTTGACACATCTCGCCTGTGGCAACTTGCACAGGCTTAACTGCTTCACGGATTTTGCGGTGACCTTCAATATCATCGGGACTAGTGGGTTCTTCAATAAACCATGGGTTAACAAATGAAAGCTCATTAACCCAATCTATTGCTTCATCGACTTCCCAAACTTGATTGGCATCGATCATGAGTTGGACATCTGGTCCACATTCTTCGCGGGCTATTTTAAGCCGACGAATGTCATCTGCAAGATCATGCCCAACCTTCATTTTGACATGTTTAAAGCCTGCACCCACGGCTTCACGACATAAACGACGTAGCTTTTCATCATCATAGCCTAACCATCCAGCAGACGTTGTATAACAAGGATATCCTTCGCTCATTAAAGCGGCGATACGTTCTTGTTTACTGACCTCTAATTTTTTTAGATGATCAAGCGCCCATTCAGGGGTGATGCAATCGGTTATATAACGGAAATCGATACAGCGCACGAGTTCCTCAGGAGACATATCGGCAACCAATTGCCAAACAGGTTTTCCTTCAATCTTAGCCCAAAGATCCCAAACTGCGTTGACAATTGCACCTGTTGCTAAGTGGATAGCACCTTTATCAGGCCCAATCCATCTCAATTGGCTATCAGATGTAATATGACGCCAAAAACGGCCCATATCATTGGCAATCCAATTCATATCCAGTCCAACGACCAGCAACTTAAGGGCTTCAATTGACGCGACACAAATTTCATTACCGCGGCCAATTGTAAACGTTAGGCCATGCCCTTCATGCTCACTATCAGTTTCCAAAATTACATAAGCTGCAGAGTAATCCGGATCTGGGTTCATAGCATCAGAACCATCTAAAGCGTCGGATGTCGGAAAGCGGACATCTATTGTGCGAATATTGGTAATTTTGGTCATGACAACGGTCCAAGCACATTTTGCGTTTGCGTTCCAAGCCCTTCAATCCCAAGCTTCATAACTTCACCACCTTTGAGATAAACAGGTGGTTTCTGCCCCATCCCAACGCCAGGTGGTGTACCCGTTGAAATGATATCACCGGGGTGAAGGCTCATAAATTGTGAACAGTATGAAACCAAAAACGGAATTTTATAGACCATGGTGGACGAATTTCCATTTTGATAGCGGGTGCCATCAACTTCGCACCACATAGCGAGATTATCGACATTATCAATCTCATCAGGCGTGACTAACCACGGGCCTGTTGGACCAAACGTATCGCAACCTTTTCCCTTATCCCAAGTTCCTGCACGCTCAATCTGAAACTCTCTTTCAGACACATCATTGATCACGCAATATCCTGCAATGTGATCACTCGCATCAGCTTCGTCGATATAGCTACCCGCTTTGCCGATCACGACGCCAAGTTCCACTTCCCAATCGGTTTTTTGTGAATGTCTTGGAATTTGAACGTCATCATCTGGGCCCACGACCGCTGATGTCCATTTATTAAAAATAACGGGTTCAGGCGGAATATCCATGCCTGATTCTGCCGCGTGATCTGCATAGTTCAGTCCAATACAGATAAATTTTCCAATATTCCCAACGCAGGGTCCTAAACGAAGATTTTGCTGCGGCATACCTTCGACAACCGGCAATTTTGAGATATCCAACGAACGCAATTTATTCATCACGTCTGGGCTCAAAGCTTGGCCTGATATATCATCAATATGAGAAGAGAGATCGCGAACTTGACCATCACCATCCAATAGGCCGGGTTTTTCCAGACCAGTTGCTCCATATCGCAACAGTTTCATCGTTTTATTCCTATTTATTATGAGGTTGGGATAGGACTTGGCAAATGACTGCCAAGCCCAAATTTTCAAAACAACTTAGTCGTACAATACTGCTTGAATGGTTGGATCATCGATATTTGACTTATCGTACCAGTAAAAACCTGTATCGATATGCGGCTCAAGTTTTTCACCTTTAGATGCCGCAATACCAGCTTTAACCACTTCGTAGCCAATACCAACTGGGTTTTGTGTAATCGCACCAGCAATTGTGCCATCACGAACCGCATCAGTTTGCGCTTTGCCGCTATCATAACCAACAACAACAACGTCAGAAGAAGACTCTTTTTTACCAATGGCAACACCAATAGCAGAACCTTCATTGGTTCCGAAAATGCCCTTCAAATCAGGATAAGCCTGAAGCAAAGTCTTTGTGATTTCAGCTGATTTAAGATGGTCACCACCACCATATTCAATCGCAACGATTTGGATATCACCATGCGATGCTTTGATCTGGTTTACAAATCCATCACGACGCTCAATGCCTGTTTGACTTGTTTGGTCAAATGACACAATTGCAACTTGGCCAGAACCACCAATGAGTTCTGCAAGTTTATCCGCTGCCAATGCAGCAGATGCTAGGTTATCAGTTGAAGCTGTTGTCAACGGAATATCACTTGCAACACCTGAATCAAATGCGATCACAGGAATGCCATCTTTCTGCGCAGTCTTTAAAAGAGGCACAGTTGCCTGGCTATCAATCGCAGCAATACCAATTGCTGTTGGTTTCTTTGCAATAGCAGCAGAGATCATATCCATCTGACGATCCACAGCACCTTCGCCATCTGGACCTTCAAATGTGACTTCAGCACCAAGTTCTTCAGCTGCTTGCTCAGCACCAATTTTAACGGCTTGCCAGAATTGGTGTTGGAAACCTTTAGAAACAAGCGCAATGTAAGGCTTGTCCTCGGCAAATGTCATGACTGAACTTCCTGCCAACGCAGTTGCGGCAACTAGTCCCATTACTATTCTTCTCGTGAACATAATTTTCCTCCCATATAGGTTTTGAGTAGACGAGTCTTGATTGTGGAGATTTTCACTCCGTCCCCCCAAAGCACTTTGCCTTGGAGAAATATTCGTAAAATTAAAAATTTTTCACGCCCCGATCATGTCTTTCCGCGGCGCAGTTGATCGGCATAAACGGCTAGGATAATAATCGAACCTGTGACAACGATCTGCCATTCTTGTGGCACTGATAAAATGCGAAGCCCATTGGCGACAACTGAGATAATGAGAGCACCGATAATTGTGCCTAACATCGTCCCTTTACCACCGCTCAATGATGTCCCGCCGATGACAACAGCTGCAATCGCGTCAAGCTCATAGCCTTGACCGATAGCAGGTTGTGCCGAGTTAATTCGCGATGCGAGCAAGATGCCTGCAATTGCGCAAATACCGCCAGCAAGTGAATAGACGACAATCTTCCAACGATCTGTGTTTACCCCAGATAAACGCAGCGCTTCTTCATTGCTGCCAAGTGCGAAGATAAAGCGACCAAGAATAGTTCGCGTTAAAATAAACGATGCTAAAATGGCCACCAAAAACAGGATGAGAACACCATTCGGGATTGGAAAAGCTGGCAGTACATGTCCAATTATCGAGCCTGTTGAGATATCAACAAAACCTTCAGTATCATTGAAATAAATCGGACGACCGCCACAAATTGCCAGTGATAAACCTTTATAAACAAGCATCATTCCAAGAGTTGCAATAAAGGGTGGGATATTGAGTTTCGCAACAAAAAAACCAGAGAGTGCACCAGCTAATAAACCTGCAAAAAGCGCACCCGGGATGCCGATATACATGGGCAAACCTAAATTAGTGAGCAAGACCCCAGCGACAACAGCACAAAAGGTCATCAATGTTCCAACTGAAAGATCAATCCCAGCCGTAATAATGACCAAGGTTGCGGCAATCGCGAGAACCCCGTTCACAGACGTTGCTTGCAAAATAGATATGATATTTGAGGTTTGGAAAAAGTTGGGTGATGCTAAACTAAATCCAATCACCAAAAAGATCAGACCGCTAAATGCCCAAAAGCGATGTTGGTTTCGTTTCGCACGTTCGAGCAGGCTGTTTGCGCCAAGTTCGGATGAATTTACAACTGTATCATTCATGATGACATCTCACTGATTTGATTGTTTTTATTGTTAGATGATTGCATGGTGGCGGTTGCCAAATGCATGATCTCTTCTTGACTGGAATTGGCAGGTAAAAAACCCGTCAAATTGCCTTCGCACATAACGGCAATACGGTGGCTCAAACGCAAAATTTCTGGAAGTTCAGAAGAAATAACGATAATCGCTTTTCCACTTGCAGCAAGTTCACGCAAGATCTTGTAAATCTCACTTTTTGCACCAACATCCACGCCTCTCGTAGGTTCATCAAAGATCAAAATATCGCAATCGCGGAGCAACCATTTGGCAATGACGACTTTCTGCTGATTGCCACCTGATAGCAGTTTAACTTCCTGTTTTTCAGATGGCGTTCTGATATCTAGTTTCGAAATAAAATCCGTTGCTGTTTTGGAGATCTTGGCTTCATTTAAAATCCCAAGCGAACTGCCAAATCTTGCAATGCTGGCAAGTGAAATATTGGTGCGTACATCCATACCCAACACGAGACCAAAGTGCTTCCTGTCTTCGCTTAAATATCCAATACCAGCTTCAACAGCCTTACTTGGGGTATCGATATATTTGTGATCACCGCCTACAAAGATCTCACCACTTTCAAGCCTGTCTGCTCCAAAGATGACGCGCGCAACTTCTGTTCGCCCTGCGCCCATTAATCCAGCAAACCCTAAAATCTCACCCTTTTTCAGAGAAAAACTAACATCTTTAACAAACTTGCCGCGGTTAAGATTTTTCACTTCAAGCGCTGTTGTATTATTTGAAGTGTCAGGTTTTTGCTCTATTTCAAGTTCAAGATCACGACCCACCATCATGGAAATGATGTCTTTAATGGAGGTATCTTTACTATCTCGCACACCAACAAATTCACCATCGCGCATCACAGTTACACGATCAGATATTTGCTTAATCTCATCCATTTTGTGGCTGATATAAACAATACCAACACCGTCAGACTTTAACTGATCAATAATACGAAACAGCTCATGAATTTCAGTATCATTTAGCGCTGCAGTGGGTTCATCCATAATGAGAATTTTGGAATTATAGGATAGTGCTTTAGCGATCTCGACCATCTGTTGTTTGGCAATAGTCATCGTGCCAACGTCAGAGCCAACATCCATCGCAACATTCATTTTTTCAAAGATGTCTTTCGCGTTCTTATTAAGAAGCGCTTCATCCAAAATGCCCATGAAATTACGAGGTTCACGCCCAATGAATATGTTCTGCGCAACAGTCAGATCATTCATCAAACTTAGCTCTTGGTGAATGATACCAACACCCGCATCTTGCGCTTCTCGAGGACCAGAGAACTGAACATCTGCGCCCATCACCTTCACCGAGCCACCATCTCGGTTGTAAACGCCAGACAGGATTTTCATCAATGTGGATTTGCCCGCACCGTTTTCACCCATCAGCGCATGGACTTCACCTTCGCGAAGTTCAAATTGCACAGATTTGAGTGCATGCACCCCAGGAAAGTGCTTTTCAATACCATTCATATCGACCAGAATGTTCATACCGACACGCCCTCCAAACCATAAAACTGTTCTGCTGTTTTAAATAAAATTGCGTTCTGACTAGCTGGATCGAGATCCATTAAAAGCGCTAGCGTCAGGTCATTCCATCGAGCATACGCGCTAGCTAAGCGAACGACTGGCCAATCAGACCCCCACATTATTCTCTCAGGGCCAAAGGCTTGAATAAGTTGGTCAACTATCGGCTTTAAAATGTCATAAGCGTCGGGGATCTGCTCAACGGACATTTCAGTTAAAAGACCTGATAGCTTGCAATAGGCATGCGTATCACTGGCAATTTTCAATATGCCTTCCAACCAAGCATCAATGCGAGCTGGATCAGCGGTAGCAAATTCAGGCTTTGCGCAATGATCGATAACAATTGGCAAATTTGGATGATTTATACAAAACTGAGTGATCATAGATAAATGTCTTGGCTTAACCAATGCATCCAATCGCAAACCCTTAGACACCATGTGGTCCCAAACATTATCTTGCGGGATGTTTATCAGCCAATCAGTATCCTCGATATCCTGCAGCATGGGCCGAATACCTTTGAACGTTTTGTTTTCAGCAAACTCATCAATCTGGTTGATCGCATCCTTTTTGGTAAGGTCAACCCACCCAACAACGGCCTTAATCTCGTCATGTGTATCAGCCAACGACAAAAGATAATCGGTCTCAGCCTCCGTCGCAGCGGCTTGTACAACCACAACATGAGATACGCCTGCTTCACTGCGCACTCTTGCTAAATCAGAAGCATCAAAGTCGCGTGCAATCGGCGCGAAACTAGGATTTGACACATCCATCCAATGATAATCACCACGATCTAAAGCCCAAAGGTGACAATGTGCATCAATTCGTTTTTGAAAAACGTCCTGCATCATTAGATCGTCACCCCACCATCAACAAGCATTGCTTGGCCGGTTACAAAACTGCTCTCATCTGACAACAGATACGTCACCAACGGGGTAATATCATCTACGCTAGCAAGCCGGCCGACAGGCTGCCGTGCGATAAAGTCTTTTTCAGCTTGAATGGGATCATCCGCCTGCGCAATTCTGCCGCGCAAAGATGGCGTATCCACGGTGCCAGGACACAGAGCGTTACAACGGATACCCTGTCCAACAAAATCGATTGCAATAGATTTGGTTAACCCGATAACTGCAGCTTTTGTTGACCCATATGCAGCGCGATTGACAAATCCTTTAATCGAAGAAGCCATCGATGCCATATTTAAGATAGATGCAGAGCCTGTAACCTCAGCGCGTTCCAACATTCCCGGGATAAACGCCCGACACATGCGAATGATTGACGTTGTGTTGATATCAAAATTGTTAGCCCAAACCTCGTCACTCAAATCCAAAATTGTTCCGTGATGCACAATTCCGGCACAGTTAAACAATCCATCTAGCTGCGGAAATTCAACTGCCAACTTATCGATCGCCTCACCATTTCGAACATCCAAAACGCGCGTTTTAATCGTGGTATTTTCATCAACGAGAAGATCAAGCGCAGCTTTATCAATGTCAGTTGCAATGACATTGGCGCCCTCTTTTGCACATGCAATAGCACTCGCTTTCCCCATTCCACTGCCCGCAGCCGTGATGAGGATATTTTTACCATCCAGCTTATGTGTCATAGGTCCTCCCAAACCAAAAATACAAAAGTTTGTATATGAACATAGTATTCATATATAAAAATAAGAGTCAACAGACGATTGACTTTAAAGAACCAGATAGGCAAAAGTGCGCTGGTGGAGGCACAATGACAAAGAAAGAAAATGAAGACCGCTATCGCGCTCCCGCGCTGGACAAAGGGCTTGATATCCTTGAGCTCTTGGCCGAGCAACCGCAGGGCATGACGCGTAGTGAAATCGTGAAAACGATGGGACGTAGTCCAAGCGAAATTTATCGAATGATTGAGCGACTTGTGGTGCGTGGCTACGTCACCAGATCATCAGGTGGTGACCGTTATGCGCTAAGTATGAAGCTATTTCTGCTTGGATCGGCACACCCACCGATTCGCCGCTTAATCACCTATGCTCAGCCATTTATGGATCGTTTTGCCAACGAAACATTCCAATCCATTCACCTTGCAGTCCCTGAAGGCGGCTATGCTATTGTGATTGCTCAGGCAAGCGGTCCAGCAAACTGGGAGTTCCGCTTACGCGTGGGTGCCGAACTTGATCTAATCAACACAGGATCTGGCCGCACATTGTTAGCGTTCCAAGATGAACGTGGTTTAGAAAGGCTTTTTCCTTTAGCAAAAGGTAGCGAAAAACGGGCCAAATTTAAGCCAACTGCTGAGCTTCGAAAAGAGTTAGACGATATCAAAAAACAAGGCTATCGATTACTCGAAAGTGGCCAACTGGTTGGTATCACCGATGTTTCTGTGCCAGTAAATGGGTCAGATGGCAATGCATTTGGTGTGCTCACATGCCCTTATATCGAACGTGTTAATCCTCGCTCTGAACTTAAAACCCGCAAGTCGATTGACGAGATCAAGTCACAGCTTTTGGAACTTGCGACAGCTATCTCTATTGAATAAAACACAAGGATTGCTCGACAAAATAAATGCCTGCAATCGAAAAATTACAGGCATTTATCATTTCGATAATGAGAACAGAGCTTTACTTAATCTCAATCCACTCAGCATTTTTAGTTGATGACTGCACACAAGCATCGATGAATTTAACCCCAAGCAATCCATCTTGCACTGTTGGAAAGATCACATCTTCATCAACTGCATTATGAGTGCGTTTGGCAACAATTGCCTTTGCAGCTTCGCTATAGATATTTGCAAAACCTTCCAAGTACCCTTCCGGATGCCCGGGAGGAACACGGCTCACGCGTGCAGCCGATGCACCTGCACCTGCCCCGTTTCGCGTGAACAAACGCTTGCTTTCACCCAGCGGGGTATACCAAAGATAGTTTGGATCTTCCTGCGCCCATTCAAGACCACCTTTTTCACCATAGACCCGCAAGCGAAGGGCATTTTCATTGCCCGGCGCCACTTGAGAACACCAAAGCATACCGCGTGCACCGCCTTTATAGCGCATCATCACGTGGGCATTGTCATCCACCTGACGACCATCGACAAAGGCTTGGATATCAGCGGACAGGCTATCAAGTTCCAACCCTGTTACAAAAGCTGCCAAGTTAAATGCATGCGTTCCAATATCGCCTGTTGAACCTCCAGCGCCAGAACGCGCTGGATCTGTGCGCCATTCAGCTTGTTTAAAATCTTGCTCTTCAGATAACCAATCCTGCGCATATTCAACTTGGATAACGCGCAAAGCGCCCAAATCACCATTTGCGATCATCTCACGTGCCTGACGGATCATCGGATAGCCCGTATAATTATGTGTGAGTACGAAAAGCGCGTTTGATTTATCAGCAACTGCGACCAGTTTTTCAGCATCCTCAAGCGTTGATGTCAGCGGTTTGTCACAAATGACATGGATCCCGCGCTCCAAGAATGCCTTTGCCGCAGCATAATGCACATGATTGGGCGTGACGATCGCAACCGCTTCAATCCCGTCCTCGCGCGCGCTTTCAGCTTCAGCCATCGCATTAAAGTCATCATAAATACGATCATCGGCTAAACCTAATTCGCGACCAGATTTTTGCGCGCGTTCTGGTGTTGAAGATAAAGCGCCTGCAACAAGACGATAATGATCGTCAATTCGAGAAGCTATTCGATGAACACCTCCGATGAAAGCGTCGCTACCACCTCCGACCATACCAAGACGAATAGGTGCATCTATCTCTTCGCTTCGACCTTCAATTGCCATGATTAACCCTCCAAACCTAGCATCTGACGGTTGACCTTATCGTCCGTTCCACCATCTGCAAAATCATCAAATGCGCGTTCGGTCACGCGGATGATGTGATCTTTAACAAACTGCGCACCCTCACGTGCACCATCTTCTGGATGCTTTAGACAGCATTCCCACTCAACAACAGCCCAGCCATCAAAATCATTCGCTGCCATTTTTGAAAAAATTGCGCCAAAATCAACTTGGCCATCACCAAGGCTGCGGAAACGTCCAGCGCGGTCGGTCCAGCTTTGATAACCGCCATAAACACCTTGGCGGCCTGTTGGATTAAACTCTGCATCTTTAACGTGGAACATTTTGATGCGGTCTTTATAAATATCGATATGATCTAAATAATCCAAGCACTGTAAGACAAAATGCGACGGATCATAAAGCATGTTACATCGCGCGTGATTGTTCACACGCTCTAAGAACATCTCAAAGGTCACACCATCGTGCAAATCTTCCCCTGGATGAATTTCATAACAGATGTCAACATCGCATTCGTCAGCGTGATTTAATATCGGTGTCCAGCGTTTCGCCAATTCGTCAAACGCGGCCTCCACCAATCCTGCTGGGCGTTGTGGCCAAGGATATAGATATGGCCACGCGAGTGCACCTGAAAATGAAACATGTTGCTTGATATCAAGGTTCTTCGATGCGCTTAGCGCCTTCATCATTTGATCAACAGCCCATTCCTGACGTGCTTTAGGATCATTGTGCACATGAGGTGCAGCAAACCCATCAAAGCCCTGATCATATGCAGGATGAACAGCGACAAGCTGCCCTTGTAAATGTGTTGATAATTCGGTGACTTCCACACCGTTTTCGGCGGCAACGCCTTTAAACTCGTCGCAGTAATCGCGTGAATTTGCAGCTTTTTCCAAATCGATTAATCGCGCATCCCAGCTTGGCACTTGAACGCCTTTATAGCCGCATTCCGCAGCCCATTTGGTTATACTATCCCAGGAATTAAATGGCGCTTCATCGCTTGCAAATTGAGCTAGAAAGAGCGCAGGACCTTTTATCGTTTTCATCGATTTTCTCCGAAAGAAAAGTTGAGAGGGCAATTTGCATTGCCCTCATATTGTTATTTGATCTACGTCTTAGAATGGAGAATCTGGGAAGTAGAATTGGTCTGCATTGCTCTGATCGATCAATGTAGCACCCAGGATATAACGACCAGCAACCGGGCCATTCGATTTAAATGCAGCAACAGTTACATCCATCGCAGTTGCAAGCATTGCAGGTGGGTAAAGCACATCAATTGGCTGAAGCTCATTGCCCTCCATAATCGCTTTAATGGTTTCTTTCATCCCCGCACCGCCAACAACAAACATACCATCGCCATCGCGACCAGCTTGTTTAAGAGCTGCAACAACACCAATTGCGATATCATCATCTTGCGCCCAAACAGCGTCGATATCAGGGAAGCGGCTTAGGAAATCTTGCATCACTTCAAAACCATCATCACGGTTCCAGTTTGCATGTTTATGATCAAGTACATTAATGCCTGTACCTTCGATCTCCGCCATGAACGCATCAAAACGCTCATTATCGATTGTTGTTGGAATACCGCGAAGAATAACAATGTTATCGCCTGATTTTAGACGACCCTTCATGTATTCAGCTGACACACGGCCAAGCTCAGGATTGTTCCCTGCAACATAGATATCTTCGATACCCTCTTTAGAAAGACCACGGTCAACAACTGTGATCAAAGCACCGGATTTTTTAACGTTTAAAACCGGATCAGTTAGCGGATCAGATTCAAAAGGCAACACCACAAGCGCGTCGATTTGATTAACTGATACCATGTCCTCAAGCGCACTTGCTTGTGAAGCTGGATCTGGTGAGTTGACCAAAATAAGGTCAATATCAGGATACAAAGCTTCAAGGCGTTTTTCGGCCTGCTCTGCATGCCAGTTCATCCCGGCTGCCCAAGCATGAGTTGGTGTCGGATAAGACACACCAATTTTGATTTTGTCTGCTGCGTTTGCCACGCCACCAAATGCTATTGCAGCACCGACAGTTAAGGCAAAAATTGATTTCTTAAACATCATTGTTCCTCCCAACGGGTTTAAATTTGCACGAGTATCGTGCTGTTATTGTTGCGGCTAATGCGTTTAACCGCTGTACAATTTCGTAAAAATTAGTTTTTCTTCTTGCTCCATTCAGCGCGTTGCAACCAAACGGCAATGATAATAATGAGACCTTGCATCGTGCCATTAAGATAGTTCGAAATGAGGTCCGTAAAGTTAAGGATATTTCCAATTGTCGTTAAGATCAGTGCACCCAAGATCGTGCCACCAATGCGGCCATAGCCACCTTTTAAAACCGTACCACCGATAATCACCGCGGCAATCGCTTCAAGTTCCCAAAGCACACCAGTTGATGCAGATGCGGACCCCAAGCGCGGTACATAAATGATCGTTGCAAGCGCCACACAAAAACCTTGAATGACATATGTCATGGTTTTGATCCGGTCGACATTAACGGCTGAATATTTCGCAACGCTTTCATTTGAACCGATAGCGGTACAATAGCGGCCAAATGCGGTACGGTTGAGCAAAATCCAGCCAGCAATAGACACTCCGGCAAACACCCAAACAGGGATCGGCAGGCCCGCGAAACTATCGTAATAAACCGGACGATAAACATCACGCAGATCAAAACTAAGCGAAAGCGTGCCGCCATCAGCAAAATAGGTAACAAGCGAACGATAAATGCCCATTGTACCTAGTGTGACAATAAAGGCTTCAATTTTGCCCTTGGTCGTTAATGCACCATTGATCCAACCAGCACCAAAGCCCAAAATAATACTACAGCCACACCCAACCAGAACGGTTGTCAAACCAGCGCCAAGCGTATCAATTAACCCATTCATGATGATAATCATCACACCTGAAATAACAGCGGCCATAGAGCCAACAGAAAGATCAATCCCCCCCGCTGTGATCACAAACGTTGCGCCAACAGCGATAATACCAATGAAGGCAGAGCGTGTTAGCAGATTGGTGATATTACCTTCACCCAAGAATGCCGGATTTAGTAAATAACCAATAATACATAAAATCAATAAAGCTAAGGCTGGGCCAATCGCTTTAAAATCGATCTTTTTCAATGAACTTTTTTCAGTGTCTAAAACTTCGACAGATGACATCAACTTGCCTCCTTCAGGCCGGCGGCATAGCGCATAATATCATTTTCATTAATTTCACTACCAGACAGAACGCCCATAATGCGACCCTCGCGCATGACATATACGCGATGGCAGATGCCAATAATTTCAGGCATTTCAGATGAAATAACCACAACTGAAACCCCTTCTTTGGCAAGCGCTGCAATGAAATGGTAAATTTGTTGTTTGGTGCCCACATCAATCCCCCGTGTGGGCTCATCGACGATGATAACCTTCGGATCAGTTTCCATCATTTTGGCAAGCAGTAGTTTTTGCTGATTTCCACCAGATAGATCACCAACCTTAATCTCAGCATCACGTGTTCTAATATCAAACCTGCGTATGCCACGCGCCAAAGCATCCTCTTCCGCCTGCCCATCTAAAAGCATTCGCTTGATGAATTTTGGTAACGCAAAGAGGCTCATATTAGGTGTCATTTTTTGCTCTAATAACAGGCCTTTGTTTTTACGGTCTTTAGTGAGATAAGACAGTCCTTTTTCACGAGCTTGAGCGACATTTGAAAACAGAACATTTTCGCCTTCAAAAGAGATCAACCCTGCATCAATATGTTGAAGACCACAAATAGCCTCAAACAAATCAGAACGACCAGAACCAACAAGGCCAGAGAACCCTAAAATTTCACCCTTACGCAATTCAAAGTTCACGCTATCTAATTTGTTTGTCGACAGATCTTCGACTTTTAAAATGACGTCGGCATCAATATTAACTTCATTCATTGGCGGATAAAGATCAGATAGCTCGCGTCCCACCATCATCTGCGCCATATCATCTAATGATAAGTCCTCGATGTTTTTTGTACCAATCCACTGACCATCACGCAAAATCGTAACGCGGTCTGAAATCTCTTTCACCTCAGCAAGTTTATGAGAGACGAATATAACTGCAACACCGCGTTCTTTAAGGCGCTTGACCTGACGGAAAAATAGTTCGGTTTCAGCTTCAGTCAAAACCGCTGTTGGCTCATCCATAATCAAAACACGAGCATTGCGGTTCATTGCTTTTGCAATTTCTACCATCTGTTTTTGTGCAATTGATAAATCAGAAATACGAGCTGTTGGAGAGATATCTAAACCGATTTCTGTAAGTTGCTCTCGGACTTGGTTGCGCATCGCAGCGCGATCAAGGAAAGCCCCATTTAAAAGCTCGCGACCCAAGAAGATGTTTTCTTCAACGGTCATCTGCTCAGCTAAATTCAGCTCCTGGTGGATGAGCACAATACCCAAATCTTCCGCTTTACCATTTGGCGGCAGAATTTTTGGTTGACCATCAAGATAAACACTTCCCGAAGTGGGCGCGTGAAAGCCTGCTAAAATTTTCATCAAGGTTGACTTGCCAGCACCGTTTTCACCGATCAAGGCATGTACTTCACCAGCCTCAATATCAAAGCTGACACTGAAAAGCACGGGAACCGCGCCAAAGGATTTACTGATACGATCAGCTGCTAAAATTGAATTAGAACTACGAGCGCCTTCAAACATTTTAGCCCCTCCCAAAGCCGCATATTTTTGCAATCTGTAAAAAATGTAAACGTTTTTATTTTTGATGTAAACCTTTTTATTTTGCTTTAATGCATAATACGGGCCTATTCATACGCGTTAAAATGTTGGATTAATTCTGTAATTTTAGTATAGAATTAAATAAATAAAATTGAGTCACGCTGAAGTATGCGGGTGTGAAACATGTCAGAGATGACGGTTTGGATAAAGCGGTTTGGAAAAAATTACAAAGAAACCTGCGACGATTGAAGATGTTGCAAAGATTGCAGGCGTATCGATTGCCACCGTTAGCCGCGCATTACATTTTCCGGAAAAAGTAACACAAAGTACTCGCAAAAAAATTACTTCGGCAATTGCGCGCACTGGCTATCGCGCCAATCCGATGGCGCAGAACTTACGCATGCAGCGCTCAAAAATGGTGATGGTCTTAACCAATTCCATTTCAGATCCGAACTTCCCAGGTATTCTCACAGGACTTGAAAAAATCGCCAACCAGCGCGGTTATGGTCTGTTGATCGGCGCAACAGAGGGTAAAGCCAATCTTGAAGAAAACTATATGCGCTTTTTGGCATCAGGCATGACGGACGGGTTAATACTGTTAACCGGCAGCATGCCAATCCAAGACGCTGAAGAAGGTCGCGCTAATAGATTACCGCCACTTGTGAGCGTCTCACAGCCAATTGAGCACACAGATGTAAGCTATGTCGGCATCGACAATATCAACGCATCCAAGCTTGCGGTTGAGTATTTGCTCTCACTTGGCCACAAGCGTATTGTCTATATATCGGGCCCGCAAGGAGACGCGGTTTCTGAATTGCGCCACCAAGGTTATTGTTCAGCACTCGCCAGTTCATTTGACGAAAGCTTTGTTTGGAAAGTCAACGGCAACGGCACCAGCGAAGGTGGCCGCTCAGCCATCGAGCAATTGTTCATCAAAGATAAATTACCCACTGCGTTTTTCTGCTATAATGATGACACGGCAATCGGTGCAATCAGTGCATTGCAATCACGCGGGTTCAACGTTCCAAAAGATTTCTCGGTCATTGGCTTTGATGATATTCCCTTTGCAAATAACGTCACACCGGCGCTTACGACAATTCGCCAGCCTCGCAGGCAAATGGGCGAGATTGCTATGAACCACCTATTGGATAATTTGCCGGATCGCAGCATCCCAATTGAAAGCGCATTGCTACATGGCGACCTAATTGTGCGCGATTCTTGCACGACACCAGATCATTCTAAATTCAAATAATCATCTATCTGTTATCGTGCAGGGCGCAGAAGCGGGGATTTATTCCCCCGCCTCTTTTTGTTTTTCGTCGATATTGATGAAGCCACCAGATTGACGAGACCAAAGATCAGAATAAATACCACCCTGCTCGACCAGCTCATCATGTGATCCTTCTTCCAAAATGTTACCCTGATCGAGAACGATCAAACGATCCATTGCGGAAATGGTTGAAAGTCTATGAGCAATCGCAATCACCGTTTTGCCTTCCATCAATTCAAACAAGTTTTCCTGAATGGCTGCTTCCACTTCTGAATCCAAAGCAGACGTCGCTTCATCAAGAACTAGAATTGGTGCGTCTTTTAAAAACACTCTGGCAATTGCAATTCGTTGTCTTTGACCACCAGAAAGTTTTACCCCACGCTCACCCACATGGGCATCTAGTCCTTTCCGACCCTTTAAATCTTCAAGACCAGAAATAAACTCAGATGCATTTGCACGACGTGCTGCCTCTAAAACCTCTTCGTCACTTGCATCAGGACGCCCGTAAGCAATGTTATCCCGTACAGAACGATGCAATAATGAGGTATCTTGTGACACCACACCAATTTGCGATCTTAGCGAATCCTGCGTCACTGTTGAGATATCAAATCCATCGATTAAAATCTGACCTTTTTCGAGGTCAAAATATCGAAGAAGTAAGTTAACAAGCGTTGTTTTACCCGCGCCTGAGCGACCAACGAGACCAATTTTTTCGCCAGCTTTAATATCAAGTGAAAGATTATCAATCACACCGCTATCTTTACCGTAGTGAAAGCGAACATCTTTATAAGATATTGTTCCAACTTTGGCGCTTAAATCTTTCGCACCATCGATATCATTAATCTCAACAGGTTTTGTCAACATGTTAATACCATCCTGAACGACACCTATTTGCTCGAAAAACCCAGCAAGTTCCCACATAATCCAGTGTGAAAGACCATTTAGTCTCAAGGAAAGCGCAATACCAACGGCAATCGCACCAATGGTAATATTACCAGTTGACCAAAACCAAATCGAAAAAGCTGCAACAGAAAACAACAACAGATTATTGTTATACGTTACACCCAAATCGAGCTTAGTCACCAACCGCATTTGTTTAAAAACAGTGAGCAAAAACGGATCCATACTTTCCTTAGTGTAATCAAGCTCTCGCCCTGCATGAGAAAACAGTTTCACCGTTCCGATATTGGTGTAACTATCAACAACACGGCCCGTCATAATAGAGCGCGCATCGGCCTGCGCTTGTGATACGACTTTTAGCTTTGGTACGAAATACAACAGCAATGAAGCGTATATTGCAAACCACATAAGGAAGACCAATGAGAGCCGCCAATCAATACTGATCAACAAGACAATCATGGCTAAAAACTGCACAATTACATAAACAAATGTATCGAGCATCTTCATCACAGATTCGCGAACAGCCAAGGAAGTTTGCATCACTTTAGTTGCAACACGTCCGGCAAATTCATCAGCGAAAAAGCTCATACTATGTTGCAGCAATCTGCGATGCATCAACCATCTGATCGACATTGGATAGCTGCCCAACAATGTCTGGTGCGTTACCAATCCGTGCAGCGTTGAAATAATTGGTAGACCAATCAACACGACCAAACCCATCATCCATAAAGTTGATGAATTTTCTTCAAAGAAGGTTTCAGGATCACTGTTGGTTAAATGATCCACAAGATCGCCCATAAAACTATAGAGTAGCACTTCCCCTATTGCGATACCGGCCACCAAAAGTGTTCCCATTAACAGCCAAGGAGAAGCGTGTTTTGAATAATGCCAACAAAACGCAAACAATCCCTTTGGTGGCAATACAGCTTCACTGTCAGGGTATGGATTTATACGTTGTTCAAACCAAGAAAACATGAAAAATGTCCTATGCGATAACAAAATCAGTCAAGACAAAACGTAGTTCTACGCGTCTCAAATACTGATAAAGATAAAAGTGAACTCGCAAATAAATGCGAATAAAATTTAATTTTAATGATGGAGCCAAGTGAATGTGAAACGAGGCTACGGTTACGACAAAAATGCGCAACGTGGGGAAATTTTAAGCGTTATTTACCGGTCGAATAATTTGACGGGAGCGCTGAGGCATAAAACCCGAAATCCATTGAGAGCGAGACATAACGCGGGTAATTTTATCCATAACGACATACTCCTTCTCTTTGGCAAACAACTGTTCATTGCGAACTTCACATTTGTTAACTATATCCGCTCATCTTCAAAAAGCTAGCTGCGCTGACGCCACAAAGTTGGACAAATGAAAAGACTGTTGCCTATTTGCACCATTCATTCTATCCAGTCGACATGATAAAAATTGCACTGTACCAACCAGATATTCCAGGCAACACTGGCACAATTATGCGCATGGCAGCTTGTCTTGGTGTATCATTGCACATCATCGAACCTGCCGGGTTTGACCTATCTGAGCGTAATTTAAAGCGCGCCGGAATGGATTATTTAGAGCTCACCAACTTAACGCGCCATATTTCATGGCAGGCGTTCTATGATTGGCATATAAAAGAAAACAATCGCCTTATTCTCGCTTCAACCAAAGCTGCTCAACCCTATTGCGATGTTGCTTATCACGATAATGATGTACTGCTTTTTGGCCGTGAAAGTTCAGGAGTGCCGGACAGTGTTCATAACAGCGTTAATGAACGTATCCTCATCGAAATGCAGCCTGAAATGCGATCATTAAATCTTGCCGTATCCGTTGCCATGGTAACTGGCGAAGCCCTGCGCCAAACGCGCATATAACAAATGCGACAAACACGCAGTTAGATATTCCATTCAACCTATGGCATTCCGATCAGCATATTGTTATGAACGGATGATATAAACGTAATTGAGATTTTAATGAGACAGCGCCCTGAATTGCCCGTCGGATTACCCGATGACATTGAAGAAAAAAAAGAAAAAGCGCGGCTTTGGTTTGAAAACCTTAGGGACGTGATTTGCGCGACTTTTGAAGCCCTAGAAGAATCAGCAGACAATCCGCAATATGAAGGTGAAGCTGGCAAGTTTGTGCAAACCGATTGGCTTCGCGATGAGGGCAAAGGTGGTGGCGGCCTCATGTCGATCATGAAAGGCCGCATCTTTGAAAAAGTTGGCGTTCATACATCAACTGTCTATGGCGAGTTTTCACCTGAATTCCGCAGCCAAATTCCTGGTGCTGAAGAAGACCCACGATTTTGGGCCTCAGGTATCTCTTTAATCTGCCATCCCGTAAACCCAAACGTTCCAGCTGTGCATATGAATACACGCATGGTGGTCACGTCTAGCAACTGGTTTGGTGGTGGCGCCGATCTCACACCAGTACTTGATCGCCGTAGAACACAAGAAGATGCGGATACTCAGCTTTTTCACAAAGCTATGGAAATCGCCTGTAATCGCCATGAAATTGCAGACTACCCCAATTACAAAGAATGGTGTGAAGAGTACTTCTACCTTCCTCATCGCAAAGAAGCACGTGGCGTTGGCGGCATATTTTATGACTGGCTGCATAGCACAGAAGAAGAAGGCGGCTGGGATGCCGATTTCTTGTTCACTCAAGACGTTGGCCGAGCTTTTTCAGTTGTTTATCCAAAAATCGTCAATGCCAATTCTGGTAAAAGCTGGACACAAGAAGATCGAAAAGAACAAATGGTGCGACGCGGCCGCTATGTTGAGTTCAATCTTCTCTATGATCGCGGTACAATTTTCGGGCTTAAAACGGGCGGGAATGTGGACTCTATTTTATCGTCCCTACCCCCAATTGTAGAATTCCCGTAAACGGAAATATTAAAGCTTTTCCAGCAAATCAGATTTGCTTAAGTTGAAATTGCTTTTGATCCAAAGCTCTTCCAACTCTTTAAGCTTGATGCCCATATCTTTGCCAACGTTAATTCCATGCGCGATGAGGTCTTTGCCTGACAAAGGAAATTCTGGCTCTGACCAACTGGTCGCGCGCGCAAGAAGCTTTGAAAAACCTGCTGATTCAATCATAGCAGCATCATCTGCTTCAGCCCTTGAGCGTGCGCTTATCAAAGACAACTTCAAAACATCTTTTATACCCGAATGAGATCCACGATAGATCTGCCTATCAAGCGCTGTCTCTGCAAGTTCATGTGCAATTTTTGGTGTTCTCGCCCAATTTTTAAGGCGGTCGCGCTCTTTACCCGACATTTTCAATCGGTTCGCCATCTCAGAAATGCGATCACCATCAGGCGGAATAATCGCTTCTAACACAAGCAATGGATCAGGATCCCACCCTAAAACCGATCGCGTTTCAATAAGCGGCCCAATACTATCAATCCCCCACTTCTCAGTTTCAGGGAAAATAGCTGTTAAAACACCCGTTGTTCGCATCCATAACAATGCGCGAGAGGGATCTGATGCACCAAAAAGCAAGCGCATTTCTTTCCAAATTCGCTCAGCCGACAATTGCGATAAATTCGATATCGCTCGCGCACTTGCCTTCAAGCCTTCTGCATCGGGACGCCCTTTGCCATATTGTGCAAAGAAGCGAAAAAAGCGCAGCACGCGCAAATAATCTTCTTTTATGCGCTGCTCAGCATCTCCGATAAATCGCACATTTGCGCTTTTTATATCATTAAGCCCGCCAACAAGATCGATCACATTGCCATCAAAATCAGCATAAAGCCCATTGATTGTAAGATCACGTCGATCCGCATCTTTTTGCCAATCTGTTCCAAATCGCACTTCCGCATGGCGACCATTTGTTTCAATATCTTCTCTTAAAGTTGTCACTTCAAAAGTCGCACCTTTATTCACCACCGTAACAGTCCCATGATCAATGCCAGTGGGAATAGCTTTCATACCTTGGGCCTCAGCGCGCTCAATCACATCACTTGGCAACAATGTAGTCGCGATATCTACGTCTGCAACATCGTGCCCCATAAGCGAATTGCGCACCGCACCGCCAGCAACACGTGCTTCTCCGCCTTCGGCATTTAATAATGCGAAGACGTCTTGAAAGCGCTCATCTTGAAACCAGTTCTGGTCTTTAACAGAATGTGCTTTGCTCATGCATATAGCCTCTCATATAGCGTGCGAATAATGCCCGCTGTCACGCCCCAAATTCTGTGTTCAGGGTGTTTAATTGTATAATAGTATCGGCGCTTTTTTTGCCATATCAAACTATCGCGAACATGGTTTTCTGGGTTCATCAAATCCATGAGCGGAACCTCAAAAATCTGATCAACCTCATCTGGACTGGCCTGAAGCGAGTATCCTGGCTTGACCAATGCCAATATGGGTGTGATTGAAAAACCAGTGAGCGAGCGATAAATCGGCAGTTGACCAACGGTATTTATGTAATTTGTATCCAGACCGATTTCTTCTTGTGCTTCGCGCATAGCAGCATGCTCAGGAGATGCATCATCTGCATCAATTGCACCGCCAGCAAAAGCCACTTGACCTGAGTGCTTTCGTAATTTTTCGGTCCGCACCGTTAAAATAACGCGCGCGACATCATCATCGGCAATTACCGGTATTAAAACCGCAGCCGGACGGAGTTTTAGCTTTTGCAAATCTTCTGACAAATCGGGATTTAACCGATGATCGCCATGCGTCTCAGACAGCTTGATCGGATCATGTTTTAATATCTCACGATGATCTTTTTGGGAAAGCTCAGCAAATTCTTGTGCAGAAAACCGTTGGGAATTGTTAGCAGAATTACTCATTACGATTGTGCGTTCAATTCTGCCATCGACATAATCGGATAAACCTCGCCGTTTGATTTAACCGCAAACATCGCTTCACCGTCCATTTCGACCTGTTCACCCAATTCAACAAGATCATACATTGTTGCGCGATTAACCAATGCTTCTAGTCGGCCACGAACATGAAAATATGGCTTCAACTCAGCATCCTTGCCGGTAATATCAAACCGCAACGGATTATCTTTTCCGATTTCAATAAGTTCGCCAACATTTGTTCTAAAGGTCAAAACTTGACCATTATCATTCTCATTCACTTGCATTTCAACAGCTAAAAAATGCGCGTCTATCACTCTGATTCGCACTTTCTCAACGGGCGTTACGAGATAAGTTTCCCCATCTTCGTCTTTACGTAATACAGATGAAAACAAACGCACGAGCGATTTACGCCCCATGGGCGTTCCCATGTAAAACCAAGTGCCATCACGGCGGATTTCCATATCCAGATCGCCGCAAAACGGGGGATTCCAAGCGTCAACAGGCGGCATTCCACCATCTGTTGAATTGCGATCTTCCATGGCTCTACGAACCATTTCAGCTAAGCCACTGGTGTCCGTTGAATTTGTTAAGCTATTATTTGTCATTATTCTGTCCAAAATGCACTAGATAACGAAATAGTGCATCATTGCCCTCTTGTCAGCCATCTGTAAGAGAATAAGCTGCGTAAAACAAATCAGTTATGAATTTTAATCAGCATTGAAAGTAGATCGTAACATGGGAACCAATGAAAACCTCGACAAGGGACTAAGCGAAAAAGAAATTGTTAAACGCGCAGATAAAGCGCTTGAACAATTAGCAAATGTGCGCACCGAAGTTGGTCAGGTTATCTTTGGTCAGGAATCCGTTGTCGAACGGACGATTGTTTCAGTATTATCTGGAGGTCATGTCTTACTTGTTGGCGCACCAGGTTTGGCGAAAACCAAACTCGTTGAAACTTTGGGCACCGTGCTGGGCATTACCTCAAGCCGCATTCAATTCACACCTGATCTGATGCCTGCTGATATTCTGGGCTCAGAAATTCTAGACGAAGACGAAAAAGGAAATCGCAAGTTCAAGTTTATCCCCGGCCCCATCTTCACACAATTGCTAATGGCCGATGAGATCAACCGCGCGTCCCCGCGAACCCAATCAGCGCTTTTGCAGGCTATGCAAGAGCATCATGTTACGGTTGCAGGGCATCGACACGATATGCCAAAGCCTTTTCATGTTCTAGCAACACAAAACCCATTGGAGCAAGAAGGTACATACCCATTGCCAGAAGCACAGCTTGACCGATTTTTAATGCAAGTTGATGTGCCTTATCCATCCGATGAAGCGGAAAAACGTATCCTATTAGAAACCACAGGCCGCGATGAGAACTCTGCAGAAAGCGTACTTGATACAAAATCGCTCATTGCAATTCAGGAACTCGTTCGCGCTATGCCCGTGAGTGATAAAGTTGTTGATGCCATTTTGGAACTAGTGCGCTCGGCAAGACCCGGTCACGGCGATGACATCGTTGATAATGCCGTATCTTGGGGTCCGGGCCCCCGCGCAGGACAAGCCATGATGCTTTGTGCTCGCGCACGCGCCTTGTATGATGGTCGCCTTGCCCCTTCAATTGATGATGTAGCAGAGCTTGCAGAGCCTGTCCTCCAGCACCGGATGGCGCTAAGCTTCACCGCTCGCGCTGAAGGTACGAAAGTCCAAGACGTGATCGCAAACCTAGTTGGCAGGATTAAGGGCTAACAATGTCACCAATCGGCCAGATATCCCAAACTGCAGATCAGACGGATACGCTTGCACGTGGTAGATTAAGAGCCGCTCTTATTCCGGACTGTTTGGTTGAAGCTCGTCGCGTTGCAAATATCGTGATTGCCGGATGGCATGGACGCAGAAAACGTGGCACGGGTGATAACTTTTGGCAATTCAGACAATTCACGCAAGGTGAAAGTGTTTCCAATATCGATTGGCGAAAATCTGCGCGTGATGATCAGCTTTATGTGCGAGACAAAGAATGGGAAACCGCACATACGGTGTGGCTATGGGCGGACTTATCACCTTCCATGCAGTTCCAATCGGAAATGAGCGAAGTTTCCAAAGAAAGCAGATCACTCGTAATTTTATTTGCGTTAGCTGAGATTTTATCCCGTTCCGGTGAACGCATAGGTATTCCAGGTGTCATGGACCCCATTTTAGCCCGTAATGGCGCAGAACGTCTGGCGCAGGTACTTGCACATAATCAAGCACAAAATCTGAGAAACTCCATACCTGATATCTCCAACGTTAAACGCTTAAGCGATATCATCATCATTAGCGATTTTCTCGGTGATGGCGAAGAAATCATCTCGCAAGTTGCACCGGTAGCACAACGTGGAACGCGCGGGCATCTTGTTGAAGTTAGCGATCCCGCAGAAGAGGTTTTCCCATATACTGGCCGCGTTGAATTTACCGACCCTGAAACCAATGCGCGTCTAGTGGCTGGTAAAGCTTCAACCATCGCTGAAGACTATTCAAAAGCATATAAAAACCGTCGCGTGGCTTTATCAGATGAAATTCGCCGCATGGGATGGAGCTATACGCATCATAGAACGGATCGCCAAGCGTCTGAAGCTTTGGCAGCAGTTCATGGATTTTTGTCAGGTCTCGGTTCAAATCAAAGTGGAGGTGCAGTTTCATGAGTGCCATACCATTTGCATTTGGATTTCCTATCGCCCTTTTTGCGCTAGTTTTACTTCCGGTGATCTGGTGGTTAAATCGCTTAACCCCGCCAAAACCAACGCAAGAACCATTTGCACCATTTGAAATTTTGGCAAAGGTCTTAAAAAAAGAAGACACACCTGCGAAGAGCCCATGGTGGCTAACACTTTTAAGAGTGTTACTCGCCGCGATCATCATTTTCGCTCTTGCAGAACCAATATTAAACCCACGTGAAGAGCGTCTTATCGCGCAAGGACCTGTGTTACTAATCGTAGATAACAGCTGGGCAAGTGCGCCGGATTGGCAACAATATCAGGCCACAGCAAATGCGATCATTAATGAAGCTGAAAACAATGATTTACCGGTCATTATTGCTCAATCAACATCGCTTCAAAATGATCTAACTTTGGGAACAGCAGATCAAGCTAGACAGGTGCTTGCAAGTTTTGAACCTATTCCAATTCAACCTTATCAATCAGATATTGTCGCCTCTATTGAGACAGCGCTTTCTGCTCGAAAGATTGATACAGCCATTATTTTAACGCAAAATGTTGAAGCTGAAAATACATCTACGTTTTTCCAAAAATTGTTGCGGCTTGAACCAAGCAGACTTGAATTCATCACCCCTGACAATGCCAATTTAATTGGCATTACATCGGCGCGGAATGAATCAACGTCAGTCACCTTAGATCTGACCCGACTATCTGCGCAAACCGCTACTAGCTTTAAAATCACTGGGTATGACATACAATCGCGGCCAATCGTTAACGGCAACGTTCAATTTGAAATCGGAGAACAAGCGAAAACGGCTGATCTCGCAGCTCCATTTGAGTTGTTAAATGATGTGGTTCGATTGTCCGTTGAAAATAACAAACATGCGGCAGGAAGCTACCTTTTAGACGATCGCTTTCAACGTAGGAAAATCGCACTGTTTTCGGGTGAGACCCAAGACTTGATCAATCCTCTTTTAACACCATCTCACTATATCCAACGCGCTGCACAGCCTTTTGCAGATTTCATCAATGTAACGAATGCAGATTTAACCACTGGTTTTTCAACTCTGATCGAACAAGGGCCATCGGCTTTAATCTTATCTGACATCGGCAATCTGGATGCGGATGTAGAAGATGAGCTTTTACAATGGATCGAAAATGGTGGCACACTGATTAGATTTGCGGGTGCAAGCCTTGCTGCCACCTCATCATCGCAAATTGGAGATGATCCTTTGTTGCCGGTCCGCTTGCGCAGTGGCGAACGACAATTTGGCGGCTCGCTCACATGGGCTGAGCCCAAATCACTTGCACCATTTACCCAATTCAGTCCGTTTTTTGGTATCGAGCTTTCAAATGACATCGTTGTTAAACGCCAAGTTTTAGCGGAGCCAAGTTTAGACTTAGCTGATAATACATGGGCAAGTCTAAATGATGGTACACCGCTGGTTACAGCCAAGTCATTGGGTGCGGGACGCATCGTTTTGTTTCACATCAGCGCAGAAACTACATGGTCAAACCTGCCGTTAACAGGTGAGTTTGCTGAAATGTTGCGCCGTACCATTGCGCTTTCACATTCAGCGGCATCAAGTGATACCAACGCTTCACAATCAACGCAGACATCATTCTTACCCCCCTTTAGAACACTATCAGCAGATGGCACATTGGAAACCGCAGATGGAAGTATCAACCCGCTTGAGATTACACCTTCTGGTGCAGTGGTTGAAAACCAGATCATCCGCCCCGGCCTATTTGGCTCACAAGATGGTTGGCGCGCAGTGAACCTGTTAAAGGATGGAGATGTTTTGCAAGAAGCAACCCTACCAGATGCCGATATGGAAATAACAAAGTCGAAAATGACTTTGGGTTCTGCTTTTGAGTTCAAATCCTGGCTATTGCTTATCGCGCTGATCATGCTCATCATCGATGCGCTTATTATTATGTTTATGTCCGGTACATTTTCTCGATTACGGATGATGAGATCAAACCCCTTTGCGGCAAAAGCTTCACTTATTTTGTGTGCTGTTCTGAGCATTGGCCTGATCGGAACAAATGAAAGTTTGGCGCAAGACAACCAGGTAGGTGACGCTGAAATCATTGCAAAACTTCAATCAACTCAGCTTGCATATGTTATAACAGGTGATCGCCAAATCGACCGTATCAGCGAATTGGGCTTAAACGGCCTCAACTTTTATCTAAGAACAAGAACAGCGCTCGAACCCAGCCCATCTGTAGGCTTGGATCTTGAAACGGACGAGCTTTCGTTTCACCCGCTTATATATTGGCCAATAAGCGAAACCGCGCCAATGCCATCCAAACAGGCGATGTCTAATATCGAAAACTTTATGAAACGTGGCGGCACAGTTTTATTTGATACCCGCGATGCGATCTCAAATATTTCGTTAAATGGCTCCACCTCTATTAGAACGCAGAGGCTTCGTCAGATTTTAGATGGATTGATTATCCCCGCACTTGAACCTGTTCCAACCGATCATGTTTTAACAAAGACATTTTACCTCCTTGATAAGTTTCCCGGGCGTTATTCCGGCGGAGAGCTATGGGTAGAGGCATTAAGACCTGAAACAAGCAATGATAACCAATTGGTCAATGGCGGCGATGGTGTCAGCCCAATTATGATCACAAGTAACGATTTTGCCGGCGCATGGGCCATGGATGCCTCACGTCGATCGATCTTACCGATGGTGCCACCGAACGATCGCCAACGAACGCTGGCATTCCGCTCAGGCGTAAATATCGTTATGTATATGCTCACTGGAAATTATAAAGCGGACCAAGTGCATCTTCCGGCATTATTAGAAAGGTTGGGACAGTAAGATGGCGATCAGTTTTGCTCCACTCATACCGCTGTTTTTACTGGTCATTTGCGCCATATTTGTTGCCATCATTTGCACTATCGCATTTTTATCAAAACAACGCGGTGCCATCTTGCGAACAACTGCTTTTGCGCTTGTCTTACTCGCATTAGCAAATCCGATTTTCACCGATGAAGAACGCGAACCAGTTCAAAATATTGTCTCAGTTATTATCGATAAAAGCCAAAGCCAATCGGCTGAGAACCGCAAAGAACAGACAGATCAAACGCTCGCACTACTTGAAGAGCAGTTAGCCAAATACAAAAATATCGATGTTCGCGTTCGTGAAGTTGAGCACGATAAGAGCGATAATCCAGCGACAAATCTGTTTTCAGCGCTTAGCAATGAGATATCTGACATTCCTGCAAATCGTTTAGCGGGCAGCATTTTAATCACCGACGGCCAGGTGCATGATATCCCGGAAAATCTCGAGCAAATGGGGATCAATTCACCGATACATTCGCTGATTACAGGCGATGAAGAGAAATTGGATATCCGCGTCGAAATCACCAAAGCCCCACGTTTTGGTCTGGTTGGAGAATATCAAGAGCTGATTTATCAGGTGTTTATCGATGGTAATCGCGAGGGCTACGCGGGATCCGAGATTGAAGTTGAGTTAAAATTAAATGGTGAATTTATCTCAACAGAAATCGCACCCATTGGTTCTGAAACCTCTGCATTTGTCGAAATTCCTCGCCGCGGTGAGAACTTAATTGAGCTCTCCGTCACCCCAATTGAGGATGAAGTGAGTGAGATCAACAACAAGGCTGTCATACAAACCGAAGGAATTCGTCAGAACCTGCGTGTTCTTTTGATTTCCGGTGCACCGCATTCAGGTGAACGTGCCTGGCGTGATCTGCTTAAGTCAGACACTTCTATCGATCTTGTGCATTTTACTATTTTGCGTCCACCAGATCGTAGTGATGGAACACCGATTGATGAATTATCGCTCATTGCTTTTCCAACGCGAGAACTTTTCTTAGAGAAAATCGATGAATTCGATTTGATTATCTTAGATCGCTATCAAAGACTGGGTGTCTTATCGATCCTTTATTACGATAATATAGCACGTTATGTGGAAGATGGCGGCGCATTGCTAATCGCTGCAGGTCCAGAGTTTTCAGGTATTCAAAGCATCGCAACCACCCCGCTTGCAACCGTGTTGCCCGCACTTCCAACAGGACGCACCAACAAAATTGGTTATTATCCGCGTATCTCAACTGAAGGTGAAAAACACCCTGTCAGTCGTGATCTTCCCGGCAGTGCAACCGAACCTCCAAATTGGGGACGCTGGTTCAGATCCATCGAAGTTGATGGGATTGAAGGTGATAATATTCTCAACGGGCCAAACCAGTCACCGCTTCTCGTTTTAAATCGGGTTGACCAAGGGCGCGTTGCCATGCTGCTATCTGATCACAGCTGGTTATGGTCACGCGGTTTTGAAGGTGGTGGACCACATATCTCACTTTACAGGCGCATTGCCCATTGGCTCATGGGTGAGCCCGCCTTAGAAGAAGAAGCTATTTTCGCTTCATCCAACGGTGAAAACATTCAAATAACGCGTCAAACAATGGCCGATAACATTCAACCATTGGAGCTTATTTCACCTTCTGGCGAGCGTGGTGAGATTATCTTGGAGCAAACCTCTCCTGGTCGTTTTGAACTGGAATTAGATACGCAAGAAGCAGGGCTTTATCAGATTATTGATGGTGATCTATCAACGCTTGTGCATGTTGGTGCTGTTGATGCACCAGAGTTTAAGCAGGTGATTTCAACAGTTGAAAAGCTGCAACCCATCGCAACGCAAAGCAAAGGCATTGTGAAACGTGTTGCCAATGATGGCGCAATCGAATTACCTCAAATCGTGCCAGTACGGCAACTTCCAAACAGTTTGAGTTCGGCCAATTCTAACCGCATGCTTTTGCGCACATCAAATGAAACCGTGCTGGTTGGCGTAACGCAATATCCGTTATTGGGTGGTTTGCTGGGTCTTGCGGTCTTGCTGATGATAATGTCGTTGACTTGGTATCGCGAAGGCCGCTAGGCGATTTCTGTATCGCGGAATTTTACGGTGCCGGACAATACTTCGTCCGTTGCTAGCTCTTTGTTGATCAAAATACGCAATTGATCAACGGGTCCTGGGAATTCGATATTCTCTGCCGCAAATTGATAAAACCCTTTAGGACCATAATAGGCATAATCACCAACCAAAATCACCAGCACATCATCGTCGCTTGCAACTGAATTGAGCGCGAGTTCAATTAACTTGCCCCCAACACCTTTTGACTTGTGAGATGGACGAACAGCTAACGGGCCCAGCAAATAAGCTTTTGTTTCACCAATCCAAACAGGTGTCATACGCACAGAGCCGACAATCTGCTCTGCATCCTGACATATATAGGAATGCTTAAAATCGTGAGGCCCCTGCTCTCGTATACGCGCAGCTGCACGTGCAAAGCGTCCTGGGCCAAAAGCTTCTTCATTTATATCGTGAATAGCGCTGTCGTGCGAAAAGTCTTCGTTGAGAAAAGTAAATTGAGAAACAAACATTTTTAAGTCCTGAAATTGCATAGATAAACCGACCCACAATCGGGGTTATTGATTTATCGTCGTCGCAGTTTCAGTCTTTTAAGCACGGCAAATTCCTTTGTTGGCGCTCGTTTATCAATAATTTTCGTAACAGTCCAACAAAAAGTTAGAAAACTTGTGACAAATCGATCGTTGCAAAAATTGCGACAGTTTAGCTCGAAATTGATAGCTTGTTTATTTTCATCAAACCTTCATATTCCGGGACAGATCATAAAGGAGATTATTATGGGTATGCTGGTTGACGGAAAATGGCACGATGTGTGGTACGACACAAAAGCCAGTGGCGGGCATTTTAAACGCAAAGATGCAGCTTTTCGCAATTGGATCACCCATGATGGGAGTGCAGGCCCGAGCGGTAAAGATGGCTTTAAAGCCGAAGCGAACCGCTACCACCTTTACATCTCATATGCTTGTCCTTGGGCGCATAGAACCCTAATCTTCAGAATGCTCAAAGGGCTTGAAGATATTATCGGTGTGTCCATTGTTGATCACTTTATGGGGTCAAACGGTTGGGAATTTCATGATCGTGATGGCGGCACCATCGATCATCTGCACGGATCTGAATATATGCATGAAGTCTATACAAAGGCCATGAGCGATTACACAGGTCGTGTCACCGTGCCAGTGCTTTGGGATAAGCACAACAACACAATTGTTTCGAACGAATCCTCTGAAATCATCCGCATGTTTAACAGTGAATTTGCAGAAATGAGTTCCTCAGATCACGACTATTACCCAGAGCATCTGCGCAAAGACATCGATGAAATCAACGCCATTATCTATCACAATGTAAATAACGGTGTTTACAAATGCGGCTTTGCCACAACGCAAGAAGCCTATAACGAAAACTATGACAAGCTGTTTGCAACGTTTGATATGTTGGATGAAAGATTAGCGAACCAGCGCTATCTGGTTGGCGATCAAATCACAGAGGCTGATTGGCGTTTGTTTACGACCTTGGTCCGCTTTGATGCGGTTTATGTCAGTCACTTTAAATGCAACAAACAGCGCATCGCAGATTATAAAAACCTATCGGGTTACTTGCGCGAATTACACCAAATTAAAGGGGTAGCAGATACGGTCAACATGCTGCATATCAAGCATCACTATTTTGCCAGTCATGAAACAATCAACCCAACTCGTATTGTGCCAAATGGACCCGAACTCAATCTCCAAGCCCCTCACGGGCGAGATCACCTCAGTTAGCTCTACCATTTAACAGGATGACCAAGACCAGCGGCGATTTCATCAATTCGCCGCTTAGTAGCAGAGGTCACACCATCAGGTAAGCTCTTTAGATCAAAAAACCCAGCTTCTGCTATCTCATGGTCGTTTTGTTTGGTTTCAGTTTGTTCAACATTGCATTTATAAAACAGCACATGATCGCGGTTGGTCACATGCGTGTTGTAAAAAACCGCTAAGAGCTCCACCTCACCTTGCACAACCAGATTGCCCTCTTCCTGCAATTCTTTGTGCACAGCTTCAAGAGCTGCTTCTCCGCGCTCTATGCCGCCGCCAGGCAAATGCCAGCCGCTAACATAGGTGTGACGCACAAGAAAAATGCGCCCCTCATCATTAAAAGCTGCAACCCTTACCCCCATTGTCATAGAACGCGTGAGCAAAAACCAAGTGTGAAAGAGCTTGTTTCGCAGTTTTTCTAAGAAAGATTTTTTCATATTTCCTTGCCCGATTTCATTGCAAAGGCTATCAGATCAAACATGTTTCGTCTTGCTCATATTTCCGACCTTCATTTAAGCCCTTTACCGAAGGTTCGATTAAAAGAGCTCTTCTCAAAACGTATTACCGGCTATGTGAACTGGAATAGACATCGCAAAGCATTTCATCAAATTGGTGTTTTAAACACCCTAATGTCAGAGATTAGCAGCAAAGAGATCAATCATCTTGCGATTACAGGCGATATGGTTAACCTCGCCACAAATCCTGAGATCATCGCTGCTAGAAAATGGCTTGAACAATATTGTCCGATCGAGACCACTAGCCTTGTTCCTGGAAATCACGATGCATATGTGCCCGGCGCTTTTAAACAAGCCATGCAAGCTTGGAAACCATGGGTCACGGGCGACATGGGCGAAAAAGCCGATGTTTTCCCTTATATGCAAAAAAGAGGTCCAGTTGCGATCATTGGGTTATCGACATCGAATGCGAGCATGCCATTTCGTGCGACCGGTAATTTCTCAACCAAACAGGCTGACGCTGCAACAAAGCTTTTAATTAAAGCAAAAGAGCAAAACCTTTTTCGCATCATCCTCATTCATCACCCACCATATGAGGGCGCTACACACCGTATGAAACGCATGTATGGCACAAAGAATTTTCGCCATATGTTGGATCGAGCAGGTGCTGAACTCATTTTACATGGCCACACGCATCTCAACACAAGGTTTGATATCAATTCAGATCAGGGAAAAGTGCCAAGCATTGGCATTTCATCGGCAACACAAATCCATGGTGATAAAAAACCGGTGGCAGGGTTTAACCTCTTTGACATCTCAAAACACGGTGATGACTGGCAATGCGAACATGGGCGTTATCTGCTAGACAAATCAATGCAACACGCAGAATGTGTTGAGCAAACAAAGCTTTACTAATTTTAACTAATTAAAATGACTGCAAAAAGTTCGCTAATTCTTCGCGATAGTTAAATGTCAGCGCAAGGCCTAACAAACCACCAAGAATAAACCAGGTCGTACCAATAACAAATGCGCTTGATGAAGGTTCGCGCGTTTCCGCAACAAGTTTTTCATCGTCATTTTTATTATCATTTGATGTGCTTATGACCGCATCTAAATTCTCATTGGTCATGCGCGCGTAATAATCTTTAAAGGCCTCCATATCACCTTCAAGAAGCTTCTCACGTTCAATCACACGACCAGCAATGTAATTGGTGACATAATTATAAACTTCGTCCGCATCGCCACTTTCAATCAGTACAACGCGCCCTAGTCGGCTATCGCGAACAAAACGATAAGTTCGTCTATCGCGTCCCATATGCACATGGGCAACACTATCTATCCAAATACGCGGCTGTGCACCTGAAGAGATGTTAAAATCAAAGCGATCATCTTCTTTATCAACATCATCAAAGATCGGCTCAAGCTTTTCAGCCAGCAATTCCAATCTGGCTTTATCAGCTTCTTTCATATCAACAACGACATCCTGCCGCTCGGCAGATGATACCCGTGCCTTACGCACGATATCAGAAAGACGATTGTTGTTTTGTGCGTTGTCTTTCTTCTCAGACATAATGCTTCATCCAATATATTATGGTTAACAATAAATTAGCACATAAAACCAAGAGTGGCGAGAAAGATCATCTCGCCACTTCATAAATCCAATTGTTTTTCTAAATCTGTTACTTATTTGCAAGGAAACGGTTAGCAGCAGACAAAATTGCTACAAGCGATGCAGCAGAAATATTTGTATGTATCCCTGCACCATGAAGCCGTTGGTTATCGCTTTCAATTTCCATATAACAAATAGCCGATGCGTTCGATCCGTGCTGTAATGAATGCTCAGAGTAATTGGCAACAGTCATATCCATTGAAAGATAGCCTGAAAGCGCGTTGATAAAGCTATCAACAGGACCTGTACCTTTACCTTCAATATCAACTTCTTTGCCATTATCAGAAATCTTAGCCTTGATTACACGCAGTTCTGAATTATCAGGATCAGTGAATGTTGCATGATCGATAAATTTCAAACGTCCGTCTTTTTGATTGACGTAAACATCCATAAACCGCTCGTAAATGCGCCCAGCGGGAAGTTCAACACCTTCCTCATCGGTAATCTTTTGGATCTCACCACGGAATTCAACTTGCAGTGCGCGCGGTAATATCAAGCCATAATCTTCTTGTAAGATATAGGCGATGCCACCCTTACCCGACTGAGAATTAATACGAATAATAGCTTCATATGTGCGGCCAACGTCTTGCGGATCAATCGGCAAATACGGAACTTCCCATTCAGGCTTATTTGCCTTTTTGATCGACTTCATACCTTTGTTGATCGCATCCTGGTGAGAACCGGAAAACGCTGTATAAACCAACTCACCTACATATGGATGACGCTCCGGAATAACCATTTGATTTGAATATTCATAAACGGATTTGATCCGCTCTATATCAGTGCAGTCTAATTCAGGGTCAACACCTTGGGTAAACATGTTAAGTGCCAATGTCACAACATCCACATTACCCGTACGTTCGCCATTACCAAACAATGTACCCTCAACGCGGTCCGCACCTGCCATCAACCCCAATTCCGTTGCAGCAATGCCAGTGCCGCGATCATTGTGTGGATGAAGCGAAATAATCACACTGTCACGATTATCAATATTACGGCAGAACCATTCAATCTGGTCAGCATGGATATTTGGCGTCGACATCTCAACTGTCGCAGGCAAGTTAAGGATCAACTTGTTATCTGGTGTTGGCTTAATCTCGGCAATCACTGAATTACAAATATCAAGCGATACATCCAATTCAGTTCCGGTAAAGCTCTCGGGAGAATATTCAAAACGATAACCGCCGCCGGCTTTTTCAGCCATATCAACAATCATCTTAGCAGCATCAACGGCAATCTGGCGAATGCCGGCAACATCTTTATTAAACACAACACGACGCTGAAGTTCAGATGTTGAATTATAAAAATGAATGATTGGATTTTTAGCGCCATCAAGGGCTTCAAATGTACGCGTGATCAACTCTGGACGACACTGCACCAAAACCTGTAATGAAACATCTTCAGGTACATCGCCTTCTTCAACACACCAGCGCGCAAAATCAAAATCTGTTTGCGAGGCTGACGGAAAACCAATTTCAATCTCTTTAAAGCCCATATCAAGTAAAAGCTTGAACATCCGCGCTTTACGATCATGTCCCATTGGGTCAACTAAAGCCTGGTTGCCATCACGAAGATCAACAGAACACCAGATAGGTGCTTTCGTAATTGTTTGATCAGGCCAAGTGCGATCTGTTAGCGGCACTTGCGCGTAAGGCTTATATTTTTCAGCTGCAGCTGGCATTCCAACAATGCCATTTTTCGAAGTATTTTGAACCATTTTTAATCTCTTACTTTTCAACATCCTTGGACAGCAACAAGGCTATTCAACAAAGACGTTCCCCATATGGGATATTCAATTTAATCTGTAAAGGAATAAAGGAGCTTATTTTCCGAAACGGCATCGACCGCCGGACGCTCCTTATAGAGCCCGACGACCGCTTGTAAGTAAGAGAAGGTCAGATTTAAGACGTAGCGCCAACGCAGCTAAAAGCGCGGTATCTAACGTAAGTCCAATAATTCTGTCGTGTCGGTTTGTCATAGTGCAGCAGAATTAACGTGATTTGCGTTTTTGTGCAACCCACGAAATTTTGCAACCAACTTTAACCATTACCTTAAGACAACGGCGCTTTTTCCTTGAGAAGGTCATCATTCATAAGCTCTTCAACAAAATAGCTAATGAGTTGCGGACGACCAGAGACATCAGCTTTGCGGTAAATGGCGTTTAGTTGCGCTTTAACTGTACCTTCTTTGGTTTCACGCATCGTAGATATTTCCTGAATGCCAAACCCCTTGATCGCAAGCAATGCAACATCTCTTTCAGAGTTTGTCAGACACCATTCTTCAAAGGATTGCATCAGCATCGCGTTAAACTCACCGGACGCTGCGCGTAACTTATCTTGCAAATTATGTGTTTTCTTGCGGCTAATACGCAATTGCCGCGCCGTGATGAACATACTCAGCACCATGACAATCACGATCATGAACTCGAAGATTTCAAAATCAAAGCCACCAAACTTGTGCGGTAAGTTTAAAAACTCGCGGATCGCATCTAAAATAAAAAATAAAACACAGAGCAATTGAGCAACAAAGAGTGTTTTCAACCCGCGCCTTGTTTCGAAATATTCCAGATATTGCATCAGATAGTCCTTATAAGTCGCAATTACTTACGGTTAAACATTCGCAAAACAAGTGACAACAGATAGCGTAGTCCAATGCCAGAGCGAATTTCAAATTCTTCATAATGGAAGCGCGCGCGCGACAAACCTCGAGCAGTCATACCTTTTTGTAATGCATGGCGCATAACTTCGGGCCCACAATAATATGCATCCGCGTCAGAGATTGCAAAATCAACCGCGTCAGAAATACGTTCTACGGTTAGTCGACCAGTCGCATTTGAACACACGAGATGCAAATTGAAATTCGGCTTATCATCAAGTGCGCAAAGCTCATCAAGATGGGCGGCCTCATCTTCTTTGCTGACACAGTAAAACAAATGCACGGGGTGTTTTAACTCAACAATTTCACTCGCCCAAGCAAGGAACGGTGTTATGCCAATACCGCCCGCAATCCAAATTTCTGGACCACGGTTTTTACGGCGAAAATGACCATAAGCGCGCGACACGTTTGCGTCTTGTCCAACTTTTACGGATTTTGCAATATCATGAGTATAATCACCCAATGCTTTGATCGTAAAACGCAACACGCCATCGTTATCAGGCGCTTTTGAAATCGTAAACGGATGAACCTCTGATTTCTTTGCACCTTCGATATCTAAAAACGCAAATTGGCCTGCTCGATGCGAAATACCGCGGGACACTGGTTTTAACTCAAGCGATGTCGTTGAGCCAAGCGTTTGCACGCTCGACACTTGGTAGGCGCGCCCACCTCTTAATGGTAACAACGTATAGATATATGAAACGACACCCAACACACAAAATACTAGCATATAAATTCCAAGCGGCGTGACAGGATCCAGTGGTTTCATCAGCATGATGTAATGCGCTGCGGAAAACGTGAAAAACAAACCCATAAACTTATGGGTCCAAAGCCATAAATGGTAAGGAATGAACGTCACGATCGTGATGACAACTAGAATTAAGATACCGTACAAACTCACCTCACCCAAGGTTTCACCCAGGTCGGTAAGAAACGTTTCGCGCCCCTGCAATTCAGCATCAACTGTATCATGAATTAAAATTGTGACGACAGCCAGTATACCCAGCCATTTATGGACTATGTAAATGCGATCCAAACCACCGAATATAGGTTCCAGACCCATGATGCGCGTTGATAGCATCATTGAAATGCCCATTGCGATGATGGAAACAGAGCCAATGTACTGACTAAACATTGCAGAACCATTGGGGCCAGCAATCCAGCCAACGTACCAATATAATGGCGTCAAAAGAGCCGCTATTATGAGGATAATTCCAAATGGGCGCATATCAATTCCTAAGTTTTGTCGTTCCTTGCGCCCGCACTATGCGGAATTGCAGGAAAGGTCAACTCAACGGAACAGTATCCGCACGCCTATAAACTAAAGGCATAAAGGCGTAAACACTTCAGAAAAAGCCAATTTGAACCTTAGTTAGAGCGCTTTGCCAAATGAGCAACGACATTTTCAATCATACGCATACCAGCCTCTTGGCCCAAAGACATGATAGATTCTGGATGAAACTGAACCGCTGCCATTCCAGCGTCTAAATCCTCAATTCCCATCACAACGCCATCTTCTGTTTCTGCCGTGATCGAAAAACTCTCCGGTAGAGTTACGGGATCAATAAAGAGCGAATGATAGCGACCAACCGCAACATTGTTTTCCACTCCTGAGAAGATCAAGCTTGGATTACTAATGCGAATTCGAGATGGTTTGCCATGCATAGGAATTGCCAGTTGACGCAAAGAGCCACCGGCAGCTTCTGCCAATGCCTGCATGCCCAAACAAACACCAAATATTGGAATATCTCGTGCCCGTGCTTTTGAGATCGTGTTCTTACAATCAAAATCTTTAGGGTTTCCTGGACCAGGCGACAAGACAACTAATCCAGGTTTATGCTCGTCAAAAACTTCATCTGATACCGGCGAGCGAACAGTTGTCACCTTTGCACCTGTTTGCCTGAAGTAGTTTGCTAATGTGTGCACAAATGAATCTTCGTGATCAACCAGCAAAATAGAAACACCCTCACCGACATTTGCTCGCTTTACCGAACCTGCATCATTAGAACGCATATCCCCGCGGATCGCAGCTAACATTGCAGACGCTTTTAGTTCTGTTTCAGCTTCTTCTGCATCAGGATCTGAATCAAACAAAAGTGTTGCCCCAGCGCGCACTTCCGCAATTCCATCTTTAATTCGAATGGTTCGCAGCGTAAGCCCTGTGTTCATATCACCATTAAAATTGATCATCCCAATCGCGCCACCATACCATGAGCGCGGGCTCTTCTCGTGATTTTCAATGAACCGCATTGCCCAGAGTTTTGGCGCACCTGTGACTGTCACAGCCCAAGCATGAGACAAGAAGCCATCAAAGGCATCCATACCATCGCGAAGTCTACCTTCAATATGATCCACCGTATGAATAAGGCGTGAATACATCTCAATCTGGCGACGACCAATCATCCGCACGGAACCAGGTTCACATACCCGGCTCTTATCATTGCGATCCACATCTGAGCACATTGTAAGTTCAGATTCGTCCTTTTTAGAATTCAGCAATTCCAAAATTTGTTCAGAATCTTCAATCGCATCACGACCACGCTTAATGGTGCCAGAAATCGGACATGTTTCAATACGGCGTCCATTGACCCGCACAAACATTTCAGGTGAAGCACCGACGAGATATTCGTTTTGCCCCAAATTAATGAAAAACGAATATGGCGATGGATTAATCTTCTTAAGACGTCGCGCAATATCCGATGGCTTATCACGACATTGCTCAAAGAACATTTGCCCCGGTACAACCTCAAACAAGTCTCCGCGCTTGAAGCTTTCTTTTGCCTTCTCAACCAATTTTGCATATTCGCCGGGATCATGATCCCCGCGTGGCGGGATAACATCAGAAGGTACAAATGGTACGGCGTCGATTTGTTTTTCTTTGCCAACAGTTGTTAAATCACCCAATGAAAACTCATAAGCCTCAACCCAAGCATCTTGGTTGTGGTGATCAACCACTAAGATTTCATCTGGTAAAAACAACACAAGATCACGTTGATCATCCGGGCGGGCAATCTGATATTCAATCGGATCAAATTGAAATGCTAAATCATAGCCAAATGCACCAAACAGTCCCAGGTTTCCATCTTCATCTGAATGGAACAACTCAGTAACTATTCTCAAGATAGTAAAGACGCTTGGCATTTTTGAGCGTTCTTCTTCGGTAAAGCTGCGCGATGGCCGTTTCACGTTCAAAGACAAAGTCGATGTCGATTGCACCTCGATATCAATCTCATCATGATTGTTAAAGGATGGTGCTACCATCGCTAACAACGCAATGCCGCGATCATTATAAGCTTCAAACTTTACATTCTGACCACGCGATGAAATTCCTAAAGGCGGATCAATAATTGCAGTATCCCAGCGCGTATAGCGTCCCGGATATTCGTAGTTTGAGGAAAAGGCTGCCCCTCGACGAGAATCTAAAGCATCAATATATGATGAAATCGCGTCATTATATGAACGGTCTTTACGTTCACGAGTGACGTTCACGCCGCCCTTAGTTTGGTATTCTTCAGCATCAGTTTTCATATTCACCACACTCTTCTGGCGTGCTTTAGATTTCATTAGCAGACATAAAAAAAGCCGCTAACAAAATCAGCGGCACATTTTCATTCAAACAGGTGTAATTGAGGCCGCTTTTAACGAACCCACCACCACATTGCTGTTTGATTAATCTTAGTCATGCCAATTGTGTTAAACCAACAATTTCACTTTTGCAAGTCAGCTCAACAAACTAGCTCAACAATACTGAAAAAATTTTGATTTATTCTCAATTGCGATTGATAACTTAACAGCAAAGCTCTAAATTCGAATTCAACTTCGGAACAATAATAATATGTCAATTAAACTGAGCCAAAACTCATTAGCACAAACGCTAGGACAAATTCAGTCCATCGCCGAACTCGGCGATGCGTTGCGTGCGACGGCAGAAGAGTTTGATATCGACAAATTAGTTGTGACCACTGTTCCAGCGACATCCAGCCGCAAATTGTCAGATCATGTTTTATGGAGCTGCTTAAGCCCTCAACTCATCTATGAATATGATCAGCAGGACATGCTTAGCTACAGCACGCATTTTGAAGCTCTCAGACAGTCAATCCAACCACGCGTTTGGCGCACCGACATGGTTGATGAGTATGTGATCACGCAATCAGCTGTAAATATAAATCGCACCCGCGAATTTCTGTTTGATAACAATATTTCAATGGGTTTTAGCTTCCCTGTTAACTGCAGAAATGCCACAAAAGGCGCTGTTATGTATATGGGGGACCGCGGGGAGATTGATGATCTTAGCTTAGCTTACCTGCACACCATATCATCCTACGCTTATGATCTAATTTGCGAACTCACCAATGATGAAAGCCGCCCGAACCGGAGCCTAACTCAACGGGAAAGTGAAATCTTGACCTGGGTTGCCAACGGCAAAACATCGTCTGAAATCAGTCAAATTCTGAATGTATCAGATCACACAGTGAACGCACATTTACACAGCGCGATGAAAAAGATGGATTGCGTGAACAGACCTCAATTGGTCGCCAAGGCTTTGCGCCTCGGCACCATTTCATAAGCTTAGCGCGTTTTAGCGATCTAGAATCGATCTGATTTCCACAAGGTTTGATCTAAATCTTAAGATATAAAAACCCATGGTCGCCAAATGCGTTGGCATGATCCAACCACTTTCATTACCATTTGATATCAAAGCAGGCTGAATTTTAAGTGCCGCAACCAATTGCCCATCCATTTCTTCCCATGGGCGGGTTAGATTACGCTGTTCAATAACTTCAACAAAATCTGCGCGCGCTGCTTGGAGGATGCCGTGATAGGCATATAGCTGGCCATAAGCGAACCAAAACCTGTCGTCGGCTCTTGTATCAAACCACCCTGCATTGCTGCTTTCAGAACGTTTTCTGAGGATATCAGATGTCGAACCGATATCAGATGCGATACGGTCAAGAAAACGAATGAGATTATCCGCACGTGCATCAAACACAGTATCACATTTTACAAGTCGGTCATTATAACTCGTCAAATGACCAATTCCGCTTCGGTAATAGCTCTGCGATGGCGTTGTAAACCCAAATGGATCTAAACTAAAATACCAACGTCCCTCATCCGTTTGCATAACACCGCGAGCATCTTGAAGATCATTATCAATTTGCGAGGTACCACGCACACGCCCAAGCGTGTCAACAAGCTCAGCTGTTGTTCTGCGGATAGCTTGGTTCACACCGCGCTGGAAACTGGCTTTGTTATCAAAGTATGGCGTATTATCCCAATCCAAACCGAAAAGACCTGCTTTATAAAGCAGGCTGGATGATACCCAACCGTTTTGATTAACATTAAAATCGATCAAGTCGCTTGTGACAGTGACGATACCAGAAGGTGCACAAATATCGTTACCGACAACAGTCCCGGGAACAGCTGCTTCTGAAAACTCGTATTTACTTGTGTAATTGGTATCAAACCCATGCCAGAATTGAGTGGAATAGGTGAACATTCCATATCCGCCGAAAATAACAATAACGACAAAAGCAATAATGATTTTCAGGATAAAACCGCTTGCCTTGAAAAGCGCAATTAAAGCAATAAACGGGGCCAATATCCATGCGATTAGTTTTGCAATACCACGCTTGATGGCATCAAACATATTTGCGAAAAACTCAATAATTGGATCAAGCATGGGAATATCCCCCCTCAGTTTGGTAAAGTCGCGACCTTAGATCTTGCTTGTCTGATAGATATGTATTTTTGAGTTTAGAAACAACCTGCTGTTTAAACTCATCGCTATAATTTTGATAAACTTCATAAAACCCTTGCTTATCAAAAACAAACCGAGAGACGAAATCAAACGGTGTTAAGCGTGAAACCAATCTGTTTACCAGCCATTTCTCATTGTGCTTGGGGTTTGCTCTACACAGCAGCAACCATTCACCCTTGCTAATGTCTTTTGATGAAAGCTTGCCCACATCATCAATTTTATCCAGCATGTCCTGATAATATCCATAACGTCCATCACGGGCAATCTTGCGGTTATTTCCGCGCAACCAAGACCGGATTTTACTGTCAGATAGATCATCAAAAATGATATCCTCACCCTCAGCGCGAAGGATATCACGTATGACCATCTCGGCACGATGTTCTAATAAGTTAGATTTCTTGATCCATTTTTTCATCGGCAATTGCAGACGGTTTGTTGATTTCAAATAATCAAAAATTCGATCGTGATCATCGATATCTAAATAGCTTACTTGCCATGGTCGTGAGCGTCTAAAACCCGGAGCTTTTGAATCGCAAATGATTGTTGTCGTGCGTTCGTCTTTGAAAACGAAAACACCACCAAAATGGTTTGCCCAATACGAACCCTGATCAAAAACCAGATGTTGCGGAACCAACTCATTATTGCGGATGTCTCCTGTTTTTGCGGCTAACTCGACCATCCGGTTGAGCATTTCATCATCGCGCCAAGCCGTTTTAGATACATTTAAATGATCGACCAGCGAGCGAAGTTCATTGGCATTATCAAGTAGAGAATCCGCTGACTTTACTTCAAACTTCACCTCTTCAATCGACAATAGATCATCAATATCTTCAACACGCGCAATCGGGTCATCGATCTCCCCATAAAGTGCATCTTTAATCGTCACTGCCCGTAACGCACGGCCATTGTCATTAAAAAACTGGTGCATCAACCAACCAGTATTTGAAAACTTGGTATGAACGACAGGCAAATGCTCTTGATCCGGCGATAAAATGATAAAACGACGATTAACGCCCAAAGGGTCAAGATAGTTTTGATCATCCATTTCCTCGGCAATTTCTGGCGAAAAACCAGTCATATCAATATGGAATTCATCCAACTCAGTGGCTTTGAGCCCAAAACCTTTCATAGCCTTGCGATATCGATCAACCAGGTAATTCTGATTAACAAGCATAAGCCGGCCGTAAATCAGATCATTTTCATAAAGCAGCTTCATCTTGTTACCTATCAGACCACCGACCATCGGCACGCATGGCTTCAATTTCCGCTACAGCACGCTCACGTTGACGTTCACGTTTGATTATATCTTCGACAGCAGCTGCATCACTCTTATCGGTATATCTGAACTCGCTATCAGCATAGCGGTTGATTTCCTGCATCACCATATCAAGCGTAAATGGCTGACGAAGTTCACCGATCATTGCAGATTTTTCATCATAACTTTTGTGCATAAAGGCTTCTGGTGTTTCAAACCACTCATCCGGTAGTTCCACATCCATCGCACGCATTTTAATTGCATCCGTGATGTTTTTAATCGCACGGCCTGTAAAGCGAGGTTCGGCGCGTTTGATCGCATAAAGATAAGAGCCAACATCAGCCATTGTTTTAATCGCACCATGGTTTTTCTCAAAGTGCTCCCACACAGCCACCAGCCCGTCTTCCTTTGGTTTATCATGGCCTTGATAGCTTGCAGAAACAGCCTTCTTGATCTGCTGACCGTCAAACAACTCATGATCGCCCAATTCGATAGAGTGATTTTTCCCAGCCAGAAGTACGAAAATGTCGACATAGTCATCTTCGGTTTGCGGTCCATCAACGAGCCATCGCGCACTTGCACGCTGACGCAAAGCATCATCCACATTTTCTGGATAATTCGAGAACATACCAAAGGCGCAATTGCCGCGAACAACGGTTGATGCACCCGCAAAGCTTTCCATCAATACGGCCGTGACCTCTTGCTGGCCGGCTGATGATTTATCATCAGAGCGACGTGCAGCCACCTGATCAATATCATCAATAGTACCAAGCGATATAGATCTTGGATCAATGACGTTATTGACAAATTCCTTACAGTTTTGACCTGATTTACCTTGATATGATGAGATCTGATCAACACCAAAATTCTCATAGTGAAACGGATACCCTGCGACCTTGCAATAATCATTGATCATGCCAGCAAGCATTTGAATAAGGATAGTTTTACCCGTCCCCGGCATACCATCGCCAATGAATGTGAAGACAAAACCACCATGCTCAACAAATGGGTTCATCTGCCGGTCAAAGTCATACGCCATCAGCATTTTAGCAAGCTTGAGCGCTTGATATTTTGCGATGTGGTTACCAATGATCTCATTGGGTTTTTTAAAGTTCATCACCAAAGGTTTGCGCGCTTTACCCGGCGGTGTTTCGAACCCATCAAGGTTGAAATCATCTTGCTCAATACGAATATGTGTGTGCTCAAAGCCTTGCAAAGCGACAAAACGGCTACGGCGTGCTAATAATGCGGATATCGTTTCTTCTGCATAAGAACGGCTACGGGCTATTAAGGCTTCGTCGTCTTTCACATCAGATAATGCTTCATCCATCCCTGAGATTACGCTTTTAAGCGCGTCTTGAGAGGTATCGAAATTAAAGTCCGGCGCTTCAACATCAGAAACACTTTCTGTATCTGATGGGAGATGGCGCAGCATATATGCTGCCCATGAAAACGCAGCAACATATGCTGATGCGGAGAGCAGGTTTTTATAATTTTTTGCATCTTCACCTGCAAGCGGTGACGTCGCATTGCGAGATTGCAGATCTTCCAAACCTGTTGATTGCGAAAACACGTCCGAAACCGCCAGTGCAATTGCCGCACCTCGGCGTGATCGATACAACAGATTATGTTGAGGAACAGATAAGAGAGGATCCGTCGCATTTATGTTTTGAAGCGTTGAAGCTAATTCCACCTCATGCGTGCGACGCGCACCGCGAGAGGACACTGTCGATACAAACCGCCGCCGCGTTCCTGCAAGAGGCGTCGAAGATTTTGTTTCCCCTGCAACCATTAAAATAAAACGCGTGACCAATGATTGGGCTGTGTGATGGTGCTCAGTAATCTGGTCTTCGTGAATAGTGGTCAAACCGCTGCTCTGTTCCAAAGTCTAAACTCCTATAACCTGATTGCCTGAAATAACATAAACGGTAAAACCATTGAAAATCTCAGCCGCTTTGCCATCTGCGTAGAGCGCCTGATAAGCATCATGGGGCACCAATGCATATTTCTCATAATAGCTCACGCCTTGTCGCGTTGCTTCTAAATCATCTGTATTGATATGAAATTCTTCCCGTGCTGGACTTGAAGACCATATCCCCCGTTTGGCGGGAATTTCGGCCTTCGAGAAAACCTCTTGCATCGTCCACGTGAGCACCCATGCATTTTCTGGTTTTCTCACATTCGATAAGATTTCTGATACACGCTTGTTATTTTCCGTTAAGCCTGCTCCATAAAACGGGCCAAATACAAAACGCCTTAATAGTTTTGGATGCAGAAAATCAAAGTCCTTATCCAAGTTTTGCGCAATTGTTGTTGGGCTTAATGAATACGAATTGTTTTTCTCAGCAAAATCGTCAAATTCGAGCGCGAATTGCGGGTTTAACAAACCACCCACAGGAAGTGGAATATTGAGATTTTGTTTTAATTTGCCATCTTTGCCGATGAGCATATCAGAGATTGCCTTGCTGGAATCTTCAATTTTCGCCATATAAACAATCGGCAAAGTCCGACTGCCATCAAATGCGCCCCAATGCACATGATATGATGGACGATCAGTTTCAGAATTGATGGAAACTTCAATCGTTTCTGGCAGAATCAGAGAGTTAAAAATCTCACCTTTTTGGATGTGCTCCAAATACGCTCGCTCAGCCATATTTTCCTGCTGCTCTTCAGGAAAACCTTTGCGCGACAATATATGGTCAATCATATCCGCCTTAAGCGTACTATGATCTTTTAAATTGGCAAGCCGATCCTCAGCGCCCTTACGATCCGCTTCCAATTCAAGCACGTTTTGAAAAATTGGAAAGCCGCTATCAGCCTGATCAATTCTAAATCGCTCAACAAACCCTATCTTGTGATGCCAACACGAAAATGTTGCCGCCAGTTTTTCCATATAGGGCGATAAAGTTCCGCCAATTATCTCATGGCTGTAAAGCTCTGAATCATTGTTCGATAAAAAGAGATTAAAACCATCAAGAGCGGCTTCCATAGCTTGGAAATACCGCTCAATTGGGCTTGAACTATCACGTCGGTTCAAAACCTAATCCTCAAGGTTTATTGTTGCACGTAATCCGCTGCATTATGCTTATCCATTACCGCTTGGAAACGGCGTGCAAACGCATCATCGGCCAACTTTTTACGGCGTTGGATATCATCTGTTGCCAGCATATTTTTCTCATGCATTTCCAACAAATCACCAATATGTTTTTGCGAGGCAGCACCAATGCCAGCCATTGTTTCTTCAGCTGCGGTATCAACTGCACTACCGAGCGTGTTGATCTTATGAGCAACATCTTGTTGCGCTGCTGTTTTCAATGAATCTTCAAGCGCTTTATAAAGAACGATACGTTGTTCGGTATCAATTGTTAGCTTGTTGATCAAAGTGTTTTGCGCTGCGATCTGATTGTTCAAAGAATCTACAAATGTCTCAAACATTGATGTGTAACGCTCAAGCGTTTGGCTTTCTGCGAGCAGCTCTTGCTCTTTCGCCATCGCTTCATTGTATTCAGTTGAGATCTTCGCGCGATCAGCTTCAAGGTCTGTGCGCTCTTTCTGATCCGTTGATGTTGAGATTTTATTCTCAATATCCATCAGCATTGGATTAAGTTCATTTATACGGTTTTGCGTTGTTTCTAGCGCATCCATTGCCATTTTTCTGCGCTCGATAACTTCCGTCAAACTTGCTTCTGATGTTTTATAACGTGTTTCCAAAACTGATTTTTGTTCTTTTAAAATTCCAACGATGGAATCTGATTTTGACAACAACTCTTGCAAATTACCCGCAAGCGACATGTTGCGAACACGATCCGAACGCATGCGCTGCATTTTTTGCTTTGAAAAAATACCGATGAACTTTTCATAAGCTGAATAGCTTTTCATGCTTTCAAATTCAGATCCAAAAACATTGGTCGCATCTTCAAGGCCAATGATTAGGTCAGCAATATTGCCTTCCATAACCTTTTGTTGCTTTAAAACATCGTCGATGCGGGCGTTTTCGATATCAAAATCAGCATCACCAATCTTTGTATCCGCTTTGGCAAACTCATCCAGAACCTTGCTAGATTTATCGATCTTGGTGCGCATTTCTTCAACTTGAGAACGCGTCTTTTCAATTTCGCTATCCAATGATGCTATTGATGCCATTTTAACTCCCCGAACAAGGTCATCTTTCAGACCCACCCGTTATATCTATTTTGTTACAACTTAATCTCTATGTAAGGCTGAAAGAGATAAAATCAACTTCTGGTCAATAATTCAACTGAATTATCGCACTTCGTGACCAATCGCCTTTTTCCAATGAACCCGGCAATAAGAAACATAGCTTTCATTGCCACCGACTTGAATTTGCGCACCATCTTGCACAACCTTCCCGTCCCCATCAACGCGAACAACCATTGTCGCCTTGCGTCCGCATTCACAAATTGTGCGCACTTCACGCATTTCATCGCAGATCGCAAGCAAGATTTTTGATCCAGGAAAAAGCTCGCCCTTAAAGTCGGTTCGCAAGCCATAAGCCATCACGGGTATTTTCAGCTCATCAACAATTTTCGACAATTGCCACGCTTGCGCCTCGGTCATAAAATTTGCTTCATCAACGAAAACACAGGCGATATCGCCGTTTCGTAGATCAGCTTGGATAATCTCAAATAAATCATCATCTGGATGAAATGCTGTTGAATCGCTTGAAAGACCAATACGTGAGCCAATCCGCCCTGCACTTCCTGCCCGGTCATCCAACGCAGCATTGAGCAACACCGTGCGCATGCCCCGCTCCTTATAATTATATGAAGCTTGAAGAAGTAAAGTTGATTTACCTGCATTCATCGTCGCATAATTAAAATAAAGCTTTGCCACTGGATGTCCTCCCATATTATGGTGTCCATAAATGCGATCAGCAGATGCGAATTGCTACTCAATTATATCAATATCAACAAAATTGTTCCGTCCATGAGTGAAAATAAAACAAATGTCATTCGAGAAACCAATGACGAAGCACGCGCGCTTGCAAAACAGCTTATCCGCACGGCCAGATTTGGCTCTCTTGCTGTTAATTCAAGTAATCCCGGATTTCCATCAGTCAGTCGGACGCTTGTCGGGCTTGATACAGATGGTGCACCGCTAATTTTGGTGTCTGAACTTTCTATACATACCAAAGCGATTATCGCAGATAACAGAGTTTCCATCTTGCTGGGTGAACCAGGTAAAGGCGACCCTGTTGCACATCCGCGCATAACAATTGGCTGTAAAGCACATTGGATAGAGCGATTAGATCCACGATTTAAAAACCTGCGCGCGCGTTTTATATCTCGCCATCCAAAAGCTGCACTTTATGTAGATTTTGCCGATTTTAGGTTTTATCGGTTAGAACCTGTTACAGCAGATTTAAACGGTGGTTTTGGCAAAGCATTTGTACTTAGCCCAGATGATTTTTTACTTAGGAATGAGGCTGAAAACGAAATTGCCAATGTTGAGAGGGAGTTCCTTGCCAAATTCAACAACGATCACGCAAGCGCTATAGATAAGATCATATCAGCTCATCTAGGACATGATGAAAAGAACTGGCACTTAATTGATGTCGATTGTGAAGGTGTAGGACTTGCAAAATCTGACCGCATTATCAGGGTCAACTTCACGCGAAAACCAAGATCTGTTCAAGAGCTTGAAAACTGCATTATTCATCTTGCAAACCAGTAATAGGACTGCATAAAATTGAAAAAGGGCGCGCTAGACAAAAGCGCGCCCTTTGTGCCACACACGGGATAGGGCCCGAAGTGCCGCCGGTCACGCACAAACTGACATATGAAACTTGCGCATATCTTATGCATCAAGCCATTGAAAATAAATAGAAAATTTGATTTCGCCGAAAAGTTAGGGAAAAACATGCCACATAAAATCATATTAGATACCGATCCTGGCATAGATGATTCGTTTGCAATAGCTTATGCGATTGCACACCCAGAAATTGAATTGATTGCTCTAACTACAATCTATGGCAATGTAACGATCGAACAAGGGACTGAGAATGCGCTCAAAATCCTCTCAGCATTTGGTGGCAAAGCTGATGTGGCTAAGGGCGAATCTGGACCGCTTGCAATCGTACAAAACCACCCTAGCGATTATGTCCACGGGAAAAATGGTTTGGGCGAACATGAGCTACCACAATCAGATCAGAAAATCGTCGATATTTCCGCCGCACAATATATCGTGAATGCTGTCAATGCTGCACCCGGTGAAATTACGATTTGCGCGGTCGGCCCTTTAACAAACATCGCAAAAGCGTTGGAACTTGACCCAACAATTACCTCCAAAGTGAAGGAAGTTGTTGTGATGGGCGGCGCTGTGTTTCATGTTGGGAACATTACACCTGTGGCTGAGGCAAACATTTGGAATGATCCGCATGCAGCAGATATCGTGTTTGCTGCTGATTGGCCGCTCACATTGGCGCCAATGGATTGCACCATGCCAGTGGCATTCACGCGCGAAGATTTGCAAATGTTAGCTGATGAAAACCCCAAAATGGGTATTCCATTAAAAGCAATGTCGGAATTCTACATCAAGTTTTATAGACGTGTCGCAGGTCTACACGGTCTCGTTCCTCATGATGTAATGGCACTGATGTGGATCACAGCACCGGGTGCATTCCACGCAAGAAAAGGCGCGTTAGCAGTTGCATTGGAAGGACCTTCAATCGGTCAAACTCTATTTCAGGCCCAAGGCAGATCATCGCTATCAAATGCCTTTGATGGCAGGTCAAATCATACTGTTTTGGTCGACACCGATGTTCGGATGTTTAGATCAAATTACTTCGACATTCTTTGCAAATAGAGCTTGCTGAAAGGTTTTAGACATCGGACGTATCTGCCAAAAAGGCTGCCACCCACGATAGAGCCGCATTCCAGTTAATGGCGATCTCATTTGTCGAGAAAGACTTGTGATGATCAATATAACAGGCTTGCGGCGCACATCCTTTTAACTCTTTGATCGCAATATCATCCGCAGGGATGGAATTTGGACCACCCGCAAGCGCTCCATTAGGCATAGGTGGGAATGAAGCATCAATGTTCTTGGCAAAAATACGAGCGTGCTGATTTTGCGACGAACGAGTTCCATGGCCGGTCACATATGAAATACCGATAATGTTGCGGCCGAGAATGTAATCCATCCCCTTTCGCACAGCATTTAGATATTTCTTGTCTTTAAACAGATCATAGGCTGCGGCAACGACCACCATATTTTGCAAGATTGAAGAATTTGACCCCCAACCCAAGCCTTCATCGGCTTTAAACATCACATCAAACGCTTCACTCTCTTGCATGAGCATATAGTTTTCCGCCGCAGCTAAAACTGATCTCTGCACGAATATGCGATCTTCATCAGAAAGCGGATTAGGTATTAACGCTAATTGTAGTCTGGCAAATCCAGCTAAAAAACGCCAATCGATACCGCTTGGTTTAAACACACCTGTTGACCAATACTTCGACGCTTTGAGGCGATTTAAATATTTAGTATCACCCGTTGTGATGAAAAGCTCAACATCGGCCCAATAAAATTCATCAGACACATCATCATCGTCATAATCACCACCGCCATGCTGTCCGCCAGATGCTGGCGCAATTAGCGAAGGTGTTTTAATTGCAGCTGCATGCGCACGTTTTGAAGCTGTAAGCAACTGATCTGAATATGCCTGGTCATATGGCTTAAATAAACGCGCAGCCTGCGCAGTGACGGCAGCTAGATTAAGCGTTGCCGCGGTAGACGGGCGATGAAGCGCGCGTTCGATCGGATCTTCATGCGGCCAAAGCGGCAATCCGTTCCATTTAATACCGTGAATTTTATGATGCGCCATGCCTGCATATTTATCGCCCTCCGGCACCTGCATACGCATTAAAAAGTCAAGCTGCCATTTCGCTTCTGCCAACACATCAGGTAGAGAATTTGAGACATTATCATTACGCAAATTAGCTTTAATCAGCTTTGAGTTTGATCCAGAATAATAAAGCGCACGCTCGTATGTGGACATAACTTGTGCAACGGCAATGCCGCCATTAACGACATATTTGCCAAAATCACCCGCGTCATACCACCCACCGGACACATCAATTTTATAATCGCATGTCCAAGCTTGATCATAGATATCAAGCGATGTTGATTTATCGATACAGCGCGTTGAGCGATCAGCTTCGTGTCCGGCAGGTCGAGCAAATTCGCGCCCAGCAACATCCGGCAATATTTCAACACCGCTTCTAACGAGATAAAAATATGACAATGCATCAATTGGCAATTGATCATAAAGATCAGCCGAGATCGAAAATAGATCGCTTCGCACGCCTTCAGCTTCAAGATATACATTGGAATTTGCAGTAGCGTATTTGGAAAAATTGATCTGATGCGCATCAAACCCTGAAGACGGATCATAGCCAAAAGGCTTAGTCTTGCCATTTGCCAACAATTCACCAGACTGCGTTTTTAAAGACCACCGCACTGGTTCTAATGACGGATGCACAAGGGTTGCGTATTTCGGTCCGTTTGGCAAAAACCCAAGTTGATTAACATATAGCGCAATATCATTTGTGCCGGTATTTCCGCGCTCGACCAGTCCATCACTTAATGAAACTTTTGTTAAACAAAATGCATCGCCAACGGGTGCACCGCCAAATTGGAAAACGACCTGCGCTGCATCAACATTTTGATTAACCGAAAACACAGACAAATATTCGCTCGCCTGAGCATTTAATTGCTCAACCATCTCATTTAATGGCGTCCAGGGCTCATTCCCTTCCTGAACTATCGCTCGAATGGTTTGAGTACCAATTCCAAAAGCTTCTATCGCAAACCGATATTCAACACCTGATTTAAGATTAATATCGTTAAGGCCAATAATTGCATCCCAGGGCTCTGATGTTGGCTCTAAAAGTTTTGCGCATAACTTGTTGTCTTGATAAATGACTTCCACATTTGGCGTACTCCACCATGTTTCATTCGCACCTTGGGATAAAAACTTCGGATCACCAACAAGCTCTTTAGCTTTGGTATCTAATAGGGAGGAATGAAACGCGAGACCGATAATAATCGTATTGGCAACAAGGTGTTTAAATCTAAGATCGGTTATCATCTCATATCCCTCTTCATATTCGGGCAAACCCACAAGGCAGGTTTCATTGCGTCATGCAAACAATATTTGCGCAACACAATGCTATAATAATATGAAAAGGTTACTAACGATCAGTGATTAGGAACTGGTTGTTGCCGGTGTTGGCAATAATTCATCAAGACCTAATAATGCATTGATATCAGGACGTGCTTTGACCAAATCATCAATTGTATATTCTGACAAAACATCAAAGAACGCATTTAGCGCGCGACGCAAGGCTGAATTTAACCCACAACTATCAACCAGTGGACATTCCGAAGCATCATTTTCAAAACACTCGGCCATCGCGAAATTATCTTCTGTTGTTTTAACAACATCAAGCAATGTAATCTGATCAGCAGGCCGGGCGAGACGGACACCGCCATTTCGGCCGCGCACTGTTTCCATAATCCCAGCTTTGGCTAAGGGTTGCAAAATTTTAAATAGAAACAGCTCTGACACCGAATACGATTTCGCAATGTCTGGAATCCGGCTTAGATTTTCAGGATCTGCAGCACAATACATCAGCATTCTTACGGCATAATTTGTTTGGCGCGTTAATCGCATTGCTTATTCCTATATTTAATCTCTCACTTACCAGTTTAGAACACTTCTAATTAAAGTACACCCCTTTTATCAAGTTTAATTTACCTAAATGTTTCGTTCAAAACGTTGATTATGTGCAGTGGTTGTGTACAGTTTCGGTGGGGAACTATATTTTTTGCATATTTCGGGGATTTGCAGAAAGGCAATATAATCGAATGGAAGGGTTATGAATGAAGTTTTTTAGCAAGATAAAAACAGCAACTGCTGTTGCTGCCATCTCAATGCTGATGGTCGTTGGTCAACAAGCCACAGCAATGGATGATCCAGATGCGGTTGTAAAAGAACGCCAAATGGTCATGGATAACGTCAAAAACACGGTTGGCGCTCTTTCAAAAGCTGTTAAATCCGGCGCATCAACAGAAGAAATATTGGCAGCAGCTGATGCTTTTCTAGCTGCATCTGCATCGAGCGTGACTGTTGAGGCGTTCAAAACCAATACCCACGGAAAATCGACGGTTAAAACCACAGCGACGGAAAAAGTGTGGACAGATTGGGCGCGCTTTGAGCAAGCACTAATGGATATGGAAAATGGTGCTAAGGAAATTCAACTCGCAGCAGCTGGCGGCACACTGACTTCCGAAGATCAACTTGGTGTTGCCCTTAAAGAATGCGGTTTTTGTCATCGCTCTGCAGGTTATCGCGCAAGATAATTCTAAGCGTTGAAAACAAAATAAGCTATGGCGATGGAAATTAGAATTGCCATAGCTGCTCTTAAGTGTTTTATCTTATCCATCGGCTGAACATGTTGCGCAAATTCTTCCGACACATTTTTTTGTCCAGTGACCATCGGCTTCACGATATCGTCTTTTTTGATAAATCTGTAAAATGCAATGGCAGCTAAATGCAGCACGATTAGGCCTATGATCAATTTGGCATTAATCCCGTGATATGTTGTTGCTTGATAACTCATCTCACCTGAGACGTATTGCGCAAGCGGGCCTTGCAACAAAATCTCATCATCTGAGATTAAACCTGTCCCCACTTGAACCGATATAACCACCAGCATCGCAATCACCGACAATGCTGCAATTGGACTGTGCCCAATAATGCCTTTGAATTTTTCTGAACTTGGGTTTTGAAGATAGTTGAGAATGGTACCTGGTCCCTTGATAAAGCTATGAAACAACGCTGTTCTCGAACCAACAACACCCCAAATGACACGAAAAATGATTAATGCAAGGACACAATGCCCAGATATAAAATGGATATCCATCTCATCTAATCGGAAAGAGATAAATGAGACCAAGATACATATCAAAAGCAACCAATGGAAAATTCGAATATATACGTCCCAGACTTTGACCTTGGCTGTGCTATTATCCATCATTCCCACCTATCTATCCATGACAATTATCCCATCTTAACATGTTGGATTTTTTGTTCAACGCCAAGCTAATCACATAAAAAAACCGCCAAACCCTTGATGGGTTGGCGGCTAATTTTAAGTCAACGAACGTTCTTATGCGTCTTGGTCTACATTCTGTGTTTGTGTGCCAAGCTTAGAAATCGACAGTGACATCACATCACCTTTCTTAAGATATACAGGTGGCTTCATACCCATACCAACACCGGGAGGCGTACCTGTTGAAATCACGTCACCTGGGTGCAGCGTCATCATTTGCGACAGATGCGAGATGATTTTCGCAACGGTGAAGATCATTGTGGACGTTGAACCCGTCTGCATGCGTTTGCCGTTCACATCAAGCCACATGTCCAATTCTTGCGGATCACCAACTTCATCAGCTGTCACCAACCAAGGGCCAATCGGGCCAAATGTGTCGCAAGATTTACCTTTCGTCCACTGACCAGTCAGTTTGGTTTGGAATGTGCGCTCGGACACATCATTTGCAACGCAATAACCGGCGACATAATCCAACGCCTCTTCTTCAGAAACGTATTTACATTTCTCACCAATCACAACGCCCAATTCAACTTCCCAGTCAGAGGTTTCAGAGCCACGTGGCAAGAAGACAGTATCGTTTGCACCTACAACAGCTGATGTGGCTTTCATGAAAAGAATAGGATGATCAGGAATTGGTAGGCCCGATTCTGCAGCATGGTCTGAATAGTTCAAACCAATACACATGAATTTACCGATCGAACCGACACAAGCACCATAACGCTGCTCACCCTCTACCAATGGCAAACCGCTAACATCAAGCGCTGACAATTTTGCAAGAGATTGTTTTGACAATGCAGAACCATCGATATCGCTCACAACAGCAGACAAATCGCGCAGATTTCCATCTGCATCGATAATCCCTGGTTTTTCTTGCCCTTCGGCACCATAACGAACAAGTTTCATATTTTTTCCTCACAAGTTTGGCCAATGTCTTTGGCCGAATAATTTAATCTCAAAAGTCTACTAGCTGATAATTCGTTTTAATGATTATCCCTCGGCATGCCTTTTTTCGCGATAGACTGATATTTGGTTGCTCCACGAAGAACCATGCCTTCTGAAAACGGTTCAACAAGTCCACGGAAATACTCCTGCCACGGCGATTGGTGCCCCGGGTGATCATATCCACCACTTGCTTCAAACTCAGCTTTTCGAGCGGCCAGATCTTCATCGCTAATAACGATGTCAGCAGAACATGCATTTAGATCAATGCGTACTGTGTCGCCTGACTTAACAAGCGCTAATCCACCACCGGTGGCAGCTTCTGGAGATGCATTTAAGATAGAGGGCGAACCAGATGTACCCGATTGACGACCATCGCCAACACAGGGAAGCGCTTCAATACCTTGTTTAAGCAAGTAGCTTGGTGGGCGCATATTGACCACTTCTGCACCGCCGGGATACCCTACAGGCCCCGCACCACGCATAATCAAAATGCAATGTTCATCGATGTTTAATTCTGGATTATCAATCCTATGGTGAAAATCCTCTGGTCCATCAAAGACAACCGCCCGGCCTTCAAAAGCATTTGGGCTTTCAGGATTTGATAAGTAACGTGCACGGAAATCTGGTGAAATAGCACTTGTTTTCATAATAGCTGAATCAAAAAGATTACCCTTAAGATTTATAAATCCAGCATCTGGTTTCATTGGGTTTGAAATAGGCATGATAACGTCATCATTTTCAATTTTCACATTCGCGCAATTCTCTGCCATGGTTTGACCATTCGCTGTCACAGCATCTGGATGCGGCAAGAGATCATTGGCAATCAACTCGCCTATGACTGCAGGCACACCCCCAGCACGGTGATAATCTTCACCCAGATATTCACCAACTGGCTGCAAGTTCACGAGCATTGGGATCTTATGGCCAATGTTTTGCCAATCCTGATTATCAAGCGACACACCAAGATGACGTGCAATTGCATTTAGGTGAATTGGTGCATTTGTTGAACCACCAATCGCGGAGTTCACAACAATCGCATTTTCAAACGCTGCGCGTGTCATAATTTTCGTTGGTGTTAAATCTTCCCAAACCATATCAACAATACGGCGACCTGTTTCATATGAAATCTGCCCACGCTCACGATATGGTGCAGGAATTGCAGCTGATCCTGGCAATTGCATGCCCAATGCTTCCGCAAGCGAATTCATCGTTGTGGCTGTGCCCATTGTATTGCAATACCCTACAGAAGGTGCCGATGATGCAACAAGGTCCATCATCCCTGCATCATCAATCTCGCCTTTTGCATGAAGTTCACGTGCTTTCCACATGATCGTGCCTGAGCCTGTGCGTTTACCCTTATACCATCCATTGAGCATCGGCCCAACGGATAACGCAATCGCCGGAATGTTCACAGTAGCAGCAGCCATAAGCAATGCAGGCGTTGTTTTATCGCAGCCAATAGTGAGAACCACACCATCAATTGGATACCCATAAAGCGTTTCTACAAGCGATAGATACGCAAGATTACGATCCAGCATTGCCGTTGGTCGTTTGCCAGTTTCCTGTATAGGATGCACCGGAATTTCAATCACCGTACCGCCCATTGCAATCACACCATCACGCACGCGTTTTGCAAGCTCGATATGGTGACGGTTACATGGAGAAAGATCAGAACCCGTTTGCGCAATTCCAATAATTGGTTTGCCGGACTGCAGTTCTTCACGCGTAAGCCCATAGTTCAGATAACGCTCTAAATATAGCGCTGTCATCTCTGCATTATCAGGATTATTGAACCATTGTTTGGATCTCAGATCCTCAGGTTTTACTATTTTCTTTAACATAATTTTCTCCAGAGAATTTTATCCGGCCCAACCGCCATCAATCAGCATGGTTTGCCCCGTTGTGAACGCACTTTCATCTGATGCCAGATAAACAGCTAATGCACCCACTTCTTCAGGTGTTCCAATGCGACCCATAGGCTGACGCGCGATAAAAGCTTTTCTAGCTTCTTCATAATCACCCATCGCATGCAAACGATCTTCAAGCGACGGGCTTTGAATGGTTCCAGGGCAAATCGCATTGCATCTCACACCGGTTTTAATGTGGTCAACAGCAACAGATTTTGTCATTCCGATAACAGCAGCTTTTGTTGCGCCATAAACAAAACGGTTGGGCGCACCTATAATGGAAGATGCTGCCGAAGACATATTGATAATTGAGCCATTGCCGTTTTCAAGCATAGCAGGAAGAAACGCTTTGATCATTCTAAACATCGATTTCACGTTTAAATCAAAGGCGAAATCCCAGTCTTCATCCGTGCATTCAGTAATAGAACCGGAATGCACAAAGCCTGCACAATTAAATAAAATATTGGGTGAAAACTTACCGGCTGCAGCACGCACATCCTCATCAGATCGCACATCCAATTTATGGGTCGTTAGGTTCTCAATCCCTAGGTCATTAAGTTGCGCAAGAAGCTCTTCGTTAACATCAGTTGCAATGACCGATGCACCCTCATTTGCCATCGCTATAGCTGTTGATTTACCAATGCCCTGCCCTGCTGCGGTTAACAACGCGGTTTTACCGGCCAATCTATTTGTCATTTCGCATCCTCCTGTACGTATTTAATCTGTAAAAAAATATTGTGTATGCGTCTGTCGCTAAATGAATTTAGCCAGACTTATGTAGATGGTTTGACAGTGCTGTTTGGCATGCCAAAACATCACGTTCCAAAGCTGCATTTAAGATGTTTAAATGCTCTTTTATATTATCTTGGCGAAAGCCAGACCCTTCAGAAACCGCAAGCATATGCATGCGATGCAGATCATAGATATCGCGATGCTTCTTGATCAAAAGCGAGGAACCACAGCGCGAAATCAGCGTTTCATGGAACTCCCACTCACAATCGCACCAAATATCAAAGAGCTCTTCGCTTTCTTGGTCTGCTTTAAATTTATTTTCAACATGAGCCAACTTATGATGGGTTGCAGCAAGTTGCGCCTCCCATTCAAGACCGCCTTGTTCAATAGATAAACGAGCCCCTTCGCATTCAATCAGTATCCTGTGCTCAACAGCTTCATTACAAAGCTCAAGTGAAGCAAGTGGAACTTTAAACCCTTTGTGTTCTTGAAATTCCACCAATCCATCACTCGATAGCCTGAATAAAATTTCCCGTAACTGGCTAGCAGAACAACCATACTGTAAGCGAAGCTCTTCAGGCTTCAACTTTTGGCTAGGCTCGAATTGTGCAGAAATAAGTCGTCGACGAAAATCCCAATAGATATCGACATTCCCATCGTTATTTTTATCCAACAATCTGGCTTCCATACCAATCTCTCATACGGTTTTGCATAGGGTGTTTTTTATCCACCGCATCTTTCATTAAATACGGATGACATACTTTTTTGATAAAAACCAGTATTTTCGTGATTTTTTATTTTTCACAAAAATACTGAAATTTTTGTTTACTCCCTTGTGAGCAATGCTCATTCTTGATACCAATGCATAGAAAAGAAGCAGCGCACATGTATTTGAAGCACAAAATGATAGCTTCATTTGAGGAGTGAAAGTGACTGATTTTGTAAAATTAAATGGCGCAGACAATGTTGTAACTGTGACGCGCTCAATAGAATTGGGCACCGAAATTTCAGGCATCACCTCCAACCAGAACATTCCGCGTGGACATAAATTCGCCATTCAAGACATCCCCATCGGTGATCCAGTTTTCAAATATGCACAAAAAATAGGTTATGCCAGTCAGCCCATTCAAGCCGGTGACCATGTTCATACCCACAATGTTGAGTTTCGCAATGTGGATGCTGAATACGAGTATTCGACAAATATCTGTGAAGCAAAAACGGCCAATGACAATCAACTTGATACGTTTAACGGCTATCGCCGTGAAAACGGCAAAGTCGGCACCCGTAACTATATTGCCATTGTCACATCCGTGAACTGTTCTGCAACAGCTGCGCGCAAAATCGCAGATGCATTCGGCAAAGAAGAATTAAAAGACTATCCAAATGTTGATGGTGTTGTTGCTTTCGTACACGGCACAGGTTGCGGCATGGCCGACAGTGGTGACGGGATGGATGCGCTTCAACGCGTTATGTGGGGCTATGCCAAACACCCAAATCACGCCGGCGTTTTAATGCTTGGTCTGGGATGTGAAATCAACCAAATTGACTGGTTGCTTGAGGTGAATGACCTTAAACAAGGTCCCTTGTTTCACACTATGAATATTCAAGATGTCGCTGGATTACGCATTACGGTCGAAAAAGGTATTGAACGCATTAAGGCAATGCTGCCTGAAGCAAATAAGTTCACCCGTGAGCCTTGCCCCGTATCTGAGTTAAAAGTTGGATTGCAATGCGGTGGATCGGACGCGTGGTCTGGCATTACAGCTAATCCTGCATTGGGGTATGCCTCTGATTTAATTGCCGCACAAAAAGGCACAGCTCTTTTGGCTGAAACACCAGAAATTTACGGCGCAGAACACTTGCTTCTCCAGCGTGTTCGCGACAAGAAAACGGGTGACAAACTCCTTGGATTAATTCGTTGGTGGGAAGACTATACAGAGCGCAACAAAGGTTCGATGGATAACAATCCTTCCCCTGGAAACAAAAAAGGTGGTTTGACCACTATTTTAGAAAAGTCACTAGGCGCTTCAGCAAAAGGTGGGACATCACCTTTAAATGCGGTTTATAAATATGGTGAGGAAATTCGCAGCGAAGGTTTTGCATTTATGGATTCTCCTGGCTACGACCCTGCATCCGTCACCGGCCAAATCGCCAGCGGATGCAACATCATAGTATTTACAACGGGACGCGGGTCCGCCTTTGGCTCTAAACCTGCACCAACTATCAAAGTTGCGAGTAATTCAATCATGTATAACCGCATGAATGAAGACATGGATATCAACGCAGGTGACATGCTCGAAGGCGTTAGCCTCGAAGAAAAAGGGCGAGAAATGTACGACCTTATCTTACGTGTTGCATCCGGCGAGCAATCAAAATCTGAAGCACAAGGGCTTGGTGATCATGAGTTTGTACCATGGCAAATTGGCGCCGTAATGTAGCTTCCAACAATCTCCTTTAACAAGATGAATATAGAATTAGGACAATAAAATGACGCAACAAAAAATTGGATTTATCGGTCTAGGATTGATGGGCGCAGCTATGGTCGACCGCCTACTCGACAAAGGTTATGAGCTTACGGTGATGGGCAACAAATCACGCCCTCGCATAGATAAGGCAATCGCACGCGGAGCTGTTGAAGCTGCTTCAGCAAAGGATTTGGCCGAAAAGTCTGACATTATCATGTTATGCATGGATACATCGCAATCTGTTGAATCACGTATGTTTGGTGATGATGGTGTTTTGGCTGGACTAAAAGAAGGTTCCGTTGTCATCGATTTCGGCACATCTCTACCAAGCTCGACAAAAATGCTAGGTGAAAAAGTTGCTAAAAAAGGTGGCCAATATCTCGATGGCCCGCTTGGGCGCACACCATCGCATGCATTGGAAGGCAAGCTTAACATCATGACGTCAGGTGATGAGGCTGCATTTAAAAGTATTAAGTCAGTGCTTGAAGATTTAGGTGAAAATGTATTCTTCCTTGGCGAACTTGCAACAGGTCACACAATTAAATTGATCAACAACTTCTTTGCGATGACAACAGCATCTGCAATGTCTGAGGCATTTGTTATGGCCGATAAGGCAGGTGTTGACCGCCAGAAAGTTTATGATGTGATGTCAGCTGGTCCTGTTCATTCCATGATGATGGATTTCGTCAAAGCTTATGCAATTGACGGCAATCCAGAAAATTTGGCTTTTGCGATCAAAAACGCATCAAAAGACGTGGGCTATTATGGTCAGATGGCTGATGACTTGGGAGTTGAAAGCATCATGTCAAAATCAGCACGCACAGCGCTCACGTCTGCAATAGACGAAGGTATGGGCGATAATCTGGTACCGGAAATGGTCAACTTCTTTGAGAAGAAGTTCAGCTCTTAGGATATTCTGGCTATTTGCTTAATCATCATCAAGCGAATAGCCAAATCCACGAATTGTGCGAACTGGATCTTTCTTTCCAGTTTGCTTGAGCGCTTTGCGCAAACGCCCAACATGGACATCAACTGTTCTTAAATCGATGTCGCTGTTCATGCCCCAAACACGATCGAGCAATTGCTCACGACTCCACACACGGCCTGGTTTTTCAAGTAAAAATACAAGCAAGCGAAACTCTGTTGGCCCAAGTTTGATCGTATCATCACCATAGCTAACGCGGTGACGTTCAAGATCAACGACTAACTCACCAAATGACAGTGACTGCTTTGCGGTGCTTGGGCGAGATCGACGCAAGGTGGCTCGTACACGCGCCATGAGTTCCGTTATTGAATAAGGCTTAACGATGTAATCATCTGCACCTGTATCCAAACCACGCACCCGATCTGTCTCTTCCCCGCGCGCGGTGAGCATAATCACAGGAATTTCAGACGTTTCTTTTTTGCGCTTTAGCTGACGACAAACTTCAATTCCCGATAAATTGGGCAACATCCAATCAAGCAAAATAATATCTGGTATGACCTCTTCTGCACATAAGAGCCCCTCCTCACCATCGGTTGCCTTAGAAACAGAAAAACCTTCTTTTTCAAGATTATATGCAAGTAATTCCATCTGCGGCGGTTCATCTTCTACGACCAAAACTCTGGCTGCTGAAAAATCTGACATTGGGAATTCCCTCTTTGGCTTAAAAAGCCTACTCGTCTAAATCTACAGTAATAGATGAAGTTAAATCGCTCTTAGCACGATCATCATCCGGCAATGAACCACTGACCATGTAATGAACCTGTTCCGCAATATTTGTGGTATGATCGCCCATACGTTCAAAGTTCTTTGCAATAAACAATAAGTGCATACATGAAGTGATATTGCGCGGATTTTCCATCATATATGTCAGCAATTCACGGAACAGCGTGTTGTGGATGAGATCAACATCTTCATCCTTATGTCGCCAATGATCAGCCATGTCTTTGTCGCGCGCGACATATGAATCCACAACACCCTTAATCATTTCCTGCACAATTTCACTCATCCGGGAAATTGTTTCATTGGATGATCCAAGCGGCGTCAATTCAGTGACAACACTCGCACGCTTTGCAACGTTTTTAGCGTAATCACCAATACGCTCGAGATTGCTCACCATTTTAAGCGCAACAACAACAGCGCGAAGATCTTGCGCCATCGGCTGACGTTGAACCAAAATACGGATTGCCATATCACCGATTTCGGTCTCTAACTGATCCACTCGCTTATCAGAAGCGCGGATGCTTTCAACAAGGTCTAAATCCTGTTTCAGTAAGCATGTGACACAGTCGTTTACTTGCGCTTCAACAAGCCCAGCCATTTCTAATACAAGAGTTTCAACGGTCTTAAGATCATTATCAAAAGAAGTTACGATATGCGCATCTTTGTTCATTTTATTCTCCACTAACCAATACGGCCAGTAATGTAATTTTCGGTACGGTCATCTTGCGGATTGGTAAAAATCTGATCTGTATCACCATGCTCAACCAGATTACCCAAATGGAAGAAAGCCGTTTTTTGGGAAACACGTGCAGCCTGCTGCATGGAGTGCGTGACGATGATGATTGTAAATCGTTCGCGAAGCTCATCAATTAACTCTTCCACAACCGCTGTCGCAATCGGATCAAGTGCCGAGCAAGGCTCATCCATTAAGATCACTTTTGGTTCAATCGCAATCGCGCGCGCAATGCACAAACGCTGCTGCTGACCACCAGATAATCCGGTACCTTGTTCCTGAAGACGGTCTTTGACCTCTTCCCACAAGCCTGCGCGTTTTAGACTATGCTCAACGACATAATCCATTTCATCTTTTGATGTCACGGTTTTGTGGATACGCGGACCATATGCAACATTATCATAGATTGATTTTGGGAAAGGGTTAGGCTTTTGAAAAACCATTCCCACATGCGCGCGAAGTGCCACCACATCAACATCTTTGGAATAGATGTTTTGGTTCTCGATAATCACTTGCCCCTCAACACGGGCAATATCAACCAGATCATTCATCCGATTAATGCACCTTAGGAATGTTGATTTACCGCAACCAGATGGACCAATCAGTGAGGTTACCTGATGTTTTTGGAAATCAAGGTCGATCCCAAACAGAGCTTGTTTTTCGCCATAATAAACTTCAACACCTTTGGCCTGAATAATCGGACCGTTTTCATCCAGCGTTTTTTCAAACTCGCTCATTTTTTGTTCACTCTCAACAGAATTATTTAACATCTCGACCGATCCCTTCCGTTTTAGAATCTACGTTCGAATTTACGACGAAGGACCACCGCTAATAAGTTCATTAAAACTAAGAACAGCAACAGCACTATAATTGCCGCTGATGTTTTTTCCAAGAAGCCACGTTGTGGTGCATCAGCCCAAAGGAAAATTTGCACCGGCAGCGCCGTAGCTGAATCTAAAAAGCCTTTTGGAACGTCCGCAATGAAGGCTACCATACCAATCATCAACAAAGGTGCTGTTTCACCCAATGCACGCGCCATACCCACAATCGCCCCCGTTAACATGCCAGGCAGCGCAAGAGGCGTTACATGATGGAATGTCGTCTGAATACGGCTGGCACCTATGCCAAGCGCAGCCTCACGAATAGATGGAGGCACCGCTCTTAATGATGCGCGGGACGCAATGATAATAGTTGGCAGTGTCATCAAGGCTAGAACCATTCCACCAACTAAAGGTGACGATCTTGGCAGGCCGAAGAAGTTTAGAAAAATCGCCAGACCCAACAAACCAAATACGATAGATGGCACCGCAGCAAGGTTATTGATATTGACTTCAATAAACTCACTCATACGGTTTTTCTTGGCAAACTCTTCGAGGTAGATCGCAGCGCCAACGCCCATAGGGAATGAGATAGCAAAGCAGATCACAAGTGTGAGCGCAGATCCAACAAGCGAACTTAAAATACCAGCAAGTTCAGGCTCACGCGAATCTCCATTTATGAAGAAGCGTTTATTAAACTGGCGTTTTGTTTGCTCTGCCGCGGTTAAAGCATCAACCCAACTAACTTCCGCGTCACTAAATTTGCGCTGGTTTTCTTCAAGGCTCGTATCAACACCGCCTTTTAGATAAATGTCAGCATCATCTGATGCGAGCAACCACACATCTACACGACTGCCAACAGCTTCGGGATTGTCTCGGACAAATTGTTTAAGTTCAAGCGCGGCATCAGGGCTTAACAAGCCATATAACTTACGGCGATCTTTGCGGCTTTTCACATCAGGAAATCTTTCCTTTAGCGCATCACGAACAATCGTTCTGTAAGATGCTCCGTCAGGATCACTTGGGTCCACGTTATCAGCACCAAGATCGACATTAAGTAAGATGTTACTTTCGCGCAGCGCACCAGCACCAGTGAAAGCAATAGACCCAACCATGATCGCAAGAAAACCAATCGCGAAAATAATTGCAGCAAGACCACTAAGCTTAAAAAGACGCTCAGATGTATGACGAGCCTGAAGGCCAGCCGCTTCTGTTGAAAAGGGATTAGTCATATTGCTCTCGGAAATGATTTACAATTTTAAGCGCGATTACATTTAAGATCAGAGTGATCACAAACAAGAAGAGGCCAAGGGCAAAAGCTGAGAGTGTTTTTGCACTATCAAACTCCTGATCGCCCGTTAGCAATGTCACAATCTGAACAGTGACAGTTGTCACAGCTTCAAATGGGTTAAGGGTTAAATTGGCTGCAAGTCCAGCGGCCATCACAACGATCATCGTCTCGCCAATGGCGCTTGAAGTTGCAAGCAATAAACTGCCAGCAATACCGGGAACCGCAGCTGGAAGGACAACTTTGCGAACTGTTTCAGCATGAGTTGCTCCCATACCAAGCGATGCATCACGCAACGATTGAGGAACCGAATTAATCACATCATCGGAGAGCGATGACACAAGCGGTACAACCATAATGCCCATCGCAATGCCCGCTGCCAAAGCACTTTCAGATGAAATTTCAAACCCGGCGGTCGCACCTGTATTACGAATAAACGGTGCAATTGTGAGCGCGGCAAAAAAGCCATAAACAACTGATGGAATACCAGCAAGCATCTCAAGCAACGGCTTTGCAATCGAGCGAGTGCGTGCACTTGCAAATTCTGCCAAGTAAACCGCTGAAGCAAGCCCTAATGGTGTTGCAATCAACATCGCAATAAAACTGATGAGCAAAGTACCAGTAATCAAAGGCACCGCACCAAATGCTCCGCTTGAACCCACTACTTCAGCAGTAATAGCTGTTTGCGGGCTCCATTGCGTACCAAAAAGAAAGTCGGTAATTGGAACTTGCTCGAAAAAACGAACGGTTTCGAAGATCAATGACATGACAATACCAATTGTCGCCAAAATCGCTACCGATGCGCAAGAAATCAAAACGACCATGATTAACTTGTCTGGTAGACCGGAACTCTTTTTTGCAAACGGATTAATTCCAGTAGCAAACTTGGATGAAATGTCACTCATATGCCCCACACTCATAAAAAGCTAGATTAGGAATAAAACGACGCGGATACATTTCGCACCCGCGTCGATATTTTTAGGTCAATTACATTGACAATGGAGCAAGATCAGCAACAGTTTTTGCAACTGATGCACGCTCTTCTTCACCCATTGGGATCAGACCTTTGTCTGTAAGGTAACCTTCTTCGCCCCAAGCGTCGTCGCTAGAAAAAGCAGCTAGGAATTCTTCCATTCCTGGAATGACACCAACATGGTCTTTCTTAACGTAGAAGAACAATGAGCGTGAAACTGGATAGTCACCTGATGCAATGTCTTCAAACTCTGGAGCAACCCCATCAACAAGCGCACCCTGTAGAACGTCTGAGTTTTGATCAAGGAAGCTGAAGCCGAAGACGCCAAACTGAGTTGGAGCAGCTTGAAGCTTTTGAACGATCAAGTTGTCATTTTCACCAGCTTCGATGAAAGCACCATCTTCGCGAATTGTGTGACAAAGTGTTTTGTATGCAGAACTGTCAGAACCTTTAAGGTCTTTAATCCAAGAGAAAGACTTACATCCGCCTTCCATTGCGATTTCAACAAATGCAGCACGTGTGCCAGATGTTGGTGGTGGTCCAAGAACTTCGATCTTTGTTTTTGGAAGCTCAGGACGAATATCTGACCACATCATATACGGGTTTGGCTGAGTTTTGCCGTCTTCGCCAGCAGGAACGTCTTTTGCAAGAGCTAGGAAAACGTCTTGCAGCGTAAGCTCAAGAGGCGCACTTTCACGTGAGTTTGCAATTACAATGCCATCGTAACCGATTTTAACTTCAACGATGTCATTGATGCCATTTGATGCACAATCATCAACTTGTGACTGTTTGATGCGAGCAGAAGCATTTGTGATGTCTGGGTGTGCTTCACCGATACCAGCACAGAACAATTTCAAACCACCGCCTGTACCTGTTGATTCGATAACTGGTGTTGGGAAATCTGTTTCTTTACCGAAGCGCTCTGCAACTGTTGTTGAAAACGGAAATACTGTTGACGAACCAACGATACGGATTTCATCGCGAGCAGATGCAGCAGATGTGCTAATAGCAACGGCACAAACACCAGCGGCGAACGCAGCAACAACCTTGTTAAATTTCGACATTTTTGTCTCCTGTCAGAATAATATGAGCCCGCTTTTCAATTCATCTAGAGCGGATGAGCATCTATCTAACGACGCTTGACAACACCAATATGACAAGTGTGTAACAGTTTTATGACAATGGATAAAAAGTGGATTTATCTAGTTCAATTTCGGCCAACAGGAAGAATAATCTGAAAGGTAGACCCTTCACCCAACTTGCTTTCTATTTCTAAGCGGCCTCTATGACGGTTGAGAATGTGTTTTACGATTGCAAGCCCCAACCCAGTTCCACCTTTTATGCGAGATCTACTTTTATCCGCGCGATAAAATCGTTCTGTGAGTCGAGGGATATCCTCAGCCTGGATCCCTTGCCCTTCATCCTTGACAGATACAACAATCGCAGGACCTTCAACCGCTCCTATATTTAAGGACCGATCAATATTCACATCTACGGCGCTATCCAAAGCACCATATTTTATCGCGTTCTCGACAATGTTATGAAACACTTGGATTAACTCATCATGATCACCTATTATCAGCGTCTGATCGGTATGATTGGATACGCGGATGGTCTTTTGCTCTTTATCAGCAACGGGTGAGAGCGTCGCAATCACATGATCTAAAAGTTGAACAACATCAACCTCGCCAGAGGGCCGTATTCTTTCCTTGCCTTGCAACTTCGATAAAGACAACAGGTCATCAATCAACCGCTTCATGCGTCCAGCTTCATTTTCCATCAATGCCAAAAACCGCTGACGCGCATCGGTATCATCTCTTGCAGGACCACGAAGTGTTTCAATAAACCCTGCAAGAGCGGTGAGTGGAGAACGTAACTCGTGACTAACATTAGCCACAAATTCACTACGCATTAATTGCGCATCTCGCATCTGTGATACATCTTCAAAAGTGATAGCAATTTTTGCTTTATTGGCAAGCCCCTCACCCAAAGCATGTAATTTCACATCAAAAGTCGCTGAAGGCGTTGCGCCAATCGTTAACTCAACATGCGCCTCATCGTCACCTGCATTAATTCGATCAATTGCAGATAGAAATTCTGGATTTCGAACGATGCGGACCAAACTCTCATCTTCTATATCCTCACCAAAACGCGATTTAGCAGCTGCGTTTGCAAAAGTAATTTTTCGGCTTTGATCGATAAATATCACACACGCGCTCAATGCATTTAGAACCTGATCCAGCTTGCTAACTTCCATAAATTTACCGATCCGTTGGAAACAATTTTAGAATGTATTTGGTGAACATTTGCGTATGACACGGGTATGACATTTTCTTAAAGCAATCATCGAGCTTTGTCATCAAACAGATTTTGCGGCGTTTTAGCGACATTTTTATTCGCAAAATGAATAGCCGGATGCAAACTGCTCAGACACATTTAAGCGAAGAGACAATAATTACTCAAGCTGGAATAACGAACATGTCAGGGATTGATTCAGAAACCACAGCACCTCGTAGAGCCACCCGTACTTCTGGCCGTGCAGGTGGTCGTGCAAGTCGTATTGCAGCACGCGCCGCTGCCTTGCCCGAAGAGATGCGCCCAGTTCGTCCAGGATTATCAGGCGGCACATATAAGCCTTTAACGCAAAGCGACATCAAAAAAATTCATGATGCAGCACTAGAAGCTTTAGAAATTATTGGCTTAGCTGATGCCCCGCAATCTGGCATAGATTTAATGACAAAAGCAGGAGCCATTTTGGGTGATGATGGTCGGTTGCGCTACCCAAAAAGCGTCATCGAAGATACGCTAGCTATCACACGAAAAGAAATCACACTGCATGGACGCGATGAACAGTTTGATATGCATTTGAGTGATAAAAAAGTTTATTATGGTTGTGCCGGTGCTGCTGTGCAGATGGTTGAAGTTGAAGATGGCACCTATCGCGATTCCAATCTTGATGACTTATTCAAAGCCGCCCAAATCGTTCAGGTCATGGACAATATTCATTTCTTTCAACGGCCCATCGTGGCGCGTGATGTGCTTGATAATTTGGAAATGGATTTGAACACAATATACGCCTCTTGCGCAGGAACAACCAAACATATCGGCACCAGCATCAGCGAACCTCATCACGTTCCAAAGATGGTTGAATTAATGCATATGATTGCAGGCGGTGAAGATAAATTTCGGGCGCGACCATTTATTTCAAACACCAATTGCTTTGTGGTACCCCCGATGAAATTTGCGACAGAAAGCTGTGAAGCCATGGAAATGGCAATTCGAGCCGGTATGCCCGTACTATTGTTATCTGCAGGTCAAGCGGGAGCAACAGCTCCGGCTCCATTAGCAGCATCAATCGTTCAAGCAGTGGCTGAATGTTTGGCAGGATTGGTTTATGTCAACGCACTCAAACCCGGACATCCAGCGATCTTTGGCACATGGCCATTTGTATCAGATTTGCGTTCTGGAGCTATGTCTGGCGGTTCAGGCGAACAAGCGCTGCTAACGGCAGCTTGCGCGCAGATGCATCATTTTTATGGTCTACCAGGAGGTGCAGCAGCGGGAATAGCGGATGCAAAAATGCCAAACATGCAATCAGGTTGGGAGCAAGGTATTTCAAATACGCTTGCGGGAATGGCAGGGCTTAATATGGTATATGAAGCCGTTGGCATGCATGCATCTCTTTTAGGGTTCTGTCAGGAATCGCTCATTTTAGGCAATGACATGTTAGGACAAGCTATGCGCTGTGTTCGCGGTATCGAAGTCACAGATGAAAAAGTCTCAATTGATGTGATGAAGCAGGTTTGCCTAGAGGGACCCGGGCACTTCCTTGGCCACCAACAGACACTTGATCTCATGCAAACAGAATATGTTTATCCAAAAACCGCTGATCGATTAAGCCCGAAAGAATGGGAAGAAGTGGGCCGACCAGAACCTTTGGTGGAAGCAACCAAACGCAAAAAAGAGATTTGGGCCAATGCGCCTAAAACGCTAATTGATCGTCAGATCGATAGCGAAATTAGAGCAAACTTTAATATCCATGTTTAGTCGGAAATTAAATAATCAGGCAAAGCATCTAGCGCGCTTTTTAAAGATTCGCCCCATTGATTTGAGATCAACTGATAATAAGGATGAGAAAATTCGATCCGGTCTGTATGACCAACGCACAAACTGTCTTTCTCATAGATTTGCAAATCCAACGGCAAATCAACTGACAAATTGGCTTTGATGGTTGAATCAAATGAGACAAGCATCAAACGCACTGCTTCTTCATATGCCATTTCCGGATCATGAGCGCGCACTAAAATTGGCTTGCCATATTTTGTCTCACCAATTTGGAAGAAAGGCGTATCTTCGGACGCCTCGATAAAGTTCCCTTCAGGATAAATGAGGAACAAACGCTGGCCACCGCCCTTGATCTGACCACCTAAAATGATTGTCGCATTAAATGCAGAAGAACTCTCTTGCCCGGATTGCTCGTGGGTCGAGATAACATCGCGAAGCACTTCGCCAATTAACTGCGCAACTTGAAACATTGAAGGTGCGGCAAGGATTGAAGGCTCACGCTCATCGGGTGCTTTGGCACGTTCTTCAAGCAAGCTGACAACAGCTTGCGTTGTTGCCAAATTTCCCGCTGTCATAATCGTCAACATTCGCTCACCGGGGACTTCCCACGTGAACATTTTCTTAAAAATTGAGATGTTGTCTACGCCAGCATTGGTGCGTGTGTCGGACATAAAGACCAAGCCATGATTTAAACGCATGGCAACACAATAAGTCATGAACCCTCCCACAAATGATTCGTGCACAATCTACTGCTGAACTTGCAAAGACACAATCAGATCTTCACTACCAGATCCCATTCTTAACCCAGTAATTGGTGCGCAATCACGATAATCAAGTCCGCTGGCCACGCGAACATATCTATGATCGGGAGAAATTTGGTTGGATACATCAAACCCAACCCAGCCGAGACCTGTGACATAAGCTTCCGCCCATGCATGTGTTGCATCTTGCTCCACCCGGTCGTCCATCATCAGATAGCCGCTGACATAGCGCGCTGCAAATCCCATTTTCCGAGCAGCAGAAACAAATATGTGGCTGTGATCCTGACAAACGCCTGACCCAGTTTCTATCGCTTGCTCGGCCGTGGTATTCACAATCGTATCGCCAGAGCTATAACCCACCAATTCGCGAATATTTGTAGACAAGGCGTGAAGCTTGGACAATTCATCGGAATAATCATCGCCGACAGATTTGATGATCTTTTTAACACCCGAGCCGCATTTTGTCAGATCTGTTGAGCGCTTATAAAGCCACAAAGGTATGTGCGAGATATGCTGACCAACAACGCCATTTCGATCAACCGTCTCAACTTCACCCTCACAATGAATGACGAGTTCGCTCTGGTGCGGGAAAACTTTAATCAACTGAACACGATTAAGATTGTGATCTTCATATTCAAGTTCTTTATGCCCGCCTTCAACTGTGGTTTCCCACCTGATAACTTTTTGACCGTGATACGGCTTTGGCGTTAATCGAAGCTGCTGCACCCCATAAGTAACGGACTGATCATATCGATAGGTAGTCGTGTGAGAAATTGTTAAAAGCATATCAACCCCACTAACTTGAAAATCTATAATCGACTTCGATCTGCTGACCGAGTTGAGTTACATTCGTGATAAAATCGCCTAAAAACTCATGCAGACCATCTTCGATGATCGTATCAATGGTAATTTCAGCAAGATCCTCTTTCAACGTGTTAACACGCGTATGGCACGGCAATTCCAAACCATAGTCTTTCGCCAAATAGTCTAGATTGGTCGCAATCTTGCCAACGCAAAAGCCAAGGGATCGCGGTACGCGCTTATCAAGGATGAGAAAATCTGCAATTTCACGTGGGGTTAATTCACCACCGGAAATCGATTTAAACGAATTGAGCGCCGAAACGGATCGCAATATGGTTTCCCATTGCACATTATCCAATGAAGACCCCACCAATGAAACCGATGGCAAGAGCACGTGGTATTTTACATCCAAAATACGCGCCGTATTATCAGCGCGCTCTAAAAATGTACCAAGGCGTGAAAAATCAAAGACATCATTGCGTAACATTGTGCCGTGCAGTGCGCCACGAACCAGCGCTGACTGTTGGCGAATAAGACCCAACACGCCGGGCAGTTCCTTTTGGCGAACCGGACGCGAAAGAGCTTCACTTAGATTGATCCAGTTCTCATTGACCGCTTCCCACACTTCCCTGGTGAGCGCTGTACGCACAAGCCGTGCATTGTTACGCGCAGCTTCGCTGACGACAATCACACTTGATGGATTTTTCTTATCGCGAAGCAAGTAGTTGATCACTGAATCAGCATCAAATTTATCATAGTGAAGCAAGTATGTTTCTCGCATACCCGACGTTGTTAAAATGGAAGACCATTCGTCTTCCGACGTCGCAGTTCTCGTAAGGGCAATGCGAAAACCAGCATTTAAAATACGCGCTGTATTTTCGCTGCGCTCCAAATAGCGGAACATCCAAAATAGACCACCAGCTGTTTTACCTAGCATGATTGACCTCCTGAATTTGTTGATACGCCTTCATTGATCAATCCCTCAAAACCCACGTATCTTTGGTGCCACCACCCTGACTGGAATTCACAACCAGCGAACCTTTTTTCAAAGCAACCCGCGTTAAGCCACCCGGGACAATGTCGATCTTTTTCGGTGAAACCAAAACAAATGGACGCAAATCTACATGACGAGGTGCTAAACCCTTTTTGGTCAAAATCGGAACGGTCGACAAACTTAATGTTGGTTGCGCGATGTAATTATCTGGATTTGCCTCAAGCTTTTTGCGGAATGCAGAAATCTCTTTCTTGCTGGCTGCAGGCCCGACCAACATGCCGTAACCACCTGAACCATGTACTTCTTTGACAACCAATTCATCAAGATGTTCAAGCACATATTTCAGCGAATCTTCCTCAGAACAGCGATATGTTTCAACATTCTTTAAGATCGCTTTGCGCCCTGTATAAAACTCAACGATCTCCGGCATATAGCTATATAATGCCTTATCATCTGCAATACCGGTGCCCGGTGCATTGGCGATCGTAATTCCGCCCGAGCGATAAACATCAAAAATCCCCGGTACGCCAAGCATAGAATCTGGATTAAAATTTAATGGATCTAAGTATTCATCATCAATTCGGCGGTATAAAACATCGATTGCTTTGTAACCTTCGGTGGTTCGCATCGCCACGCGACCATCAATGATCTGAAGGTCGTGCCCTTCAACAAGTTCGGCGCCCATCTGTTCGGCAATAAACGAATGCTCAAAATATGCTGAGTTATAAATACCCGGCGTCAGCACCGCGACAACAGGTTTATCTTCGCATTTTAATGGCTTTGATGCACGAAGCGACTTGAGCAACCGCTCAGGATAATCACTCACCGCGCGCACGCGGTTTGAAGAAAACAGCTCCGGAAACATCTGCAGCATCGTCTCACGGTTTTCGAGCATATAAGACACACCAGATGGCGTTCGCGCATTATCTTCCAGCACAAAGAAATCATCTTCACCGGTGCGCACAATATCAACACCAACAATATGCGTGTAAATATTCCCAGGCGGGGTAAATCCAATCATCTTTGGTTCAAACGCGACATTATTTGCAACAAGACTAGTAGGAACAACGCCCGCTTTTAAAATTTCTTGGCGATGATAGATATCATGCAAAAATGCATTTAACGCCTGAACACGTTGCTCAATCCCCTCGGCGAGCTTGGAAAACTCTCTTGCTGCCAAGACGCGCGGAACGATATCAAACGGGATTAACCGTTCAGTTGCCGCATCATCTCCATAAACATTGAAGGTGATACCCGTTCGGCGAAAAAATATCTCCGCTTCTTCTGCTTTTTTGGTGAGAGTTTTTGGGTCTTCTGAATTAACCCATTCGTGTATAGATTGATAAGGACTGCGTGGATCAACACCCTTCGCAAACATTTCATCAAAGAAAACTTGGTCTTTACTCATAGTAAAAGACTACATTTCTAACAATTGATTACAACCCCCAAAAGCTATATTTCTCAAACGATTATAAGAAATTCCAATTCTCCAAGAAAGCCATAAGGTTCATCCTATGCAAAATTTAAACACCTGCTCAATTATTCATCAGTTTGGAAAACTTGAAGACGTGATTGAAATTGAGACAAACGATTTGCCAAATTGCGGACCGGATGATGTTTTGATCAAAATGGAATATGCACCGATTAATCCATCCGACATTATCACAATCAGCGGCGCATATCGTGGGCGTACGCAATTACCTTTTCACCCGGGCTTTGAGGGCGTCGGACTAGTGTATCAAAAAGGTAAAAACATTTTGCATTTAAATATTGGTGAACGCGTTATGCCAATCCGCCAATCTGGCACATGGCAAAAATTCCAACTCGCCAAAGCACAAAACTGCTTCAAGATGAATGGCAACCTTTCACCACAAGATGCGGCCATGTCATATATCAATCCAATGACCGCACTAAAAATGGTTGATGAAATAGCGAAAGTAGATCATTCAATGCAAGTGTTAGTGAATGCAGCGAATTCAGAGATCGGTCATATCATTATCGAATTATGCCTAAAGCTCGGAGCAAAAGTGACCACACTTGCGCGATCTAAACGTTCGATCACAGAACTAAATAAAGTATTTGGTGACAAGATTTCCGTTCAAAACGAGGATGCATTTATAAAATCCAATACAGATCAAAGCTTCGATGTTATGTTTGATGCCATTGGCGGCCCAAAAGCCGAGGGGCTTGCTGCATCACTCAAAATTGGTGGCATGATTGTGCATTATGGTCTTTTATCCGGTGTTCCAATCAGCCCAAAACTACATCAGCAAAGACCCGATATCGCGCTCAATTTATATTGGCTGCGCAATTGGGTGCATTCTGCCCCTTATGAAGATATCCAACAGATGTTTGATAAGACAGCAGAATTAATTTTAAACGGCACAATCGCAACGCGCGTTTATAAAACGCTGGCTCTGGATGAGATTAAAACAGCCGCAATAGTGCTTGAAGATCCAAACCGATCTGGCAAAGTACTGCTGGCGCTTTAATTTTAGCGTTGATCCATTTGCTTAATGAAGAATTTTTCAAGCCATCCTGTCGGCAAGGTCGAAATCAACCAGATAAAAAACGCCTGATGCCACGGAAAAATAATACGACCTTTGTTACATTTTAATCCGTGGACAATTTTGGCAGCAGCTTCTTCAACTGGCATGACGGACATGTTTTTCGGAGCGTTTTGAACCATCGGTGTTTTGACAAACCCTGGACAAACAACACTCACTCCAACACCATATTTTGCATATTGCCCACGCAATGCTTCGCCATAAAGCCGGACCCATGCTTTGCTAGCTGAATATCCCGCTGGTCGTCCGAATGTGCGAAACCCAGCAAGTGAGCTTAACACAGCAACCTGCCCCCGGTTGCGCTCTTTCAATTTTGGCATCAACGGTTCAACCATATTTAAAACACCAAACACATTGATCTCAGTGGTGAGGCGGATGAAATCTGTATCTTCATATTGTCGACCCACCCCGGCACTCGCTATCACCAGATCAAATGAATGCTGATCATCCAGTGCAAGCAACAAATCTTTCATTTCTTGATCATTACGCACATCAATCATGTGCGTTGAGGTTTCAGCACCATTGGCCCGACATTTTTGTGCGATTTCTAAAAGACGCATCTCATCACGCCCAAGCAAACACAAAAAAACGCCCTTAGTGGACAACTGAATGGCAAGCTCTGCACCAATGCCGCTGGATGCACCAGAAATAACGATGTTTTTGAATTCAGATTGTGGCACTAGCTTACTTTCTTTGATCTAAAAAACGTGCTGACACCCATACCACCTGCTGTACCTAATGTTGCAAGCGAAACGGCATCATTTTGAAAATTTTCATCCCCAAGCATTTGCGAAAACAATCGAACAACCAATATCGCGCCAGAGGCACCAAAAGGGTGGCCAAGCGCAAGCGCACCGCCGTCCTTATTAATACGATCGGATGCAATGCTGAGCCCTTCCAAAGATGCCAATACTTGTGATGCAAACGCTTCGTTAAACTCAACAAACTGAAAATTATCAGCACTGATATCTGATTGACGTGCAAACAGATGGTTAGTCGAAGCGACAGGTCCAATCCCCAAATAGTTCGGGTCAACTCCACGAGCACAACCATCAATGAATTCAATTACACGCCCAGCGCCCAATTGCTGAGCTTTTGCTAAACTCGTTACAACAACAAGTGCTGCACCATCATTTAATGGGCAGGAGTTACCGGCAGTGACTGACCCGCCGTCGGAAAATTTTGCTGGCAAAGCCGCCAGTTTATCCAAACTCGTGTCTGCTCTCGGACATTCATCTTTATGATGAGAAATATCGCCAAGCCTAATCGGCACGATTTCATCATCAAACTTTCCCAAATTTTGAGCATTAATAGCGCGCTGATGGCTTTGTAAAGCAAATTCATCCTGCCGTTTGCGGGAAATTTCATACTTCTTTGCGACATTTTCTGCTGCCACGCCCATGTCGGGATCGCCAACACTATCGGGGGAAAATCTTGCACGATCATAAAATTCCAGATCATCAGCTGAGGAAGATTTTTTCTTCGCACGCTTTGGTGCTGTGCTCACACTTTCAACACCACCAGCAAGGTAAAGTTGCCCAGCGCCTGACATGACCATACGGCAAGCCAAATTGATAGCTTCAAGACCGCCACCGCATTGCCGATCAATCGTCAGTCCAGGAACATGAATATCAAGCCCAGCCTTGAGCGCAGCCAGACGCGCAACATTTCCTCCACCCCCTGCAGCATTACCAATAATTACATCATCGATATCAGAGGCCACAAAATTTGATGCTTGAGTTACATCAATCAATAGCGGCGACAAAAGATCTTCAGCGGAAATATCTTTCAGTAGTCCATTGGCACGGCCAATCGGCGTGCGTTTGGCCGCAATGATAACGGGCCGTCGCTCCGCATCCAGATTATAATCGCTGTAACTGGTCATTATTCGTTGATACCCAATCCATCAATATCTTTTTCGATATTTTACCACTTTCTGTCATCGGCCAAGCTTGAACGTAGTAAAACGCCTTGGGAATAGCATAAACGGCAAGCTCTTGCTGACAATGGTTTGTTAAATCAGCTTGGCAGATATGTTCACCCGATATGATAGCGACTAATTTTGACCCAAGATGCGCATCATCTAGTCCCAAGACAACAACATCTTCAACTTCGCTTAATCCCATTAGCACCATTTCGACACTCGACGGATAAATGTTATTCCCGCCAGAAATGATCATATCGCCTTCACGCCCAACTAAGACCAGATTACCGTTTTCATTAATCAATCCAACATCACCAACGCTTGCCCAACCATCTACCAATGAAAAGCCGACATCATCCTTTTGGGAAACATATCCATCGCAGATAAATTCGCTCTTAACACAGACTTTACCGCGCTGACCGTTGGCAATTTGCTCACCATCTTTATCTAATATTGCCAATTCAACACCGGGAAATGCTTGCCCAACATCGGGCGCATCATCTCCTGTTTCCCGAACAGCATAGGTGACAAAACCAAGCTCAGATGCACCGTAATATTCAAATATTTTTGCATTCGGAATATAGTTTTGGATGCACTTTATCAAAGTAGCATCAAGTTTTGATCCTGCTGATACAATCGAAGTAATCCGATGTAGCTGAATATTTCGTGTTTCAAGGAGCCTACACAATCCGGACAGCATGGTTGGCACCATCACCAGTCTTTTAGCATCATGTTGAGCAACCAGTTCGACTAAACCCAAAGCATCGAACTTTTCCATCGTTATGAAATGCGCACCTGCTGATAGTGTTTCTGCCATCGCATAGAGAGACAAACCATGGGCCAACGGTCCGGGTGAAATCGTGGTTGTTGTTTCATCAACTTCAAAAACCGAACGGCTTTGCGAAAGGCTAACACGCCAAGAATGACGATTGCGGAAGAAAGCTTTTGGTTCAGATGTTGTCCCAGAAGTAAGCCCTATTAAAAATGGCGTTGTGGCGCAATCATCATTTTTAACGGCATCATTCTCATCAATCAAAAAACCCTCCAATTGAGCGCTATCAACCGTGGCAATCTCGGCATAGTTATGCTCAAATTCATCGAATAAAGGATGGGGGAAGATGATATCAGGGCGGATTTGTTCACAACTTGATTTTACTTGCGATGCTTTAAGAGCTGAGGACAACAAAAGACAACAATTCTGCCCAAAAGTTGCCGATAAAAACCGATTTATAAACTGCAGTGAATTATCCGCGACCAGCGCAACCACTTTAGCGTTGATTTGATGTGAAGATTGCCGCGCATCTGTTACGAACACGCGGCAATTCAATTCATTTCGGTTAGCTATCAAGTTCTGAAACGAAAGCGTTTCATCACCAATCGTCACAGCATTCGCATTAGGTTTTATATCACACCATTTTTCAATATCTGCATGAAAGGGCATGATCCACCAGATTACTTAAGTGCGATTGGGTAAATACGCCGAACAGCAACAGTCACCAGCATGGCGACAATCGCTTTGAGAAAGTCACCCGGTATAAAGATAAGAGACCCAAGGTAAACTTCTGCGAACGATGAACCGGTATTGCGGGCAATCCACAAAATGCCAGGAAGATAAACGACGCAAATACCACCTAAAAAGCATGCGATTAAAATAATGAAATGTGCTCTGATATTAATCTGCGTATCGGAGATGAAATTCTTCAAAATAAACCCAATAACATAGGCACCAAAGAACCAGCCGACGAGAAATCCGCCGCTATTGCCAACAAAATACTCAATCCCGCCGCGACCACCTGCAAGCAGTGGAAGACCCGCCAATACTAAGATTAAAAACACGGCGACGGCAAGCGCACCGCGTTTTGGTCCTAAAATTGTGCCAGCAAGCATTACACCGAGCGTTTGTGCGGTGATTGGTGCGGGTATTCCTGCAACTGGTATGGCAGGCAAAAAGCCCAATGCTGCAATGATAGCCGCAAACAATGCGATGAAAACAATATCTTTAGTAGCCAAACTACTCTCCAATTATAAAAGAAATGAACTAGTCCAACATTCTAGCATCAAGCGCATCTGAGATATCATCTGCACGTTTTAAGGTCAAAACTATTAGTGGTACAATCAGGGCTATCGGGTTTGATCTCAAACCTCGAGCAGCCTGCGCCTCTTTAATGTCCATCCCCAATTTAAAAATCTCCGGAATAAACCGCAATGTTAAAGACAGTGTCAGACTAACTGTCTTCGGCTTAATAAACGGGATGAATGACAATGGCAACAACAGGTTCTCGATAAAGGCCATGAAATCCTCAATCTTTGTGGTCACAGTCACACATGCGGCGAGAATTACCAGGCTGGACAGTCTAAAGAATGTCAAAAGACCAGCGTTAAGATCGTTCACAACAAAGCTAAAGATAGAAAACAACACCACCATAAAAAGAGGCAGCGCAAACATCGCCTTTAACCGCTTCAATGGCACTTTGATATATGCCACCAACAAAATCACCAGCGCCAATATCGCGATCAGGACCTTGAAATCATAGATAGCATAAAATGCAATTGAAAAGACAACGAGCAGTGCAAATTTACTCCACGTTGGCATTTTATGTAGTATTGAGTTGCCATGCAGATAAAATGACAGATCCATCAGCTAGCCATCTTCCGTTTATACCAAGTAATCGCTTCTTTCGGACTATCATCTGCTGCAATCCGGCCTTCATCAAACACCAAGACACGATCAAATTCGCTTAACAGCTCTAAATCATGAGTAACTAAAACAACATATTGTTCGAGCGCCATAATCGTTGAGGCCACTGCATTTCGATTGCGCAAATCAAGCAGTGTTGTCGGCTCATCAAAGACGATCATCTTAGGCTCCATGATCAACACAGACGACAATGCAATCATCTGTTTCTCACCACCGCTCAACATATGTACAGAACGGTCTTTAAGATGAAGCAGATTAAATCGCGATAAGATCTCTTCAACTTTTGCTTTGCGCTCAGCTTTGGGGATATCCATCCCCTTCAATCCCAATTCGATATCTTCTGAAACAACCGGATAGACAATTTGATTATCTGGATTTTGAAAGACAAACCCCACCTGTCGGCGGACATCCTTTGTTGATTGATTGACATCATGGCCCAGTATCTTTGCACTTCCATCAGTCGGAACAAGCAAACCATTTAAAAGTCTTGCAAAAGAACTCTTGCCAGAGCCATTGGCGCCAACAACACCAATCCTGTGCTCCGATGTGGTAACATTTAGATTGTGCAATATCTTCTGGTCATTTCGCACCAAATTAACGTCGTCAAATTCCAGCACCGAATTTCCCTCAAGACGCACCATATTATAAAAGCGCCGTCAATTTATCACGCAATGGAGATGTAATTGAAGACGGCTGCCCCATCTTGTCGACAAAAACCCAAACGGCACTTTCCTGCACTATGAGCCTGTCTTCGTTTTGGCTCTTATCAAACATCTCACAGAAAAGAGTGATACTAGTATTACCCAATTTTTGAAGCGAAACCACGATCTCATATTGGTTATTAAAATGCGCAGGTAAATGATAGGTCAACTCGATCTTCTTGATGAAAAACCGATACTCAGATGTCAAAGGATTGAGATCCGCAACAAAATCATTTTGTTCAATCCAATGAGTAATAGCTTCTTCGAAATAACAAATATATGCGGAGTTATGTACATGACCATGCATATCGACATCGCGAAACGGCACTTTAATTGTATAAGCATTCAAATTGCTAATCCCTTTGTAAAAACTATTAGCTTTTTGCGTCTTGGAGCTATAACGCTATAGACAAGAAGGGTCTAGTCACCAAAAATCTTTGCGTGAAATTATCTTCCTTCTTCACTCTGCTTGAAGATTTTTCCATAGTCATTTTTAACGTAACCTCGCATAATAAAAACTAATGACAGACATTAGCCACACTTATGCGTGTAAAATTATCATATAAGACTTGCAGTTATTGTTGAGCTCGCTAATATAGATGCAAAAAGTCCAAAAAATGAGAAAAAAATACTAAAAACAGGGTTCGGGAGTTAAATTTGGCATGATCACATCAGGTGACGAAAATGTCGTGGTGGCCAATAATGTCTGGAAAATATTTGGGGATCGCGCCAAAGAGGCATTAGAAGCCATTAGGAAAGATAATCTTTCTAAAGCTGAAGTTTTGGAAGAGTACGGTGCAGTCGTTGGCGTGAAAGATGTAAGCATCAGCGTCAACAAAGGCGAAGTTTTTTGTATCATGGGCCTTTCTGGCTCAGGCAAATCCACACTGGTTCGCCATATTAATCGCCTCATTGAACCAACGCATGGTGATATCCTCATCAACGGTGTCAATGTCGGTAATTTAAATGCTGAAGAATTGCGGGCCATGCGCGCCGACAAAATCGGCATGGTGTTTCAAAATATGGCACTGCTTCCACACCGCACCGTCAGTGACAACATTGCTTTCTCACTCGAGTTGAGAAATGTCGACGCATTTACGCGTTCCCAAGCTGCGGAAAAGGTGATCGAAACTGTGAGCTTGCAAGGTTATGGCGACAGATACCCATCACAATTATCAGGCGGAATGCAGCAACGTGTTGGTTTGGCCAGAGCGTTAGCTGCTGACCCAGACATTCTATTGATGGATGAGCCATTTTCAGCGCTTGATCCACTTATCAGGCGTGGTCTGCAAGACGAATTTTTAGCTTTATCAAAAGTTATGAAGAAAACAACATTGTTCATTACGCACGATTTGGATGAAGCCATTCGCATGGGTTCACGTATTGCCATTATGAAGGATGGTGAAATCGTTCAGATCGGAACGCCTGAAGATATCGTGACAAAACCAGCGGATAAATATGTAGCTGACTTTGTTGCTGGAATTTCTAAACTGAAATTGATCTTTGCGCACACAATCATGCAACCCATTGCTAAGTACGAAAAGAACAACGGCAAAATTAAGGACATCGATGCTTGTCCAAAAGCAGACACTGAGGACGATCTAGATACACTTGTCGGACACGCAGTAGGTCAAGACAATCCGGTCGTGATCATGAGTGATGGAAAACCTGTCGGTATTGTAACCAAAGATGCACTTTTACGCGGCGTTCAGGGGGAAGCATAAAATGGATAAAGATCTTCTTAAGCCATTTAAAGAGTTTGCAGGTCCAAACGGCGAATATTATGGCAATACATTTCTAAAAATTCAAAAAGCGACGCTTGGCAAGTTTCACATCAATTTTGCAGCTGCTATTGGAAGCTTTATTTGGGCAGCTTTACGAGGCAATTGGTTCCTATTCTGGATCGGCTTTTTGGTCGATCTCGTAGCGCTTATCAATCTTGCATTGGTTTCTAAATACGCACAGGCTGCTATTGATAATGCCGATAAAGACTATCTAGTTGTCAGATATGAGGGCTGGTCAGCAGATCACCTGCTTGGCGCTATCCTCGTATTTATCATCGGTCGCCTGTTCCTTGGTTGGCTTGCGGATCGCGTTTATTACAACCAATACAACAAATGGCGCGTAGATCACGGTGTCAGTTCCGGATCAAAATCATCACGCCTTATACTTGTGGCTGTTATTGCGGCGCTTATCGCCCCATTAATGCTCTATCGTTCAAGCCAATTTGCACCTGATGCACGCACATGTATTAAGCAAGACCGCGCGATTGAAAAAGGCGAGACCGTACCATTTAAAGATAAATTTGATTGCGCCGTTATTGGTGAGTTTCCAACCCTTGTTTGGCTGGAAAGACCCGATGAGATCACCTATCCACGTGATGAAAACGGAAACCGCTTCATTGAGCGCAAGCCAGCACGAGATGGTCTACCGCCACTTGATCTTAACAAATATGCAGCGCAAGCGATTGATGATGGTATTGGCTATCTAACTGCATTTTATGGCTTCTTCTTTGATGGCATTACTGCTTTTCTAAGAACCATGCTGAACATGATCACAGCGGTATTCGTGGGAACACCGTGGATTATTGCCATGGGTGCGATCTTAGCAATCTCATTCTTCCTTGCTGGCACGCGAATTACCATTTTTGTCGGTGCTTCGCTTGCATATCTAGCACTATTTGGGTTCTGGCAAACTGCGATGGATACACTTTCGCTCGTTGCAGCATCATCCATCATTTGTGTCGTCTTTGGCTTGCCGCTGGGTGTCTGGGTCGGAAAATCAACTCGAGGGCAGAGTATCGTCACGCCGATTTTGGACATCATGCAAACGATACCATCATTTGTATATCTTCTTCCTGCCGTGGCATTCTTCTCCATCGGCAAACCACCAGGCATCCTAGCGACTGTGATTTTCGCGATGCCACCTATGGTGCGTCTAACAGCATTGGGCCTACGTCATGTGCCGGAGAATACAAAGGAAGCAGCACTTGCATTCGGAGCGAACCCGAGACAATTGCTGACAAAAGTCGAGCTTCCACTTGCGCTACCTTCCATCATGGCAGGGGTTAATCAGGTCGTCATGATGAGCCTTTCCATGGTTGTGGTTGCAGCTCTCATCGGTGCTGGCGGTATGGGCTTTATTGTTACAGAAGCTCTTGCAAACACTCGCACGGGTGCTGGGGTTTTAGCGGGGATCGGAATTGCACTATTGGCCATGATGGTTGATCGTGTTGTTCAAAAGGCTAATCCTACAGCCGAAAAATAACGAACACATTCATCGGCAGTCATGATCTGCCGATGATCAAATTAAAAATTGAGTTACAAGGGAGACTATAATGAAACTCATCAAAACACTAACACTTGCAGCAGCTCTAACTGCGTCTGCATCGACATTTAGCTACGCAGCAGATGCAAAGGTTGCCATCTCTGATCTTAACTGGACAGGCGCGAAGGCAATCGCTCACGTTCTTAAAGCCGTTATCGAAGGCCCACTAGGTTCTGAAGCTGACATCATCGAAGGTCTTTCTGATCAATCGATTATCAGTGCTGGCATGGATAAAGGTGATGGTTCTGCAGATGTTTGGACAGACATGTGGATGCCAAACCAGCAAGGCCCATGGGACAAATACATTGTTGAAGCGAAATCTGTCGCTCACAACAAACCATATCTTGGCACACAGCAAATGTATGTTCCTGCATACTTGGCTGACAAGATCAAAAACTTTGACGATCTAAACGATCCAGAACTTGCTGCAATGTTTGATTCAGACGGCAACGGCAAAGGCGAATACTGGGCGGGTGATGCGTCTTGGAAGTCTACTAAAATTTGGCAAGTAAAAATGAAAGATTACGGTCTTTCAGAACTTTGGGAGCCAAACATCATTTCTGACGCGACTTTTAAAGCTCAGCTGAAATCTGCATACGGCAACCAAAAGCCAATCATGTTCTACTATTGGACACCAGAGTGGATCCACGCAGCATACGATCTTGCACCACTAGCTGAGCCAGATGGAACAGAAGGTTGTATTGATCTTAAACTAGACGGTGAAGACTGGCTTGAAGCATCAACAGCTTCTTGTAAAACACCTGACGCTGAAATCTTCGTATCTTACTCAAAATCATTGGAACAGCGTAACCCTGCTGCTGCAAAATTCTTGAGCCAAGTACAATTTGACCCAGCGACAGTGAACGACTGGATCTTGAAAATTGGTCGTGATGAAATGGACCCACAAGATGTTGCAGAAGAGTGGGTTGCAGCAAACCCAGACATCGTAAACGCTTGGATTAAATAAGATCTAACAATTACTTTTGTTTAAAGCCGTCGGAACTATGTTTCGGCGGCTTTTTTTGTTTGATTGTTTTCCATCTTATTCTTACGACATCTTTCGATGGCTCTGTATAATGGGGCAATGTCGAATCGAACATCTTCTTTTTCAAATGGCTTGCAAATCCTTATCCTTTGGGTAATCGGACTAACAGCAGCAATGCAATTTGCAAAATTAAGCCTAACCTTCAATGTTTTGCGAGAGGCTTATCCTGATGCAGGTTCCAGCCTTGGTCTTATTGTATCAATCATTGGGTTGGTTGGTATTCTCTTCGGACTATGGGCAAGTTCGGTCGTATCGCGTTTTGGCTTCAAACGTCTCTTGATCTATGCGCTATTGTTAGGTGCTGCTTGCTCATTTTATCAATCGTTTTTACCAGACTTAACATCCATGCTGATAAGCCGCGTGATTGAAGGGCTTTCGCATTTGGTCATTGTCGTTGCTGCACCAACCATGATTTCTAACTTTAGCCCCGAGAAATTTAAAAGCGCCACTATGACCTTATGGAGTACTTTTTTCGGCGTTGCTTTTACTATCACATCATGGGTGGGATTACCCTTCCAACAAGCTTATGGAATTGATAGCTTCTTACAAGTGCATGCGAGCATCATGCTGATTTTAGCTGTCATCGCATATATCTATTTGCCAGAATTAGACATCAAAAATTCCGCACCTCGCAGCATGAACATCAAAGGTTTATTCAAAACTCATTACGATGTTTATCGCTCGCCATATGTTTCAGCCCCTGCTTTCGGCTGGTTGTTTTACACACTGACATATGTCTCGCTTTTAACAATCTTGCCTGATCTATTCACACAAGAGACCAGCGCATTTTATCTCGGTCTATTGCCCATTGTTAGCATTGGCGCATCGCTTTTTTGTGGTGTGTTTTTACTGACAAAGTTTAAGGCTGTGAATGTTGCGATCTTCGGGTTTATCGGATCAGCAATTTCCATCAGCTTATTGATGACAGGTGTGCAGATCGAATTCGTCGCAATTTCAATATTTGTGATGTTGGGCGTCATTCAAAGTGCGAACTTTGCCTCAATCCCAGCTTTAAATTCCGATGTAAAAGATCTAGCAAACGCAAATGGAGCCGTGGCGCAAATGGGAAATTTAGGAAACACCACAGGAACGCCTATTTTGCTCTCAGTACTAGCTGTTTCAGGCATGAACGGCATGATCATTTTAATCACGCTCATCTATTTAGGCGGCGCTATAGCGCACATTTTACTGGCTAGAAAACGTATCAGAATAAGCTAGACCTTTACTAAGCAAGCGCCATTAAACCGTATGTCACCTGCGCTGCGGTGAAGTTCCACCCATCCATACCTTCAATAGGCGCCAATTCAACAACATCCATCCCAACAAAATTGCGTCCCTTCAAGGCAGATTTGACGATATGGATGGATTGAAAATACGACAACCCGCCAGGAACAGGTGTACCGGTTGCTGGCATTTGTGATGGATCTAAACCATCCAGATCATAAGAGACATAGATATCTTCTGGGAAATCATCGGGTAACTTCACCTCATTGATATTACCAAGATAAAGCTCTTCTGCATCAATGTGGAATACATTTAATTCAATGCGGCGATCAACTTCTTCGCGGCATAAGGCTCGCACGCCAAACTGCGCAAGACGCGTCCCCTCATCACCCAATAATTGCATCACCGATGCGTGGGAGTGTTTTTCATTCTGATAGGCTTTTCGTAAATCTGCATGAGCGTCTATTTGCACAATCCCAATGGATCGCCCCAATGCACGTTCAACACCTTTCACAGCCCCATAGGTCAAACTATGTTCGCCACCAATTGTGACAGGTATTTTACCAGCTTTTACGGCATTATATGTCCGCTCACTCAGACGTTCCATCACCTCAGGTAATGGACCAGAACAATCAACACCCGGTTCTGTAAAGACCCCTTCCTGACAAGGTTCAATTCCAAAACACAAGCGCTCCAATTGATCACTTGCTTCAAGTATCGCAAAAGGTCCTTTACCTGTGCCACTGCCATATGAAACGGTGCGTTCCAATGGCATGGGAATAACGCGAAATTTTGCCCGCGCCTCATCTCGTTCAAGATCGGTCAGTTCACTATCTAAAAAACAATTGGCCATTTAAGAAATCCGCATCAAAAAGTCATCATAGGAAAATTCTCGAACCATACGCAATGTGTCCGATTTCGAATTCCAAATGGCTATCGCAGGAAGCGGCACACCATTAAATGTATTAGTTTTCACAAAAGAATAATGCGCTTGATCCAAAAACGCGATGCGATCACCTATTTGTGGTTCCTGCGCAAAACAATAATCACCAATAACATCGCCAGCCAAGCAAGAAGGACCACCCAACCGATGCGGTGCGCCCTCATCTACTTCATTTAGCATCTGCGGCCTGTAAGGTGCTTCAATAACATCCGGCATATGACATGTTGCAGAAATATCCGTGATCGCTAGCTTCATCTCATTTTCAGGTAAATCTAGAATTTCGCCAACCAAAATCCCTGCATCAAGCGCAACAGCTTCACCTGGCTCTAGATAAACATCTAATCCGGTCTCTGCGCGAATATTTTGGATCAATTTGATCAAGCCAGCTCGATCATAGTCAGATCTGGTGATGTGGTGTCCACCACCAAAGTTGAGCCATTTCAAGTCTGGTAAATATCTCTCAATTTTAGGTTTTACAGCTGACCATGTCCGTTCAAGCGGTGCAAACTCCTGTTCACACAAAGTATGAAAATGCAAACCATCCACATGTCGCATGATCTCATCAGTCAGTTGAGATACAGGCGTTCCAAGGCGAGAAAATGGTGCACATGGATCGTATTTTTCAACAAGCCCTTCTGAGTGCTCAGGGTTTATACGTAAACCAATATGGATACTCTTCCCGCTATCTTTCACAATAGGTAAAAACCGCTCAAGCTGGACAGGTGAATTAAATATCAGATGATCACTAAGTTCAATGATCTCTGGCATATCTTCAATTTTATATCCGGCGCAATAAGTAGCTAATTCACCTGAATAATACTGCCGCGCTAATTTTGCTTCGAACAGCCCTGATGAACATGTGCCTGACAAATACCGGCTAATCAGAGGTCCAACAGCAGGCAGAGAAAACGCCTTTAACGCAGAAAGTATCTTTGCACCGGATTTATCAGAAATATCTGCAAGGATTTTAAGGTTATTTTCAATTACAGCTTCATCGATAACAAAACATGGGGAAGGCACACGGCTTAAATCAAACCGAGCAAATTCGCCCGGTCCGCCGGCTTGTGTTTCCATCATCGTTTGATCACTGGTCATGTAAGAACCTTAAAATTCAACGGGTCCGTCTAATTCATGGACTTGCCACGGCAAACCATGAACATTGAGCATATCCATATAATCATCTGGATCGAGCTGCTCAGTATTCCAAACACCCGGCTCAGCCCAATTTCCTTTTAGGATTTGTGCAGCTCCAATCATCGCAGGAACGCCTGTTGTATAAGCAACGGCTTGCGAACCAACTTCCGCATAACACTCTTCATGATCACAGATATTATAGATATAGTAGGTTTTCTCAGCGCCATTTTTTAGACCAGTCGCGATGTCACCAATACAGGTTTTACCTTTGGTCAACTCACCCAATTCGCTCGGATCTGGCAGCACTGTTTTTAAGAACTGCAATGGAACAATTTCAACACCTTCGTGCATAACAGGCTCAATGCCAGTCATACCAACATTTTGCAGCACAGTGACGTGATTGATATATGCATCACCAAATGTCATCCAAAAACGAGCACGCTCCAATTCTGGAAAATGCGTTTTCATACTCTCAAGTTCTTCATGATACATAAGGTACATGTTCTTTTTCCCAACACTTGGGAAATCAAACTCAACCTTCTGCGACATCGCGGGTGTTGTCACCCACTCGCCATTTTGCCAATGGCGCGCTGGTGCCGTGACTTCGCGAATATTAATCTCTGGATTAAAGTTTGTCGCAAACGCTTTGCCATTATCACCACCATTACAATCCAAGATATCGATTTGGCGGATGGTATCTAGTTTATGCTTGCGCAGCCATGTTGCAAAAACACTTGTTACGCCCGGATCAAAGCCAGACCCAAGGATCGCAGTAAGTCCCGCTTTCTTAAAGCGATCTTGATAGGCCCATTGCCAAGAATATTCAAACTCAGCCTTTTCAGGCGGTTCATAATTGGCCGTATCCATATAATTAATACCAGCTTCAAGACACGCGTCCATAAGAGCAAGATCCTGATATGGCAAAGCCAAATTAACCAGTAGTTCAGCACCCGTTTGTTTTATCAAACGCACAGTAGCTGCAACATCCATTGCATCAACTTCGGCTGTTTTAATCTCAACGCCAAAGCGCTGTTTCACCGCTGAGGCAATCTCATCACATTTGAATTTACGACGGCTCGCGAGCGTTATATCGCTAAAGATATCTGAGTTCATCGCCATTTTATGCACAGCAACCGAACCGACGCCACCGGCACCAACAACAAGCACTTTACCCATGGATATTCCTTTCAAATTTGGTGAAATTAATGCGTTTCCGCACCCTCAAAATAGGTGTAGCCATTCATAGCTTCCTTGTAAATCGCCATCATAGTTTTGCGATCTTTGACGCCAATTTTGCCATCACTCACAGCCTGCTCAAGTATATTTTTAAAGGCGTCCACACAGTCTTTAGGGTCATATTCGACATAGGACAGCACGTCATAAATCGTATCACCTTCAACCTCATTTAGCAGTTTAAAGCCGCCCTTATCATCAAAATCAATTGTTACAACATTGGTATCGCCAAATAGATTGTGCAAATCTCCAAGTGTTTCTTGATAAGCACCAATAAAAAACACGCCTAAATAATAGCTTTCACCATCTCGCAATACATGTACCGGTAAAGAGGATGCATCCCCATCTTCGGTAACAAAGCGATCAATCTTTCCGTCAGAATCGCATGTGATGTCAGACAAGATTGCGTGGCGCGTCGGCTTCTCATTTAATCTTTGCAACGGAACAATGGGGTGCAATTGATCAATCGCCCAAACATCGGGTAACGATTGAAAAAGTGAGAAGTTACAATGGTAGATATCAACCATTTGATTAAGCTTATCTTCCATACCCTCAGGTGGGGAATCTTCGTTATCGACAATCGCTTTGATAAGCGCGCAAATGTGCAAGTAAGTTTTCTCGGCGCGCGCCATTTCGCGAATTGAAATATTACCAAAGCTAAATAGCGTTCTTAATTCATCACGATAATACCGTGCATCGTTAAAACACTCCTGCACGCGATCAATGGTAAGATAATCTTTAACGGCGACTAAGTCCGAAATTAAGTGATGATCACCGCTTTCTGTCTCTGGCATATCGTCTTTTTGATAGGCAGTTGCTTCCAACACGCTAAACACTAAAAACGAGGATTGCGCAACAACCGCTCGTCCGCTTTCAGTAACAATTGTAGGATGCGGAAGCTTGGCCTCTTCCATAGCATATCCAACAGATTCAATGATGTTTGAGCAATATTCAGACATCGTGTAATTGACTGAATTAACCGCGTCACTTTTTTGTCCGGTGTAATCAATCCCGAGGCCACCACCTAGATCGAGATAAGATAAAGGCACCCCTTCTGCGCAAAGTGAAGTAAATACCCGACACGCCTCTGAAACCGCACGTCTAACATCATTGACGTTAGGAATTTGCGAACCCAAATGCGAATGCTGCAAGACCAAACAATCAATCAAATCGACTTCTTTAAGACGATCAACCACATCAATGATTTGGTTGATACTCAACCCAAAAGTTGAACGATCACCTGAGCTTTCCGCCCATTTGCCACTCACGCGATGATTAAGTTTAATGCGAACGCCCAAAAGCGGTTTCAAACCTATTTCACGCGTTGTTTCAATGACAAGCTCAAGCTCTGAAACGCTTTCCAGTACGATAACGACATTAAATCCGATTTGCTGCGCACGGATAGCCAACTCAATAAACTCTTTGTCTTTAACACCATTACAAATGATGAGAGCATCGCGTGATAACTTTTGGCTTAAAGCAATAACCAATTCAGGTTTTGAACCCGCTTCAAGACCATAATGGTACGGCGCGCCATATTCGGTAATTCTATCAATGACCTGGGCCTGTTGATTGACCTTGATGGGAAAAACCCCGCGATAAACGCCCTGATAATTATAGCTCTTAATCGCATCGGCAAAACACTGATTGAGATGATCAATTGAATGCTTCAAAAAAGATGCTACACGCACCAATACAGGGGTTTGGATACCGCGTGCTTCCAAGTTCGATACAATCGATGGCAAGCTCAGGGGAGTATCGTCGGGTTTAATGGGATTTAGCAGAGCTAACTCGCCATTTTCCTGCTCACGAACAAATCCATCTCCCCAACGCTCAACGCCATAAATATCTGCCAATAGTGTTCCAACCTTTTAATATCGCATGATAATTTCGTCTAAATGGGTAAATCGGATTATTGAACGATTATCAAGATAAATTTTTAATTGATAACTTTTGCAAACAAATGCTCATTCGTAGTATCATAATTCAATGATCTCAAAAAATGACTGTACCGTGCAACTAAGTGTTCAAAAACAATATTCTTGGAGGGTGTTTTGCAATTCACTTTAATGATCGAAGATAACAGCACCAAAGATCTGTTGAAATACCGACAATTGCGGGACTTACAATTAAGCCTACGTTTGAGAGCACAGGGTTTTGATCCGATTACAAATAAAAGACTAAACATGTTTAAAAGATTCATGTTTAATTTTGGCATTCCAAGGTCAACACGATCATTGTTTAACGCCCATGATCAGCACCCGCGAAATACGCAGTTAAAATAACGCTGTATTAGGAACAGAAAATACAACAGCAACAGAGATTTACAGAAATATCAACAATTGCCGGACTTACAATCAAGTCTATTTTTGAAAACACCGCAGTTAGATCCGATTACGACGAAAAAAATGAATATGTTTAGAAGCTTCATGTTTAATTTCGGCATTCCGAAATCGACACGGTCATTGTTTAAAACTCATGGTCCTCAAATCCGAAAGTAAGAAATTGGAAGAATTGCGAACACATTTATCGTATAATCTGATGTAATTTTAGACGCTGCCATTAAAAGCAAAAAAAGCCCCGCTTTGTACGAGGCTTGTTTGTTGTGTTTTTGTGAGTAATGCACTCGACGTTTTCGTATTTCGAAGAACGTCTGTTTTTTATTCCGCATTTTTGCTTTGCAAAGAATGCTTTGGTTGCGGGAGTAGTAT
>JBDWQJ010000006.1:0-367314 GCA_039986595.1 Lentilitoribacter sp.
AGCAACAATTTAACGCCCTTTAAAAAAGCTTACCAAACAAACACAAGTAAAACTCGCTAGCGACCTCGTCGACCGCTCTCGTTCGGTGAGTGGCGTTCTACACACACCAATCATAACCGTCAACATCAAAATTTAAAAAAATGTCATAAAAACGAAAAAAAACTGACTTTCTTAACAAGACATTACCGATGAAAAAGGAAAATGCAACAAAAACAATACTTTAGATAAATTCATTGTTTTTACACAAGCTGATCAAATTGGGACATTTTTAATGAAATTTGTCAAAACCCACCTATTGCGGGCTTTTACATCAGATCGTCCAAATCCAAGCGCTCAAAGCTCAACAACAAGCTCACAATTCCTGCCACTTTGAAAGGCAATCGCACAATATGACTAAATTTGATGCATTATTTTGGGTGATATAGCCACTGATTTATCAACGTAGAATTTGATCACCTAATATATGAGACAATCATTTCCTTATCTGTTCTGATAAGCTGGCTTAGAGTAAAATTTGGTTTTCATTTATACTCAATTGCGTATCATGCAATTTCCAACAGCTAATATGAGTGATGTAAAATATGTTAAGTAAAGACCCTAATGTCATCGAAGACGTTCGTTCCAAATTTGCCCATGTAGATACCTGCCCTTTTCAAGGTGATCGGATATTCTTTGAAAACGCCGGCGGCGCACTCACACTAAACTCTGTTGTGGATACGTCAGCTAAGTTTGCAGCGATCCCAGACAATCAAGGACGCGACAACCCAGCAAGCTACGCGCTAGTTGACATCATCAAAAAAGCCAAAGAAGACGCAAGCATCTTCTTTAACACAAATTCCGGACAATTCTTTGTGGGTGAAAGCGGCACCGAGCTGATCTTCCGCATCGTATGCGCTGCTATTATGTCGTCGGAAAATGGTGGCCAAGTGCTCGGAAGCACTTTAGAACACCCAGCAACCAGAAGTGCTTGCGAAAAATGGGCAAAAGCGGCTGGCAAACCTCACGTTTTGATAAATCACGACAATGAAACCGGCTCTGTTGATGATAGCGCCTATTCAAAACAAGTCACAAAAGACACGCGTGTAGCTACTATTCTTCATACATCTCCAGTTTCTGGAATGGGTGTTGATGTCGCCGCAATTTCAAAAGCCATTAGAAATGTGGCTCCTGATTGCTATATTATTGTCGACGGTATTCAACATGCAGCCCATGGAGGCTTGGATATTCAAGACTATGATATCGATGCATATGTTGTCTCCCCTTATAAGATGTTCTCCCGCCATGGATATGGTTTAGCTTGGATCTCAGATCGTTTATCCGCTCTTGATCACAACTCACTTGTTGGCGGTCCTGAAAATAATTGGGAATTAGGAACACGAGACACCGGAGCCTATGCTACCTTTTCTGATGTGGTGGAATATTATGAATGGTTGGGTAGCCAGTTCACCGATGAAACGGATCGCCGCGGGAAAATTATGGCTGCCAGCAAAGCAATTAAATCTCACGAAACGGATTTAACCAATGCCATGATCCATGGAACCGGCAATCAAAAAGGTTTAGCAGATATGCCGGAAGTCAGCGTTCTATGTGGCATCGACAATCCTTTAAGAGAAGGTCTTGTCGCAATGAATATAAAGGGAATGGATGCGCTTGAACTGGTGGATGCACTAAACAAACGAGGCATTCGAACCCATGCGCGCAAAGCCGACCATTATTCCGGCAACATTCTAAACCCACTTGGTTTACAATCTTGCGTCCGTGTTTCCATGTGCCACTATAATACCGAACATGAGGTCTCTAGCTTTCTTACAGCTATAGATGAGATTATCGCACAATTAAAACGCTCCTGATCATAAAACTACTGCATACAAACATGAGCAACTGGGCGCGCAAATGAATGTAAACGGCCCAAGCCCCCAATCTTTGTAACGAAAGGCTAAAAGTTTCTTTAGTACTTTTTGTAATATTATGTCCCTAACTAGGGTAGAAAACCCAATGTCGGGGACATAAATTGCAAAAGACTCAAGACAATATCACGGAACTGACAATTGACGACGCTACCATTGCGGCTCAATTTGATGATGCTCGTGGCAAGTCTTTATTGAAATTTGTATTCATTCTTATAATTACCGCAACGCTCTTTTTTTCAGCTGCATTTATTGGCATTCAATATGCCCTCAATAACCTTTTAGTAGAAAAATCTGATAGCCTGGGAATGGGCTGGGCACATCATCTGGAAACACAATTTCCTGAAGCCGGAAAAATTGCGGGCGTCACCCAAGAAAGTTCGCTATTTTCATCCCACACCAAAAGTGAAATGGCTGAATTAATTGACGGCATGTTCCAAGTTGGCAGCATTTACCAGCTTGATTTGATCAATCCTGATTGTAATTGTAGCGCAACATTTGGTTCATACACGGCAAATAGTGGAAAACATGCTCATCACGACCATATTGACCAAGACATGTCGAATTCGGGTGAACCAGCAGCTCATGATGATCACGCAGATCATGCAAAAACAGATCACGGTGAAGATCACAATCATCCAGAACTCGTCGTCAACAGTGACATGAGCTCCATTTGGCCAATGAACTACGATGCTGCATCCGAAGTAGCAGCATCTGGTGCCCACCCTAGCTTTGTCGTATATGCAGATATTGCTAACCAACCATCTATTTTTGGTGAGGTGTATCATCCAGTTTATGCCGATGGAGAGCTAAAGTATATCATACGTGTGTTGGTTGATCTTGAGGAAGCAAACACCGCATTTACTCAAGCTTTATACGGTGGTGCAGCTTTCATCTTTGTTTTGCTTATTGCAGTGACAAGTTACCCATTTGCAAAATATTTCCGCACATCAAAAGCCCAGCGAAAAATTGATATCAAAGCACATTTTTTAGCGACACATGACGTGCTGACAAATACCTATAATCGCAATGCATTCCAAGACTATGCACCTAAGATACTTAGATCCTGCGGCGACCGGGAAACTTCAGCAATTATCTTCTTATTTGATCTCGATAATTTCAAAGAAATCAATGACTATTATAGCCATCATGCAGGTGATCAAATCCTGTGTGCGTTTGCGCAAACACTCAAATCAAATCTTCCCAAAAATGGGCACCTTGCTCGTTTGGGCGGCGATGAATTTGTTGTTATTATTTCAGATATAGATCCAACACTTGCAATAGATGAAATTTTAGAAGTCCCGGAAGAACTGGCAACTGAGATTGATGACGGACGCCAAATCATCCATGCCGCAGTTTCTGCAGGCGTTGCAATTTACCCCCGCGACGGCAGCAACATCAATGAACTGATGAGAAATGCAGACCTTGCACTTTACTCTGCAAAATCTAAATCTAAAACCCAACTTTGTGAATATGACGCGCAGATGGGCAAGGTATTTAATGATCGTTTAGACTTAAGAGATGAATTTAAATTTGCGCTGCTCGAGTCGGAGATCGAACCTTTTTATCAACCGCTCGTGAACACCATAACTGGCAAAGTCGAGAGCTTTGAAGCACTCGCGAGATGGCGCCACCCCAAAAGGGGTGTTTTAACGCCCGGTGTTTTTGGTGAAATGCTTGATGATATTGAATTAAGTGCAATGGTCGGCGACATCATGTTTGAGAAGGTGATATCAAACATGAAAGAATGGACAGACGCCAAGGTTCCATTCGGCATAATAGGGATAAACGCCGGTGAAGGCGATTTGTTACGACCCGGGTTCTCACTCAAAATCCTTTCCGAACTTGCAAAGAATAATTTACCTAATGGATCTTTCGCAATTGAAATTGTCGAAACTTGTATGTTTGGAAATAATAAAGATCTCTTTGTCAACCATCTAAACGTATTAAAAGACGCAGGCTGCCGAATTGCATTGGATGATTTTGGCACGGGTTATTCCTCTATAACTCAGATCAAGGAAATCCCCTGCACATCTCTTAAAATTGATAAATCTTTCATTGAAAACGTCGTTGATAACCAAGCCGACCGCGCAATCGTCGAAGCGCTTATTAAATTAGGTCGAGATCTGGAATTCAATCTGATAATGGAAGGCATTGAGACAAAAGAACAGATGGATATCTTAAATCAGATTGGTGCGATTTATATGCAAGGTTATTATTTCGCAAAACCCATGCCTGCACATGCTGTTCCTCAATTTTTGCAAAGTCCACTTGGTGAGCGTAAAAAAGCTTAGCATCGCGATATCACCATAAGCTTTTAACTCTTCTTTTTCACTTAACAATGCTAAAACCCCATAAACAATGAGAGTATGATTATGGGCTATATGATAAAAGGCGTTTATTACGAGGGTGAAGATGTGGGTGCGAATTTACCATCTGGTGGATTTGAACGCACAAAGAGTACAGTTCGAAATTGGATCACTGATAATGGTGAAAGTGGTCCAACTGGCAAAAGCGGCTTTTCTCCAGAACCTGGGCGATATCATTTATTTGTTGCATGGAATTGCCCTTGGGCACATCGCACCCTGCTCACACGAGCACTTAAAAAGCTTGAGGGAACCATTTCAATTTCTGTTGCGAAACCAAATCGCAATGAACAAGGCTGGGTTTTTGATGAGACGGGTGAGTTTTCTGATCCGCTATATGGGGTAAGTACTGTCCACCAAATCTACTCAAAAGATGCGATAAAATATACCGGCCGCATCACCGTCCCAGTTCTTTGGGATAAACAGCAGAATTGCATGGTTTCAAATGAATCAGCTGATATTGTTCGAATGCTCAACAGTGCCTTTAAAGAAACATCAAAGGGCATTCCAGACCTTTATCCCGACGATCTTGCAAAAGACATCGATGTTTGGAATGAGGAAATTTATATCAATGTCAATAATGGCGTTTACCGCGCTGGATTTGCCTCCACACAATCAGCCTATGAGACTGCAGCTATTGAATTATTTGAAAACCTCGATGTGATCGATCAACATCTTGGTAAAAATCGCTACTTGTGTGGTGATCAATTCACTGAGGCTGACGTCAGGCTTTTTCCAACCCTTGCGCGTTTTGATGTCGCTTATCATTATGCGTTCAAGTGCAATTTAAAAAAGCTTTCTGATTACGAAAATCTTTGGCCTTATGCGCGTGAGATATATCAAATGCCGGGCGTATCGGACACGGTTCGTTTTGATATTTATAAACGAGGTTATTTCAGCAAAAGTGAAAAACGCAATCCGTTAGGTATCGTGCCCATTGGACCAATTGTGGATTGGAGTGAACCTCACGGACGATAAAGAGTGAAACGTCTGTAATTCTTCTAGCCACTTGTGACTTGTCAGCAGGTCATTTGCCACCTTATATGAAGGTCATCAATAATTGGAAAGATACATTATGGCGTTGAAACGAATGGTTCTTGAATTGGGTATGGGAACAGATATCCGTGGTGAGGATTACACCAAAGCGGCATTACGCGCAGTTCACAATGCTCTACGCCAGAACTCGTTATCCATAGCAGACGCATTTGGTCTTAACCGCGAAGATATGGTGGTCAAAATTATCATCGGCGCGCAGAAACCTGAAACTATCAACAAGCAAGCCTTGGCAGACTTACTCCCTTACGGAAAACCCCAAGTTATTGTTGAACATGGCGGCATGGATACTTTGGCCGAAGATGGTTCAAGATCAACCATTATGGTCAATGCAGCATTGGTGGTTTATCTCGACTTGCCTGAAGGTAAAACTTGGGGAGAAGCCGCATGAGCTTGGAGCTAAAACGCATTATTCTTGAAATGGGAACCGGCAATGATTTGTACGGTGAAGATTATACAAAAGCCGCTAAGCGCGCGGTGCAGGATGCGCTTCATCATTCATCGCTGACCATCTTTAAAAGTCTCGATATAGATCCAAACTCAATGCAAATTGAACTTAATCTAGCTGCGCAGTATCCTGAGAAAATTGATCTTGAAGAAGTCGCAAGCACCCTGCCCTACGGACATGTCACGCCAAAGGGCATAAAAGGTGGTTTAAATATTTACGATGAAGTAACTGATCGAACCACAGTGATTGTAAATGCAGGTATCATAGTTCGATTGCCACTCTAATAATCACTGACTTTTCTTGATCGCAAAACAAGAAGCTAACAGTTGAACGCATCTCGGGTGTGCATAGCGCAATTTCCATGGCGGCATATTCGACAATAAAAACTTGTATACATATATACTATATAATACAAATGACTTGAATTCATAGTTCAATTAGGTGCAAAACACCTGCGCTTAAACCAAAAATCACCATTAAATCGATCAAGGTCGATGTATCGGAGCATATCGCAATGAAACAAACTTGGCGCTGGTTTGGGCCAGCTGACACAATTTCAATAGATGATTTATTACAGGCAGGTGTGGAAGGTGTGGTCTCGGCACTACACCACATTGATACAGGCACCGTTTGGACTATTGATGAAATTAAGCAACGGCAAAAGCGCGTCGAAACGCTTAAAAACGGCGCGCCGTCAGGCATAAAATGGGATGTTGTTGAAAGCCTACCCGTCTCTGAGAGAATTAAAACCCAGTCTGATGGCTGGCGCGATGATATCTCCAACTACATTGAAAGCCTGAATAATCTGGCAGTATGCGGAATAAAGACTGTTTGCTATAACTTCATGCCCGTTTTGGATTGGACGCGGACAGAACTTCGCTCAAAACTACCACATGGCGGCACTGCCATGAGATTTAACATCATCGAATTTGCATGTTTTGATATTCATATTTTGAAACGAGATGACGCCCAAAAAGACTATACAAACGACATTGCTGATGCAGCCGCTGAATACTTTCAAAAACTAGATCAAAATCAACAGGACGCGCTTCAACATAATATAATTGCAGGACTTCCAGGTGCTAATGACAATTGGGGGCTTGATGACATTAAAAACCTACTTGAAACCTATAAAGACATAAATGCTGACAAACTTCGTCAAAATCTTACCGACTTTTTAAGTCTCGTTATACCGACATGCGAAAAGCTCGGCATTAACATGTGCTGCCACCCAGATGACCCGCCTTTTTCGATCATGGGATTGCCGCGCATTATGTCATCACCGGGTGACTATGCTTTGATCATGCAAGCCCTCGATAGCCCCAATAATGGCATTACTCTATGCACGGGCTCATTAGGGGTAGCAAAGGGCATAGATTTTGAAGAATTCATTTCTCAATGGGGTCACAGAATTCATTTCGTTCATTTGCGCAACACAACACGAGAAGGACCTTCATCTGCGGAAAAGCACAGCTTCTATGAAGCTGCGCATCTCGAAGGAGATACCAATATGGTAGGTGTGATCGCGGGACTTTTAAACGAGGAAAAGAACCGCCGGACGCAAAACCGCAAGGATTGTGAGATACCAATGAGACCAGATCATGGCCAAGAAATCTTGGATGATCTTACCAAAAACTCAATGCCTGGCTATCCACTGATCGGCCGGGTACGTGGTCTCGCAGAACTTCGCGGAATTATGAAAGCGTTGGAGTAGCTTGCTTTTCAGATTAACTTAACCTCGAAAACCAATCTTCTAATTGTTTGATCTCATCTTTTGAATATCGAATACCAAGCTTAGATCTGCGCCATAAAACATCATCGGCGCAGGTCACCCACTCATTTTCAATCAAATAACGGATTTCAGCCTCAGTCATAGTATGTGCAAATTGTACGCCTAGATCTTTTAAAGTTTTAGAACCCGCTAGAATTTTCCAAGCGTTGGTTCCGTAAGAGCGCACCAATCGCGCAGCATGATTCTGCGCCAGAAACGGATGTTCAGCAATTAGCTTTGCTACCTTTGCCTCATATTCAGATGGTGCAAAATCACCACCTGGCAACGTGCCTTCAGCGGTCCAAGGCTTACCTTTGGCGCCAATCGTATCTTCAATTTTTTCAAGCATGGATTCAGCTAATCGGCGGAAAGTCGTAATCTTACCACCAAAGATATTGATCATTGCTGCTTGATTATCTGGTTGTTCTTTTTTCAAGACATAATCGCGCGTTGCTTCTTGTGCTGCAGATGCCCCATCATCAAAGAGTGGACGAACACCTGAATATGTCCAAACAATTTCATCTTCTAAAATTGGTTGTTGAAAATACTCACTTGCAGCTTCACACAAATAGGTGCGTTCTTTCGCAGTTATCTTCACATCAGATGGATCACCTTCGTAATCTTGATCTGTTGTTCCAATCAATGTGAAATCTTGTTCATACGGCAATGCAAAGATGATTCTTCCATCCGCATTTTGGAAAATATAAGCACGGTCATGATCGTGCAATTTTGGCACAACAATATGACTGCCCTGCACAAGACGTACGTTTTTCGCATCATTCACGCCAGCGGCTTGTCCTAGAACTTTATCAACCCAAGGCCCAGCAGCATTAATAACAATACGCGCTTGGTGTTCTTTAATATCACCAGACTGCATATCTTGGGTTTTAATCGCCCAGATATCGCCTTCGCGCACAGCTGAGATCACTTTAGTCTGTGTATTAATCGACGCGCCTTTAAACTGAGCATCCATTGCATTTAACACAACCAAACGCGCGTCATTCACCCAACAATCAGAATATTCAAAACCCTTTGTGAACAAGGGCTTTAACGGTTTACCAGTTTCATCCGTCTTTAAATTAACGGTTCTGGTTGGCGGCAACAATTTACGTTTGCCAATATAATCATAAAGGAAAAGCCCTGCCCGCAACAACCATGCTGGGCGCAAGTCTTTGTGGTGCGGCAGGATAAAACGCATTGGCCAAATGATATGCGGTGCAGCTTTGAGCAAAACTTCGCGTTCACTCAAGGCTTCGCGCACTAAACGAAACTCATAATGTTCAAGATAACGTAATCCGCCATGGATTAACTTAGATGACCATGAAGACGTCCCGCTCGCCAAATCATTCATTTCTGCCAGATAAACAGAATATCCTCGACCCGCTGCATCACGTGCAATACCGCAACCATTGACACCGCCACCGATTACAAAAACATCTACCAGATTAGACAATTCAATCTCCATCATCACTTGTTATGATGTTGGATATAACCGAAACGAAAACAAAATGAAAGCATAACGAAAATAAAATTTTCGTTATGCGGACTTAAATCGAAAACACGTTCATCGGGCCAATATGGGTTTGTTGCGTATCAACAACTTGTTCCTTTGGAGCAATCGTAAAACATTCCTGCTCAAACCACTTCCAGTCATCACGCCACGTCCAACAATCATGTTTTTTATAGATGTCGGTGAACTCTTTTGCATAAGGCAAGTCAGTTTTAAAACAGATTGGATTTTGAAGGTCTGCACCAAAATAGGTTTTTGCTAATGGCAGAGATCTATTCGTGACATAGTTACCCATCCACTGCTTAAATCCAATTTCAGATTGCAATTGATCCACAGCACGAAAAACCTGAAGATGATCCTCATGCCCATACTCACCCCATGGGTTATGGGTAAAGACATTCATATCCGATGTAAGTTCATTTCGTAGTAGGTTCACAATTGTGGGGTAATTCTCAGTGTAGATCTGCGACACACTCTTAGGAGAAGCATGTGCGGACAAACTAGGGATGGCTCGCATTGCTTTTCTTTTAAGCTCGCGTTTGATCGCCTCACTACTGAACATAATTCCATATTTGGAAATCTCAGGTTTTGCCCAATTAGCGCACCCATATGTCCCAGCTTCAGGAACTTTTAGCGATTTTATATTGGGATGCGGCAATTCTGCGAGTGCAGCTGCCCGTTTTGCGCCAATATCTGGTTCTGCCCAAAAATCCTCGTAAACCACAATAATCTTGCTAGCTTGACGTAAGACAGACGAAAACCACAGGTTCTCATCGTCCGGATGTGCGACAACAACCACAATATTTGACAATATTTTGTCTTCTGGATCAGACATGAACGCCCCTTCAAAATTAGATCCGATTATGTATCGTTCACCAAATTAATCTGCAAAAACAAAGCAAAAGAACAAAGAAAACGAGCAAGCATTTGCTTGCAACCGATAGTATAACAGAAGAAAATAAAAAGGGAGTAAAGACTTCAACAGTAGAGTTAATTCCTTGGCGGTGCTGTGCTCGCGCGCACGACCAAGTCTACATCCATAACAATCACGTCTGAATTAGAAATTTCGCTATCATTCATCATACGAGACAATAAGATCTGAGCCGCTTGGCGACCAAGCCCCAATCGATCCTGACGCATTGTTGTGAGCGCCGGCACGAAATGCTCAGCTAGCTCGATATCATCAAACCCGATAACGGCCACATCCTCAGGTACATTTATATTAGACTTTGAAAACTCAGCAATCAAAGCACAGGCAATTTGATCAGACGCACAGAAAATCGCAGTCGGCTTTTCATCCATATCCATAATTTTACGCGCAGCTATCCGGCCGGAATTAAGATGAAAATCACCTTCTAAAACCCATTCGTTACGGATGGGGATATTGTATTCCTCAAGCGTTTTGACAAAGCTTTCCTGCCGCGCATCGGTTAACACATTGCCTTTCGGGCCGGTAACATGCGCTATTTTAGTATGCCCCAGATCAATTAAATGTCTGACTGCTTCGACAGCGCCCCTGCGGTTGGCACTACGAACGGAAGGAAAATCTGCATTATCAATCCACTCACAGGCAAAAACAATTTGGTTTCGTTGCGGCGCCTCGACAAGATCTCTGGCAACATCTCTATCCAAACCACCATCAAACACGATCATTCCATCCGCACGACCGTCGTTGAAATAATCAATTAAGTGCTCACCAGCTGCAGTAATTTGCGCCGTTTCAGCAATAAGCATTGAAAATCCGTTGGGTGAAAGTACTGTTTGAATACCTTGCAAAATTTGCGAGAAAAATGGGTTACCAATATCGGGCAAGAGAACCAAAATCGCATTAGATTTTTGCGTTCTAAGATTGCGCGCAGCTCTATTTACACGATATCCAGTGACCTTTACGGCCTCCAAAACAGCTTCACGAGTTGCTTTACTTACAACCGATGGGTTACTTAACGCGCGCGAAATCGTAGCTGTTGAAACTCCGGCAACTTTTGCAACATCCTGAATTTTAACGGATTTTTTCAATCGAATTCCAACCAACGCAAAGTATTTTTTATAGAACTACTTTTTTTTGTTGACTCATTCAATAAAAAAAGAAATCTTTATGTAATCGTTTGCAGCGGCGTTTACGTAAATCACCAATGTAATCGATTACAGACATATTTAAACTCAACAATCGTTATTTCTGGGAGGAAATTGTATGAGAATTCTAAAAACAGCATTGGCTGTCACTACTGCTCTGTCTTTCACAACACTTGCAAACGCAACTGATCTTGAAGTTACACACTGGTGGACTTCTGGTGGTGAAGCTGCAGCTGTAGCTGAATTTGCCAAAGCGTTCGACGCAACTGGCAACAAATGGGTAGACGGCGCGATCGCTGGTTCAGGTGGTACTGCGCGTCCAATCATCATTTCACGTATCTTGGGCGGTGACCCAATGCACGCTACTCAACTAAACCACGGTCGCCAGGCTGAAGAGTTGGTTGAAGCTGGCTTGATGCTAGACCTTACTGATATCGCTGAAGCTGGTGGCTGGCGCGATGTTGTAAACCCAGTTCGTCTTTTAGATAGCTGTACTGTTGATGGTAAAGTTTACTGTGTGCCAGTGAACATTCACTCACCACAGTGGTTGTGGTTGTCACACGATGCTTACAAAAAAGCTGGCATTGATGTACCATCAGATTGGTTTGGATTTGTAGATTCAGCTCCAAAACTAACAGAAGCTGGTATTGTTCCTCTTGCGATGGGTCAGCAATCTTGGCAGACAAACCTCGCATTTGGTGCGATCATGGTTGCTGTTGGCGGAACAGAGCTTTATCTTGACGTTCTAACAAACAAAAGCGCTGAAGCTGCTGCAAGCGCTGAAATGACAAAAGTATTCGAAGCATTTGCTGCTGCGCGTCTATTGTCAGAAGGTTCAAACGTTCAAGACTGGAACCAAGCAACAAACTTGGTGATCACTGGTAAAGCTGGTGGCCAGATCCATGGTGATTGGGCGCAAGGCGAATTCCAAGTTGCAAACCAAACAGCTGGCACAGACTACACATGTCTTCCAGGTTTGGGTGTGAACGAAATCATCGCAACTGGTGGTGATGCATTCTACTTCCCTAAGCAGGATGATCCTGAAATCGAAAAAGCACAAAAAGAGCTTGCTACTTTGATGATCTCTCAAGAAGTACAAGTTGCCTTTAACCTTAAAAAAGGTTCATTGCCGATCCGCGGTGATGTTGATCTTTCTGCAGCAAACGACTGCATGAAAAAAGGTCTAGCTATTCTTGCAGCTGGCAACATTTTGCCAGATGGTGTGAACGCATATACAGCAGATACTCAAGGTCAAATGGATGACCTGACTGTTGAATTCTGGAACGACAAGAGCATCACAGTTGCTGATGCCCAAGCGCGTTACGTAGAAATCATCGCAAGTGCTGAATAATAGCTAAATAGTTCGTCAGGGCTGCAGCGATAAAAGCTGCGGCCCTGATTTACCAATTCAATTCACAGAGTAGACCAAAATACCTCTTATTCGGGGTGTTTTGATGTACTTTGATACAAAGTAAAGGGGAGGCATGATGTCACTTTCGGACGCAGAACAGTTGAGCGGCGCTGCAAAGCCACCGTCCAAATTGTTCAAAAACTTAACAGCAAAAATCGCGGCTATTCCGATGATTTTCACCGCTGTGGTCGTTTTCATCGGATGTACGATCTGGACGATCTACCATTCATTCACAAAGTCTCGGTTACTACCTGCTCCCCATAAATGGGTTGGCTTGGATAATTACGATCGTCTTTGGAGTGAAAACCGCTGGATTGTGAGTATTGAAAACCTCGCCATCTACGGTGTTTGTTCGTTGATCTTGTCTCTCGTTATTGGTTTCCTTTTGGCTGCATTGCTTGACCGAAAAATCCGCTTTGAAAACACCATACGAACCATCATCTTGTATCCATTTGCTCTTTCCTTTGTTGTGACAGGTCTCGTCTGGCAGTGGATTTTGAACCCCGAATTGGGCTTACAAAATGTTGTCCGCAATTTAGGTTTTGAAAACTTTACTTTTGACCCGATCAACAACGCTGAAATCGTTATCTTCGGCATCTTGATCGCAGGCATTTGGCAAGGTTCTGGCTTTGTGATGGTGCTTTTGCTTGCGGGTATGCGCGGCATTGATGAAGACATCTGGAAAGCCTCACGTGTTGAAGGTATTCCCGCTTGGAAAACCTACATCTTTATCGTGATCCCAATGATGCGTCCGGTTTTTGTCACAGCACTTGTGATAATCTCAGCTGGCATCATTAAAGTTTATGACCTTGTTGTTGCCCAAACATCTGGCGGACCGGGTATCGCATCTGAAGTTCCTGCCAAATACGTGATCGATAAGATGTTCCAATCACAGAATTTGGGGCTTGGTTTTGCAGCTTCGACAATGATGTTGCTCAGTGTTTTGGTGGTTCTAATTCCATGGGCCTACCTTGAATTTGGAGGTAAGAAAAATGGCTAACGCGACCGCAACTACAATTGAAGGTCCAGCAGGACCAAAGCCAAAGAGAGCGTTCTCTTCAACCAACATCATAATCTACAGCACATTATTTGTTGTATGTCTTTATTACCTCCTGCCGCTTTACGTTATGATCATGACATCGCTTAAGGGCATGCCAGAGATCCGTTTGGGTAATATTTTTGGCCCGCCTGTTGAAGTTACATTTGAACCTTGGGTGAAAGCATGGGCAGAAGCCTGTACCGGGATTAACTGTGACGGCCTAAGCCGTGGGTTTAGCAACTCAATATGGATCTTGGTGCCATCGGTATTCCTTTCCATCGCTATTGCATCGGTAAATGGTTATGCGCTTGCAAATTGGCGCTTTAAAGGATCTGAAGTCTTCTTCACTATTTTAATCTTTGGTGCATTCATTCCATATCAAGTGATGATCTATCCAATCGTTATTTTGCTTCGTGAAAGTGGCGATGGAATAACCAATGTTATGCAGTTCTTTTATGAAGATGCACCAAGGTTCCGCCTCATGGGTTCACTCTCAGGTCTGGTTATCGTGCACACGATCTTCGGCATGCCGATATTAACGCTGCTCTTTAGAAACTACTTCACATCAGTGCCTGAAGATCTGTTCAAAGCGGCACGCGTTGATGGTGCAAAATTTTGGGGTATTTACTTCCGCATCATGTTGCCGATGTCACTGCCGATCTTTGTAGTCGCAATGATCTTGCAGGTTACTGGTATCTGGAATGACTTCCTCTTTGGCGTGATCTACACCAAGCCGGAAACATACCCAATGACAGTTCAGCTCAACAATATCGTAAACTCGGTTCAAGGCGTTAAAGAATACAATGTGAATATGGCGGCAACGCTCCTCACCGGCCTTGTACCACTCATCATTTATTTCGCTTCTGGCAAGCTATTTGTTCGCGGCATCGCTGCCGGCGCTGTGAAAGGATAATAACAATGACAAACACAAACCCTTCAGTAGAAATAAAACAGCTCGATCTTAGCTTTGGTAGAGTAGAAGTTTTAAAGAACCTGAACCTTGAAATTGCGCGCGGTGAATTTCTCGTGCTGCTTGGATCATCAGGTTGCGGTAAATCCACACTGCTCAACTGTATTGCAGGCCTGTTGGATGTGACAGGTGGACAAATTTTCATCAATGACAAAAATGTCACTTGGGCAGAACCTTCAGATCGCGGCATTGGCATGGTATTCCAATCATACGCTCTTTATCCACAAATGACTGTGGAAGGTAATATGAGCTTTGGCTTGAAGAACGCGGGCATGGCAAAAGACGAGATCAAACGCCGCGTGAATAAAGCAGCAGCTGTCTTGCAACTCGAACCGCTTCTAGCGCGCAAACCATCTGCACTTTCAGGTGGCCAACGTCAGCGTGTAGCAATTGGACGCGCATTGGTTCGTGATGTGGACGTGTTCTTGTTCGATGAGCCGCTCTCAAACCTTGATGCAAAGTTGCGTACTGATTTGCGTGTTGAGATCAAACGTCTTCACCAACAACTGCAAAATACCATGATTTATGTGACGCACGATCAGGTGGAAGCTATGACGCTCGCCGACCGGATTGCGATCATGAAAGATGGCATCATCCAACAGCTTGATGATCCAAACACAATTTATGCAAAACCGCGCAACAAATATGTTGCTGACTTTATTGGCTCACCTGCAATGAACTTTTTCAAAGGTGACATTAAAGGCGGTTCGTTCTCTAGCCCAGAGGTTAAGATTGACCTTAAGGGATATGAGACAGTCGATGGCACGATGCCCGATACAAATGCTTGGCTTGGTATTCGACCTGAGCACATCCTATCAGGTGACAATGCTAAAGACTGTTCGTTTGTTGGCGAAGCAAAAATTGAAATCGTTGACCCGATGGGATCAGATACACTTGTTTGGGCATCGCTTGCAGGGCAATCAATTCGAGTGCGTGCTGAGGGACAATCAACACTAAAAGTTGGTGAGACCTTAAAAATTGGCTTCAATGCCGACAAACTTTCAATATTTGACACAGCTACTGAACTAAGAGTGTAAAATGGTGTTAAAAACTTCGCTGGTTGGCTGCTGGGCTCTGAAAGACGAGACTGGCGAATATAGCTTGCCGTTCAAAATTCCAGGTGATGGTATCACAGCTCTTCATAATGAAGGTCTGATTGAAGATCCATATTTTGGTCGTAATGAATATGATCTTCGTTGGATTTGCGATCGTGACTGGATTGCCAAACGTTCATTTGATGTGAGTGATAGGGATCTTGACCTAGTGGTATCTGAGCTTGATACGATTTCTGAGATTAAGATCAATGGCGAAGTTGTACTTGAAACAAAAAATGCATTTAAGACATATAGAACTGCGATAAAATCAGCTTTGCGAGTTGGGCAAAACGACATTGAAATTCGTTTTAAAGCTGTGACGAAATATGCCAATGCTGAGCAAGATGCACAGCCCTACTTCGTGCCAGACATGAAACAAATGTGCCCCATTCACAATGGCAATATGGTTCGCAAACCACAATGTGATTTCGGTTGGGACTGGAACATTGCATTAGCCCCATTTGGTTTGTTTGGAGATATCTATCTTGAACCGAGCAAGGCCACTCGGTTTGAAAATTTCAAAGTTAGCCAGACGCATAAAAACGGTTCTGTAACCGTTGATCTATCTGTGTCGGTAAAAAACTATACCGATAGCGCATCCGATTTCATTTTCAGCCTAGACGGTCAGGACGTTAAAGGCACCTATGACGCAACACGAAGCACAGCGAATGCTACGATTGATATTTCAAATCCCGATCTTTGGTGGCCTGCAGGACAAGGTGGTCAAAACCTATATGATGTGAGCGTTAGTATTGGTGATACCAAAATTGAAAAGCGCATCGGACTTTGTGACATCAAGCTGGTCAGTGAACCCGATGACATTGGTCGTTCATTTCGCTTTGACGTCAATGGTCGTGCTATTTTTGCCAAAGGTGCAAACTGGATCCCTGCTGACGCATTAGCTGGAAAAATCAAAAAAGAAGACGTTCGCGAACTGTTAGAATCTGCAGTAGACGCGAACATGAACATGATCCGTATATGGGGTGGCGGTCGCTATGAAGCGGACTGGTTCTACGACATGTGCGATGAACTCGGTTTGATGATCTGGCATGATCTGATGTTCTCTTGCAATCTTTATTCTGCAACAGATGAATTCCTTGCCGAAATAGAGACAGAAGTCAAAGAAGCTGTGCTTCGTATTGATTACCATGCATCCATTGCCTTGTGGTGCGGTGATAATGAGTTACTTGGCGCGCTCACTTGGTTTGAAGAAGCTGTAAAAGACAGAGATCGTTATCTGGTTGCTTATGATCGCTTAAACCGCACGATTGAAAAGCAAGTTAAAGAAAACGCACCACATTCAAATTGGTGGCCTTCAAGCCCCTCCCCGGGCCCTATGTCATTTGGTGATACTTGGCATGATGACACATCAGGTGACATGCATTTCTGGTCCGTATGGCACGAGGGTAAAGATTTCGATCACTACCGCGATGTGTCTCCGCGTTTTTGCTCCGAGTTTGGGTTTCAATCATATCCATCGATGAACATCATCCGCCAGTTTGCTGATGCAGAAGACATGAATATCGCTTCACCTGTTATGGAAAGCCATCAAAAAAATACCGGCGGCAATGCGCGCATAGCTGAAACAATGTTCCGTTATTTTCGCTTTCCAAATAACTTTGAAGATTTCGTTTATCTCAGCCAAGTCCAACAGGGTTTAGCGATCAAAACCGCTGTCACCCATTGGCGCAGCTTAAAACCTCATAACATGGGTGCACTTGTTTGGCAGCTTAATGACACCTGGCCTGTCTGCAGTTGGGCAAGCTTAAACTATGGCGGTGACTGGAAACTGCTTCACCATTTGGAAAAGCACTTCTTTGCACCTTTGTTTGTCAGTGCTGTTCCGCTCGACGATAAAATTGTTTTGCGAGCATCAAATGACAAGCCAACAGCTGTAGATGCGAAGCTCGTTGTGAAAGCACTGTCTATGTCTGGCAAACAACGCGAGTTGGCAACAACTAAGTTTAACGTTGAAATAGATCGCGCAATTGATGTTTTAATCATCCCACTTACTGAGCTTGGTGATGACATTTTGATATACGATTGGATCGATGATCAAGGGTATAAAATGTCTGATCATTTCGCACCAAAACCATATAAATCATACCAGCTACCGGATCCGAATTTAACTTTCAATATCGATGAAAAAGATGGCGTCTATCACCTCACATTAAGTGCTGATAAACCGGCATTTTTCGTTTCCTTGGAAGCTGATATTTCTGGCCGTTTTTCAGACAATGGATTTCTTATGACATCGGAAAATGATGTTGAGATCACATTTAAACCTAAGATTAGCGAACAAGCACCAAGTTTTGTTATTCGCGACCTTAGAAACGCAACTCTCTAAAAGTACTTAGGAAAAATCATGCAAGGCTTTTCGTATCAACTTTATTCCTCACGTAACTTTCCCCCGCTGGATATTACATTGAGCATGCTATCAAACCTTGGTTATGTAGGTGTAGAAAGCTATGGCGCGCTTTTGCAAAATATAGAAGATCCTGCTGCAACCCGTGCTTTGCTTGACCAGAACAATTTGGCCATGAAGTCCAGCCATGTAGGCCTTGATTTCATCAAAGACGATCCAAAAGGTGTTATCGCACTTTGCAACACATTGGGTATCACCAATGTTTACGGACCATATTTGCAGGCAGAAGATCGCCCAACAACATCAGCAGGCTGGGTTGAGTTTGCAAAATCACTCACTGAAATGAGCAAACCATTGCGTGATGCTGGTCTTGGGTTTGGATGGCACAACCATGACTTTGAGTTTACAGCGCTCCAAGATGGTGGTCTTCCAATGGAAATCATGTTGGATGAAGCTGATGCACTTGAAATGGAATTTGATGTCGCATGGGCTGTTCGCGCTGATTACGATCCAATTGAGTTTATCAAAAAATACACATCACGGATCACAGCTGCCCACGTTAAAGACATCGCACCAGAAGGCGAGTGCGCTGATGAAGATGGATGGGCTGATGTCGGACACGGTGTGATCGACTGGCCAAGCATCTTTGGTGAACTTCAAGCAGTTGGAACGGAGCTCTTTGTCATGGAGCATGACAACCCTAGCGATCATCATCGTTTTGCAAAGCGCTCTATTGAAAACTGTTTGAAATTCTAGACTACAGTAAGGATAAATCTCATGAAAAAACTAGGTGTAGGCATCATTGGATGCGGAAACGTCTCAGCCCACTATATGCGTTATGGTAGTATGTTTAATGGTGTAGAAATCATCGCATGTGCAGATATAAATCCAGAAGCTGCCAAAGCGCGGGCCGAAGAATTTAATCTGCGCGCCGATACAATTGAAGGTCTTTTGGCTGCAGATGACATCGATATTATTATCAATCTTACAATCCCGGCAGCGCATCTGGAAGTGTCTCAATCAATCCTAAATGCTGGAAAACACGTTTATTCGGAAAAGCCATATGTATTAAGCACCCAAGAAGGTGACACACTTAAAAAACTTGCTACCGATAAGGGGCTTCGAATTGGTTCAGCACCGGATACTTTCTTAGGCGGAAGTCATCAACAAGCAAGACATCTTATAGACACAGGTGCCATTGGCAAAGTCACCTCTGGTACCGCCATCATTATGGGCCACGGCATGGAGCACTGGCATCCAAATCCAGACTTCTTCTACCAACCGGGCGCTGGTCCAATTCTAGATATCGGCCCTTATTACATCTCAAATCTTGTTCAATTGCTTGGACCTGTTGAGCGTATTTCTGCCATGACATCTACACCATCAAAAACAAGAACCATTTCAAATGGTCCGCGTAATGGTGAAACAGTTCCTGTCGATACACCAACAACTATTCATGCATTGCTGCAATTTAAAAGTGGCGCGATCATCACTGTCATCTGTAGTTGGGATGTTTGGGATCACGACCATAATCACATGGAACTTTATGGTGAAGATGGAACCATGTATTTACCCGATCCAAATTTCTTTGCTGGCGACTTGAAAATAACATCAGGCAACGAACCAGTAGACCTCTCATCTTGGGAGCATCCATTCACGGTTCCAAACTTTAAAAACGACAATGCTGGTGGCGAAATGTTGGCAAACTATCGTGGCGCTGGTTTATCTGACATGTCACTTGCGATCCAAGAAGGTCGTGGGCACAGATGTTCAATGGAATTTGCCCATCACGTGGTCGACATCATGACATCAGTTTTAACAGCAGGTGAAACAGGTCAATCTGTTGAGCTAACAACAACATGCGAACGCCCTGATGCACTTAATGCAGCGGCGGCGCAAAACCTATTAGCGTAAAAAATAAGTAACGGAGGAAATGAAATGCCAAATACAATGAAAGGTCCAGGAATTTTTCTGGCACAGTTTTTAGGCGATGAGGCGCCATTTAATTCGTTACCAGCTATTACCAAATGGGCCGCTAGTTTGGGTTATGAAGGTGTGCAAATTCCAACATGGGACGCGCGCATCTTCGATCTTGAAAAGGCGGCGACATCAAAAGACTATTGCGACGAAGTCAAAGGCATTTGTAAGGATGCTGGCGTTGAAATCACCGAACTTTCAACCCACCTTCAAGGGCAATTAATTGCGGTAAACCCGGCTTATGATGCACAGTTTGATGGCTTTGCACCTAAAGAAGTGCACGGCAATCCAAGAGCACGTCAGGAATGGGCTGTTCAACAAATGTTGTGGGCTGCAAAAGCCTGTCAAAATCTTGGACTAACAGGTTCTGTGTCATTCACTGGATCCCTTGCCTTTCCATATCTTTACCCTTGGCCACAGCGCCCTCAGGGATTGATTGAGGAGAGCTTTGCAGAGCTTGGACGGCGCTGGACACCAATTCTCAACGCTTATGAAGATGCAGGTGTTGATGTCGGCTATGAAATTCACCCCGGTGAAGATGTCTTCGATGGCATCACATTTGAAATGTTCCTAGAAGCCGTTGGCAATCACAATCGCTGCATGATCAACTATGATCCATCGCACTTCTTGTTGCAGCAGCTCGACTATCTCGACTTTATCGACATCTATCATGAACGCATCAGCGCGTTCCACGTTAAAGATGCAGAGTTCAACCCATCCGGTCGCCAGGGCGTATATTCAGGTTATCAAAGCTGGACACAACGCGCAGGACGTTTCCGCTCCTTGGGCGATGGTCAGGTCGATTTTGCTGGCATTTTCTCACGTCTTGCAACACATGGGTTTGATGGATGGCCAGTGCTTGAATGGGAATGTTGTTTAAAGCACCCTGAAGTGGGTGCTGCAGAAGGCGCACCATTTATCAAAAGACATACCGTCCCGTTGACCGATAAAGCGTTTGATGATTTCGCAGATGCTGGAACGGACATCGATGCAATCCACAAAATGATCGGCATTAAATAAGTAAGATGCATAAATAGGTGAGAGTATGACGAGCGCTGAATTACAAAAACCCTTAAAACTTGGCATGGTTGGCGGTGGCGAAGGCGCTTTCATCGGTGCCGTTCATCGCATTGCTGCACGCATTGATAATAGGTTTTCATTCGTTGCAGGTGCTTTATCATCAAACCCAGATCGTGCGCTAAGATCCGGCCTAGCTCTTGGTCTTTCTGAGGATCGTATTTACTCAGATTTTAAAGAAATGGCGATCCGCGAAGCAGCGCGCGAAGATGGCATTGATGCTGTTTCAATCGTCACGCCAAATCACATGCATGCGCCTGTTGCGAAAGCGTTTTTAAAAGCTGGCATTCATGTCATTTGTGACAAGCCACTTACTGCACAATTGGAAGAAGCACTTGAGCTGGAACAAGTCGTCAAAAGCAGCGGCAAATTATTTGTGCTCACGCATAATTACACCGGCTATCCGATGATGCGTCAGGCGCGCGAGATGGTGCAAAATGGTGATCTTGGTAACATCCGAGTTGTGCAAGCTGAATATGCGCAAGACTGGTTGACGGTTCCCGCAGATGACGACAATAAACAAGCTGCATGGCGCACCGATCCAAAGATGGCAGGCGCTGGAGCAATCGGCGATATTGGCACCCATGCTTATAATCTTGCGTGCTTTGTATCTGAGTTAAAGGTTGATCAACTCGCAGCTGAGCTTTCAAGTTTTGTTGGCGCAAGACTTGTTGATGACAATGCGCATATTAACTTACGTTTTGAAGGTGGCGCGCGCGGCAGCATTTGGGCGAGCCAAATTGCGCCGGGCAATGAGAACGGCTTAAAACTACGGGTCTATGGGGAAAAAGGTGGGATCGAATGGTCTCAAGAAAACCCAAATAATCTTTGGTACACACCCTTTGGCGAGGCAAAAAGATTGATCACCCGTTCTGGTGCAGGTGCGTCTGATTTAGCAAACCGTGTGAGCCGTACCCCGGGTGGACATCCAGAAGGGTATCTAGAAGGCTTTGCAACAATTTATACCGAAGCTGCGGATGCAATCATCGCCTATGAAAATGGCGGCACCCTGCCAGATGGCCATCATATTAACTCAATTGAAGAAGGTATGGCCGGCATGAAATTCATTGATGCTTGTCAGCGATCTTCCAAAAATGATGCCAGCTGGGTTTCTCTCTAGCTTGATATGATCTTTACCCTGAAGCGCTAAACCTCAGGGTAATAACCAAATCGTTTAAAGCTTGCGCTTTTGCCGTGCCCGTTCACATCAAATGCGACCATACCAACAAACGCGCCAGTAAAGGATGAATGTTCGCCCACCCCGCCTTCATCTGAAATCACAGATGCATCCATTGAAGGCCCGATTGGCTGCCATGCCTGCTCACCGACCATACGCCAGAAAAACTGCTGCACTTTTTCATCAACTTCAACACGCAATTCAATATTCCCATCTGGAATAGCCACAGGTGCGTCTAAGAGAAATTCAAGCTCACCCATTGGCCAATTGCCAGGGCAGGATTGAATAACGAGACAACGACCAAGCTCTTCATCTGCCGTGACCAGAAGTGCATGATACTTGGTCTGATTGTAATAAGTCGTCAAACCCGCACCATGTTGGTAAGTCTCAGGTGAAAAATCTGTGACCGTTGTGGCGGAATAACTATGATGTTCTTGACGGCGCGCAACCAAAGCCTGTTCAAACCAGCTTCCAATCATCTCGCGCCCGATCAGCGTTAAACCCGTTGCTTCACTTTTAAAAATTCGCTCAGTTTCTGGTGTACGCAACCATTGAAATTCTATTGGCAGGTCTTGCCCTTTAAACTCATGCTCAACAACTTTCGGAGCATGAGGCTCAATGCCTTCTAATTGAATTTCTTGGCGTGCTAACGAAGAGCCATGCTCTAAATAAAGCCAGTCATCATCTTTCCATACACAACGTTCAATGCCAGTTTCACGACCCAGCGGGCAGAAGTTTCCATCAAGTGGACGCCCCATAAGAAACGTATGATAAAATTCACCATTTGGCGTATCGATATATTGGCCATGGCCTGTTCTCTGGATTGGGTGCTCTGAAGCATCTTTGGCAGTGATAACGTGCTTATCGGGGTGCGTTTCATAAGGCCCTTCAATTTGCCGCGAACGCGCCATCGTCACCGCATGTTTATAACCCGTACCACCTTCTGCAACGGTTAGATAATAATAGCCATTGCGTTTGAAAATATGTGGACCTTCGGTCAGTCCAAGATCAGTTCCAGCATAGATATCAACTGCAGGACCGAACAGGCCTTTTTCCTCTGACCATTCCTGCAACAAAGTACCATTAAAACGATGGTGAGCCTGATTAACACCTGTTCCTTTTTGGCGGTGGTTCCATTGCATATTCATGAACCACTTTCGCCCGTCGTCGTCATGAAATAATGATGGGTCAAACCCGGATGAATTAATGAAAATGCGCTCAGACCATTCGCCATCAATTGTCTCGCAAGTCACAATGTAATTATGGCTATCTTTGGAACTACCCCAAAGGCGTTTGACGTCTGTATAAACCAACCAAAATTTCCCATCAGCATGGCTCAAACAAGGCGCCCAAATGCCGCCGCTATCTGGGTTTCCACGCATATCAAGCTGATCAGCGCGATTTAAAGGACGCGAGACAAGCTCCCAATTGACCAAATCCTTACTGTGGTGAATTTGCACACCGGGATACCACTCAAATGTGGAGGTCGCGATGTAATAATCATCCCCAACCCTGCAGATTGATGGATCAGGATTAAAGCCTGGTAATATAGGGTTTTTGATCATTGCATCCTCCTTTTTTTAACGTTTAAAAAAATACACTAAATTGAAGAGAACACCAAGCTTTTAAGGCAACAAATATCAAATAATGTCGATTACTTGGATAAGTCTTTGATCTCCAAATATTGTGCAATATTACCGATTTCATCCATCCATTCATTGACAATAGCAAGTGAAGATGGAGCTGCTGAAACACCGGGGGTAATTTCATTTTTCAAAACAGAGTTTACAGCTAATGAGACAGTAATAGAAACCAACTGCGCCATGGCTGAACCTTTATCATTACCATGCGCATCAAGCGAGTAGGTTTTATGAAAAACAGTTTCACCGGAGCCATTTTCAGCTTTTAGCGAAACACATAAAACCACGCGATCAGGTTCGTTCTCATCATATGAATGCTGTTCTAAAAGCTCGTCTGAAATCTGCTTAAGGCGCGCATCCCCTTCTGCACCCGACAGAGTTTCGATCTCTTTAAACAAACTCCCCCAAGCCTGGGCCCAACCATTCAAACGCAAAGTGCCGCGTACAAATTGTTTCACTTTCCAATTTGGATCAAACTGATAGTCCTCAATAAATGGCAAACTATCTCTGTTGGGATAAACCTCGAACTCTTCGTCTTGTTCAAGTGGCGCGTTAAAGGTTGATATCGCATCCCAAGGGCGCGCCACATCATAGGGTTTAAAATCTTTGATTGATTTGGATGGAGATCGCAGTGCTTTTAAAACACCCAATGGCGACCAGCTAAACTTATATCGAAAATCATTGGCAATCTTAGGCACACCACCACAATAAGATACAAAGCTAAGCTCATTATCTGAATTATATGCATTACAATTGCGATAATCATCGACCAACCAGTGGGCCATCAAATGATCAATCCCCGGATCAAGACCAACCTCATTGACAAAAGATAACCCCATTTCACGCGCAGTCGAATGTAAGTCGCGCATTTCAGGTGAGATATAAGAGGACGATACAAAGTGCGCGTTGTTTGCAATGCATTTCACTGCAATCGGCACGTGCCAATCACCAGGCAACATTGATACGGCAATATCGCCTTCGTTTAACGCTGCAGCTAAGCTATCAATGTCAAAGGCCCGAATATCTACATCAAACCCGCTCAAAGCCTGCTTCGCTGTGGCAACTGTTCTATTCCAAACCACAACCTTGTGGCCATCGGTGATTAGCTTTTTCAAACCCGGTAGTGATGACAGACCAGTACCAACCCAGTGAATTGTTGTCATGATATCGCCCTTTAAAACTTATGATGTATGTTGTTTGAAAAATTCATTTGCACCGCCCCATACACCTTCATCCATGTGATCAAGATTTAACAAATGCGGTAGCAACTGCGCAGCATAATCTTGGCTACTTTCAACAGGAAGCATGGAGGGAAGGTTATCTATTGCCATGACATCCAAATAGTTAGGTGCATCTTGAACCCGAATGATAGGATCAGCAAAAGTCGTTGAACGGTCATAGACAGGAACGGGATTATAAGGACTGTTTGGGTCACACGACACATCAGCAATGACACGAAGCTGTCGATCCGATGTAGTTGCAGATTTCGGAACAAAAACAGGCACATTGGGTGATGCTAATATGCAATTCACAAAGATGGTATGATCCAAAATTTCAGGGAACGGACCACCATGCGCTGTCTCTGCCATATCCCATTCTGTAGCATCTATACCAAGTGATCTTGCAAGTTCCAATGCACCACTGCCAACGCGACCTTTTGCGCCAATCACAATAACATTTGGCTCTTTTGCACCATTCTTCAAAGCATTAAGACAACCATCACTCAACTCGGAAATCAAATCGTCTTTATTTCCATAAACACCCACGCTTGCAAGCTTTTCACCCTTTTGCTGTGAAAGCCAAGCCATCATTCCAACCGCAGCACCTGCAAAACCTGCCCAATAGCCAAAAGCAGCAACACGTCTTTTATTTTCATCTAAAAGATATTCAAGATCATATAGAGCGCCGCCACCACGCTTAAAACGAGACAACAATGCAGGCCCTTCCGCTTGCCCTTTGTAAGCATGACCAAACATAATGTGCCGATGGATCAGATCAGGCCCATCTTCATCTAATTCTTTTAGACCAAATACGATGGCATCTTTTGGTGCGTTCACCCATGAATGTGCCGGCGCGATGTCACAACCTGTATCCTCATATTGGGAAATCTCAATCGCGCGAGAAGCGCTTTCTTCAACGGTCACTTGATGTCCCGTATCTATCAGTTTCCGAACACCATCTGGCGTAATGCCCACGCGTTGTTCAAATGCTCTTTGTTCTGATCGAACCCAAATATGTGCCATATTACCCTCTTAGTATTGAACTATTTGGTCCCATATATAAAATCTACCGTCAACCAATTTTCTGGTATGCAAGCGCTTTCACTTGTGCCACAAATAACGAAAATTCACCGATAAAAACAAGCAAATCAATTTGCTGACGTTATAAGGCCAGATCAATGCCAAAAACACGATTTGAAAAACCCTTTACACAACAAGAGGCTATTCCAGATAGCGCGATTACAGAGGCTGTGAAAGTTCTTCAATCTGGTCGTTTACACCGATACAATCTTGTGCCTGGCGAAGAGGGTGAAACCAATCTTTTGGAGGTGGAATACGCTAAATATCAGGGGTCCAAATATTGTTTGGCGACCACATCAGGTGGCACGGCAATGCAAATTGCGCTTCGTGCCGTTGGCGCAAAACCCGGTGACAAGATTTTAACAAATGCCTTTACGCTCGCCCCGGTTCCCGGCGCTGTTGCTGCTGTTGGTGGTGAACCTATATTTGTTGAAACAACTGAAGATTTGACAATTGATCTCAAAGATTTGGAAGCAAAGTTTACACAAACAGGATCGAAAATTTTACTCTTGTCTCATATGCGCGGTCACATTGCGCCAATGGAAGAACTTTGTGCCATTGCTAAACAACATGGCGCTGTCGTCATCGAAGATTGCGCCCACACAATGGGTGCTGAGTGGAACGGAACGAAAAGCGGTAATTTTGGTGCTATCGGATGTTTTAGCACACAAACATATAAGCATATGAATAGTGGAGAAGGTGGTTTTCTAACCACTGATGATGCTGATCTCATGGCAAAAGCCACAATCTTATCAGGCTCTTACATGTTATATGAAAAACATCTCGCCAGACCTGATATGTCTGATTACGCGCATGCAAGATATGAAATGCCAAATTGCTCATCACGCATGGATAATCTACGCGCCGCCATTTTAAGACCCCAACTTGCCGGACTTGATCATAACATCTACCGTTGGAATTCAAGATATCAAGTTCTGGAGCAAGCATTTAAAAACACCACCGGTCTTAAAGTACGCGAGCGTCCACAATGCGAGAAATATGTCGGCTCGTCCATTCAATTTTTAATCCCTCATTGGCCACAAGAAAAAATAGAACAATTTGTCAAAAACTGCTTTGATCGCGGCGTTGAATTAAAATGGTTTGGTAATGCCAATCCAGTTGGGTTCACATCGCGTTACGACAGCTGGACTTACGCACCTAAACAATCTTTAAGTCAAACAATAAAGATATTAAAACAGATCATGGATATGCGCGTTCCATTAAGCTTTTCAGAAGAAGACTGCGCACTTATCGGCACCATCATCAATGAAGAATTTAGCGCCTTAAATGACAAGTAGCGGCGCGAATAAACCTGACAATGTGAGGTTAGCGATCTCTGCGATTATCTTCGCAGTATTCTCGCTCTCATTGGGTGATGCGATCATAAAATCAATCAGCGTGAGTTTTCCGTTGTGGCAGCTATATGTCTTGCGATCCGTCATCGCCATCCCGTTACTACTTATATTCATTAAATGGCGCCATTCTGGATTAAACCTCATACCAAAAGCCATTGGCTGGGTTTTGCTTAGAAGCTTCTTCATGGCGGCAATGTTAGCAACATATTATATCGCACTCCCTCACCTGCAGCTCTCAGTCGCCGCAGCTGCATATAATACACTCCCACTTTTTATCATCTTATTGTCGGCAATTGTTTTAAAGCAAAAAATCCAACCCATCGGCTGGTTTGCAATCGGCCTAGGGTTTATTGGCGTGCTGTTTTTACTAAGACCAACAATTGAAGGGTTTAACCTTTACGCATTGCTCCCACTATTTGGTGCAGTTCTGCATGCAAGCGCAATGTTATTGACACGCACTAAATGTAAGACTGAAAACCCATTGGTGCTCACATTATTCATCAACTACATGTTCATCGCCATCGGTATGATTGTTACCCTGAGTTTGTTAGCACTTAATTTGCCGCAAAACATTGTGGGTGTAAATGAGTTTTTGTTGGGTGGATGGGTAAAAATCGGCACGCTGGAAATCATCGCATTAGTTATACTGGCAACAACAATTTTGGTCGGCAATATATTCGGTGCGATTGGGTATCAAATAGCCTCCCCGCATATTGTCGCCCCTTTTGATTATTTCTATTTGATATTCAGCGTACTTTGGGGCGTCATGTTCTTTTCTGAATTTCCAAATGTAACCACAGTCATCGGCATGGTGCTAATAACTTCAGCCGGATTGATAACCATCCGGCAAAAATCATAACGATAAGACCTGTGACGTTCCACCTATTGCAAAACTAACGGCAAATTCTTAACTTCTATACGAGCACTTGGAGATTATTTCTCCTATCAATTCAACATAGTCAGACAGGTGATCCAGATGAAAAAACTCAATACATCTTCAAAAGAAATGGTCGCTGCAGCTCGCGCTCGGATTGAAGAGATTGAAACAGTTGACCTAATTAAAATGGTTGATGATGAAAACACCGTTATCGTTGATATCAGAGACATTCGCGAGCGCCAAAGATCTGGTTATATCCCGGGTAGCTTTCACGCACCGCGCGGGATGATCGAATTTTGGGTTGATCCAGACAGCCCTTATTTTAAGGATGTTTTTGCACAGGATAAGAAATATGTATTCCATTGCGCATCAGGCTGGCGCTCAGCCCTGACCGTTGCGACTTTGAACGATATGGGCTTTGAAGCATCGCACCTAAAAGAAGGTTTTTCGACCTGGGGTGATAAAGGCGGACCTATCGAGACAGATAAGTCGTAACAGGCGCCAACTTCCAAGTTATGAGCTCAGTATTTCCTGTAGCATGTAATAGGATTTCTTAGGCGTGCGTTCTTGTGTATCGAAATCGACGTGCACAATTCCAAACCGTTCATCATACCCAAAGGCCCATTCGAAATTATCCAAGAGCGACCAGGCAAAATAACCTTTCACGTTCACACCGTTATCGATTGCTGACTTTATCGCTGCTAGATGAAGCTGGAAAAACTCGCAACGAAGATCATCTTCAACCTTTCCATCAATCACGTTGTCGTGCAACGCCATACCATTTTCCGTCACAAAAATCGGGATATCATTTGAGTATTCAGTTGAAATTCGATTGAGGAAAAATTCAAGACCTTCTGGATAGATCTCCCAACCCATTGATGTTTTTGGAAGATCTCCTTTATGCGATTTCGCAAATGGGAATACCCCAGTACCATCATCTGAAATAAAATTACGTGTGTAGTAATTTAAACCCAACCAATCGATAGGTTGAGATATGACTTTCAAATCATCCTGCCAGCCTTCAGGCATATGTGGCGCAAAATATTCTAATACATTTTCAGGGTATTGGCCTTTGAAAATCGCATCCGCAAACCAGCGATTATAAATTCCATCAAACAGATCGCGCGCGCGGACATCTTCATCCTTGTCGCTATCTATTGCACCAAACTCCATATTCAGCACGATGCCAGCATTTACATCACATTCATTGCGAATAGCCTCAAGCGATAAGCCATGGGCGAGCAAGATGTTATGCATTGATTTAACCCCGGCCTCTAGTGACTGAAGACCCGGCGCATGATGACCAAGAAAATGGCTCAACCATGCAACACACCAAGGTTCGTTAATCGTTGCAACTGATGCCAAACGATCACCATAACGGCTCGCTATAATCGCGGAATAATCCGCGAAATATTTTGCCGTATCACGAGATTGCCAACCACCCTTTTGAGATAAGGCTAACGGTAATTCCCAGTGATATAATGTTAGATGCGGTTCAAGCCCGCGCTCAAGGCAACCATCGATAACTTTATCGTAAAAATCCAAACCTTCTTGCAGAGCCTTGCCCTTGCCTTCTGGCTGAATGCGCGGCCATGCTGTTGAAAAACGATATGCAGACATCCCAGCATTCTTGATAAGATCGAGATCTTCCGCCCATTTTTCAATATGTGCACATGCGATATCACCGTTTGAATTACCAACAGTCCCGCCACGTTTGGCAAAATCGTCCCAATGAGAGGGCCCACAAGTTCCCAACTTTGTTCCCTCAATTTGATACGATGATGTCGCCGTACCAAAGATGAAATCACTCGGGAATTCCTGACGTGAAATGTTCTGGCCACTCATTTAAGTTCCCCCTCCATGCTGCATCACTCAGCAGATCGATAATAACGCTATTCAATCTCGATAAATTCAAAATGTAATCGATTACATATACAATTGATGTTGTGAAATTTGCAAGCAAAAATTTCACCACAAAGTCTGGAATGAGAATTGGTAGTTTTGAGCGCGTCTAAATTTTGATCAGATAGGGTTCCTTGAAGAAATGCTCCTCCAAGTTATTTCCCTCGCCTATTCTATCAACGATTAAGAATTTTGATGGTGTATCCAGCGGCGTGAGTACCCCATGCCAGATATTGCGGTGATAATTCACCCCTTGTCCGCTTTCAGATAAAAACGCCACCGGTTGTTTGGGTACGCCATCATCATCTTCGGCAACTATGACCAAAAATGGCTTCTCTTCAAGCGGGATAAAAGCCTGACTGCCTAACGGATGCCGCTCTACCATTTTAAGCGTTAGTGGCACCTCATAAGGCCGGCCATATCCAAGGCTTATACCTGTATTTGCTTCGTCGCCAATCACATCTGTAATCGCAAGACCATGAAAGCGGTCACACTTACCGTTATTAATGGCAAAATCTGGCTCACGATTAAAATCGATAACATCGCCGAAGGGCGCAAAACCTTCTGAACTCAGCTTTTTGGCAAAAATCTCAATCATATCAATCAGCTCAGTTTTGCATGTCGATTGACATCTTTATAAAGCAGATATCTGAACTTGCCCGGACCACCTGCATAACATGCTTGCGGACAAAATGCGCGAAGCCACATGAAATCACCAGCTTCCACTTCAACCCAATCTTGGTTCAAGCGGTAAACGGCCTTACCCTCGAGAACGTACAATCCATGCTCCATTACATGTGTTTCTGCAAACGGAATGACAGCCCCAGGCTCAAAGGTAACCACATTAACATGCATGTCATGCCGCATATCATCACTATCTACGAAACGAGTTGTAGCCCATGCACCATCAGTCTCCGGCATTGGAGTCGGCGCGACATCTTTATCGCTTGAAATCACCACATCAGGGTAATCGATGCCGTCTACTTTTTCATATTTTTTGCGAACCCAATGAAAAACGGCTGGCGCACCTTCATGGTTTTTCACAGACCAATCCGTTGATGGCGGAATATAGGCAAATCCACCCTCACCCATTACATGTAGATCACCATTAATCATGAGCAAAAGATCGCCACTAACGACAAAAATAACGCCTTCGGCCTCTGGGTCTAGCTCAGGTTTTTCACTACCGCCACCAGCTGAAACTTCCATAATGTACTGAGAAAAAGTTTCAGCAAAACCGGACAAAGGTCGCGCGATAATCCACGCGCGTGTTTGGTCCCAAAATGGCAAGTTACTCGTTACAATATCCTGCATGGTTCCATGTGGGACAACAGCATAGGCATCTGTGAAAACAGCTCGACCTGTCAAAAGCTCGGACTGGGGTGATAGACCACCTTTTGGTGTGGCATAGGATTTAGAGCTCATAATCGTCTTTCTCAAGCGCTTGGCAAAATATCGTTCAAACGCAATCTTGCAATGCGTTCAACTTGTTTGCAGGCTGTTTTAAATTCTTGTTTTTGGTCATTTCCAATACGTGTCTTAAACGCATCCAAAATCTGTGATTTGCTATTGTCTTTCACCGCAATAATAAACGGAAAACCAAATTTTGATGTATATTCAGAATTAAATGCGGTAAATGTTGCACGCTCTTCATCTGTTAAGGCATCAAGACCCGCACTTGCTTGTTCGTGCGTTGATTCAGCCGTAAGCCTATTAGCTGCAGCGAGTTTACCAGCCAAATCAGGGTGCGCATTTAAAACATTTAGTTTCTCATCATCTGATGCTTTTCTAAAATGATAGACCAGAGCTGCGTGCAGACCACATGCTGTATCATTTGCTGGCGCTAGCTCGTCATCAAATGCACGTTCAGCAATCCAAGCTGAATGCTCAAAAATACCGCCATATACGGCGATAAAATCGTCTTTATTCATCTCGCAAGGACGTGGGTTCTGCAAGGTCTTTGCGTGATGCTCACGCCAATGGCGCGCTATATCAATGCGTCGTGCGCACCAAACGCGCTCATGAGACTGCACATAATCCAAAAACCGCTCAAGAGCTGCAGCACGTCCAGGACGTCCAACAAGACGACAATGCAAACCGATATTCATCATTTTTGGATTGCCAGCTAATCCTTCAGCATAAAGGACATCAAACGTATCTTTTAGATAGGCGTAGAATTGGTCCCCAGAATTAAAACCTTGGGGCGTTGCAAAACGCATATCATTACAGTCCAGCGTATACGGAATTATCAGTTGCTGATGTCCATTGTGATCATACCAATAGGGCAAATCATCGGCATAGGTGTCCGATACATATTCAAATCCACCTTCTTCACAGATAAGATCAACCGTATTGACCGAACAACGGCCGGTATACCAACCCAAAGGCCGCTCACCTGTCACAGCTTCATGCATCTCAATCGCTGCATGAACATCTTTGCGTTCATCTTCTTTGTCGTAGTCTTTATATTCGATCCACTTCAAACCATGTGACGCGATTTCCCAACCTGCTGATTGCATTGCTTCGACTTGCGCCGGAGAGCGTTTCAGCGCGGTTGCCACACCATAAACAGTGACCGGAATATCACGTGAAGTGAACATGCGGTGCAAACGCCAAAAACCAGCGCGCGCACCATATTCATAAATGGACTCCATGTTCCAATGGCGCTGATCAGGCCATGCTGCAGCCCCAACGATTTCTGACAAAAAAGCTTCCGAAGCCGCATCACCATGCAGGATGTTATTTTCACCACCCTCTTCATAATTGACGACAAATTGTACGGCAATTACCGCATCATTCGGCCAAACATTTTCAGGTGTGTTTACCCCACAACCTTGCATATCTCTTGGGTATCTGTTTTGCAAAATCAACTCCGGTTTTAGCCACTTACTTTATCGTTAAACACTGCGAACACTATCAGAATATTTTTGAAGAATATTCGCATATAATTTTATCTCGAATTACTATCTGCCAATTGCTTCTTACATTCCTTGGACATGAAATCGATGAAAAGGCGGATTTTTGGGTCCTGCAGTCTTTTATGTGGGTAAACACACGAAAACGGCAGATCTATCGGTGGAGTTTCTTTAACAACCTCAACCAACTGACCCGCTCTTAAATGCTGTTTCACCTCAAATATCGGTTTATTAACAATCCCCGAGCCTGCAAGCGCCCAATCTGTTAGCACATCACCATCATCTGATTCTAACGGGCTAACAAATTCATATCGTTCAATTTGATCACCAGTTTTCAAACTCCAGAAAAACTCTGTCAAACCCGGATATCGCAACAACAAGCAGCGATGTTTATATAAGAAAAGATCAGACGCCTTCTCTGGCATTCCATGCATTTTGACATATTTGGGCGATGCACAGAGTACCCGCTCAAAGTCATATATTGGCATGACCCGTAATTCAGAATCAATCAAGCGGCCCAACACAAAAGCAGCATCCAAACCTTCATTTGTGATATCTACTTTTCTATCTGACAAACGTAGCCGAACATTGATCTCGGGATAGATTTCCTGAAAAATAGGGATCATAGGCGCGATCAACTTTTTACCTATTCCCAATGGGGCTGAAACAAATATTGTTCCTTTAGGTTTCGCTGTGATTTCTGAAATACTACCCTCAACCTCACTAATAGTATCAAGGATTTTCACAGCACCTTTGTAAAACAGCTCACCCTGTTGTGTGGGCGTGAGGTTACGCGTGGTCCTATTAAACAATCGCGCCCCTAGATGTTTTTCAAGTTCTGATATCCGACTACTGGAGACGGCTGGAGAAATACGCAAGTCTCGCCCGGCTGCAGACATGGAACCTAACTCATAAACACGTACAAAAGTTTTCAGATTATTGACGTAAGACATGGGTTGAGCATATCATTATCATTATTTTTTTGAAAGTCCTAGAATTTTATAGTTATTCAAACCCCTTAAAATGGGTGCCAAAATGATGTTAACTGGGATACGCATGCTTAACTGAGGGGTCTAAAAGTGTACGAATTTGCGATAAGCATGGAATGGGTTTCATTTGCTGCCCGATGGTTCCACGTCATAACGGCAATTGCCTGGATAGGGTCATCGTTTTACTTCATCGCTCTAGATTTAGGGCTGCACAAGCATGAGAACCTGCCCAAAGGCGCTGCAGGTGATGAATGGCAAGTGCATGGCGGTGGCTTTTATCACATCCAGAAATACATGATTGCACCTGAAAAAATGCCGGAAAACCTGGTTTGGTTTAAATGGGAAGCCTATAGCACCTGGCTATCAGGTTTTGTTTTATTGGCGCTTGTTTATTATCTGGGTGCTGAGCTATATCTGGTTGATCCAAATGTGCTTGATATCACGCCAACGACCGGCATTTTAATTTCGCTTGCATCAATCGGTTTTGGTTGGATTGTTTATGATCTTTTGTGCAAATCACCGATCGGGAATAATAACACACGATTGATGATTTTGCTCTATTTTGTTCTTGTTGCAATGGCATGGGGATATACGCAAATCTTTACAGGGCGCGCGGCATTTTTACATTTGGGTGCGTTCACCGGAACGATTATGTCAGCCAATGTGTTCTTCATTATTATACCAAATCAAAAGAAAGTTGTCGCCGATCTTTTAGCAGGTAAAAGCCCAGATCCGGCCCTTGGCATGCAGGCAAAACAGCGTTCCACGCATAACAACTATCTAACGCTACCCGTCATTTTCTTAATGCTATCAAACCATGCACCATTGGCTTTTGCGACAGAGTTTAACTGGATTATCGCCTCTCTGGTATTTTTGATGGGCGTTACTATTCGTCATTACTTCAACACCAAACATGCGCGCAAAGGCGATCCTATTTGGACATGGCTGGTCACAGTGATCTTGTTCATCATCATCATGTGGTTGTCCACTGTGCCAAAAGTACTTGTCGGTGACGATGAAAATGCAGCGCTTACAAACTATGAGCAAAAATTCGCAAGCGCCCAACATTTCGAACAGGTTCGTGATACTGTTCTTGGGCGATGTTCGATGTGTCATGCAAGCGAACCGGTTTGGGAAGGCATTATTGCAGCTCCCAAAGGTGTGCTTCTTGAAACAGATGCGCAGATCGCAAAACATGCCAAAGCGATATATTTGCAATCTGGTCGTAGCCACGCAATGCCGCCCGCAAATATTACCTATATGGAAGAAAGTGAACGGAAAGCCGTTGTTCAATGGTATAATGAAGTGATTGCAGGAAAATCTTAAATTTCCGCCTTCCTCATTACCAAAAGCAACTTGAATTATACAACTTTAAAGATACCATCACATATATTGATCAGGAGAATCGAAATCCAATGAACGCAGCCAGTAATGACAAAGGTCGTTTAACGACACATGTTCTTGATACCGCAAATGGCACCCCGGCTGCGGGAATGCAAATTGATCTGTATAAGATTGATGGAACTGCACGAGATCTTCTATTGACCATCAAAACAAATGCTGATGGTCGTGCGGATGCACCACTCATGGAAGGTGATAATTTTCATAAAGGCGTCTATGAATTGGTCTTCCACGCAGGACAATATTTTGACCGGGATGAAGATATCAGTTTTGTAGACCAAGTTCCTATTCGCTTTGGCATCAATAACGCGTCTGAGCACTACCATGTGCCATTGCTCGTATCCCCTTTCAGCTTTTCAACTTATCGAGGCAGCTAATTTGGCAAATGTCAGAGACCACATACGGTTTGTGTTAAATGATGAAGCGATTGAGCTTGCCAGTTTTTCATCAAGCCTGACGTTGCTGGATTATATCCGTCTTCAAAAAAGTCTTAAAGGGACCAAAGAAGGATGCGCTGAAGGCGATTGTGGAGCCTGCACTGTGTTGATTGGTCGTCTAACGCAAAATGGCATTGCCTACGAGACGGTCAATGCATGTATTCGTTTCATGGGATCGTTAGATGCCTGCCATGTCGTAACGATAGAGCATTTAAAGGGTGAAAACGGTGCGCTGCATCCTGTGCAACAAGCGATGGTCAATCAGCATGGTAGCCAATGTGGGTTTTGCACACCTGGTTTTGTGATGTCGCTTTATGCTTTGTGGATGAGCACTCCCAACCCAACCAACATGCAAATTGAACGTGCACTTCAAGGCAATCTTTGCCGCTGCACAGGCTATGAACCAATTGTGAAAGCTGCAATTGAAGTATCGCGTAGTTCCGATCCCGTTCATGACATTTTGAACATTGAACGTGAAAAAATCGTCACGCAGCTCAATGATATGCGCGATGCACTAAGAATTGAGATAAAACACGGTGGGGATCTGATCATTGTCCCTTGCGATGTAGCGGATCTGGCAAGAGCGCGTATTCAACATCCAAATTCAACAATCGTTGCAGGATCAACCGATGTCGGCCTATGGGTTACCAAACATATGCGCGATATTTCGCCAACTGTCTTTATCAATCATTTAAGTGAACTCCACCACATTGATGTAGCGCCAGAGGGCGTAACGATTGGCGCCTGTGTCTCCTACACAGATATGCAATCAACGATCAAAGAGCATTTTCCGCAAATGGAAACGTTTTGGAATAGAATTGGCGGCGAGCAGGTTCGCAATATGGGCACTGTTGGTGGCAATATCGCCAATGGCTCACCGATCGGCGACACCCCTCCTGCATTGATTGCGCTCAATGCCACAGTCGCACTACGGTCAGATACAGATCAGCGCACAATGCCGCTAAAAGATTTCTTCATCGAATATGGCAAGCAGGATCGCACCGCTGGCGATTTCCTTGAAAAGATATTTATTCCTTATCTAAAACCAGAAGACACATTCGCTGTGTATAAAATTTCAAAGCGACGCGATGAAGATATTTCGGCCCTATGTTGTGCGATTAAAATGAACATTGCAGACGGCATGATGAGAAACGTTTCAATCGCTTTTGGCGGCATGGCTGGAACGCCTATGCATGCATCTCAAACCGAAAAATTGCTCGAAGGCAATGCATGGTCACTTGAAACGATCCGTAAGGCCAAAGCAGGCATAGATGCAGACTTCTCTCCACTTACCGATTGGCGTGCATCTAAAGAATACCGAGCATTAGCAGCAAAGAATATTCTTGAGCGTTTTTATATTGAAATGACTGAGGGTAGATCAGCTGCGCAACTTGATCGAGATGCAATTTTGGAGACGGCATTATGAACCAATCCGTTTCAAAAATAAAAGGTGGCGTACACCAAAACCCAAAACATGATTCTGCTCACAAACATGTATCTGGCAGCGCCGAATATATCGATGACATTAATGAACCAACAGGATTACTGCACGCTTATTTCGGACTATCAGAGATCACATGCGGTACGATCACATCAATGGATTTCAGCGCAATTGAAGCCATGGACGATGTCATCGGTGTTTTAACCGCAGATGATATCAATGGTCACAATGACATCAGCCCTACGGGCAAAAAGGACGACCCAGTCTTTGCGCAAAACATTGAATTTCATGGACAGCCAATTTTTGCTGTTGTTGCAAAAACACGCGCCGTTGCGCGTAAAGCTGCAAAGCTTGCCAGGGTTGAATATCAAACCGAAGATCACATCACAGATGTCGCGGATGCTATTTCACAAGACTATCCGCTTGTCACAGAACCTTTGACACTAAAGAGAGGCGATGCTGCACAAGGGCTAGAAAATTCTGAAAACCGCCTGCAAGGTAATATGCGCATTGGCGGTCAAGATCATTTCTATCTCGAAGGTCATATTGCCATGGCGGTTCCCGGTGAAGATGATGATGTTTTGGTCTATTCATCCACCCAGCACCCAAGCGAAGTTCAGCACATGGTGGGGCATGTTTTAAATATTCCATCGCATGCTATCACTGTAAATGTGCGCCGCATGGGTGGTGGATTTGGCGGCAAAGAAACGCAATCCAATTTGTTTGCAGCAGTCGCAGCATTAGCTGCAAAAAAGTATAATCAAGCCGTTAAAATCCGTCCCGACCGTGATGACGATATGATCGCCACCGGTAAGCGGCATGATTTTTTGGTCGACTATGATGTTGGCTTCAGTGATGATGGCAAAATCACTGCGCTTGACGCAACATTTGCTGCACGTTGTGGCAATTCCGCTGATCTTTCAGGTCCGGTGACAGATCGCGCTCTGTTTCATGCCGATAATTGTTATTATTATCCCGATGTTGTTTTAAAATCTAAGCCTTATAAAACAAACACGGTGTCCAATACCGCGTTTAGAGGGTTTGGCGGACCGCAAGGCATGCTTGGCGGCGAACGGGTTATTGAAGAGATCGCCTATGCGCTAGGAAAAGATCCATTGGAAATCAGAAAAGCTAATTTCTATGGTGACACATCACGCAATATCACACCCTATCATCAGGAAATAAACGATAATATTATTGGCAAGATCGTCGAGGAACTTGAAACATCAAGCGATTATCAAAAACGCCGAAAAGCCATCCTCGAGTTTAACAGTGCTAAAGGTGTTATTCGCAAAGGCATCGCTCTAACTCCGGTAAAATTTGGCATCTCATTTACTGCAACTTGGTATAATCAGGCGGGTGCGCTGGTTCATATTTACAACGATGGTTCGATACATCTCAACCATGGCGGCACAGAGATGGGGCAAGGCCTTAACACCAAAATTGCGCAAGTCTTAGCCGATGAATTTCAAGTTGATTTAGATCGCATAAAAATCACAGCGACCAATACCGGCAAAGTACCAAACACATCCGCAACCGCTGCATCTTCAGGTTCGGATCTTAATGGCATGGCAGCGGCAAACGCGGCGGAACAGATCAAAACGCGGCTGATTAAATTCGCCTGCGAAACGCATAATGTGAGCGAAGATAAAGTTTCATTTGTCGACAATCATGTGCAAATCGGTGATGAGAAAATCAGCTTTAACGCGTTTATCAATTCAGCCTATATGGCACGCGTTCAATTATCAGCTGCAGGTTTTTATAAAACACCTGATATTCATTGGGATCGTGAGGCTGGTAAAGGCCGACCGTTTTATTATTTTGCCTATGGCGCGTCAGTTTCTGAAGTCAGCATTGATACGCTTACGGGCGAATATCAAATTGACCGCACTGATATTCTTCACGATGTCGGAAAGTCCCTCAACCCAGCAATTGATATCGGTCAGATTGAAGGTGGGTTTGTGCAAGGCATGGGTTGGCTCACAACCGAAGAGCTTTGGTGGGATGATACGGGTCGTTTAAGAACACACGCGCCATCAACTTATAAAATTCCGTTGGCATCTGACCGTCCCCGTATTTTCAATGTCTCTCTCGCCGATTGGTCCGAAAACAGAGAGATGACAATCCGTCGATCAAAAGCCGTCGGCGAGCCACCATTTATGCTGGCGAACTCGGTGCTTGAAGCTCTATCGATGGCTGTCGCGTCAGAGCAAGATTATAAAACCTGCCCGCGCCTTGATGCACCTGCAACACCTGAGCGCATTTTGCTTGCAGTTGAAAAAATGAAAGGCGGATAATTTGTATTTAGATCGCCATAACATTGAGAAATTTCTTGCAGATGATGACCCCGTAGCTGGAATTCAAATCACCAGTATTAAAGGGTCTACCCCGCGCAATCTTGATGCATGGATGCTGGTCAAACGATCTTCTATTTTCCGAACTATTGGTGGCGGACAGCTCGAAAGCATAGCAATTGAAAAAGCGCGCGCACTATTACAAAAAAATTCCAACGAGATCATCAAACTTGACATTCCATTGGGTCCAGAAATTGGTCAGTGCTGCGGCGGATATGTGTCTATTTCTATTAAATTGCTCAATCTGCGTGAACGCGACACCTATCGCAAAGACCTCAGAGACGAATTGGCTAGCCAGACAGATATATATATTTTCGGCGCGGGACATGTGGGCAAAGCATTGGCCGAAGCCTTCACCCTCCTGCCCTATAAACCCATCTTAATTGATAGCCGCGAAGAAGAATTATCCGGCGCGCCTATTGGCGTTGAGACCCAATTAACATCTCTGCCTGAGGCAATTATAAGAACTGCCAAGCCAAATAGTGCCTATGTCATTCTCACCCATGATCATGCACTTGATTTTATGATCGCTGATGCAGCACTCGCACGCAGCGATGCTGCATATATCGGCATGATAGGATCAAAAACAAAACGCGCTTCATTTGAAAATTGGTACAAACAAGAAAATGGCCACACCCTCGACATAGACCAACTTACATGTCCAATTGGTGGAAAGCCCGTCGACGGTATATCGCTTGGTGATAAACGACCAGAAATCATCGCAGCACTTGCCGCGTCCGAAATCATAATTCAAATAGATAAAGCTAAACACGTTGATGCCAATGTTTCCGGCGCAACTTATCACGCTGGGGTTCACATATGACAGATAAATCAAATTATCGCATCGAATTGGAGGCGATTACCAAGTCATTCCCCGGGGTTTTAGCAAATGATCGCGTCAGCTTCAGCATAAAACCAGGTGAAATCCATGCGCTTTTAGGTGAAAATGGTGCGGGTAAATCAACTCTGGTAAAGATGATTTATGGAATTATGCAACCCGACGAAGGTGAAATTCGTTGGGAAGGCGAAGCGATCAAAGTTGCAAATCCAAAGGCTGCTCGCCAGCTTGGCGTCGGCATGGTTTTCCAGCACTTTTCCCTGTTTGAAGCGATGACTGTTTTAGAAAACATTGCCCTTGGTATGGACGCGAAAATCTCTCAGAATCTTTTGGAAGAGAAAATTCGAGAGGTGATGGATGTTTATGGGCTAAAACTTGATCCTCATCGGATTGTTAGCACCTTGAGTGTTGGCGAGCGTCAACGCATTGAGATCGTACGCGCACTCTTGCTCAACCCGCGCCTTTTAATCATGGATGAGCCGACATCTGTATTAACACCGCAAGAAGTTGCTCAACTGTTTGGAACATTGAGAAAGCTCTCAAAAACCGGATGTTCGATTTTATATATTTCGCACAAATTGCATGAGATCAAAGAACTTTGCGATCAGGCAACTATCCTGCGTGGCGGCAAAGTTGTTGGCGCATGCGATCCTAAACAAGAAACGTCTAAAAGCATGGCCGAAATGATGATCGGCGGCGATCTTAAGCAAATTGAAAAGGACGTTAAAACAGAATTTGGTGCTCCACGATTTGTCGTCGACAATCTCAGCCAATCGGGCGAAGGTGATTTCGGTGTAGCGCTTTCAGATATTAGTTTTTCCGTCCGCGCTGGCGAGATTTTTGGCATTGCCGGGGTTGCTGGTAATGGCCAAAATGAACTCCTGATGGTTCTCAGCGGTGAAATTCCAGCTTCAAACGCAGACACAATTAAACTAGATGGCAAGTCAGTTGCTGATCAAAACATTCTTCAAAGACGTAAGCATGGTTTGTGCGCTGTTCCAGAAGAACGAAATGGGCATGCAGCGGTTGTTGATTTCAGTTTATCAGACAATGCACTTTTAACCGCGCGCGAGCGCATGAACCTTGCAAGTGGCGGGCTTATAAAACACTCAGAAGCACGAAGTTACACTGATGATGTTATCTCAACATTTGGCGTTAAAACCACCGGAGCACATTCCCCCGCAGGATCACTATCAGGTGGCAACTTACAAAAATTTGTCGTTGGACGTGAGATCATGCAAAACCCTGACGTGTTGCTCATCTCTCAACCCACTTGGGGGGTAGATGCAGGCGCTGCAGCTGCAATTCACCAAGCTATTGTTGATTTGGCTGAAAACGGCTCAGCAATCATTGTCATCTCCCAAGATCTTGATGAGCTACTGGCAATCTGTGATGAGATGGCTGTAATTAACGAAGGCAAACTATCTAAGACGCTTAAAGTGGGTGAGGCATCTGTAGATGAAATCGGCCTTCTCATGGGCGGCGTCCATGGTGAACCAAATACAAACCAAGATAGTGTGGAGAACGCGCATGCTCATTGAGTTGGAAAAACGAAAAGAGCCAAGCCAAACGATGCTCTATCTCACACCCGTCATTGCTGTATTAGCGACGATGATAGTCGGTGGAATACTCTTCACTCTTATTGGCCATAATGGCTTTGCCGCTGTGAAAGAAATTTTCATCACCCCGGTGATTGATACACATAAGTGGCAGGATTTAGGTATCAAAGCCGCACCACTTATTTTAATTGCTGTTGGTCTTTCCATCGGTTTTCGCGCAAATGTGTGGAACATCGGCGCAGAAGGTCAATATATCGTTGGCGGATTGGCTGGCACCGGCATTGCACTCCTTACGTGGGAACTTGAGGGTTGGTGGATATTACCGCTCATGTGCGTTGCAGGTGCAATTGGTGGTGCGCTTTATGCGTCAATTCCGGCATTTTTAAAAACCAAGCTCAACGTCAATGAAATCTTATCGAGCTTAATGCTGACCTATGCCTCCATTCAGCTGTTATATTATCTGATGCGCGGACCATGGAAAGATCCTGAAGGGTTTAACTTCCCGCAAACAAGGCTATTCAACGATTCCCAAATTCTACCTGAAATCATCCCAGGAACGATTGTTCATTTGGGCGTGCCACTTGCATTCATCATTGCGCTCATCGCTTGGTTTGTGATGAGCAAATCAATATTTGGCTTCCAAATCCGCGTTGTTGGATCTGCGCCCGCAGCCGCACGATATGGCGGCTTTAGCGCAAAACGCACGATATGGATGGCAATGCTCATCGGTGGCGGGTTTGCAGGCCTTGCAGGCATATTTGAAGCCGCAGGTCCATTCCAACAAATGGTTCCGCAATTTCCTACCGGATACGGCTTTACCGCAATTATTGTTGCTTTCTTAGGGCGTTTGCACCCAATAGGTATTATTCTCGGCGGATTGGTTTTGGCCATCTCTTATGTTGGTGGCGAGATCGCCCAAACATCATTAGGTCTTCCAAATGCCGCAGCAGGTATATTCCAAGCCATGATGTTATTCTTCTTACTCGCCGCAGATATTTTGGTTAAATACCGGCTCAAGTTAAATGTTGCCAACCAAACAGGAGATGCATCATGAATGATACAATTATCATTTCCATCATCATGACAGTGGTTGGCGCTTCAACACCCATTCTTCTTGCAGCGCTTGGAGAACTCATTGTTGAAAAAAGCGGCGTGCTGAATTTGGGTATCGAAGGCATGATGCTGATCGGCGCTGTGGTCGGGTTTGCAGTAACTTTAACAACCGGGTTTCACTTGCTTGGAATTATCATCGCAATGCTCGCTTCAACGCTATCAGCAATGCTGTTTGCATATCTAACGCTCACTCTGACCGCAAACCAAGTTGCAACAGGCCTAGCGCTCACCATATTTGGCATTGGTATTTCATCGCTCATGGGAGAACCATATGTCGGTAAAACTATTGAAATTTTCAGCTCATGGTTCCCAGCATCTCTTGCAGAACATCCGCAACTACGTGTAATTTTCGGATACAGCCCTCTCGTTTATGTCTCATTGATACTTACAGTTTCGGTCAGCTATTTTTTAAAGAAAACACGAGCTGGTCTCATTCTGCGCGCGGTTGGGGAATCTGACACATCTGCCCATTCAATCGGCTATTCGGTGATTGGTGTTCGCTATGCGGCAGTTGCATTTGGCGGCGCGATGGCCGGTCTTGCGGGCTGCTATTTCTCGCTCGTACTAACCCCCCTTTGGTCGGAAGAATTAACCGCAGGTCGCGGATGGATCGCATTAGCTTTGGTGGTCTTTGCTGCTTGGAAACCTTCACGATTATTATTTGGTGCATATCTGTTTGGTGCGATCATGACATTAGAATTACATGCAAAAGCCGCTGGTTTCTCATTTATTGCACCCGAACTACTTGCGGCGATGCCGTACCTTGCTACAATCGTAGTGCTCGCACTTATCTCACTACGTAAATCATCCGGTTTGGCTGCACCTGCATGCTTAGCAAAACCGTTTAAACCATCAACATAACTATAATTTGAATTGGAGAGACATCATGAAACTAATTTCAAGACGTAACGTCCTTAAGTCCGCTGCGGCGGCGAGTACATTACCTCTACTGGGAAAGTCTGCATTTGCTATGGATCCGGTAAAGGTTGCATTTGTATACCTTGGACCAATCGGCGACCATGGCTGGACTTTTGCGCATGAACAAGGTCGCCAGGCTGCAATTGCAAAATTCGGCGACGCGATTTCAACAACTATCGTTGAGAACGTGGCTGAAGGCCCAGATTCAGAGCGTGTTATTCGTCGTCTTGCAGAAGAAGGCAATGACCTTATCTTCACATGTTCATTTGGTTACATGAACCCAACGCTTAAAGTAGCAAAGCGCTTTAAAGACGTGAAGTTTGAGCATGCAACAGGCTATAAACGCGCACCAAACATGTCGACATATAACGCTCGCTTCCACGAAGGCCGGGCAATCTGCGGAACAATTGCAGGTCACATGTCTGAAACTGGCACAGCTGGTTACATTGCATCATTCCCAATTCCAGAAGTTGTCATGGGTATCAACGCATTCACGCTTGCTGCACAAAAAGTAAACCCAGATTTCAAGACAAACGTTCTTTGGGTAAACAGCTGGTATGATCCGCCAAAAGAAGCTGATGCTGCAACAGCATTGATCGACCAAGGCGCTGACATCATCACTCAGCATACAGATAGCCCTGCTGCACTTCGCGTGTGTGAAGAGCGTGATCTTCTTGCATTTGGTCAAAGCTGGGATATGACTTCATTCGCACCAAAAGCGCATTTGACTGCGATCATGGATATTTGGGGTCCTTATTACATTGACCGTATTCAAAAGGTCATGGACAAAAAATGGGAAAGCGCTGACACTTGGTGGGGCTTTAAAGAAGGTATCGTTGCACTTGCACCATACAATGAGCGTATTCCAGCAAATGTTATTGCAGAAGCTGACGCGATCAAGGCTGGTATCATTGATGGATCATACGATGTATTTACAGGTCCTATTAAAGATCAGTCTGGTGAAGTTCGCCTTGCAGAAGGCACACTTTCAGATGGCGATCTTTTATCAATGGATTGGTATGTCGAAGGCGTACAAAGCTAATTTGATTTAATTACACAAATGCCATTCGCAAACATTTGCGGATGGCAATTTTGGTTTTACCTTAAAGGCATAGAATGAGTGTTTTAATACTGCGTGGGCGAATTCTAAGTTTTACTTCAGAACCAAAATCGCTCGATGACCAACAAAGCTACAACTATAACGAAGATGGTGCACTTGCATTATCAGATGGCCTGATCATCGCATGTGGTGATTTTAGCGATATTATCGCTCAGTTCCCTGAAGCTGAGATCAAAGACCACAGACCTCACCTCATTCTACCCGGTTTTATCGATACGCACGCTCATTTTCCGCAAATGCAGGTCATTGGTTCCTTTGGCGCCAAACTTCTAGACTGGCTCAATAAATACACCTTTGTTGAAGAGCAAAAGTTTGCCGACCCCGCGCATTGCGATAGAATTGCCACATTATTTTTCGATGCTATGTTGCGTCACGGAACGACAACGGCGGTTGCTTATTGTTCGGTTCATAAAACATCTGCAGACGCTTTTTTTACACAAGCACAAAAACGAAATTTACGCATGATTGGCGGCAAGGTCATGATGGACCGCAATGCGCCCGAAGCTTTATGCGACACCCCTCAATCTGGTTATGATGACACCAAAACCCTTATCGAAAACTGGCACGGTGTTGACAGATTAAGCTATGCAATCACACCACGATTTGCGATCACATCAACCCCGACGCAGCTGGAAATGGCGCAAGCGCTGATGCATGAACATCCTGAATGTTATATGCAAACACACTTGTCTGAAAATTTAGCTGAAATCGAATTTACCAAAAAACTTTATCAATCCGCTCGCGATTATCTTGAGGTTTATGAGATGTATGACCTCTTGGGTGATAAAAGCCTCTTTGGTCACTGCATTCACTTAAACGACCGCGAAAAAGCTTCCATGGCGGAAACGAGTTCCGTTGCTGTATTCTGCCCAACATCGAATTTGTTCTTAGGCAGCGGCTTGTTTGATTTCGACGGTCTACGTGAAGTTGGAGTTAGAACGTCTGTCGCAACAGATATTGGCGGCGGAACCAGTTATTCAATGTTAAAAACAATGGATGAAGCTTATAAAATATTGCAGCTCCGCGATCAGATATTATCTCCACTTCGTTCTTTTTACATGATGACATTAGGCAATGCCAAAGCTCTAAGCTTATCAGATAAAATAGGCACGTTAGATGTTGGAACTGAGGCGGACATTACGGTTTTAAACGCGCAAGCAACACCTGCAATGAAACTACGTTATGAAACAGTCCGCTCGTTATCAGAAGAACTCTTCATGTTACAAACCATGGGCGATGACCGCGCAATTTCCGCCGTTTATGTGGGTGGTCAACCAACCCACCCGGATCATTAAGACTTCTCAGCGAGTTTCAATGCAAGCTTATTTTGCTGCTCAATAAGTTTGGGTAAATCCAAACTCATCAACACACCATCTCTGACAATCTGTTTGCCTTCAACAAAAAGATCACGCACATCAAAAGGTCCACATAATATGAGTGCTGCTACAGGATCCCAGGATCCCGCAGCACCTAAACCTGAGACATCCCAAATAGCAATATCGGCGCGTTTACCCACTTCAATTGATCCGCAATCATCGCGGTTTAAAACCCGCGCCCCGCCTAATGTTGCAATTTCAAGCGCTTCGCGTGCAGCCATAGCATCAGCGCCATTTTGAACGCGTTGCAGCAGCATTGCTTGACGCGCTTCGGAAAGAATATGCGCACTATCGTTGGATGCAGAACCATCAACACCCAACCCCACTTTAACGCCCTTATCTCTCATGGAACGAACAGGCGCAATGCCTGATCCCAGTCGACAATTTGAGCACGGGCAATGCGCCACACCTGTCTTGGTGCGTGCAAACAAGTCAATCTCATCACTGTCTAATTTCACACAATGAGCATGCCACACATCGTCACCTACCCATCCTAGATCTTCCGCATATTGTCCCGGACGGCAACCAAACTTTTCCAAGCTATAAGCGATGTCTTCGTCATTTTCTGCCAAATGCGTATGCAGCATGACCTTTTTATCGCGAGCCAGAATTGCTGATTCTCGCATGAGATCTCGACTAACAGAAAAAGGCGAACACGGAGCGAGACCAACGCGCACCATTGCTCCTGGGTTTGGATCATGGAATTTATCAACAACGCGTATGCTGTCGTTTAAGATATCATCCTCGCGCTCGACCAAACTATCAGGCGGCAATCCCCCATCGCTTTCGCCAATGCTCATCGAACCGCGTGTTGCGTGAAACCTCAAACCAATTGTTTGCGCAGCGGCGATCGTATCATCCAACTTTGCACCATTTGGATAAAGGTAAAGATGATCAGAGCTCATTGTGCAGCCAGACATAGCCAATTCAGCCAAGCCTAACTGTGCTGAGATGAAGAACTCTTCCGGGCCGAATTTCGACCAAATAGGATATAAAGTTTGCAACCATCCAAACAACAAAGCGTCCTGTCCGTCTGGCACCGCTTTGGTTAGGCTTTGATATAAGTGATGATGTGTATTCACCAGCCCCGGGGTCACCACACAGTTTTTTGCATCAACAACCTGATCTGCAGGTTCTTGTATAGCCTGACCAATAGCTGAAATGACACCATCACGTATCAAGATGTCTGTATCATTTAACTCAGCACGCTCTTGATTCATCGTCACCAAGCAGTGAGCATTTTTTATCAAAATGGTTGGCATTTTATCCCTTATTATTGTTTTGATCCCAAACATCATCAAGCAAATTCAAAATAACGGTGAAAAAGCGTCAAAGCGTATTTTCTGAAAATCTTGCATATTTACGCAAGATCTGCGTCATTTTTATAGTTATATGTATTTACTTGATAAAAACCCCTTAAATTACGCCCAATATAGGCGTATTTGTCGCTCTTATCTATTAAAAAACAGTTTTACAGAATGTTTTTGAAAGGTTACCGTAACACCCTGCGGAGAAAAAATTAATGGCGACTAAAAGCTCAGTAAGACAAGACATTCATAACTCGGAAATACCAATTTTATGCCGATCTTGCGAAGCGCGGCATCGCGGTATTTGCGGCGCAATGACACCAGAGCAGCTCCTGACATTGAGTAAACACACACGCCGAACACAAAAAGATACCGACTCAAATTTGATTGTTGCGGATAGCAAAGCAACACAAGTTTCAAATATTTTACGTGGTGTGGTGAAACTTACAAAAATCATGCCCGACGGGCGTCAGCAAATCGTAGGCCTGCAATTCGCGCCAGATTTTTTAGGTACACCCTTTGGGGAATATAATAGCATTGATGCGGAAGCTGCGAATAATGTTCAACTATGTTCGTTCCCAAAAAACGTATTAGAAGACATGATCCGTCAATCTCCGGAATTAGAACATAAGCTGCATCAACAAGCGCTGAAACAACTAGAGGAAGCGCGCGATATGATGTTGACGTTAGGTCGAAAAACAGCAGCTGAAAAAGTAGCGAGTTTTCTTTATATGCTAGCCATTCATCTTGATCCAGAAATAGATCATACATCCGACCTCGTTGAGTTTGAACTTCCCCTCAAGCGCGCAGATATTGCCGATTATCTAGGTCTAACAATTGAGACAGTAAGTCGACAAATCACCAAATTGCGTAAAGATGGTGTTGTAGAAATTGAAAACAATCGCTTGTTTAAAGTCCCCGATATCTCTCGGTTAAAAGCGCGCGGTGAAAGTTAAACCGCTTTTGAATATTTAAAGTCTGCACCTTTCAGATAAGCGTCAAATTGAGATGCGATAATGCGCGTAAAGGGTTTTCCATCATTTTTGATTTCAAACACATCATCGTGCATAAACGCCAAGTTAAACGGATCTTGTGCAATAAAATCTGTGGCGATATTTTTGTATGCATCTGCGGGCTCAATTGTCTTTCTTAACTCACCAAAATCAAGTTTAAAGTCACACATAATGCGTTCGATTATATGCGACCGGATCTTATCATCTTCGATCAAAAATAACCCTTTTGCTGCCGCAACTTCACCAGCTTCAATCTTATCTTGATAGCCTGACGTCGCAACAACATTTTGGTAAAACCCATCTTTTGTGCGCCCAATGGAAGAACCACCCAATGCGATGAGCGTTTTGCATTCGTCGGTCGTATAGCCTTGAAAATTCCGATGAATGCGCCCAGATCGCGCAGCAATAGCTAAGCTATCATCTGGCTTAGCAAAATGATCAATCCCAATATCAACATACCCTGCCCCAATAAGTGCGCGACTGGCGGCCATAGAATGCTCAAAACGTGCATGACTATCTGGCAAATCATCTTGGCTTATCATATTTTGATGTTTTTTCACCCACGGCACATGCGCATATCCAAACAGCGCCATACGATCAGGGGCAAGCGAAATACATTTTGAAATCGTATCCATCAAACGTGCATAGCTCTGCCGCGGCAATCCATATAAAGCATCTATATTGATTGATTTAATGCCGATTTCTCGCAGTGATGTCACAACATCTCTGGTTAGTTCAAAACTTTGAGGCCGGTTTATGGCATTTTGAACATCTGCGTGAAAATCTTGAACACCAATACTGGCGCGGGTTACACCAAACTCTTTCACCCCCAAAAGCATATCTTCGCTTACATCGGAGGGATCAATTTCCACACTCACCTCAGAATTTGGTAAAAAATGAAACACTTCATCAAGTGCAATACGCAGGCGCGTAAAGTCATCACTCTTTAATAAACTTGGGGAACCACCACCTAAATGGATTTGCTGAATTTTCGGTTTAAAGTCCAGCTTTTGACCCAACAACTCAATCTCTTTAATGAGATAATTCATATAGCGCGCGACCGGCGCATATTTTAATGTGTGCTTGGTATTACACCCGCAAAACCAGCATAATTTATCGCAGTAAGGAATGTGAATATAAATTGAAATGGGCTCTTCTTCGCTCAAATTATCCAGCAAGCTGTTAAAAACCCTTACCCCTAATCCTTGAGAAAAATGAGGAGCAGTTGGGTAGCTAGTATAGCGTGGAACTGCTGTCGGATAATACGACAACACAGCTTTATAATCGAGCATGATATAACCAGTTAATTTTGCGTTTATTTTTTTAAAAGTGGAACAAGGTGTTCGCGTTCAAAAGCAATATGACGTTTCACGCCTTCGAAAAAACCGCGCAACATGTAACCCAGCTTTTCTGGGTTATTTTGTTCTCCATGAACAAGATCTATGAGAGCTTCGGAAACCTCCTCACCAAAGCTTTCATCCTCCCAATGCTCTGCATGCAAACGATTGAATATGTGCTGTAGCCTGTCGCTATCGTCATTCTTTTTCGCCAGATATGGAAACAACACATTTTCTTCAAAGTCATGCGCGCCTTTAAAAACTGGATAGATAGATTTCGCTGCCTTTAAACACATTTGCGGATCAAAATCTTCAGGCAAACTATCTGCTATCTTTTCCAAAGCAGAACACAACGAAACCTGTTCGTCGAAGTGTTCGTCAATTGCGAGGGTAAGTGATTCTGGCAAAACCTCAGCATCCTTTCCGATCGAGTTCATAATCATATTCTCACCTTCATCAGCTCACCCACCAAATTGGGTTTGTAAAACTTGAAAATCAAAACAGTTCGTCTCGCCAATATGCGCGGAACAAAAACCGTTAACATTGATCTAGATCAAAGCCCATTTGCATTTTTCAAACTATCAATCTGATTGTTATCGAGCGCTATCGCGTGCTCACATTTGAACGAAGATGAGGGGTTCACATGACTTCCGGAATACCAATTATTTTTACCGCGCTGGCTGCATTCGCAGCTTTGTTAGCGGCAGCGTTTGGGCAAGACAGCTTGTTCCAAGCGCATATGACAGTGCTGTGCATTGCAATGGCTCTCGCGAGCTTTGTAATGCTACGCAATTTGAAATTCGCACCAAACTGGGACAGAGCTAAGAAAGCTAAAGCTGATCCATCCGAATATATGGATGATGTCATTCGAGCTGGCGTTATAGCAACAACATTTTGGGGAGTTGTTGGCTTTTTAGTTGGCGTTGTTGCTGCCATGCAATTGGCTTGGCCAGAGCTTAATTTCCAACCCTATTTTAATTTCGGGCGCGTCAGACCACTTCACACTTCAGCGGTGATTTTTGCCTTTGGTGGTAATGCTCTGATCGCAACTTCGTTCTATATCGTTCAACGTACATGTCGCGCGCGACTTTGGGGTGGTGGACTTGGTTGGTTTGTATTCTGGGGCTATCAATTATTCATCCTCATGGCCGCAACTGGCTACTTGCTTGGCATTACGCAAGGCAAAGAATACGCCGAACCAGAATGGTATGTTGATCTCTGGTTAACAGTTGTTTGGGTCGCATTTTTAATCGTTTTCCTTGGTACACTCGTCAAGCGTAAAGAACCGCACATTTATGTCGCCAACTGGTTCTTATTATCGTTCATCATCACAGTTGCTATGCTCCACTTAGTCAATGGTTTGACCATGCCTGTCTCACTACTTGGCTCTAAAAGCTATTCAGCCTTTGCAGGTGTTCAAGATGCTTTGACCCAGTGGTGGTACGGCCATAATGCAGTTGGTTTTTTCCTAACAGCGGGCTTTTTGGGCATGATGTATTACTTCGTTCCAAAGCAAGCGAACCGTCCGGTTTATTCTTATAGACTATCCATCATCCACTTCTGGGGTTTGATCTTCCTATATATCTGGGCTGGTCCTCACCACTTGCATTACACAGCACTACCAGATTGGGCACAAACACTTGGGATGGTCTTTTCCATCATGCTTTGGATGCCATCATGGGGTGGTATGATCAACGGTTTGATGACCTTACAAGGCGCATGGGACAAAGTGCGTACTGATCCAATTCTTCGTATGATGGTGATCTCACTTGCCTTTTATGGAATGTCGACTTTTGAGGGGCCAATGATGTCTATCAAAACCGTCAATTCATTATCTCACTACACCGATTGGACCATTGGTCACGTGCATTCAGGAGCACTTGGGTGGAACGGCATGATCACATTTGGTGCGCTTTATTATCTTGTGCCAAAGCTTTGGGGTCGTAACCAGCTTTACTCTCTCCGCATGGTCAACTGGCACTTCTGGCTCGCAACTTTAGGCATCGTGGTCTACGCAGCTGTGATGTGGGTATCGGGCATTACACAAGGCTTGATGTGGCGTGAATATGATAGCCAAGGTTACCTTGTGTATTCCTTCGCTGAAAGTATCGCAGCAATGCATCCATACTATGTCATGCGTGTATTTGGTGGCCTTCTATTCCTCTCAGGCTCAATCGTTATGGCCTACAATTTGACCATGACAATTCTTGGTAAAACTAGAGATGAGCAACCGTTCACCTCTGTGGCAACTGCTGCGACACCAGCTGAATAGGAGCGAAAAACATGTCATTTTTATCAAAACACGCAGTCCTTGAGAAAAACGTCACATTGTTGATGGTAACTTCACTTGTCGCCGTCACCATCGGCGGCATCGTAGAGATCGCACCCCTTTTCTATCTTGAAAATACAATCGAGAAAGTAAAAGGGATGCGCCCCTACTCACCATTGGAGTTGGCCGGACGTAACATTTATATCCGTGAAGGGTGTTATGTGTGTCACAGCCAAATGATCCGTCCTTTCCGCGACGAAGTTGAACGGTACGGACATTATTCACTAGCGGCTGAATCCATGTATGACCATCCATTCCAATGGGGCTCAAAACGGACCGGTCCGGATCTTGCACGCGTTGGTGCGCGTTATTCAAATGAATGGCACGTCCAGCACTTGATTGATCCGCAATCAGTTGTACCTGAATCCATCATGCCACAATACGGTTTCTTGGCGGAAAGTGAGTTGGAGTTTAACAACCCTGAAAGCCATTTGATCGCCAATCGTCGCGTAGGTGTTCCCTACTCTGATGAGATGGTTGAAAACGCGCAAGCTGATCTCATTGCGCAAGCTGATCCTGATGCAGATTGGGATGGTTTGGAAGAGCGTTATCCAAAAGCCGTTTTAGGCGATTTTGATGGCGATCCATCCAAATTGACTGAGATGGATGCACTTGTCGCTTACCTTCAAATGCTCGGAACATTGGTGGATTTCTCCGCTTATGAACCCGACCAGAACATTCGCTAGGAGAATTGATCATGGATTTCGATTATCAAGCCATGCGCACATTCGCCGACAGTTGGGGATTGCTCTACATGTTTGCAATTTTCATCTTTGTCGTCTTCTGGACGTTTCGTCCAGGCGCAAAATCTCTCTCTGACGACGCAGCACAAATTCCATTTAAAGAGGACTAAACCATGAAAGATCACAAAGAAATCGATGATATTTCAGGTGTTGAAACAACACAGCATGAATGGGATGGCATCAAAGAGCTCAACAACCCTCTGCCGCGATCTTGGCTCTGGGGGCTTTATGGAACAATCTTATTTTCCATCGGCTACACAATTGTCTATCCAGCATGGCCTGGCATTACAACCAACACCAAAGGTATTTGGAACTGGTCAAGCCGCGGTGAGCTTGCAACAGAATTATCGCAAGTTGAAGAGAGCCGTCAGGTGCTGGGTGATCAACTGGTCAGCGTTGAATTAGAAGACGTCAGCCAAAACTCCGATCTGTTGCAGTTCGCGGTTAATGGTGGGCAATCCGCCTTTAAAGTCTACTGCTCTCAATGTCATGGTTCAGGCGCCAATGGTGGCACAATCTACCCTAGCCTAATTGATGATGATTGGATCTGGGGTGGTACTTTGGAAGATATCTACACCACTTTGCAGCATGGCATTCGCTATGAGCAAGATGATGACACACGTTTATCTGAAATGCCGCGCTATGGCGCTGATGAATTGCTTGAACGCAATGAGATTTTGGATGTTGCATGGTATGTGCGCCAGATGTCTGGTCAGGAATTTGACGCAGAAGCTGCTGCTCGCGGGAAAACCGTATTTACAGACAATTGCGCAGCATGCCATGGCGAAAAAGGCGAAGGCATCCGCGAACTTGGCGCGCCAAACTTAAGCGATGCAATCTGGTTTTATGGAAATACCCATGAGCAAATCGTTGCTCAGATCTCAGATCCTAAACAGGGTGTAATGCCAGGATGGACGGGCCGCTTATCTGAAGTGACTATTCGTCAATTAACCCACTACGTACACTCACTAGGTGGCGGCGAATAACCTTCGCCACCTAACCAAGATCTATCTTAAACAAGAGACTGACCTGATGAACGCCCAACAAGAAATACCCCAACCGGAAAAAATCGAGCTTTACGAAGCACGGAAGAAGATATTTCCCAAGCGTGCAGAGGGTCAGTTTCGTCGTTTAAAATGGATCATAATGGCGGTCACATTATCTATCTATTATATCACCCCGTGGCTACGCTGGGATCGAGGTTCTCATGCGCCAGATCAAGCCGTTCTCATTGATATTGCTAATCGCAGGTTCTACGCATTCTTTATCGAAATTTGGCCGCAAGAGTTCTACTTTGTTGCCGGCATGCTCGTCATGGCGGGTGTCGGTTTGTTTCTCGTCACGTCTGTGATGGGCCGCGCTTGGTGTGGTTACACTTGTCCGCAAACTGTCTGGGTTGATCTATTCCTCGTTGTAGAGCGCTTTATCGAAGGTGATCGCAATGCACGAATGAAACTTGATAAAGCTCCCTATGGATTCGATAAACTTCGCAAACGCATTATCAAGCATACTATTTGGCTTGCAATTGCAATTGGCACCGGCGGCGCATGGATTTTCTATTTCGCCGACGCACCAACGCTGCTTGTTGATTTCGTTACACTCCAAGCGCCTTATATCGCCTATGCCACCGTTGGTATTCTAACCGCGACCACCTATGTTTTTGGCGGCCATATGCGTGAACAGGTTTGTAATTACATGTGTCCATGGCCACGCATCCAAGCCGCTATGCTGGATGAGAGTTCACTTGTTGTCACCTATAATGATTGGCGCGGTGAACCCCGCACACATGGTAGCAAAAAGGCCAAGAAAGCAGAACTCACAGGTGGCGACTGCATCGATTGCATGGCGTGTGTAAATGTCTGTCCTGCCGGCATTGATATTCGTGATGGTCAGCAAATGGAATGCATTACTTGCGCGCTTTGTATCGATGCATGTGATGACATCATGGGTAAGCTTGGCCGCGAAAAAGGTTTGATCTCCTATTCAACATTAGAAGATTACAACACCAATATGGCGCTCGCCACCGATCCCGAAACGCTTAATCTTGATCCAAACAGAATCCGCAATAAAAACGGCTTCATCGACAAAATCAAACATTTCAATCCTAAAGTATTTTTACGCCCACGTACTGTGATTTATTTTGCGATCTGGGCATGTATGGGTCTTGGGCTACTTACTGCATTGTCTTTGCGGGATCGTTTGGGTGTCAACGTTCAACACGATAGAAATCCAGTATTCGTGCAGCTTAGTGATGGCGGCATCCGCAATGCTTACACAGTTAAGATCCTAAACATGATCCAGGAACCACGTTCCATTGTGCTTTCAATCGACGGTCTGGACGGCGCGGTCATGCAAATCAATGGTTTTGAAGATCGTGAAGCCAGAACATTCTTAATCAATGTTGATCCGGATAAATTGCGAGAGTTGCGCGTGTTCATCAAGCAACCAAAAGACAATCTGGTTGCGGGCTCAACAGCATTTAAATTCATCGCAGAAGACAGACAATCAAACGAACGTGACGTTTACAACGCTAATTTCGAAGCACCAGAGGCAGGAAAATAACATGATCAAAGCAGTTAAATCTTTTGTCGCACCAACTGAATTTACAGGTTGGCATATGTTCACAATCATCTGCATGTTCTTCGGCACAATCATCACAGTCAATATGATTTTAGCTTTTAACGCGGGCTCCACATGGACAGGTTTGGTTGTTAAAAATACCTATGTCGCCAGTCAAATCTTCAACGAAGAAACTGAAAAGCTAGAGCAACAACGCGCGTTAGGTTGGTCTTCTAATCTTGAATATAAAGATGAGCAGCTTCGCCTTAAGCTAACTGATAACAATGGTGCATTGATCTCAGGTGCAAAAATCACTGCAATGGTTGGCAACCCTGTCCACGAAACAAATGATCACGTCGTCACTTTCACACAAATCGATGAATTCTATGTTGTGGAGAACAATCTCGAAAACGGTCTTTGGCAGATCGATCTAAAAGTACAGGCAAAAGATGGATTAACTTGGAACAAAGCCGTTCGTCTCGTTGTTGGAGGGTAACTCATGTCTTGCTGCGCAGGTGACATTGCTGAAGAGCTTGGATCTCAAGACTATCGCGAAACCTCGCGCCGGGAGGAGTATCTTCATTCCGGCCATGAGCTTAAATCTGGCAACACGAAATATGTGTTCTCTGTTGCCAATGTACATTGTGGCTCCTGCATCAACATCATTGAAAAACAGCTTCGCAAACAAACAGGCATTACATCGGCTCGTGTTAATCTCACTTTGAAGCAGCTTGATTTAGAAGTTGATAAAAACGCAGATATCTTAAAGATCGTTGATCAGTTAGAAAAGCTCGGCTATCCGCCAACCCCGGTTGATTTAGGAGATCTAAGCGAGTTTAAACAAGAACAGCAAAGTGCAAAACTCATCCGTGCGCTTGCTGTTGCTGGCTTTGCAGCAGCGAACATCATGTTGTTATCAGTGTCAGTTTGGTCAGGGGCGGATGGAGAAACACGTAAACTATTCGAGCTAGTGTCAGCGTTGATTGCCATCCCCGCAATTTCATATTCAGGACAGGTGTTTTTTCGTTCTGCATATTCTGCACTTCGATTTGGTCATCTAAACATGGATGTTCCAATTTCGCTTGCGATCATTCTATCGCTCTTTATGAGCCTTTATGAAACATTCTATGGCTCTGGCGAAGCTTATTTCGACGCCGGCGTCATGCTATTATTTTTCCTTCTCATAGGCCGATATCTTGACCAAAAGATGCGCGAGAAAGCACGCAATTCTGTCTTTGCACTGAGCAAAATCGCAGCCAAAGGTGCAAATCGCATTCTACCCGATGGTCAACTAACGTATATCCCAATCGATCAAGTTAAACCGGGAATGACAATGCGCATTTTCCCAGGTGATCGCACCCCTGTTGATGGTGTGATGGTATCTGGCCAAACCGATCTTGACCGCTCATTAGTCAATGGTGAGAGTGATACCCATGCGCCAAAAATTGGCGAAGAAATTGAAGCGGGCGTTTTAAATCTAACCGGCGCAATTGATATCAAAGCATCAAAACCCGCTGATCAATCATTCCTATCTGAAGTCTCCAAGATGCTGGAAGCTGCGGAAAACTCTCGCATGACATATGTAAGCTTGGCCGACCGGATGGCGAAAATCTACGCGCCTGTGGTTCACATCTTTGCGCTTGTTGCATTCTTAATCTGGTTCTTTCTTGTCGGTGAGACATGGTATACCTCACTTAACATCGCAATTTCAGTACTGATTATTACATGCCCATGCGCACTGGGTTTAGCAGTGCCCGTGACCAATGTAATCGCCGCCAATCAGCTTTTTAAAAATGGTATTTTAATGCGCGATGGCACAGCGTTAGAACGCGCTGCTGAAATCATCAAAATTGCATTTGATAAAACAGGGACACTAACATTTGGCACGCCAAAACTTGCAGAAAATGAGATTGAGAATTTAGGTGTGAAGACAAAGTCTTATCTTGAAGCACTCACTTCGCGCTCCTCACACCCGGCATCAAAAGCGATTGCAAATGAGCTACATGATGTTGTTCATACCGATGTATCTGATATCCGCGAATTAGCAGGTTTTGGTGTTGAAGGCATTGTTGATGGCAAGGTCATTCGTTTGGGTAGAGCATCATGGGTAAGTGAAATTGCAAGTGGTGAAACAAAATCCAGCGAGGATAAAATTTCATATGCGATTGAAGGAAATCCATTGGTGCAGTTTAGTCTGCACGAGACATTGCGGACAGATGCGCTTAAAGCACAGCGTTACTTTGATGCAAACAATATTGAGGCTGAAATCCTATCAGGTGATGGCCAACAAGCTGTTGCAAAAGTTGCTCAACACCTTGGAATAAATGAGTGGAAAGCAGGTCTAAAGCCTGCAGATAAACATGCGCATTTACAAAATCTGGAAAGCAAAAACATTCCAACAATGATGGTGGGTGACGGCCTTAATGATGCACCATCTCTTGCTGCAGCGCATGTTTCCATGGCACCAGCAAGCGCATGTGAAGTGGGTCGGCAAGCGGCAGACTTCATTTTCACCAACGACAGCCTCAACGCTGTACCCTACACTATCAGCACAGCACAAAAGGCAAAGCGCATTATCAAGCAGAATTTCGGCATTGCCATTGCATACAACACAATTGCAATTCCGCTTGCATTCTTAGGTTTCATCACCCCTTTAATTGCCGCTATTGCTATGTCAGCATCTTCAATTATAGTCGTGCTAAACAGTTTACGATTGTCTTTGCATGACATGAAAGAAGTAGAAACAGAGTTATCAAAATGAATCTAATTTTATTGTTATTACCTGTCGCATTGCTTCTTGGCTTTTTGGGATTATGTGCGTTTTTCTGGAGTTTAAAATCCGGTCAGTATGATGACCCGGAAGGTGCAGCACAACGCATTTTAAATGACGACTAGTTCTTTTTGTTGAACTTACCATTACCGAATTCGCCAAATGATGTCTCAATTTGAGAACCGTTACAATTGTAAACAAATCCAGCATCAAAAATTAAATCTCCTACCGTATAAGTACCATGAAAATTACGGGGTTAGTGCGCGCTGCATGCCGATATAGGCACGTGTTCAAACGTGAAATCTGCGCGACACTAAGATATGTGGGGAGGTCTGCTTTTAATGAGCGAAGAATTCAATATTTCAAACGCGTTTTATAAAACCGCGACACAAAATCCTATGGGCACAGCTCTAGTATGCGATGGCAAAACCCTCACCTATGGTGAAATTTGGAGCGATGCGTCAAAACTTGCGAGTTATTTAGAGCCGCATTTAAAAAACAAGCGCGTTGGGGTTTTGGGTTCACGTAGCGCCATGGCCTATATTGGTATCATCGGCGCGGCGGCCTCGGGCGCAACATATGTTCCACTTAACATGAAATGGCCTGAAGAACGTCTCATTGCAATCTTTAACCAGCTCGAATTAGATGCAGTGATTGTCGATAAATTCGGCGCAAAACTCATGACCGAAGCTGTAAAAACACACGCGCCAAAAATCATCATTTCAAGTGATGATGCACTCAATGACGATGACATTGTAAAATTGTCAGATTTACCAAATAAGCATATTGCAGAACCTGTGCAACGCTCGCCGGAAGAACTTGGCTATATCATCTTCACATCTGGCACCACCGGAATGCCAAAGGGCGTGATGATCTCAAATTCATCGCTCAACATCTATCTTGATGAAGCCCATGAATGGTGCGATTTAAATGCCGATGATCGTGTTGCAGAAGCGCACGACCTGACATTTGATCTAAGCGTGCATAACATGTTCCTCGCTTGGCGCGCAGGTAGTGCGCTATATATCATGAGCCAGTTGGATATGATGGCGCCGCAAGCGTTTGTGCGCAAACATGAGATTACCGTGTGGCTTTCAGTGCCCACAATTGTCAACAATGTACGGCGTGCTAATCGTTTGGGACCAAATCTGTTCCCAAGTCTTCGCCTGTCTATGTTCTGCGGTGAACCCCTGCCAATTGCAACAATTAAAGCTATGCAGGAAGCAGCACCCAACGCACGTATTGAAAATATTTACGGTCCGACGGAATGCACAATCGTTTGTTCACGCCAAACCGTGACGAACCCGCCTTTGGTCACAGAACAACGTGATATTCTTGCTATTGGTCGCGAGTTCTCAAATACCAAAATGCTAATCTGCGACGAAGAAGGCAAGGTATTGCCTGACGGTAAGATGGGCGAAATCGCGCTTGAAAGTGCAAAACTTGCTGATGGATATTTCAAAGCTGAAGAGCAGACAAAGAAGGCTTTCCGTAAAGTCGATGGACAGCGTTTGTATTACACTGGTGATTTAGGTTACCGCGATGAAAATGGCGTGCTGCACTATATGGGCCGCACGGATAATCAGATTAAAATGAAGGGCAATCGTATTGAGCTTGAAGAGGTTGATACGCATTTGCGCAAAGCTGCGGGAACAGAACTTGCTGCGATCGTTGCGTGGCCAATTTTAGAAGGCATACCGCAAGGTCTGGTTGGATTTGCAATTGAAAATGGTAAAACTGCTGAAGAAATCCAAATGGCGATGAAGAAATCACTGCCGTTATACATGGTGCCAAGCAAAATCCACATCCTTGCAGATATGCCGCGCAACACGAGTGATAAGATCGACCGAAAGGCATTGCGTGAACGTTTGGATAATCCACCAGCGAATGAAACGATTAAACTAGAAGAGGCATCTTAAACATGGCTTCGACTGAAACTCTTCAAACGCCAGAGATTGAATATTCTCCGTTAAAATGGCGACGCGCATGGCTCACTATGGATAAAAATCCAGTGGCCATTGAATTTGCGAAGACAAATTTGGGCGTATTTATCTTGCATGTAGGGTTTATTCTCGCCCTTGCTGCATCTGGACAATTATCAAATGCAGCGCTGGTTATGGTCTCCGCTACATTGGGTGCCATAGCGCTCGCTCCTCACCGCCGAATTGAACTCTTGGTTGGCGCATCCATATTATACGTAATCTTACGACCGTTTCGAATTGACGGCTGGACAACTGCTGTTAATTTGAAATCCCAGATTATCGAGGCCTCTCCATATCTGTTGCAGATCCCAGCGGTTATCTTATTTCTGCTGTTCTCTGCGCTCTATTTGAAGGCAATGCGATGGGAGAAGACAAAACACTTTGCAAAACGGCCGGTAACAAGTCTATTTCTGATTTGGTCGGTATTTTTGGCCACAGCGGTCGCGTTGCCTCAAGGTTCGCTAGTCGGCGCTTATATGTGGACTTTCGTTGGCGTTATGGTGTCTGCAATTTGGTTCTTAGGCTATGCAGCAGTTGATGAAAAAGCCAAAGTCAAAACGCCGCTCATAGCAAAAGCTGGTATGATGCGCCCAATTTGGGGTGGTGGATCGACACCTATTGGCAAAGGTTTTGGTTATCTCAATAAATTTGACGCTAAAGATGCCGATGAACTTGCTGTCACACGATTAAAAGCCGTTAAACTCGTCGTTTGGGGTGCTTTGTTAGCAGGCCTTTGGTTTGTGATGGAGCATGTCGCTCGTAACGTGCTTGAAATACCTACTCTATTAAATTCGATCTTAGCAACCGCTGAAGGTACAACAACCGTTGGCATGAGTTGGATTAGCTTAATCTATGACTATCTTCTGGATCTGGTTATCATTGCCGTTTGGGGCCATATGATTGTGGCAGTCATCCGGATGATAGGCTACCGCATCCCACGTAATACACGTAATCCATTGGCCTCGCGCACTTTAGCTGAATTCTGGAACCGCTATTATTTCTACCACAAAGAGCTTTTGGTCGATTTCTTTTTCTACCCTGCTTTCATTAGGTATTTTAAAAAGTCACCAAAATTGCGGATAGCTTTTGCAACATTTTGTGCAGCGGGTGCCGGTAATTACCTATTCCATGCAGCACGAGATACGCATATCTTTGCAAATAGTACAATCATTGAAGGATTGGCAATGCATCAGTCCGCTTGGGTGTACTTCCTAGCACTGACTGTTGGGCTCATTTTTTCGCAGCTCAATCCCTACAAGATCAAACCAGAACATGGCTTCTTTTGTCACAGTGTGCTGACGCGCATAAATGTTTGCGCCTTCTTCTGCCTGATCAATGTTTTTGGTGATTTCACAACTGTTGGCACCTTGGCTGAACGTAGCCAATTCATATCAAGCCTATTCTTTTTCTAAAATAATAAAACACGAGGACTAACTATGACACAATCAATACATGATGTTGTTAAATCTATGATGACCGCGCGCGGCAACACACAAGACCTCAGCATGGATGAACCTATTTTCACGAGCGGTTTATTAGATAGCCTAGCTGCAACTGAACTTATGATGACACTTGAAAGCGATTTCGGCATCGACCTAGCAGATGCTGATTTTGATATCTCAAAACTCGACACTTTAGCCGAGCTTGAAGGTTTAATTTCTCAAACGGCGTAGATTATAAGTTCAAAGCTCACACATAAGTGATGTGATATTCCGCCGCTAAAATAGGCAAAACACCGATCCTTTGCTAACCTGTCACCTGAGGAACAAATTACACTCAGGGCGGAGAACCGGTTGAAACAATTATATAAAATCGTTTTCTGCGCGGCTTATGTTTTGGTCGCGCATTTTTCTATCTCAAGTGCAATAGCTCAAGATGTTGACCTTGAACTTGTGTTAGCAATGGACGCATCGGGCAGCATTAGCGAGCATGAATATATGCTGCAACTAAACGGAACGGCTGACGCATTTTTAGACACTAATATTCAAGCCGCAATCACATCAGGACCACGCGGCAAAATTGCCGTTGCAATTGTGTTATGGTCAGATGCTGCATTTCCCAAAGCAAATAGCGGTTGGCATATCTTAGATGACGAAGCATCCATCACCGCGTTTTCTAATATGATACGCACTTTCAATTTAACCGCTGACAACAAAATGGGCACAAACGGCGGTGGCACGGGCATTGGCGCAGGCGTTGCGGAAGCAATTAGATTGATCCGTGAGAATAATATTGAAAGTGAAAGGCAGGTGGTTGATGTCTCAGGTGACGGCACGGAAACTGACTTTTGGTTCACTCGAAAAACCATCATGATGCCAGACGCAAAACTGCTTGCGCAAATTAATGATGTGACGATAAACGGCCTACCCATTATCACACGCGATCATCCAAACCTTGATCAATACTATCGCGAAAATGTTATATTTGGCCCTGGGTCATTCATTGAAAAAGCCACCAGCTTTGATGATTTTGCGCGTGCTATTCGGCAGAAACTGTTTAGAGAGATCGCGCAGCCGATCGGTTAAAACGAGAATACTTAAAAAGTAGGCGCCAAAACGCGCGCAGCAGACCCATTCCATCCATGATAGCTGTTTATTGGTGTTGATATCCCTTGTTTATACGAGAATTTAAACTACATATGCCGCAACTTTTAATTTCATAAATATTTTGATTTGGAGGCTTTTTGTCATGAATGATAAAGCATCAAAAGAAACTTTTTCCTTTCAAACTGAAGTTGGGCAGCTACTCGATATTGTTGCTGGCTCTTTATATTCAAACCGCGAGATCTTTTTAAGAGAGTTGGTATCTAATGCATCAGATGCTTGCGATAAACTGCGCTACGAAGCACTCACAAACGCTTCGCTGCTTGAGGGCGGCCAAGATTTTGCGATCAAAATTGAAATAGATGCAAAAGCAAAAAGCCTTACCATTTCAGATAATGGTATTGGCATGAACCACCAAGACCTTCTCGACACACTTGGAACGATTGCCAAGTCCGGCACGAGCAATTTCTTGAACGCATTGGATGATGAAAACAAAGGTGATTTAGGCCTCATCGGACAATTCGGTGTTGGGTTTTATTCCGCCTTTATGGTTGCTGATAATGTGAGTGTTACAACGCGCAAAGCCGGAGAAAAAGAAGCCTGGCTTTGGGCTTCTGATGGTAAAGGTCAGTTCACCATTGAACCAACAAATCGCGATAGTAACGGAACAAGTGTCACGCTTTCATTGAAGAAAGATGCAAAAGAGTTTTTAGAAGAAGCACGCGTTCAACACATCATTCGCACGTACTCAGATCACATCAGCTTCCCTGTTTTATTAGGAGAAGAGACGCTAAATTCAGCTTCTGCAATTTGGACACGTCCTGCAAAAGATATCACGAGCGAGCAATATACAGAGTTTTATCGCCATTCCGGTCACGCGTATGATGAGCCATGGCTAACAATGCACAATCGTGTTGAGGGCTTGTTGAGCTATACAAACTTGTTGTTCATACCATCCATGGCGCCATTTGATCTTTATGAACCAGAGCGTAAAAGCCATGTGAAGCTTTATGTCAATCGCGTCTTTATCACAGATGACACCCAAGGCCTGTTACCGCCTTACTTGCGCTTTTTACGCGGCGTCGTGGATAGCGAAGATTTATCGCTGAATGTATCTCGCGAGATGCTGCAAACAGATCCAAAACTATCAAAATTGAAAACCGGACTTACCAAACGCGTGCTTGGCGAGTTGAAGAAAAAAGCTACGAAAGCACCTGAAGAATACCAAAACTTCTGGTCAAATTTTGGTGCCGTTTTAAAAGAAGGTCTTGTTGAAGAGATTGCACTGCGCGACAAAATTCTTGAAATCTGTCGATTTAAATCAACCCATAACGACGAGCTAACAAGCCTATCTGGATATGTTGAGCGCATGAAAGATGGACAAGATGCAGTTTATTACATCGTTGGTGAAGACGCATCCAAAATTTCGCGCTCACCGCATCTTGAGGGCTTTAAAGCAAAGGATGTTGAAGTCCTTCTACTTGCTGATTCAGTAGATGAATTTTGGCTACAGCACATCACTGAATTTGAAGGTAAATCACTCAAGTCCATTACGCGTGGATCCGACGATCTTGATAAAATCAATAATACCGACAAGGACGAAGATGCAGATAAACCAGAAATCAAAGAACTGGATAAGCTCATCGAACTGATAAAAGCCGAATTGGGTGATACAGTTAAAGATGTACGCCCTTCAAAACGTCTCACTGACAGCCCTGTATGTCTCATTGCAGATGATGGCGATATGGATGTGACGTTGGAACGTATGCTAAAACGCGCTGGTCAATTGCAACAGACCACACCTCGTGTTTTGGAGTTAAACCCAACGCATCAGATCATCATCAAGCTTGCAGAACGTGCGAAAGCTGATGAAAACGCGCAGGACGCATTGCTAAAAGATGCAGCGCATTTGCTTCTTGATCAGGCACGCATTTCAGAAGGTGAAGCGCCAGCGGATGCGCTTGAGTTCTCAAGACGACTAACCACTGTCATGTCGATCGCACTTTAATTTATGAACTCGGTTGGGCACAAAGGCTTTTCATCTAAAAGCTTTTGTGCCCTATCACTTGCCAATCTCGAAACGCTCACAAAAAATCATAGGGCCAATTCGAACTTTTTCTATTGTCACGCAGAAACCCTCTTAACATAAAAAATCATTGTGCTAACGTTGCTCGTGTACGCCTCATAAGGCGTTCGAAAATGTAAGCAGAGATGAAATGCGACAAAAATATACAGCTGCACATTGGGGTAGCTATCAAGTTGATGAGTCAGGCGACGAAGTAAAACTTGAACCATTGGACGACGATCCAAATCCATCCACCATTGGTAATGGCTGGATGAGCGCAACCACAGATAATCAGCTCAGAATTACCAAGCCAGCGATCCGAAAAGGCTGGCTTGAAAAGCGTGATACCTCCAACAGATGCGACGACGCATACATCGAAGTTGAATGGGATGTTGCGCTCGATCTTGCAGCAAAAGAGCTAACACGCGTTAAACAATCTTATGGCAACAGCTCAATTTACGCAGGGTCCTATGGATGGGCAAGCACCGGGCGTTTTCACCACGCACAGTCACAACTCAAGCGATTTTTAAACATAATCGGCGGATATACATCCTCTAAAACCACGTATTCCCATGGTGCGGCAGAAGTTTTGCTACCGCATATAACAGGAATGTCCAACAGGGTGTTTCAAGATGAGATGACCAGTTTGGAATTGGTTGCGGAGCATTGCGAATATCTTGTTTGCTTTGGCGGCATTTCAGCAAGAACAGCGCAAATAACATCGAGCGGCACATCCAAACATGAAGTCGAGAATTGGCTCGAAGCAGCTCGCCAAAATGGTTTGAAGGTCGTCAACATTTCGCCCTTGCGTTCAGACTTTTCTAGCGATGCAGGCGCGCAATGGCTACCCATACGCCCCAATACAGATGCCGCTCTCATGCTAGCGATTGCACATACGCTGATTACTAAGAACTTATATGATGAGGCATTTTTAAATACCTATTGCCTTGGTTGGGAAACGTTTAAATCTTATGTGATGGGCGAGGCAGATGGCATTGCCAAAACGCCTCAGTGGGCGCAAAACATAACAGAAATATCGGTTAAAGACATAATTGAACTTTCCGAAAATATGGCGCGCCATAAAACGATGATTTCAACAACATGGGCGATGCAGCGTGCTGATCACGGCGAGCAACCAATTTGGCTTGCGCTAACGCTTGCCGCCATGCTGGGGCAAATCGGTAAGCCGGGAACAGGGTTCTCATTTGGTTATGGTTCAACCACGCCGGTGGGAAGATCCGACAAATTGATAAGCTGGCCATCTGTTCCGCAAGGTAAAAATCCAGTGGATGATTTTATCCCAGTGGCAAAGATTACCGAGCTTTTATCTACACCTGGAAAGTCGTTCAAATTTGATGGCAAAACACACAAAATGCCAGAGATCAAACTCGTGTATTGGGCGGGCGGAAATCCGTTTCATCACCAACAAGACCTCAATCAGCTAGATCAAGCTTGGACAAAACCAGATACCGTCATAGTTCATGAGCAATTTTGGACGGCAACAGCCCGTCGCGCGGATATTGTTTTCCCGGTTACATCTTCATTAGAACGCGATGATATTATGATGAACCGTCGCGATCCGAAATTGGTTTGGATGGGCCGTGTTTATGAACCCAAAAACGATGCCAAGTCAGATCATGATATTTTATGCGGCATAGCCGAGCGCTTAGGTGTGCTTGAACAATTCTCAGAACACAAATCTGTCGATCAATGGCTTGAACAGCTTTGGAATACCTCGCAGGCTGTTGCAAAATCTGAAGACTTTGAATTGCCAAGTTTTGGGGAATTTAAATATGAGGGTGTTTTTGAATGCCCTAATAGTTCTGAAACCCGAATCCAGTTCAGCGATTTTATCGCAGATCCTGTTGCAAACCCGCTGAAGACACCAAGCGGAAAGATTGAAATCTACTCAGACACATTTGCAAAAATGGATATGGTTGACTGCCCTGCACATCCTAGCTGGCTAGAACCAATTGAGTGGTTGGGTTCTGAGAATAATGCACCCGATGCATTGCATCTCATATCCGGGCAACCCGCAACAAGATTGCACAGCCAACTTGATAATGGATCTGAATCTAAATCTACCAAAATAAATGGTCGAGAACCTGCATATTTGCATTCTGACTTTGCTACAAAAATGGGAATAAAAAACGGAGATATCATTCTCATTCATAACGAACGTGGCAAATGCCTTTGCGCGGCGCAATTGACAGATGATATACATCCGCAATCTATATCTCTTGCAACAGGTGCTTGGTATGATCCGCAAGTCATTGATGGCGAAACAATCGAAGTACATGGCAATCCAAATGTGTTGACGATTGATAAAGGGTGCTCAGAGTTATCGCAGTCTAATATTGCGCATACAGCGCTTGTATGGGTTTCCAAGTGGGAAAAGCCACTACCACCGATTAAAGTGCATTCGCCGCCTGAGATTGAGCGAAAAAACTAACCTCAATAAAAAAGGCCAGATCTCATTATGCGATCTGGCCTTAGGTTTATTTATCTAGTGAAATCTACATTGCGCAATCTGCTGCATAAGCATCTGAGTGTTCAGTCAAACCAGTTGCGATAATCTTATTGGTAAAGACGTCACCCTCTTTGATAACTTCACGAACATAAATGTCCTGAATTGGATGATGGTTGTTACCGAATTTAAAATTACCACGTGTTGAAGAAAACTCAGCCGCTTTCAATGCAGCACGGAATGCATCTGCATCTTTAACGTCAGCTTTCTCCATTGCTGAGAGCAACAAATTAGCTGTATCAAAACCTTGTGACGCATAAAGCGAAGGCAGACGTCCATATTCAGCTGAGAAGCTTTCAACAAATGCTTTGTTTGTCGCATTGTCGATATCTTTGTTCCACTGTGATGTGTTTTTTACACCAAGAGCAGCTTCACCAACGGCTTGCAAAATACCCTGATCAAAACTAAACGCTGGACCAACAACTGGAAGGTCGATACCGCTGCCAGAGAATTGTTTTAAGAATGAAATACCCATTCCGCCAGGCAAAAAGAAGAACACACTATCAGCACCTGATGCACGGATTTGCGCGATTTCAGCTGCATAGTCTGTCTGGCCAAGCTTTGTATAAAGCTCGCCAGCTAAATCGCCTGTAAAGAAGCGCTTGTAACCTGTGAGCGCATCCTTACCAGCTGGATAGTTTGGCGCCAAAATAAACGAGTTCTTATATTCAGCGTCATTAGCATAAGCGCCTGCTGCTTCATGTAGGTTATCATTCTGCCAAGCAACATTGAAATAGTTTGGATGACAGCCCTTGCCAGCAAGTGGTGAAGGACCCGCATTTGGTGATAGGTAAAACTTACCTTGCGCCGTGGCAGCTGGTACGACAGCCATTGCAAGATTTGACCAAATAATGCCTGTTAAAACGTCCACATTTTCCGATTGGATCATTTTATCAGACAAGCGCACAGCAATATCAGGCTTGCGCTGATCATCTTCGATCACGACTTCTAAATTGGTATTACCGCTTTGCTTAACAGCAAGCATAAAGCCATCACGGACATCTAGTCCCAAACCAGCACCACCACCTGACAATGTGGTGATCATGCCGACTTTTACTTTGCCATGACCATCCGCAGATGCAGGTAGTACAGCTGCTGCGCTCAATGCAGTGGCGGCAATCGCAGCCAGTCCAAATGCTTTAAGTTTCATATTCAACTCCCAAAATTTATTTTATACCTTATTTATACAGATTAGTTTTTGGATCGAAACAGAAAATTTGTTTGAATGCAAACAAACTTAATAGTTTTCGTTAATAGGCGTGGATGAAATTTGATTTTGAAACCATATTCTTAGCGCAATAAAGTGATCAAAAGCTACTTGCGCATGGTAATGATGGTCAGGTATGAAATCTGTATGCCAAGCCAGCGCATTCTATTAACGACAACATCAAGGCTTCCAATCGGCAGTTTTTTGTTTTCAAATGTGAGTAAATTTTCTGATATGTCAAAACTTCTTTCACACAAAAATACGCTTCTGCAATTTTCGCTTTTCATTGCGTTGTTATTTGCAGCATTGCATCCAGCAAAGAGCGAAGTGATCGAGCAAAAAGAAAGTCAATACAACACCATTATTATCAGAAAAGATAACAATCTGGTCTCAATGACCTTTGGTCATAATACGCGCATTTATACTGAAAGCGTCAAAGACTTAACCGATGAATTAGCGCTGCCAGTAACGTATACGCGCTATATGACAATCGCCATGGCTTATCCCAACAACCCAATGAACGTTGTAGAAATTGGTTCTGGTGGGGGACGAACGGCTGCTTATCTCAGCCAAAGCATAAAGGATGTAAATGTCACGACAGTAGAGTTAGACCCTGAAGTATTGCGCCTTGCAGATAAGTATTTTGGATTAAAAAAATCCGACAATCTCGATATTGTTGAGCAAGATGGTCGGATATTTTTAACCCGCAACAAACAAAAACACGACATCATAATTGTTGATGCGTATCGCGGCCCGTTTGTACCATTTCACCTTTTAACTAAACAGTTTTATGAACTATCTGCCAAGCGGCTCAATGAAGGCGGGGTAATGGTTCAAAACATCGAACCATCAACAATGTTATTTGATGCCGCAATTGCAACAATCTCGGAAGTATTTGATCATGTTGATCTGTTTGAAGCGCGCGGCAATATCGTCGTCATTGCTTATAATGGTGAGAAGAAAACCATTGAAGACATCACCGAACGTGCGTTGAAACTGGATGAGACAAATAATCTAAAATATCCAATCGCGTCCTTTCTTGAAGAAAGACGCATTGTTGTTAAAGATCTTATCAAAGGTGAAATTTTAACCGATGACTTTGCACCTGTGCAATATCTAAACTCCATTGAGCGACATAACCGTCGTTTAGAAGAAATATCTCAATAGCATCGGGGCTTTAAAATGCGTTACGTTTTATACTGCCTTTTGTTCATTGAAGGTTTTGTTCTTTTAGGTTTTGAGATGCTTGCGAGTAGATACTTAAACCCTTACTTCGGAAGTGGTATCGATACTTGGGCCTGCATCATTTCCGTCGTCCTATTGTCAATGATGTTCGGCTATATGGTTGGTGGCAATCTATCAAAGCGGTTCACAGCGATATCCGTTCTATCCATTGTTACTGCCATTTCCGGTGCCTACATGATCTTAGTATCAATCTTTGCCCATGGACTATTGCAGACGGCGATTGAAGACCTCGAATATGGCTTCCCATTATTGTTTGCATCAGCCGTATTCATACAGGCCCTGCCCGTTTTCCTAATGAGCTTTTGGTCGCCATACTTGGTGAGAAGCTTGACCAGAAACATTGAAGAAAGCGGCAGTATTGCCGGCTTGGTATATGGTATTTCCACATTGGGTAATGTTGTGGGAACTTTGGTCACCGCATTCGTTTTAATCCCAAGGTTTGGCACATCACAAATCTCTATGAGCTTTGGATTAATTCTACTCTTCATCGCTTCGCTAATCATGCTCATTCATATAAAATCTGGTTTCTTGATGAACAGGGTATCATTAATTTTGGCAACGTTTTTGTTGAGCTCAGGCATCCTGCCTATAATGGATGCACGGGCAGACAATCTAAAGATTGAAGCAATGTATCCCGAAGGGATTTATTTCAGCGAAAACGGTGATCTTTATTTCACTGAGATGACCGCCAATAGAATAATGCTATTTTCCAACCAGAAGCTTGATGTATTTTGGCAGGGTGAGAAATGTGGACCGACAGGGTTTACGAAAATTCAGACGGATAGCTTTGCGGTTGCTTGCCATCTAGAGCCTAAAATTTTGATTTTAAACTCTGAAGGGAAGATCAAAACCCGATTAGCCGAAACAACAGATGGATACCGAATATCATCTCCCAATGATATAAATTCAGATGGAAACGGCGGTGCATATTTTTCAAACTCCGGTGTGTTTTCACCAAAAGCAAAAGCAGATGGACGTATTTTTCACATTGATGCTTCATTAAACGTTTTACAAGTCGCACAAGACATTCGCTATGCAAATGGCGTTGCATACAGTGAGATGAATAAAACGCTTTACGTAAGCGAACACTTAAATAAACGCATCCTGAAATTTGGTAAAAATTCGGACGGTAGTTTCAGTGATGCACCAAAAATACATGCAGACTTTTCCAACACGCCAGAATTTAAAAACGCATCGAACCTAGCCGGACCAGATGGCTTACGTGTCATGGAAGAAGGATCATTGTTGGTTGGTCTTTACGGCACATCAAAGGCTGCTATTGTGGGGTCTTGTGGTGATGTCGCATTTGTTGAAGGTTTTGATAAATTCGTCACAAGCGTTGGTTTTTACAATCAACAAATCGCGGTCGCATCAGCCATAAATAACACAAAATTTCCTTATGCAGGACACGTACATCTAAGGGATAACATAAGCCTAAAAGTGTGCTAGTTATAGCAGATTAATGATGAAACTAGCTGGATGAATATCAATTTGTATTTAAGCAAACGCCAAAAAGAAATCTTGGATGAGGTGCTCCGCGAGGGTGAAGTATTTGTCGACGATCTAGCGCTTAAATTTGACGTTTCGCCGCAAACTATTCGCATGGACCTGCGGGAACTCGATAAAGCTGAAAAGTTGGAGCGCACCCATGGCGGCGCGCGCGCGAAAAACGGCAAGAAAAACCTAGCCTATGAAGAACGCAAGCAGATTGCGGCATCTGAAAAAATCTCCATCGGACAAGCTGCGGCAAAACTAATCCCGGACAACGCGTCTCTCTTCATCAATATCGGGACCACAACTGAGGCTGTGAGCGACGCGCTACAACAGCATTCGGGCCTACTTATCATCACCAACAATATCAATGTTGCGAGCAATTTGGGATTAGGCGATGCAAACGAAATTGCGGTTGCAGGTGGTACGGTGCGCGCAAGCGACGGCGGCATTATTGGAGAAGCAACCGTTGATTTTATCAATCAGTTTATGGTGGATTTTGCCATCATTGGCACATCTGCAATTGCAGAAGACGGAGCATTGCTTGATTTCGACTATCGAGAAGTGAAAGTATCTCAAGCCATTATGAAAAATGCCAGACATGTTATTTTAGTTGCCGATAGCACAAAACTAGGCCGCAAAGCCCATGCACGAATTGGACACATATCGCAGATTGATACTTTCGTAACCGATTGCATAAAATCCGATGCATTAAAGCAGATTTGTGTTGATGCTGACATCGATATCATCGAAACGAAAGCTGACTAAACTCAATGAATTTGTCGATCCATAACCAGTTATAGACCGACAAACATCTCTATTAATGTCGCTTATCCAAACAGCTCTTTGAACAAACTAATTGATTGGCGAAATCCGTTCTCAAAATTGCCGTCACCAGGGTGATAAACACTTTCAAACGAAATCACGCCTTCATAACCATCCGAGCGTAAGGCATTTCCCATGGGTTGGAACAATTCAGCCAATTGCCCCTCACCCATCTGACGAACTTCCAGTGTCGCGCGCGGTGTATCAACTTGCACATCTTTGATATGGATATGCCCCAGATAACCGTCTTTGGTCTCCTCATAGCCATTTGGGTATGCAAGCTCATGGCACCAACAATTATTGGCCGGATCCCATAATACCTTTAGCGTATCTTTTGCATCCAAATCATCAATCATTTTACGAGCTGTATAATTGGAATTGACCATGGTGCCATTGCCCGTTTCAACAACAAGCGTCACACCTTCTGATTTTGCCAGCTCCACAGCAGGCGCAATTAGTGGCAACATGGCATCCCAAGCACCATGGGCAACATTCCACTTCTCAGCACCATGAGCCCCCCAAAGGATTTGCTCTTTCTTGGGCGTCATAATCCGCACCAAAGGAGAGCCAACAATATGCGCCATATCGATCACGCGTTTTAATGCATCCATATGTTTTTCATGCAGATTATCACCGGCCTTATTCGCTATTGTCATACCTGCAAATACATGGCGAGACAAACAGGATACAGGTTTTCCACGATCGCGAAGTAATTGATCAATCGCAACAACTTCATCAGCGCTGTGATCACCAACCTCTTTTTCACCCACAAACTGCAATTCTGCATATTCGAGACGAAATTCATCCATCACATCAACCGCGTGTTCAAGGTCGCGGCTAATACCATCACAAATTACACCAAGTTTCATTTTTGTTTAGCTCCTTTGCGATGAAGCTCTGCCCCGACAATGTCTTCAACAACTTGCGTGGCAGCCCAATTATCTCCATTTGGAAATTTAGATTTTCCAGCATGGAAAACCTGCATTGCAGCCGAGGCTGTGTGCAAAGGTACACCCAATTCCTCCCCTAAATTCATTGAGATCGTTAGGTCTTTATGCATGGTATTAATGTGGCTACCAGTACCTTCAAACTGGCGATCAATAATCTTTTCCAGTGCGTTATTTACAACGCCGCATCCTGCCGATGATGTTGAAAAAACATCTAAAATAACCTGCCCGGGCACACCTGCCTTTGCAGCTAGCGCAGCGGCTTCAAAAGTTGCAGAAAACTGAGAACCGATGAGAGATTGCAAACATGCTTTGACCGTTTGCCCCTCTCCAGATGTTGTCCCCACGCGATGAATATTAGCAGATACAGCCTCCATCACACCTTTACACACTTCAAGTGTGGCATCAGAGCCCGCTGCCATCATCGTCAATGTGCCGCTTTGAGCACCTGGGAAACCACCTGAAACCGGACTATCGATAATGTTTAAATCACTCATCTCAAGTTCTGCGCCAATCTCGCGCGCTTCTTTGGGTTTTATGGTCGCGGTCAAAACAATTGTAGAACCTTTTTTCAAGGTTTGAGCTAACCCATTCTCTCCAAATATGACTTGCTTAACCTGATCTCCGGTCATCACCATGATAAACACAATATCCGCATGTGTTCCAACTTCTGCGATACTTTGGGCAGGCTGTCCGCCCATTTTTTCAAAGGCAGACATGCGCGTAGCGATTAAATCATATCCCCATGTTTCATAGCCATTTTTGATCAAGTTTTTTGCAATACCTGATCCCATATCTCCGATGCCAATTATCCCGACATTTTTCATGATATATTCCTATCTTCCGTTTGCGCTAATTGAGATTTCCTCTCAAGGTTTCGCGGGATTTCAGGCACCAATTTGGTGTCGGGCGGGTCCGGAAGACACCCGCTGCCCGAATAAAAACGCTGAAGTTAATTATTCTCCAGCGTATCCTTAACAACTTCCCATGCAACAGCGAGATGCTCACTAAGTGCATCTTCAGCTTGCGCAGGGTCACGTTCTAATATCGCATCATAAATCTTCTTATGTGCTTGATAGTTAATCAAATTATGATCTTCAGAGCGATTCATTTTACCCCAACTTGGTGACAGCCATGACAGATATCCTTCATGTATGGCTGGAAAAATTGGGTTGCGAACAATTTTATACAAAACTCCGTGGAACTGCATATCTGTTTGAAAGAAACGAGGTGTGTCATCCAGTGCTTCATAATTGGCAGCCAGTGCTGCCTTTAGATCAGCAATATCATCTTTATTTGCATGAAGTGCTGCGTGACGTGCCAGGCTCCGTTCAATAAATTCACGGCTTTTGTAAAGATCAGATACCCCCCCAGGCTCACCCAAAAGATGTTCGATAATATTACCGGTTGCGGTCAACACTGTTCCATAATCAGGTTTTTTAACCACTGGCCTAAATCTCGGTTTTGATTCTAACAATCCACGATTTGCCAAAGTAGAAATGGCTTCGCGAACAACCGTTCGGCTAGCACCAAAGGTATCCATTAACTCGCGTTCAGCAGGCAATGGCTTATTATGCTCAAACTGCCCTGAGGCAATTCGGTCTTCAATTTCGGCAACTAAATCATCCGACGCTCTACGCATTCATTCCATCCGAAACATTATCAATCACAACTTTGGCACGACCAAAACCCGCATTCAAACCAAATATATTCTGGCCAAGTATGAACCTGAACATAAATTCTCGTCAAGGCCAATCTATTTAAACAATACATATCATAGACTTAATTAAATAACACCGTAAATTCCGGTGTTGATGCAATAAAAAATCACTTGACTCAATGTGCATTAAAAGCTCTTCTTGCGAAGTGTTTTGGTCCGACCAAAAACTATTGGTCGTAGAGTAATTTTGGGAGGAATTACTTGGCAAAAATTGCCACAGTGAGTGTTCGGTTATTTCATATTCCGTTGGCAGAAGTGCTGACGGACGCAAAACATGGTGACCATACTCATTTTGAACTCATCACAACAACACTACAATTAGACAATGGCTTGGTTGGTAACGGATATACCTATACCGGTGGCAAAGGCGGTCATGCGATCGCCTCCATGATTGAGTGCGATCTAGCTCCAATGCTGGTTGGAAAAGACGCAAGTGCGGTCGAAATTCTCAATGAACAAATGCAATGGCATATCCATTACGTCGGACGCGGCGGAATAGCATCTTTTGCTATTTCAGCGTTAGATATTGCTTTGTGGGATTTGCGCGGCAAAGAACGTGGATTACCATTAAAAGACCTTATCGGGGGGGCGGGTTCGAGGTGCAAGGCCTATCGCGGAGGGATAGACCTTGCATTCTCGTTACCAAAACTACTTTCTAGCGTTGAGGGTTATCTCAACGAAGGTCTTAACGGCGTAAAAATTAAACTTGGCCAAGCAGATGTCCAAACCGATATTGATCGAGTGGCAGCTGTGCGCAAACTGATCGGCCAAGATGTGACATTTATGGTGGATGCCAATTATTCAATGAGCATTGATGAGGCGATCTATGCGTCCAAAGCAATTGAAGAGTTCGATATCCATTGGTTTGAAGAACCAACAATACCTGATGATTATCAAGGCTATGGTAAAATCGCTGCATCAACGAATATTCCGTTGGCGATGGGTGAAAACCTTCATACAATTCATGAATTTGGCTATGCTTTTGAGCAAGCAAGCCTTGGATACATTCAACCAGACGCGTCAAATTGCGGCGGTATAACTGGATTTATGCAAGTTGCTGCATTAGCTGAAAAATATAATATTCCAGTATGTAGCCACGGCATGCAAGAGCTGCATGTTAGTTTGCTTTCAGGGATTAAAAACTCTGGCTGGCTTGAAGTACATTCATTCCCAATTGATCAATACACTATGAGACCGCTTCAGATAGAAAACGGCTTAGCAGTCGCGCCAAATGCCCCAGGTATTGGTGTTGAGTTTAATTGGGACAAACTTGAAAAAGAAGATTTGTTATCCAGCGATGTTCGATGCGTCGCATAACACGAAATTTCCGAGCTAAAGGGATTAAGCTCAGAAGCAAATGGTCTCATTTGAGATTAGAAATAAAGAAGCAAAATTGGGAGGAACCTTATGCTTAAAACTTTAACTCACACAATGCTTGCAGGCGCAGCGACGCTTGCATTCATGGCTGGCAGCGCAGCAGCTGATGGTCACGCAACAAAAACAAAATTGCGTATTCAAACGCATTTCTCGACAGAAACACTATCTGGTCAAATGGCTGGTGAATTCATCGAAGACGTTCAAGCTATGTCAAATGGCGAGATCGAAATCGAAATGTTCTATTCAGGTGCAGTTGTAAAAGCTGCTGAAACTTTTGACGCAGCTGCAACAGGTATTTTAGATTGCGACATGACAGGTGGTGCTTACCAAACTGGTAAAAACCCTGCATTCCAATTCGCAGGCGATCTAACAGGTGGTTACCAAAACCCATACCAACAATATGCTTGGTTGCTTCACGGCGGCGGATATGATGCGCTTAATGAACTATACAACGCAAACAACATGGAATTTGTTGGTTGGTGGATCCCAGGTCCAGAATCACTATCTTCAACAAAGTCTTTCAAAGGCGTTGCTGATCTTAAAGGCTGGAAATTCCGTTCACCTCCAGGCGTTATCACAAACATCTTCACCAAGCTTGGTGCTTCGCCAATCGTGATGGATTTCAACGAAATCTTTACAGCGCTTGAAACAGGTATCATTGATGGTGCGGATGCTGCTAACTTGACCAACAATGTTGGCCTTGGCTTGTATGACATTGCAAATGAAACAAACTATCCTGGTTTCCACTCAATGCCTGCCGATCACTTGGCATGCCGTAAGGACATCTGGGATGCAATGCCAGCTCATCACCAAGCAATCTTGAAAGTTGGTATGCAGGCTCTAGGTCTGAAAAACTCAACAATCAACGAAGTGAAAAATGCTGAAACAGCTAAAGTTCTTCGCGACAAAGGCGTAAAGCTAAACACTTGGTCTGATGAAGATATGGCTGTTTATCGTAGTGCTGTTCAAGAAGCTTGGACAGAATTTGCGACAACACCTGAGTCCAAATCACTTCTAGAAAGCCACTTGTCATTCTTGCGCGAATTGGGCGCAATGAAATAATTTGTAAGTTTGACAACTTATTTGGCGGCAGAGTTTTCTCTGTCGCCATCTTTTTACCAATGATCGTGTCCCGATGAAAATCACAAAAATCACCAGTCATGTCCTATCCTACGATATGCCCGAACTGCTTGGCTATTCACAGCAATATTATGCCAAACGCAGCGCGCATCTTGTGGAAGTGGAAACCGATGAAGGTGTGACGGGCTGGGGCGAGTGTTTTGGTCCTGGCAATATTGCCATTGCCAATAAATCGATTGTTGAAAACGTTATCCAACCCATGATTTTGGGTGATGATCCGCTTGATCGCGATGTGATCTGGCATAAAGTTTATAACCTCATGCGCGACCACGGACAAAAAGGCATGCCATTGCAAAGCCTGTCTGGCGTTGATATCGCGCTCTGGGACATTGCAGGTAAAGTCGCAGGTCTGCCGTTACATAAACTCATTGGTGGCGCGCACCGCAAAGACATATCCGTTTATGGTTACGGCATGATGTTACGACCTGAACCCGTTGATGAATTGGCCAAGCGCTTTGAAGATGAAGCTGCTGCCATCAAAGACATGGGCTTTACAGCAACAAAGATGAAACTCGGGCATGGTCCGAAGTCTGATATTCGCCTCGCGCAGGCTGTCCGCAAAGGTGTTGGCGACGATTTTAAATTCATGGCAGACGCCAACCATTGTTATACTACAAGTGATGCATTTTACGTTGGGCATGCGCTTGATGAACTCGACGCATATTGGTTTGAAGAACCCATCGCGCCTGAAGATTTAGACGGATATCGCGAATTGCGAAAAGGTCTTAAAACAAATATCGCAGGCGGTGAAGCTGAATTTAACCGTTGGGGTTGGCGCGGGCTTTTAGAAGCACGAGGGTTAGACATTGCCCAGCCAGAAGTATGCGCGCTCGGCGGTATTTCTGAATATTTACGTGTGCTTGCATTATGTCATGCACATTTCACACCCGTTATAAATCATGTTTGGGGCTCGGCAATTGCAGTGGCGACGAATTTGCATTTACTGGCCGCAATGCCAGCGCTACCGGGTGGTTTGCATCCGTGGGAGCCGATGCTAGAATTTGACACAACAGACAATAAATTCCGTGATGAACTTTTGATTGAACCATTGAACATTCAAAATCAATTACAAAAAAATCAGGGGCGTGTTGCCATTCCAAATGGCAATGGATTGGGTGTCGAGCCTGATCGTGCGTTTATAGAACACTACAAGTTGGCATAGCTGGGAGAGAAGATGATGGAACAAAAACCAGGAAATATAACAGAATGGGTCCTTCCATTCCTGTTTTTGTTTTGTGCAGGGTGGGCCGTTTGGCACATGCCAGCTTACATCCTAGATTTTTGGCCTCATGCGGGTGAAAGCATGACGATGCAGATTACTGAACTGCATCAACGCAAAGACGTCACGCCCAACCTTCCAGGCCTATTCGGCGGTTTTGCAGATATGATCGACTGGGCAGTCCTTATATTAATACCAATCATTTTTGCAGCTGGTATGCGCACCCTCATTCATGCACCCATGGAATTTGAACGCTTTAGCCGAATAGATCGCTTTGCAATGTTCATCGGTCGCATCACAATGATCTTGATCATCTCTATGACGCTTGTGATGCTTTACGAAGTTTTCTTGCGCTATGCCATTGAAGCGCCAACACTTTGGGCTAACGAGCTTACGCTTTGGATTGCAGGCTTTGTGTTCATGCTTTCAGGTATTTACGCCATGCAGCAACGAAGTCACATTCGTATTTTTATTTTATACGATGTCCTGCCCCGTTGGGCGCAACACGTGTGTGATGTGCTCTCTGTGTCACTGCTTTGGTTCTTCGCTGCCTGCTTGGTTTTCGGTAGCTACAATCAAGTATTCATCAATAAATTCTATCGCTGGCAAACATTTGGGACAGCATTTGACCCACCAATTCCAGCAACAATTCAGCCGATGATACTCATTGCGATATGTCTGATCTGTGTGCAGGCGTTGTTAAACCTCATCGCGGACTGGAATAAAAATCCAGCAGACTTGCTAGAAAAAGACGTGATCGACGAGGAAGAACTCGCCGCGATCAAGAAAAGCGTAGGAGCAAACTAATGGATATCGGAACAATATCAATTGTACTTGTCATCGGACTTATCATCCTGCTTGGCATAGGAATGCCACTTGGTTTTGCATCTGCTGTTCTTGCAGCGCTTGTGATGATCATGAAATTTGAGCCAACGCTGCTCACCGACCCATTGAGCTTCGGTTCTGGCATGTTAACCAGCAACCCCGGCACCGGCGCGCTCTATATTCTGACGCAAAAGATCTATGATCTTATGACAGAATATGTACTCATATCCGTCCCCTTATTCATATTTATGGCCGCATTGCTTGAACGATCCGGTGTTGCCAAACAAATGTATGACAGTCTTGATTTTTGGCTCAGCCGCATGCGTGGGGGCATCGCGGTTGTCACGTCACTTATGGCGGTTTTGATGGCTGCTATGAGTGGCATTATCGGTGGTGAAGTTGTTTTGCTAGGGCTGATTGCTCTGCCACAAATGCTACGTCTTGGTTATAACCAAAATCTTGCCATTGGCACCATCTGTGCATCTGGCTCTCTGGGCACGATGATCCCGCCATCAATTGTTCTCATTATTTATGGCTTGATCACAGAGACATCGATTAAAGCATTATTTACAGGTGCTTTTGTACCAGGCTTTATGTTGGCGTCTTTCATCATTATCTACATCTTGGTTCGGGTACACCTTGATCCATCTCAAGCCCCTCTTCCAGAACCAAAAGCCGATGACCCTCCTGGGATTGAAAAAGCCAAAATGTTCGGCTCGTTCATGGCCATCATGGTTGCAGGTTTCACAAGTTTATTGCTTGCCCGTGTTGCATTTTTGACCATCACAGGCCGCAATGTCTCAACGGATGAAGACTTTGAGGAGCCCGCTTTAGGCATGCTCCATCATGCACCACAGCTCATCGGCATAATTGCGGTATGCTTACTCCTGATATTCTTTGTCTTCGGTAAAGAACGCACCAAAGCGGGTTGGCATCACGGCAAAGGTCTTGTCCCACCATTTACTGTTATCGGGATTGTTCTAGGCTCTATCTATGGCGGCATTACCGGCATTACAGAAGCTGCAGGTATGGGCGCATTAGCGGTATTTGCAATCGCTGCATTGCGCGGTGAAGCATCTGTTGATCTTGTTTGGGTAAGCCTTATGCGCACATTGCGCTCAACGGGCACAATCATTTGGGTGACTGTTGGTGCCGCAGCACTTGCAGGCGCATACACGCTTGCTGGCGGTCCTGCATATATTGCACAACTCATTGTGGGTGCCGAAATGCCGACAATGGCTGTTATTCTGATCATGATGCTAATCTTGCTGTTCATGGGTGCGTTTATGGATTGGGTTGGCATCGTGTTGCTTATCATTCCTGTATTCTTGCCAATTGTGAAAAAGCTACCAATTGATGAAATTGGCTTTTTTGGGCAGCTCGAACCATCACAGGTCGCAATTTGGTTCGGCGTCTTATTCTGTATGAATATGCAGGTGAGTTTCCTATCGCCACCATTTGGACCAGCAGCGTTTTATTTAAAATCCGTGGCTCCGTCGCATATCTCATTAACGGATATTTTCCGCGGGTTCTTACCATTCATTGGCGTACAATTACTCGCGCTCTTGGTGCTGCTTATTTGGCCATCAATCGTAACATTATTGCTCTAGCGAGGAAGAATTTATGATTACACAAAGAGAGGTGGATGACTTTAATCAAAAGGGTTTTCTTGTTGTCGAAAACCTTTTAGATGAAGCAACTTTGTCCCATGTTCGGGCAGAGTATGCAGCCTTAATGGACAAGCTTTATGAAGGTTGGTGGCGCGATGGCAAAGTGGAGAAGTCTCCCGAAAATATGAGTTTTTGGGAGAAACTTGAAGTTGCTATCCAGAGCGAGATTGAATGGTATCAGCCCTTTGATATCAGCCTGCCGCATTCAGATATCTCCTTGGATACACCCATGCACATTGGGCCAGCGGTATTTTCAATAGCAACGCATAAAAACATTTTGGATATGGTCGAGCAATTAATCGGTCCCGAAATCACATCAAACCCTATTCAGCATGTAAGAATTAAGCCACCTATAAATGCAGTGCCGAAATCTGAAAACCGCGCGCATATCATAGCAACGGATTGGCATCAGGATATGGGTGTTACCATGCCAGAAGCAGACCAAACGCAATTTGTAACCGTGTGGTTGGCAATCACCGATGCAACAATTGAAAATGGCTGCTTACAGGTTGCATCAAATAACTACGATGAAATGTTGCCTCATTGCACAAAAAACCAAGTGGGCATTGCGGATCAATTTATCCCAGAAGAAAACGCAATACCCGTTCCTGTCAAAGCAGGTGGCGCGGTCATTTTTCACCCACTAACACCACATTCATCGTTGACAAACACAACGAACGGATTTCGCTGGTCGTTTGATCTACGTTATAATGTGACCGGACAGCCGACCGGCAGAAGCCAATTTCCAGAGTTTGTAGCAAGATCGAAAAGCAATCCAGGCGAAGAGCTTAATGATTGGAAGAGCTGGCAAAACATGTGGAATGATGCGCGCAAAAAGCTTTCCCAATCTGAACATATTCCACAGCATCGCTGGGATTCCAATAGTCCGTATTGTGCATGAACGAGCCTAAACAAAAACCAGTTAGAATTGCCGTCATTGGTGCCGGCCTCATAGGCGAACGCCACGCAAAGCTTGTAGTGCGTCACAAGATGACCGAACTTGCGGCAATTGTTGACCCAGCCCCCCAATCAAATGCGCTTGCACAAGAACTAAACTGCAAAAAACTCGATGACATAAGCGAACTATCACTTAATGACATTGATGGGGTTATCATTGCGACACCCAATGCGAACCATCTAAAATCTGGCCTTTTCTTTGCGAGTGAAAACATACCTTGTTTAATTGAAAAGCCAATTGCTGATAATTTGAAAAATGCCGAACTTATTGCATCGACGTTTGAAAAATCAAAGGTACCGTTGCTGATTGGCCATCATCGCCGCTACCATCCATTTGTGGATCGGACAAAAGAAATCATAGAAAAACAGGAACTCGGCGTTCCTGTCATGGCGTCCATTATTTGGGCTGTTCGAAAACCTGATGACTATTTTGAAAAGGGTGCTTGGCGAACAAAATCGGATGGTGGGCCTTTGCTAATAAACTTTATTCATGAAGCTGATTTATTGCTTCATATTTTTGGCAAGGTTATTGAGATCCAAGCTATGACCTCAAATTCCCAACGTCGGCAAGCTGTTGAAGATACTGCAGGTGTATTACTTCGTTTTGAAAGTGGCATGATGGCAAGTGTTATTCTAAGCGATGCAGCTCTCACACCATGGAGCTTTGAAGGTGCTTGTGGTGAAAATCCCAATATTGCTGATACAGGCATTTCATCTTGGAGAATTGGGTGTGCACAAGGTGCACTTGAATTCCCAGGCATGAAAATTTGGACCGATAAAGAAAATCAAGTTGGAGATTGGTCAAGAGCGCTGAAATCTCAAAACAAAGACATGCAGAGTGTAGAGCCTTTGTATGAACAACTTACCCATTTTACGAACCTCATTCATAAAACTGAGACAAACGCAAAATGCGATGGCTGGAATGGAATTGAAGCTATGCGATTAATTGATCTTATAAACCAATCCGTTGAGCCTTTAAATTTCCAAGAGCCAAAAGCAAAAGCCAGATAAATATGAGCAAGCGCTTTCTTCACCTCCCTGCACGCGGTCCATTACTTGGTATCGTGATGATATTGGTTGCAAACTTTTTATTCTCCTTTGTCGACACTGGTTCCAAGTGGTTGGGTGTTATTGGCTTATCCGCCTTGCAATTAGCTTTCATGCGCTACTTCGTTCATTTTGTTATTTCCGTCGGTATTTTTGGCAAGAACGGTTTTGACTGGAGTGTTTTTCGCTGCGAAAAACTTGGTTTGGTCATTATCAGAGGTGCATGTTTGATGTTTGCAACAGTGGCAAATTTCATCGCCATTCAATATCTATCACTATCGCTCACAGCAACAATTCTATTTTCAGCGCCCGTCATTATATGCGCATTATCGTGGCCAATTCTGAAAGAACCAGTTGGCAAGTTTAGATGGATGGCTATTGGTCTTGGCTTTATCGGAATTCTTGTTGCCATACGGCCCTTTGATGAAAACTTTCATTGGGCTGCATTTGTATCGTTAGCCGGCGCGTTTTCATTTGCGCTCTATTCGATCTTCACACGAAAACTCACAGGCGTTGTCTCTGCTGACACAATGCAGTTCTGGGCGGGTTTGGTCGGAACAATTGCACTCATACCCTTTGCATTATTGGAATGGCAGTCTCCATCAACCGAGTTTCAATGGGTGGTACTATTAAGCCTTGGATTTTTTGCATGGGCTGGCCATCAATTTATGACCAATGCCATGTCTTATGCCCCGCCCAATTTGATCATGCCATTTGGTTATTCATTCGTTATCTATTTGACAGTTTGGAGTTTCTTTATCTTTGGTGAAGTGCCAGATCGGTGGACGCTGTTAGGCGCTTTGATTATTATTATCGCGGGACTTATCATTTGGTTCCGAGAGAAAAAGCAAGCGAGCGAATGACAAAAAAATTGGCGACCGAAGCCGCCAATTCATTTCTTAAATAATCAAGTATCGGATTATCTAACGACATGCACTGAGCATTTGGAGTGGCGCACAATGCGTGCAGCATTTGGCCCCAATAGATAATCAGCAAAATCAGGCTTATGCGCACCCACGACGATAAGGTCAGATTGGGCCTTGCTAGCCGCATTTAGAACCTGCTCATAGGTTTTACCAAAAGCAATGATATGCCGCACTTTGTCGTTGACATCAGCTCCCAACGCGTTCGTCACTTGTGCATTGAGTTGTTTGGATGCTTCTTCCATCATCTGATCATGATGTTCTTCGTTGAAGAACCCACTCACAAGGCTTGTGCCATAGTCTGGAACTACCGTGATCACATCAAGCTGTGCATGATCCATTGCCGCTAATTTCGCAGCCTTTTGAAGAACATTCTTGTCTTCGCCAGGATGGCTGATGTCAACGGCACATAATACTGACTTACTCATGCGACTTCTCCCGCGTTTTCATTTGGTGTTTCAGGCTCTAATTTGCGACGTCTAGACTGCAGCCATCCAATAAAGAACAACAACAACAGAGCTGGAATAAACACCAATTCTTTTGGAGATTGCTCAGAAGGCGCCTGAATGCTCTTAATCACAACAGGATCATCTAGATAAAAATCAAAGCTACCGAGTGATTGTGCAAATGGCGAGCTAAATGATGGCTCATCCATTTTCACAATATCACCCTCTGGGATTAATAATAATCCCGTAGCTTGAAGGCGTTCTTCCCCGCTGCCTTCACCATCGATCGCGACCACGAGCGTTGTATCTTTATTATTTCCTGTATCAAAGTCTGGGCCAGAAACGACCAAACGTAATTCATCCCCTGCACTTGCATTGCCGAGCGCTGTTGTAAATTGCGCAGGTTCAATACTTGTAAATGGAGGCTGAAGTCGATCCATCACAAAGTCTGGTCTAAATAGAACAAACGCGATCAAGATCAGTGCTACGCTTTCATAGATACGGCTTTTTGTGACAAACCAACCCATGGTGCCTGCAGTGAACACCAATATGGCGATCGAAGCGACAATGAAGACCAGTATGCCTTGCGTAAGCGTTACATCAATTAACAGAAGATCTGTGTTGAAGATGAAGACAAACGGAAGTGCCACAGTTCTAAGTGAATAGAAGAATGCTGCAAAACCAGTTTTGATCGCATCACCACCAGATACCGCAGCGGCCGCAAAACTTGCTAAGCCCACCGGCGGCGTAACATCGGCCATAATACCGAAATAGAACACAAACAGATGAACTGCGATAAGTGGTACGATCAATCCGGACTGAGCGCCAAGTTCAACCACAACACCTGCCATAAGAGACGACACAACAATGTAGTTCGCAGTTGTCGGCAAGCCCATTCCAAGAATAAGACTTAACAAGCCAACAAGAACCAGCATCAAGATCAAATTACCACCCGATAGGAACTCAACCAGATCAGCCATAACTTGACCAACACCTGTTAACGTCACCGTACCAACGATCACCCCAGCTGTTGCTGTTGCAAGACCAATACCGATCATATTGCGAGCCCCATCAATCAATCCTTGGATCAAATCAGCAACACCATCTTTAAAGGCATTTGCTGTTTCATTTTCACCGCGGAAAATTGATTTAAGTGGGCGTTGCGTAAGCAAAATTACAAACAATAATGCTGTTGCCCAGAATGCTGACAGACCTGGTGATTTTTGCTCGATCATCAAGAAGTAAACAAGCACGATGATTGGCAACAGATAGTAAAGACCAGCTTTATAAATATCGGCAATAACTGGTAGTTCAACTTTCTTTGCATTTGGATCATCAGGCTCAAGATCAGGCACCTGCGCAGCTAACCACAACAATGCAGCATAAGCGGCAAACACAAGCAATGCTAAGATACCACCAGACCCTTCTGGGAAGAGCGAGGTTATCCATTTAACCGGATATTGCACACCATAACAAAGACCGGCAAAACCAGCGAAGAACAATGCCATGCCACCAATTGTGCGACCCATTGATACAACACGGTTACCAAGTGTTGGCATGTTGGATTTCACAGCTTCCAAATGCACAATGTAAACAAGTGCAATGTAAGAGATCGTTGCAGGCAAGAATGCATGCGTGATTACTTCCACGTATGAAATTCCCACATACTCCACCATCAAGAAAGCAGCAGCACCCATCACAGGTGGCATAATCTGTCCGTTAACCGAACTTGCCACCTCAACAGCACCCGCTTTTTCAGATGAGAAACCAACGCGTTTCATCAATGGAATTGTAAACGTACCTGTTGTCACCACATTGGCAATTGATGAACCAGAGATTAGGCCAGTTGCAGCAGAACCAACAACGGCAGCTTTCGCAGGTCCACCCTTAAGGTGACCAAGCGCGCCAAATGCCATTTTGATGAAATAGTTACCTGCGCCTGCTTTATCGAGCAGCGCACCAAATAACACAAACAAGAATACAAATTTCGTCGACACACCAAGCGCAATACCGAACACACCTTCTGAGGTGATCCACATATGGCTCATGGCTTTCTTCAAAGATGCGCCTTTCCAACGAATAACGTCAGGCACAATCTCAGATGATCCGAAGAACACGTAGGCTAAGAATATCGTTGCGATGATGGCCATTGCTGGTCCAAGCGCGCGACGGGCTGCTTCAAACAATAGCAACAGTCCAACAAGTGCAAACCACTTGTCGACATCATCAGCTAATCCGCCTGCGTCAACGATTTTTTGGTAAAATATAAATCCATAAAGCGCAATAAAGGCCGCTAAGATCGCCATTATCCAATCTTGAATTGGGATATAATCGCGTGGGCTCGATTTAAGCGCTGGATAGGCCATGAATGCAAGGAAAATGGCGAATGCCAAATGCAGCTGGCGAGAGTTATTGATAATGTCCCCAGGCAAAACATAATTTGCCAATGGTGATGCTAAAATGACCTGAAATACAGACCAAATGACCGCGACAACCGCTAAAAATGTTCCCACTGAACCTTGGGGAGATCTTGCACCAGCGTCTGTTGCGGCTACTAATTCCTGTAGCTCTTCTTCGCTTAATGCACGGTTTTCTTTGTTATTATCTGCCATTGAGATGTCCCCTCGACTATCCATGGAAAACTTAAACTAAATGCAAAAAGGAGGGCATCGCTGCCCTCCCCGTATGTGTTTAAGAGACTTACTCGATCAAGCCTGCTTCTTTGTAGTATTTTGCAGCACCAGGATGTAGCGGTGCTGAAAGACCTGCTGTTGCCATCGCTTTTGGATCAAGGTTTGCAAATGCAGGGTGAAGCTTTCTAAAGTCTTCGATGTTTTCCATCACTGATTTCACAACTGTGTAAACTGCTTCATCAGAAACTGCTGTTGATGACACGAAAGTTGCACCAACACCAAATGTCATTGTGTCGCCGTCGTTACCGCGATACATGCCACCTGGAATTGTTGCTGAACGGTAGAATGGATTGTCGCCAATCAATCCTTCAACAGCGCTTCCATCAACAGTTACTAGCACACTGTCACATGCAGTTGTTGCTTCTTGAATTGAACCAGATGGGTGACCCACTGTGTAAACCATCGCATCGATTTGGTTATCACAAAGTGCAGCTGATTGCTCAGCAGCTTTTAGCTCAGTTGCAAGAGCGAAATCGCCAGTAGTCCAACCTTTAGCGTCAAGAAGAACTTCCATTGTACCGCGTTGGCCAGAACCAGGGTTACCAATGTTTACGCGTTTACCTTTAAGATCGTCAAATGTTGAGATCCCAGCATCTGCACGTGCAACAACTGTAAATGGCTCAGGGTGAACTGAGAACACAGCGCGAAGCTCTTCAAATTTACCAGCATCGGCAAATTTTGAAGTACCGTTATAAGCGTGATACTGCCAATCTGATTGCGCAACACCGAACTCTAGCTCGCCTTCGCGAATTGTGTTGATGTTATAAACTGAACCACCTGTTGATTCTACAGAACAACGAATGCCGTGGTCTTTACGGCCTTTATTGACCAAACGACAGATCGCACCACCTGTTGGGTAGTAAACACCAGTTACACCGCCTGTACCGATTGTGATGAAGTCTTCAGCAATTGCAGATGTGCCCATCATAGAACCAAGTGCAAGTGTCGCTGTAAGTAGTTTTAACTTATTAATCATTGTAATCTCCCGATTAATTAAATTCTATTTCCGCAGGTCAGTGAAGGATTTTCGATCTAGTTCTCATCTTGTAACGAGCCCGGATTCTATTATTTTGGACGCAATACTCCCTACCCTGCTTAACAAAGAGGATCACATTCGAGCAAAAAACTGTCTATACGCGTGTTTACCTATACCGATGAGAGATGTTCTAAAATTGTTTACAGACACGAAAAAGAGACTTATTGCTTAATGACAAAGTCATATTGATCAATAAGATATAAGACCTAATTCGTTGAAATATATATTGATTTTTGCAATTCATGAGTTGCGTATGCGTAATCAAAGGGCCGATCACAATGAAACTTTCACTTGGTGCAATCCTTGCAATTTGGTTATCTGGACTACAATTTATCGCCGTTCTTTCAGTGGTTTCATTTTATTTCGTCTCATCAGAACGCGTTCTATTGGACCACGCGACCACGCTTATTGGCGAAGTTGGACGAGGTTCAACAGAGCATTCTAAGGGCTTTTTGGAACCTGCGATTCGCGCGACAAAACTTGCAAAACGTCTGATTGAAAGCGACATCGTTGATAACAACAGCGCTGAACAATTGGAAAAATTGCTCTTTCAGCAAATGCAAGTTGTTCCGCAATTATCAGGGATTTATTACGGTGATGATCAGGGTAATTTCGTCTATGTCATGCGCAGCGAAAAACACGCTGATTTTCGCACCAAACTCGTTAAACGAAACAACGGGTTTATTTCAACCGAACTCATCTGGAGAGATGAAAATTATAATGTCACAAGACGAACAACCGACCCCACTGATAAATTCGACCCACGCGTAAGACCTTGGTATATTGATGCGAAGGACAAAAGGAGTTTTATTTGGACAGCACCTTATATTTTCTTCTCCTCCCAAAGCCCTGGCATCACCGCTGCAACCCCGATCACCTCAGCATCTAATCAATTTGAGGGTGTTATTGGCGTTGATATAGAAATTGAGGAAATCTCACGTTTCCTATCAGGTCTTGATATTGGTAGCTCTGGTGTTGCAATGGCATTATCGAGTGATCGAGATGTTATCGCACATCCAAATTCCAATTTCATTCGAGAAACAGATCAAGCTAATACGTTAAAATTTGTCAAGATCGACCAGATTGAAGACCTTGTTGCAAGAGAAGCTTTTGGCAATCTCCCAAATTTTGATCAAGTTGCCGCAGAGCAAGAGATTGAAGCCGAATTTAAATATAACGATGGCAAATATGCCTCCATTTTAATCCCCGGTTCAAACCACGACCTACCATGGTCAATCGCAATTTACGCGCCCTTAAGCGACTTTATTGGCGGCATTGAGAAAAACAGAACGCGCAATATATGGATCGCGATGTTTATTGCGATGATCACCGGTCTGATCGGGCTAAAAATTGCCAATAAGATCAACCAACCTATCCGCGATTTCGCCATAAGGGCAGGCCATGTTGCAAGTGGTAACGTTTCAAAATCCAACGCCAGTTCCCAAACCTACCCCGAACTTGAAGAAGTTAGTGAAACACTTGCAAGTGAAATTGCCCAGAGAAAAACCTTTGAGCGTATCTATGGCCTCACCTTTAGTTTGACCTCCCGTGGGATGGCACAGATATCGCCAAATGACGGACATTTCATCCGCGTCAATCAACAACTCGCGGATACGCTAGGCTATACGCTTAAAGAAATGGCTGACTTGTCCATTTTTGACATTCTTCACCCCGAAGATGTCGATAGTTATCTCTCGTTTCAAAAAACTTTGTTTGAAGACTACGAGTACAATCAAGAAAAACGATACATACGTAAAAACGGAGAGATTATCTGGTTACAGGTCAATGCATTTTTGATCCGCGATAACAAAGGCGAGCCGATGTATGCGGTGGCAACGATTGATGACAGAACGGCTCAGAAAAAAGCTGAAACTAAAATCAATGAACTCAGCCGTGATCTATCGCACTTTGCCCGGGTGAATATGATGGGGCAAATGGCTGAGGGTTTAGCGCACGAGCTAAACCAACCATTGACCTCAATCACTCAAAACGTTGATGCTGCACTTCTAACATTAAAAGACTTACCTGATGCTGATCCGGAGTTAATTGAGATATTAAATGACATGGATCGGCAGGCCCATCATGGTGCAGAAATCATTCGTGCGCTTCGTGGTCTCGTTCGCAAAGATGAAGGTGAAAAATCCCAATTTGATATCAACGAATTATTGGATCAAACATTACAATTGTTAAAACCAGAAGCCAATGAACTTGAAATTTCAATTGCACTTAAAGCACAAGACATTCCGCTCGTGTTCGGCAACAGGGTTCAGGTCGCACAAGTGATCATGAACCTCACACGCAATGCTATTGAAGCCGTTGAAGCTTCGGGTGTGAGTGAACGTGATATTACCATCAAAACCAAGCCACAGAAGAAATTCATCGAGATCCACGTAATTGATACAGGTCCCGGCATTGATCCTGATGTGGATCTATTTGCCCAATTTGAAAGTAGTAAACGAGACGGGATGGGTCTGGGCTTATCACTCAGCAGAACCTTGATAGAGGCAAATGGCGGCAAGGTATGGTACGAGCCAAAAACCAAAGGGCGATCCCGCTTTTGCTTCACAATTCCAGTTGCTGTGATAAGTTAAGTTATTAAAGGAAATTTATCGCATGTTTCGCATGGAAGATTTTACAATTTATATCATTGATGATGAGGAAGATATCCGCACATCTTTAACCAGATCATTGACAAAACGCGGATATAAGGTGGAGAGCTTTTCATCAGCCGATAGTTTTTTAGAAACATATAATCGAACAATATCTGGCTGTTTACTATTAGACTATGGCATGCCGGAAATGAACGGGCTGGAGTTGCAAAATAAGCTTATCGAGATGGAGATCTCCATCCCAATTATATTTATGACCGGACATGGGGGTATTCCCCAATCAGTACAGGCGATAAAAGCTGGAGCGATAGATTTTCTAGAAAAGCCTTTTCAACAAAAGGTTCTTTTAAAAGCCATTGATACAGCATTTGAACAAGCAATCAGTTTTAATGAAGACATTGAGAGTGCGAACGCGCTTAAAGCGAAATTTGAAACGCTGACAGCACGCGAAAAAGAAATCGCAGAATTTATCGTTCAAAACCCTGCTGACACATCGAGTAAAAATATCGGACGTCAACTGGATGTAAGTCCACGCACCGTCGATCACCATCGCGCACGCGTATTGGAAAAAATGGATGTTACATCAGTCGCAGAACTCATCGAAAAAGCCATCAAATCCGATCTGTTTTCTTAAAGAGATGACTGCCATCATCGCCCCCCCCACAATTTAAAACAATAACGACAGCAAAGAAATTGAAATGTCACACATATTTCCAAGGCATACCAAAGCAAATATCCCCACCGTGGAAAGCGGCAAAGGTGTATATTTATACGATACAAGCGGCAAACAATATTTCGATGGTTCCGGTGGGGCTGCAGTTTCTTGTTTAGGTCACGGCGATCAGGATGTAACCAATGCAATCAAAGCACAGCTGGATCAAATTGCCTTCGCACACACGGGGTTTTTAACGTCAAAACCCGCCGAAGAACTTGCTGACAAACTTATCGAGCTTGCTCCTGGCAACATTGATCGTGTGTATCTTGTATCGGGAGGTTCTGAGGCAGTTGAATCCGCACTAAAACTTGCTCGTCAATATTGTTGGGAACAAGGTCAAACATCAAAACGCTATTTTATTGCCCGCAAACAAAGTTACCACGGCAACACCCTTGCAGCACTTGCAACTGGAGGCAATGAATGGCGCCGCGCACCGTTTTCTCCTTTGATGATTGAAACAAGTCATATTTCTCCATGTTTTGAATATCGCGGAAAACAAAATGATGAAACGGCAGAGCAATATGGCCAACGTGTTGCCAATGAGTTGGAAACGGAGATCAAACGTCTTGGCGCCGAAAACGTTATTGGTTTTGTCGCAGAGCCGGTTGTTGGCGCGACAGCAGGCGCTGTGCCACCAGTTAAGGGATATTTCAAACGCATCAAAGAGATCTGCGATCAATATGGTATTTTGCTGATCTTGGATGAGGTGATGTGCGGTATGGGGCGCACCGGTTCAATGTTTGCCTGTGAGCAAGATGGAATATCACCAGATATCATCACAATCGCAAAAGGACTTGGTGCAGGTTACCAACCCATCGGCGCCATGCTCTGCACCAAAGAAATTTATCAAACTATAGAAACCGGATCAGGATTTTTCCAGCACGGACATACCTATCTAGGTCATCCAACTGCAGCAGCCGGATCAATTGCCGTTATAAATAAACTGGTGAAACACAAACTTGTGCAGCGCGCGCACGATATGGGGGAGAAGCTTCAATCAGCGCTAGTCGAAAAATTTGGCCAACACCCTTACATCGGAGATATTCGAGGACGTGGTTTATTTCGCGGTATCGAATTCGTTCAAGATAGGGAAACGAAACAACCGTTTTCGTCCGACAAAGCTGTCAACAAAAAGATCAAAAAAGCTGCGTTTGAGGCAGGTCTGATTTGCTATCCGATGGGTGGTACGATAGATGGGGTTAACGGTGATCACGTACTTCTCGCACCGCCATTTATAATAGAAGACAACCATATCGACGAGATCGTCGAAAAACTTTATTTAGCCATTCAAAAGGTGCTTTGATGCCAAACTATTCACAACTTCCAAACATCATGGTTGCACCCAATGGCGCAAGGCGAACTCAAGTAGATCACCCTGCTCTACCACTCTCAATTGCAGAAACTGTTGAAGTTGCAATTGCGTGTCAAAAAGCTGGCGCAGATGGTCTTCATATGCATATTCGCGATGCGCAGGATAAACACACGTTAGACGCTGGCAAATATAGCGAAGCCCTGCATGAAATGGAAACAGCGCTACCTGATTTTTACGTCCAAATTACCACAGAAGCGGTTGGACAATATTTGCCACAGCAACAACGCGAAGTGGTGGAAAAGGTCATGCCAAAGGCCGTGTCCATTTCAATTGCAGAAATGTTATCTGAGGGTGAAGATATTGAGGCAAAACGTTTTTATTCTTGGTGTGCAGAAAAAGAAATTTCTGTTCAACATATCGTCTACGATACCGATGATCTTGCACGTATTGAAAAACTGTCATTGCTGAATGATAGAGCCGCTACGCAACTGCTTTTTGTACTTGGTCGCTATACGAAAAACCAACAAAGCTCACCAGATGACCTTGATCCATTTTATAAATGGGTGACCCAACAGGATGCCAAAATCGATTGGGCCATTTGCGCGTTTGGGCAAGGTGAAACGGACTGCCTTTTAAATGCGCACAAAAAGGGAGGTAAAGTTCGGATCGGTTTTGAGAACTCTTTGTGGAATAGAGATGGATCCATTGCCAAAGACAATGCAGAACGCGTTCAAGAATATATCGCCAATCAATAATGTTATGCGGTTTGTTCAAACGAATTTTGCATGTTTTGCATAGACGCGGCAGCTGAACCAAACACATCACCAACACCGATTAACACAGGTTGATCATAACCAATCTGTTCAATGCCTGAATCGATATCGCTCAAACTTCCAAACCATGTTTCTTGGTTGTCTCGCGAAATGGATGACGAGATCACAACCGGCATTTGCCCGTTCATACCTTCATCGATAAGGCGGGTTTTTATTTGCGTAGCTGTTCTGCCACCCATATAAAAAATCGTGGTTGTTGTGTTATCAGCAACGGCAGGCCAATTCACACTTTCCGGCAACTTGCCGTGCTTACTATGGCCTGTGATAAAGCGAACAGACTGCGCATGATCACGGTGTGTTAGTGATACACCGAGCTGAGCTGCCATCGCAGACGCGGCGGTAATGCCAGGAATAATTGAAACCGGAATATTGTGTTTTTCCAGAGCACAAATTTCTTCGCCCGCTCGGCCAAATACAGATGGATCACCCGATTTTAATCGCACTACATTTTTGCCAGACTTAGCAAACTTAAGCATCATCTCATTGATATCGTCTTGCTTGCAGCTTTCTCTGCCACCACGCTTTCCTACAAGCATGCGTTTAGCTTCGCGGCGGGCAAGTTCTAAAACATCGGTGGAGACTAAATCATCAAACAAAATCACGTCAGCAGATTGCAGCGCGCGCATAGCCTTAATCGTCAACAATTCAGCGTCGCCTGGGCCCGCGCCAACAAGTGTCACTTTCCCAGCTTCACTGCCAGCTTTCATCCATTTGGCGTTTTTTAGTAATTGGTCTTCTGTAGAAGGCTCCACATTCTTGGAGAATGCAAGATCAACAAAATGCTCCCAAAATGCACGGCGCTCTTTACCCGGTTCAAGCAACTCATTCACGCGCGCACGGATTGACATTGCGGTTTTTGCCCAACCCTGTAACGATGTTGGTAACAAGGTATCAATTCTGCGCCGAATAGCTTGCCCCAAAATAGGAGCTGCGCCATCTGTTGAAATACTCACAATTGCGGGACTACGATTAACAATTGAACCAAACTGAAATTCGCAAAATTCGGGCATATCAATCACATTAACTGGGACGCCCGCAGCTTTTGCAGCACAATAAAATGCTTTGGCAGCACCATCGCTTGTCATATCACCAATCGCAATTTGAGCATTATCAAAGATATCCGTCGCCCAGGGTCTTTGATACCAAATGATCTTTTCTGGATTATCTGAAATTAACGCGTCAAATTCTGCATCAAGTTCTGTGGCATATAGGTGAACGCATGCACCAGCTGCAACGAGCAATTCACATTTCCACGCGGCCGCGTCCGAGCCACCTGCTAAAACAACCTTTTTATCTTTCAGCCTATAAAATATCGGCAAAACAGCCAGTTCGCCAATGCGTTCTGGCCGAGTTCTTTTTCGTTTATTACTCTGCGGCAAGGATCTGATTGTCATGAATAATCTCACTTATTTCTGCTCGGCATGAGCCGCAATTTGTTCCAGCACCTGTTGCATCACCAATCGCATCTAGGTTTAAACAACCTTGATGAATTGCACCGATGATTTCGTTTGAGCCGACAGATAAGCAGCTGCAAATGATCTGCCCTTTGTCGGGTTGATCAACACTTGGGCGTCCGGCAATTATCTTGTAACGATCAGCAATCGTCTCAAAACGTTTAGTGAGTTGTTCGCTCGCCCAGTTTCGAGAAACCTCAACAGGGTTTTCACTCAAAAATAATGCAGTTTCTAGCTGTTCATTCTCAAACCAGGCATATCGGCTGCGACCTGTATCCTGATCAAGGTATGAAATATCGTTTAATGTATTCGCTAATCCCCAAATACCTTGCTCGGAGAAATCAAACTTTTGATCCGCACCATGTGCAAATTCAAGTTTCCAGCCCTCAACGCACTTTGATAAAGCCCAATAATCAAGTGGCGGAGGCGTTGGCTTATAACGTGATACCATCAAGCCATAATTTGCCATAAGCGCAGGCTTTGCTTGCACAGGCACATTTTTAAGCGCAGGTTGACCAGAGACAGGGTCCGTTATTGATGGTACGAGCACATCTACCCGCGCGTTGGCTGCAAATTGATCCGTCCAATGCATGGGGACAAATACGCACCCTTGCTGTTGACGCTTAGTTAAAAGTGCACGCACGATAATTTTGCCATGTGCGGAATTCAACTCCACAAGAGACGCAGGCTCAATCTCCAATCGCTCCGCATCATCTGGGTGGATTTCACAATAAGGTTCGCCCAAATGCGACGATAAACGTGCGCTTTTACCTGTCCGTGTCATCGTGTGCCAATGATCACGTATACGCCCTGTATTAAGCGTCAAATGATTTGTAGATGGCTTAGCCGCAGGTTCAAACGAAATAGGAAGAATATTGGCTTTACGGTTTGGTGTATAAAAAGCGCCATTGGCGAAAAACCGGGTTTTTACCGCGCGATTTTTACCAACGATGGGCCATTGCACAGGTTTTAATTCATCATATTCAACGCTTGATACATCGATCAATCCCGATATATCAAAATCTCGAGACCCATCATTTTGATGGCCTGAGAGTTTTGCGTGTTCAACAAAAACAGCGCGAGCATCCATAAACGTAAATGCCTCATCAAACCCCATGCGCTTGCCAACTTCAGCCAACTGCCACCAATCAGCTTTTGCATTACCCGGTGCAGGCAATACCGCTTTCTGACGCGAAATACGACGCTCAGAATTCGTTACCGTTCCATCTTTCTCACCCCATGCAAGTGAAGGTAATTTCACATCAGCGAGTGCAACAGTATCGGTTGAATGAATAACATCTGACACAACAACAAACGGACAGGATTTGATTGCTTCTTTCACATCATTTGCCTGCGGCATTGAGACAACAGGATTAGTCGCCATAATCCATAACGCTTTTATGCGCCCGTCTTTGACCGCCTTGAACATATCAACCGCTTTAAGCCCGGTTTGTGATGCAATAGTGGGCGACTGCCAAAACGACTGTACAAGATCGCGATGATCCACATTTTCAATCGCCATATGTGCCGCTAACATATTTGCCAGACCACCAACCTCACGCCCTCCCATCGCGTTCGGTTGTCCGGTTACTGAAAAAGGACCCATACCGGGTCTCCCAATTCGACCTGTGGCCAAATGACAGTTGATAATTGTATTAACTTTATCACTGCCAGATTTTGATTGATTAACACCCTGACTATAGACCGTTACTGTCTTTTCGGTATCAGCAAACATTTGATAAAACCGCCGAATATCGGAAACATCAAGAGATGTTGCTTGTACGATATCATCCATCGACACTTCATGTAATTGTTTGAGCGCTTCACCCAAACCAGATGTATGGTTTTTGACAAAATTTTGATTTTCACATCCATTCTCATGAAGATGCTTGAGCAATCCAGCAAACAGCGCAACATCACCATCGGCTGCGATTGGAAGATGCAAATCTGCAATATCTGCGGTCATTGTGCGGCGCGGATCAATCAGCACCACCTTCATCTCAGGACGAGATTGTTTGGCCGCCATAATGCGTTGATAGAGCACCGGATGACACCACGCCAGATTGGAACCCGTTAGGACAATCAAATCCGCAAGCTCTAAATCTTCATAACAGCCTGGGACTGTATCAGAACCAAACGCGCGCTTGTGACCTGCAACAGATGACGCCATGCAAAGGCGAGAATTAGTGTCAATATTCGCCGATCCGATATAACCCTTCATCAATTTGTTCGCGAGGTAATAGTCTTCAGTTAAAATTTGACCGGAGACATAAAACGCAACTGAATCTGGACCATGCTCATTGATGGTTTCGGAAAACTTTTTTGCGACCAGATCAAGGCTCTCATCCCATGTGGAAACTTGTCCGTTGATTTCTGGCTGCAAAATCCGATCATCCAGGGATGTCGTCTCACCTAATGCGGAGCCTTTTGAACATAATCTACCAAAATTTGCCGGATGATCTGGATCACCTTTTATATCAAGCGATCCATCTTGTTGCGGGGTTGCTAATACTCCGCAACCCACACCACAATAAGGACATGTTGTCTTAATCGTTTTCGGCAGATCTATGCTCATTATGCTTTATGCCCATCAAGAGAAAGCAAAATATCACCATCCTCGATCTTGATTGGAAAGGTCATCGTGGAACCTTCGTCAGCGCCCTGTGCCGTTCCGGAAGAAAGGGAAATGACCCAGTTATGCAAAGGGCAGGTTACACAACCGTCATGGACAATGCCTTGACTTAAAGGGCCATTTTTATGTGGACATTTGTCTTCAAGAGCGAAGACCTGATCATCTGCTGTGCGAAATAGCGCAATCGTCATGTCACCATTTTTCACACATCGCGAGCCACGAAGTGGGATATCATCCAACTTGCCAATAGCAATCCAGTTTTCTGTCATCGCATTCATTCCGCTGGCTCCAATTTCAGATCTGCCATTGGTTTAAACTCGTGCTTGTCTTTGCCAGACACGCGTTCGTTCCAAGGGTCCACTTGTGCAAATTTCTGACTAAACACAAAGCGTTCGTAATAAGCTTTTCGCATGTCCGCATTGTCCATAATCTGAGATCTAATCTCATCAAGACCGATGCGCTTAGCCCATTTGTATATGCGTTCAAGATAACGTCCCTGCTCGCGGTACATCTGTGCAAGTGCCACCACGTGCTCCATCACTTCATCTTCGGTTGAAACATTTCCAAGGATTTCCGTGCCTTTGATATCAAGGCCTGCAGCACCAGCGAAATGAATTTCATACCCTGAATCCACACAGATAACGCCGATATCTTTACACGTTGCTTCAGCGCAATTTCGCGGGCAACCTGAAACAGCCAGTTTAAGTTTTGCAGGTGTCCAAGACCCCCACATAAATTTCTCTAGCTTGATACCAAGCCCGGTGGAATCTTGCGTACCGAACCGGCACCAGTCAGTACCCACACACGTTTTAACCGTGCGCAGACCTTTAGCGTAGGCCTGACCAGAAACAAACCCAGCTTCACCAAGGTCTGCCCAAACAGCAGGCAGATCTTCTTTTTTAATGCCCAACATATCGATGCGTTGACCGCCTGTACATTTAACCGCAGGGATATCAAACTTATCGACAACGTCTGCAATTGCACGAAGCTCTTTGGACGATGTCATCCCGCCCCACATGCGCGGCACAACAGAATATGTTCCATCTTTTTGGATATTGGCGTGAACGCGTTCATTAATGAAACGAGATTGATAATCATCGGCATATTCATCAGGCCAATCACACACCATATAATAGTTGAGCGCTGGACGGCATTTTGCACAGCCACAAGATGTCTTCCATTCCAATGCCTGCATTAAATCAGGAATTGTTTTCAACTCTTTCGCCTTAATCAAACGGCGGACATCATCATGGCCCAAATCTGTGCATGCACACATTGGCGTAATCGCTGCAGGATTATAACTATCACCAAGCGTGACGGCCATAAGTTGCTCGACAAGACCTGTGCAAGTTCCACAAGACGCTGATGCTTTTGTATGCGCTCTCACATCGTCAAGCGTCGAGAGGTTTTTGTCCTTAATAGCGCCAACAATTGTTGATTTGCAAACGCCGTTACAGCCACAGATTTCTGCATCATCCGGCAAGGCTGCAACGGCCGCCGTGGGGTCCAGGGGGGCACCCCCTTGATAGGCTTGACCGAAAATCAATGTTTCTCGCATTTCCGAGATATCTTCGCCTTTTTTCAGCATATTATTAAACCAAGCACCGTCGGATGTTTCACCATAAAGCACAACGCCGATGATCTTATTATCCTTGATGACAAGGCGTTTATAGATCCCTGCTTGCGCATCACGCAATACGATCTCTTCACGATCATCACCTTGTGCAAAATCTCCAAGTGAATACAGATCAATGCCGGTAACTTTGAGCTTCGTAGCAGTTTCAGTGTGCTTAAATGCTTCACACGGAACCCCTGCTAAATGATCAGCTGCAATTTTCGCTGTCTCATAAAGTGGTGCAACAATGCCGTAAACCTGGCCACCCACTTCGGTACACTCACCAAGTGAATAAATATCTGGATCGCTTGTGACCATTCGGCCATCAACCAAGATACCGCGACCGATATCAAGTTCAGCTTCCTTAGCAATTTGCGCGTTTGGACGAATACCAACTGCCATTACCACAAGAGATGCTGGGATAATCGTGCCATCTTCCAGTTCAAGACCTTCAACTTTTCCATCACCAACAATTTGTTTGGTGTTGGATGATGTGTGAACTTTAATGCCGCGACCTTCCAGCTCACGCTGAAGCAAATGTCCGGCAGCTTCGTCAAGCTGTCGTTCCATTAATGTTGGCATCAAGTGCACAACAGACACATCCATGCCCTGTTCTTTAAGACCCGCTGCAGCTTCAAGACCAAGCAAACCACCGCCAATAACGACAGCTTTGTCGCTGGATTTAGCAGCAAGCAACATAGCTTCAACATCATCAAGATCACGATAGGATAAAACACCTGGAAGATCATGCCCGGGCACAGGAATGATAAATGGGTTGGAACCTGTTGCAATCACGAGCTTATCATAAGCAACTGATTCACCCATATTTGAGGAAACCGTTTTCGCCTTGCGATCAATATTAGTGACTTTATGACCTTTATAAAGCGTGATGTTGTGCGTGTCGTACCAATCGTCACCGTGGATGATGATTTCCTCAAAGGATTTTTCGCCAGATAGAACAGGCGACAACATAATCCTGTCGTAGTTGACACGTGGTTCAGCATTAAAAATGGTCACATCGTAAAGGTCAGGCGCTTGTTCGTATAAACGCTCCAACATGCGGCCCGGAACCATGCCGTTACCAATAATTACAAGTTTCTTTTTCATGTTCTACTCCGCAGCTGCAACTGATTTTTTATTGGATTGTCGCGCAATACGAGCCGCACGTTTTTCCTGAATGGATTTCAGTTGCTCTTCAGATGGATCAGCCCCACCTTCATAAGCTTCTAAGAAGTCGAGCAACTCCTCACGATATGCATAATAATCAGGATGGTTGAGCAACGCCTTTCTTGAACGAGGGCGCGGAAGGTCAACCTCCATAATATTACCGATCTTTGCATTCGGTCCGTTGGACATCATCACCACGCGATCAGCGAGTAAGATAGCTTCGTCCACATCATGGGTGACACAAATCGTTGTCACTTCCGTACGTTTCCATACGTCCATTAAAACATCTTGTAACTCCCACCGAGTAAGGGAATCAAGCATGCCAAATGGCTCATCCAAAAGCAGCAATTTTGGTGATAATGCAAAGGCGCGCGCAATGCCCACACGTTGTTTCATACCATTGGATAAATCCATCGCTGGTTTATCCATTGAATCAGCCAGCCCAACACGAGATAAGTAATATTCGATCACTTCCTTACGTTCTTGCGCACTTGCATGCGGGTAGACTTTCTCAACCCCTAAAGCAACATTTTGATAAGCTGTTAGCCAAGGTAGAAGCGATGGTGCTTGAAACACCACGGCTTTATCAGGTCCAGCACTTTGAATATGTGTGCCGTCCAAAATGATACCACCAGCCGTAATTTCATTCAAACCAGACACCATAGAAAGCACGGTCGATTTACCACATCCAGAGTGACCAATTAGAGTTACAAACTCACCCTTTTTCATTTTCAAATCAAAGCCATCGACAACCGTTAGAGGCCCTTTTGGCGTAGGATAGACTTTTTTCGTTTGTGAAAACTCAAGATAAGTTCGATCGTGTTTTGGACCGCTTTCCGCCTCATACGCTGAAGGTAGTTTATCATTTTTCATTTGCGTGATTGGCACGACATTCGGCAGGTTAAATTCCTGCTCCGCATCCGCACCTCGTTCAGCGCCTACAGCCATCAAATATTCCGTAACTTGCGCTCTAAGTTTGATGAATTCCTCGCTTGAGTTCATTTCAGCGCGGTTACGCGGGCGCGGCAGATCAACGTTAAAATCGGGTCCCAACGTGGCGTTTGGCCCAGGTTTTAACGGGATGATGCGGTCTGCAAGCAAAATGGCTTCATCCACATCATTAGTGATAAGAATGATTGTCTTCTTCTCTTTCTCACAAATGTCAGAAAACTCATCCTGCAACTTCGCACGTGTTAACGCATCGAGCGCCGAAAGCGGCTCATCTAAAAGCAGCAATTCCGATTGCATTGCCAATGCGCGCGCCACAGCAACACGTTGGCGCATACCACCAGACAGTTCTGCAGGTTTGCGATCTGCAGCATGGGTAAGTCCAACCATATCAACGTATTTTTGAACAATATCATTGCGTTCTTTTTTGCTCTTTTTCTTAAAGACGCTATTGACTGCGAGCGCGACGTTTCCGAAAACTGAAAGCCACGGCATCAAAGAATAAGATTGAAAAACAACACTACGCTCAGGGCTCGGTCCGTCGATTTCTTTTCCCTTGAAAAGCACACCGCCAGTATCTGGCTCAATCAACCCCGCCAAAGCTGAAATGAGCGTTGTTTTCCCAGAACCAGAGAAGCCAACAATTGCGATAAATTCGCTCTCTTCTACTTTCAGATTGATGTTGGAGAGAACCTCAGTTCGGTTCGCCCCCTCACCATAATGCTTTGAAAGATCTGAAATTTCTACAAAAGACATATCAACTGATCCTAGCGATTGCTTGAGAAAGTAAAGGCTTGTTGAAGGGTGTACATGACACGATCAAGCATGAAGCCAACGATACCAATGGTTAGAACGGCAACCATGATTTTTGCTAGCGATTGAGACGATCCATTTTGGAACTCATCCCAGACGAATTTGCCAAGGCCCGGGTTTTGCGCAAGCATTTCAGCAGCGATTAGCACCATCCAGCCAACACCAAGTGAAAGGCGAAGGCCTGTGAAGATCAAGGGAAGCGATGATGGCAAAACCAAGTTGGTGATTGTTTTGTATGTTGGCAGTTTCAACACGCGGCTTACATTCATCAAGTCTTTATCGATGGATGCAACACCAAGCGCAGTGTTAATCAGCGTTGGCCATAGTGAACAAAGCGTCACGGTCACCGCTGAGATAAGCAGTGACTTTGGCATGAACTCCCAAGGCGTGACATATGTTGCCGAAATAATCATGGTCACAATCGGAAGCCAAGCAAGTGGCGACACCGGTTTAAAAATCTGAATAAGCGGATTGATCGCACCATTTACGGTTTTAGATAAACCAGAGGCAATTCCAAGCGGCACCGCAATCATTGTTGCAATGATAAACCCGAGGCCAACAGTGAACAAAGATGTTACGATTTGATCGAAATAAGTTGGTTTACCCGTGTAGTTACGAAACTTAACACGATCCTCTTTGCCGTCTGCGATAAGCTTTGCATTACGAACATCCTGACGCTCATAAAACGCATCTGCTTTCTCGCGCTCGCGGATATGATCGTCCCACAAGTTTCCAACCTGCTCCCAAACCTCAACAGGTCCTGGCACGGCACCAAGTGAAGTTTGAACTTTTGGCGCAAGAATTCCCCAAGCTGCCAAGAAAAGTAAAATGCCCATTAGCGGCACAATAAGCGTGTGTTTCAGCTCGCTCATTTGCGTTTTCACATCATCGCCGCCAGCGATTTTCAATAGTGGCACGAACCAGGAAAGTCCCAATGCCTCTAACCATGAGCTGGATTTATTCACGAAAGAAAGGAATTTACTTTTCCTCGATACCTCGGGGACGGAAGTCATTGCCTGTGCCATTTTTGGTCCTATAAATTATCTGAAAATTGGGCTGGCCGTTGCGCGGCCAACCCATGGATTATTTTGAGTTAGCCTTTGACGTCGCTGCCATCGATCATTTGGTTTGTTTTCAAACCAATCGTTAGGCTGTCGATGTATGCGTTCGGTGCTTTTGCATCGAATGCAATACCATCAATGATGTCTTCAGAAGGTGTTGGGTCTTTATAGCCATCCGTACCAAACGGGAAATCAGCTTTGTCGACATAGCCTTCTTCGATCAACATCTCAGCTGCTGACATGTAGATGTCTGGCAAGTAAACTGATTTTGCAACTTCATCATACCAAACATCATCTTTATGATCGGCAATCTGACCCCAACGACGCATTTGTGTAAGGTACCAAATAGCATCTGAATAGAATGGGTATGTTGCGAAATAACGGTAGAACACGTTGAAATCAGGCACATCACGTTTGTCGCCTTTTTCGTATTCAAATGTACCAGTCATTGAGTTTGCGATCACTTCAGCATCTGCACCCACATATTCAGAACGAGCAAGGATCTCAACAGCTTCCATACGGTTTGCGTTGTTATCTTCATCAAGCCATTTCGCAGCACGAATAAGCGCTTTTGTAAGAGCAAGCGTTGTATTTGGGTTTTCCTGAGTAAACTCTTTCGTCAAACCAAAAACTTTTTCTGGATTGTTTTTCCAGATTTCGTAATCGGTGATAACCGGAACACCGATGCCTTTAAACACGGCTGCTTGGTTCCAAGGCTCACCCACACAATAACCGTGAATGGTTCCAGCTTCGAGCGTCGCTGGCATTTGTGGTGGAGGCGTAACTGATAAAAGCGCTTCACCTTGAATTTGACCAGACACATCTGTTGGTGAGTAATAACCTGGGTGAATACCACCAGATGCCAGCCAATATCTTAGCTCATAATTGTGCGTTGATACAGGAAATACCATACCCATATTAAACGGCTTACCTTCGGAGATAAATTGATCAACAACAGGTTTCAGCGCATCCGCTTTAATAGGGTGGATCGGTTTACCTTCGCCATCCATCGGAATATGCGGCTTCATCATATCCCAAATCTCATTGGATACTGTGATGCCATTCCCATTCAAGTCCATTGAAAATGGTGTGACGATGTGAGCTTTTGTACCAAAACCAATTGTCGCTGCCAAAGGTTGACCTGCCAACATGTGCGCGCCATCAAGTTCACCCGTGATCACACGGTCTAGCAAAACCTTCCAGTTTGCTTGCGGCTCTAACGTCACAAAAAGCCCTTCGTCTTCGAAATAGCCTTTCTCATAGGCAATTGCGAGCGGCGCCATATCAGTTAGCTTGATAAAGCCGAATTTCAATTCATCTTTTTCAACATCCAGCATCTCAGCCTGCGCTGATGAGAAAGCAGTGATCGCAAGTGTCGTTGTCACACCTAGCGCCATTGCGTTCTTTTTAATTACGTCAAACATGTTCTCTCCTTCAAAATGGGTTTACATCACCCACAAAAAAATACCGCCAAAACGACGTTCTGCTGGGAGGAGGATGCAGATACGTAGTTTTGGCGGCATTGCCTATTATTTTGGACCCATCATTGGATCCGCTTATTAGCCTTGGGAAGCTAACTACATATATGCAGGAAGCGTGCCAGTTTGAAAATAAAAATTTTAATCGTTTGTTTTCAGCATGTTAAGCAAATTAACTTTTCTTGACCATTTGGTAAACTTTAATATTTGATCGGAAAATATGCACAATTGAATAATTTTTGTGCAATGCAAAATAATTAGTCGAAAGACTGCCCACTAATGTATTTATCGATTTGATCAGGATCAAAAACGTTATCATCGAAAAATCCATCAGGACCTAAATATAAAGTATTTGACGCAGCACCAACTGCAGTTCTGGTTTTCAATGCGCCTTCAACCTTAGAATTGCCAGATGGAATAATGGCATCTGTTGATTTAAGTGCAGCACGATAAATATCAGGTCTAAAACTAGACCGCGCAATCTCCACATTTTCTGCAGAATGCTCAAGATGACCCCAACGTACCATTTGGCTATAAAGCCACAAAGCATGACTTTGCCAAGGAAAGGTTGCTGCATTCTCGTAGAACTCTAAGAATGGCAACTTATCATCAGCATCAATAGAAACAGATGAAGAAAGCGATCCGTTTAGTGCACCTAAAACGAGATCTACTGACATATTCAAATATGGCTCAGTTGATAAAATTTTCGCAAGCTTTTCAAAATTCTGTTTTGTTGAACACCATCTTGCGGCTTTGAACAAAGCAACAAGAAGCGCTTGCAACGCATCCTGATTCTTATCGGCCCAATCAGATTGCACCGTTAACACTTTCTCAGGGCTGGATGCCCATATTGCAGTTTTGGTGGTGATGACTTTACCAAAACTTTTCGAAATAGCCATACTATTCCAAGGTTCCCCAACACAAAAACCATCAATCTGCCCCGCATTTAATGCATCAGCCATTAGCAATGGTGGAATGATTTTGATTTGAACATCTTGATCTGGTGAAATCCCCATCGAGGACAACCAATAGCGAAGCTCAAAATTGTGCGCTGAGAATGGATGAACAACACCAAGGTTTAATTTTCGGCCACCGTTTTGTTGCAAATCCATAACGACTTTATGAAAGAACCCGCCTGCGATAGCGGCATCGAATTGACCATCATATCCAAGCGCACACATTTTTTCATAAATATCATAGCTAACCGTAACCGCATTGCCGCCCATCCCCAAAGCCATTGGTGCAATAAGCGGGGTGGCAAAGGGGGTCAGCCCAAGATTTGATGCTATCGGCATTGGTGCAAGGCAATGTGCGACCTCAAATTGCCCAACTGCCAATCGGTCTCGGATATTTGCCCATGATGTTTCGCGTAAAAGATTAAGTGCGATCCCCTGCTCTTCTGCAAACCCCATTTCTTTTGCGATGATGAGTATTGCCGCATCTGTCAGAGGTAAAAAGCCAGAGTTAATTTCGATCATGATTGTCCCCCGTCAAGCAAGTTTGCTGACAGAACAAGACTTTCAGCAACTTCAACTATTTTACGGTTTTGGTTCATCGCGGTTTTTCGCAACAATTTATATGCTTCATCTTCACTCACCGCACGCGATGTCATGATCAATCGTTTTGCTTGGTCAATCACGTTGCGGTTTTCTAGTGCGGATTTTGCTTCTTCTAATTCTCGTTCAAGTTTTGAAAATGCATTAAAACGGCTCACCGCCATGTCTAAAATGGCTTTAACGCGATCTTGCCGAAGGCCATCAATCACATAAGCCGATACCCCGGCATCAATGGCAGACTGCATCATCTCATTATCAGATTTATCAACAAACATTGCCACTGGGCGTTTGACCGCACGAGACAGCTGCAGCGCATCTTCCAGCATATCTCGATTTGGATTTTGCAAGTCTATGACCACAACATCAGGCGCAATCGCGGCAATCTTTGCTACAACTCCGGACATATCATTGATGATGGTAACATGTTCATGACCTGCAGATTTTAACCCAGCTTCGATAATTGAAGCACGGGCTGCATTTTCATCAACAATGACAACGGAAGGCATAGACGAGGACATGTCACTAATCATGTCTGATTTTAATTTATATTGCAACGCACAATAAATACTTTTTGAGCCGAATGGTAAACAACCAGAAATCAATCCTTATGCCGCACTCGCAATTTTTGGTTAGTCCAATGCTAGTCCGCTCGGAACAGATAGAGGAATCCCAAACGGCAATTCATCGACTGTTTTGCCTGTTAACGCCTTCATAAACGCCACAAGGTTGTCGATCTCAGCATCACTTAGTGCAATTGGTTTTGTATCACGCACACTTGCTTGTCGAGCCATTTCGCGACTGTCTTCTTGTATGGCAAAATCGACCGCTTCAATCCAAGGTGCATCCGGCAAATTAACAAGTTCGCGGCTCCAAATTGGTTGTGTTTCAACATGCGCCCTGATGATACCCTCAAGGGTCGGATAGGCGCCATTGTGCCCATAAGGGGCAGTCAATTCAACATTGCGTAACATTGGTGTTCTGAAACGATAAGCATCTTCAAGCAGGTCTGATTTGCCCATACGCCCGACATCGCGCGGGATCGGATCAAACCGCCTTGTGCGCCCTGGGCCAAATGCCGGTAATTGAAGCGCATGGAATTTTTGATCGCTTAAAAGCGGACCAGAGTGACACAATGAACAATTCGCCTTACCAAAGAACAAATCCATACCTTTGTTTTGTTCATCTGTTAGAGCTGCTGCATCGCCATTTAAATATGCATCATATGGACTATCAAAACTCTGCCATTCAAGTCCCATAAATGCAGCTAGGGCATTGGCGATATGAACAATGGTAACATCTTCTGAACTTTGAATGTCATCAAACGCCTCAACGAAAGCATCACCATATTCAGGGATAACACGCACCCGTTTTGCTAAGATTGGCCAAGCCGCATCAATTCGGTCATGAACAGCTCCAGCAATTTCATTCTCTTTGGGATTTCCAGACATCTCAAATTGCGCAACTAGCGGAAAAACCGCTTGCGCTGCTAGCAGGGAATTAAACCCTGTTGGCAACCATTCTTCTGCTGGGCTATCGAACTCATTTCCATACCGATCGCTAATGCTCAATCGACCATCATGAAACATCGTATGAAGTGACTTTGCTCCCAAATTCCAAAGCGCAGGTGCATTTCGCGGGATCCGTTTTTTAATGCGACCATCCCCCTCACCTGCAACACGTTTTGGCCCTAAACCAAAGCCGCCTTCGCCAACACCGAGAGGCAGTCCATCGCCGGTACCAAAATCAGGATGATGGCAGGTTGAACAGGCAATATTTTTATTCCCAGATAATATCCGGTCATAAAACAAAAGTTGGCCAATCTCGGCTTGCTGCTGATCAAATTTTATGAAATCTTGTGATCCAAGTTGAGCAGGATTTTCCGCATGAGCAGGAAGTGTCAAGCTCGCCATTAAAATTGACAGGAGTGCAAATTGTTTAATCGTAAAATTGCCAGTTTTATACTTGCGTCCACTCTGTTCAGTGCCCAACCAACTTTCGCTGGTTTGGAAGAAGGTCGCGATTTTATGGAGGCCAATGATTTTAAGGCCGCGATGCAAGAATTTCTGCCATTGGCACGTTCTGGAAATGCCGACGCGGAGGAATTGATTGGCGTTATGTACGCGCTCGGTCTTGGTGTTGAACGCGATGATGAACGCGCGTTTGAATGGTATTTGCGCTCTTCGCTTAAAGGTCATCCCGGTGCGCAAAGTGGTATCGGCTGGTATTACGAAGTGGGTCGCGGAATGCCCGCGCCCGATCTTGTACGCGCCTACACATGGTATGTTCTGTCCGCAATCGGAGGCGACCCCGACGCTGCGATCTCGCAGGAAGAGGTTGTGAAGAAAATGACCAAAGAGCAAATTGATAAAGCGCATATTTTAATCGATGACTATAAAAGTTGGTTATATCCGTTCAGGTAAACTTACCATAACATTTCTGCGTAAAGTGTCTATTTTATCTCTTGGCATAACCGAACGTAAATTCATTCTCATATTATAAAAAAAGCCCCGCGAATGTCGCGAGGCTTCAATCAAGCTAGAAAAAAATCTAGTTTAGATCTTTCATATTTGCTGCTTTAATATCAGCTTCAGCTTCTGCAACTGCATCAGTAAGCGCAGTGAACACTTCTTCACCACCTTTGATGTTTGTTTTAAACCAGTCATAAACCGGTGAAGCTTCTTCTTTAAACGCCGCTTTTTCAGCTGGTGTTGGCACATAAAGATCACCACCACCTGCTACGAATGCTTCGTACGCTGCAATTGACTTACGCTTCGGAGACGCAAACGTTGCTTGTTGAAGTGCTGAGAAGCCATCAACAACAACCTGGCGAAGATCTTCTGGCATTGACATGAACTTGTCATTACCCATCCACCAAAGAGCACCCATGTAAGCGTGACCGTCAAGTGTCACATACTGAAGGCCAGCATCTGGGAATTTCATACCCATGATGTCTGTGATACCGTTTTTAGAACCTTCAACAACACCAGTTTGGAATGATGTAAATAGCTCAGGCCACGGGATCGGTGTTGGTGCAGCACCTAATGCTTTAACCAACTCTTGTGGTAGATCAGCAACAACTGTACGGATCTTTAAACCTTCCATGTCAGATGGGTTTTGCACACGACGTTTTGTGTTTGCAAAGTTACGCCAGCCGCCTGTGTTACCCACAGTCATAAGACGAATTTTATCACCTGAATCTGCCAATGCCATGTCACGAACTTTACGTGTGAAATCGCCTTGAAGAACAGCTTCTGCAACACGATCACTTGCCATTAGATATGGTAGATCAAGAACCTGCACATATGGGAACGCACCCGCTGCACCACCTGATGTTGAGATGTACACGTCAATTGTGCCATCAGCTACACCTTGAAGACATTCAGCACCTTTTGAACAAAGCTGCGTACCGATGAATAGCTCAACGGCAACTTTACCATTTGATGCGGCTTCAACATAGTTTTTGAAAACAACGAGACCATCATAATCTTCGTCATTCTCGTTTGAATTGGCTGTTGCGCGGATAGTGAAATCAGCAGCGAAAGCTGTAACTGCACTACTCGTCAAAAGACCAAGACCAAGCGCAGCTGCGCCTAATGTATTGATGAGTTTGTTCATACTTTTCCTCCATTTGTGAGCCACCATGGCTCATTATTATTCAAATTATTATAGCCCCATTGTGACAGGGATATAGTTTTTAAGAAACTTAAAAGATGGCTCCTAAAAGCGGCCCCATTAAGTCTGCATCTTTTACAAATCCCAACCATTTGGGAATACCCAAAGAAATGATTGGGAAATAAGTGATCAAGAAGATCACAAATACTTCAACCGCTAAGAACGGCAAGATCGCACGCGATATTGCCTCAACCTTCACACCCGACACCGATGATGCAACAAACAGCACCAGCCCCATGGGCGGTGTTGCCAAACCAACCGTTAAGTTAACAGACATGATCATAGCAAAATGCACAGGGTGAATACCCATATTAATGAAGATTGGTGCTAGAATTGGACCCAAGATAATAATCGCAGGCCCTGCATCCAAAAACATCCCGACAATGAACAACAAGATGTTGATCAAAAGCAGTAAGAACAATGGATCGCTCGTGATTGAAACAATGAAGACAGCCAAATCTTCAGCCGCGTGCGACAAGCTCACCACAGTTTTAAACGCCATGGCCGCACCAACGAGCAATAACACAACACCAGAAGTAGTCGCTGAACGAATGAGAACCCCAGGGACTTCGCTAAGCTTCAATGTGCGCAACACGATCAAACCCAGGAAGGCTGCATAAGCAACGGCAAGAGCCGATGCTTCTGTTGGTGTTGCAACACCACCCAAAATACCACCCAAAATGATTACTGGCGTGAGCAATGGCAATACGGCACGTTTTGAAACAATGCGGAAATTTTCAGACATCAAGCGACGCTGGATTTGAATAATTACTTCGCCAATTGCCAACGCGATAGCAAATGCAAGAGCAATTTGACCACCTGTCATTTCATCTGCAAATCCACCAAGACTTGTGACAAGCGGATAAAGCACAGCAGCAAGCATCAATCTTAGCAAAATACGTGCAGCCAAGTTTTCACCTGGTGAAATCGTCACATTGTTCAACACAACGCGCTTTGCCGGTGGATACTCATATTTGTTAGCCATAAGACGTGTAACAATCATCAAGCCCAAGCCAACAAGAATGCCAGGAATAATGCCGCCAGCAAAGAGCGCAGCGACAGAAACTTCCATCACATAAGCATAAATGATCATAATGCCTGATGGTGGAATGATCGGACCAATCACAGATGATGCTGCAGTGATCGCAGCAGAGAACTTACGTGTGTAACCCTCTTTTTCCATCGCTGGGATCAACATAGACCCTAAAGCAGAAGTATCAGCAACCGCAGAACCTGACATCCCGGCAAACAGCATTGATGACAAGATATTCACCTGCGCTAAGCCACCACGAACAGAACCGATGATCGCCTGACAAAAACTTACCAAACGTTCGGTAATACCGCCACGGTTCATCAATTCACCAGCGAGCATAAAGAATGGGATCGCAAGCAATACACCATTATCAATACCGTTGAAGATATTGCGATACATCAGCGCAACATCACGCTCCTGACCATTAAAATACAACAATAACCCGGGTGCTGCCAACATCGCAAAAAACACCGGCACGCCAAACATTAAGAAGACTAAAAAGAGAGGTAGAAAAAGTGCTAACATGATTAATCTCCCACCATAACTGCTGGCGTTTCAAGCGATGGGAACTCTTCTTCCGACCAGATGAATTGCGCGATTTGACGAAGAATAAGTTCAGCTGAAACTATCAACATAATGACGAGTAATACCGACATCGCAAGATAGATATATGCAGTTTTAAACTCAATGCTGGTGCCCAAAAGCTGGTTGATCCCGCTATCCTGCAGCAAACGATTTAGACCAGATGAATCAAATAGCAATGGCGCAGAAAAATGTGCCCAGGCATGTGAAAGCATGATTGCAATAACCAGTGTTGCCAAAAGCAAGATGGAGAACATCAGTAAAGCACGAATTTTTTTCGGCATCATGTCAGGTACCATCTCAATGGCAACAAAGCCTGCATATCGATAAGCTGAAGGGGCAACAAATGCCATCATCCAGATCATCAAAGCGCGCGCAGCCTCTTCCGGCCATGGCAGCGCGTTATTGAGCGCATAACGGTAGAAAATCTGCAGAAGGATACAAAACACCATCAAAACCATTGCCACACAAGCAAGACTTCGACCGAAGCTTAAAAGCTTATTATTGAACCCGCCAATAATCGCTAGTAACGTTGAAATTGTATTCAAAATATCCTCCCCAGTTTATTTTGAAATTCAGAATTTATCAGAAAAGTCTATTTCATCTCATCATCTGAAAAAGTTCCGAATTTTCCGGCATTAAAAATTAGCGGCTGACCAGCCCGTTGTGAAAAACGTTTCACGCGACCAATCAAAATTGAATGATCACCCCCGTCGTGCACCGTTTCAATTTCGCATTCAAACCTTGCAAGTGCTCTTTTCGCAAGTGGGACTTTGCCAGAATTCATATCCCATTCCTGATCGTTAAAACTGTTTCCATTCTTGGCAAATGACATAGCAAGGTCAAGTTGATTTTTAGCCAAAATATGGATTGCATAATCTGAAGCATTGCGGAAAGCATCATAGCGTCCAGATTTTTTTGCGATCGACCAAAGCACTAATGCAGGGTCCAATGAAACAGAAGCAAACGAATTGACCGTCATCCCAATTGGGCCTTGTTCAGTCTTCGCTGTGATTAAAGTAACACCTGTTCCAAAACATCCCAAAGCATCGCGGAAAGCACGTTCAGTTTCAACGCTCGGCTTCACATTTTCAGTTTGCAGAACATGCACATTATTCAATATCGATGGATCAATATCATGCGGTTGATCATGCATGTTTTCAGCACCTTGAGTTTCGATTTTTTGTACAAGCATTATATGCCCTTTCAACTAAGCCACTTCGCGACCCAAAGCTAGCGTATAAATTTGATACCAGGTTATACGATCCATTTTCACCTTCATCGCATCCGCAAGATTTGCAATTCGTGAAAGGTTATTTGTTCCCATGACAGGCAGGATTTTAGACGGGTGTGCCAATATCCATGCAATTGCAACAGCTGAACGATCCGTTCCCGCTTCAGAAGCAATTTTATCAAGAGCTTGTGTCAATTCATTATCAGCTGTCATTAACGAACCACCACCAAGCGGTGACCAAGCCATTAAGTGCTCACCATTCTTTTGGTGGAATGCAATATCGCCATTGGTCAATGCATCATGCGCGGTCACTGAAAATTCAACCTGATTGGTCACAAGCTTATTGCTCATGGCAGATTGTAATAACTCCCAGTCATATGGCTTAAAGTTTGAAACGCCAATGTTTCCGACTTTACCAGAAGCAACCAGTGCATCAAGCGCTGCACCTGTTTCATGGTGATCCATAAATGGGTCAGGTCTGTGAATAAGCAAAAGGTCGATGTGATCAATCGCCATATAAGACAATGACGCTTCAACTGAGCTGTTAATATGCGCGGGCGATGTGTCGTAGTATTTCACAGGCTTGTCAGAATACTTGCCAATTGGAGCAACAATATCGCATTTAGTGACAATTTCCATTTTACCACGAAGCGATGGATTAGCTTTTAAAGCTTCACCCAAAACGGCTTCTGCAACATAGCCACCATAAATATCAGCCTGATCGAATGTCGTAATACCTTGATCAAGACAGGCGTTAATTTTCGCATCAACATGCGCAACTGAGGTATCAGTATCATCGGCGATGCGCCACATACCATAAACAATTCGGCTCATCTCAAGTGAGCTTGAAAGACTAACGCGTTCCATTAACGACGAACTCCAGCAGCAAGGGGTGTTTCAGGGGCGCTCGCTGGCACACGACCATAGGCGTGTGGTAGCGAACAAGTATCAAGATGCGGCATAACGAGCTTGCCAAAATACTCAGCTTCATCAATGTGCGGGTAGCCTGAGAAGATAAACGCACGCATACCCATCTTTTTGTATTCTTCAATTTTCGACAGAACTTGATCCGCAGAACCAACAAGCGCTGCACCACAGCCTGAACGCGCACGACCAACACCGGTCCATAGGTTGGGCTCAATATAACCAAATTCATCGGCAATATCGCGGTTTTTAGCCTGATGCGAAACCCCAAGCGAGGTTGAATCTAACGCTCGCTCACGGATCATACGGCCATATTCATCATCAAGTTTTGATGTAATATATTCCGCATATTCATTGGCTTCTTGCTCTGTCTCACGAACAATCATATGAACACGCAAACCATAATCCAATGTGCGGTTATATTTCTCTGCTACAGCATTTACTGCCTTCATGCGCCCAGCAAGTTCTTCCTGCTTTTCAGGCCACATAAGATAAACATCACAATGTTCACCGCATAAATCTAAAGCTGCGGGTGAGTAACCACCAAAATATAAAAGCGGACCGCCATTTTGTTGATAAGGCTTAACCGGATCAGTCGTTAGCCCTTTAGAGAAGTCATAAACTTCACCCTTATAGGTAATTTCGTCTTGCGTCCAAGCTTGCTTTAAGATCTCAACAACCTCGCGCGAACGCTGATAACGGTAATTGCTATCTTCTTTTTGCCCAGGGAAATCTGATGAAATGATATTAATTGTCAAACGACCTTCAAGCATATGATCAAGCGTTGCGATTGTACGCGCCAACATGATCGGCTGCATTTCACCACAGCGCACAGCGGCAAGAAGATTTATCTTTTCGGTAATTGGCGCGCAACCCGCGACAAACGACAATGTGTCCTGACCAACTTGATAGGATGACGGGCATAAAATATTGCGAAAGCCTTGCTTTTCAGCTGTTTTCACGATGTCACTGCAATGCGCCCAGCTTGAACGCAAGTTACCATCTGGCACACCTAGAAACTGATAATCATCTGAACATAGGGCTGAAAACCAAGAGACTTCAGCTTGTTTTAAATCTTGCGATGAAATAGGTACGACTGACATCGCTAACTCCCCCAAAAAATAATTTACTTGGGCTGAGGTTATCACCTTGTCTAGCTAGTATCAATAGTGTATCAATTTTTTTTAGCGCAATCTAATTAGGGGGAGATTTTTGTGATAAATTTAAATTCTAGTCCAAATAAACTTCCCATGTATGTGCAGATTAGCGAGCTGCTCATCCGCGATATTAGCGCCGGACGACTGCTGGATGGAGAGCGCTTACCGCCTGAACGCGAAATGGCGCAATCGCTCAATACAACGGTTCGAACATTGCGCAAAGCATTGGCCATTTTAGTGGAAAAAGGCCTTTTAGAGCGCGTTCAAGGCTCCGGCAATTACATACGCCACGGTGGTGAGATCAATTCTATATATTCCATGTTTCGGCTTGAATTACCTGAAGGTGGTGGCCTGCCCAAAGCAGATGTGCTCTCTGTTGATGCATTAAAGAAGCCGGAAGATTTACCAGAATTTGGCACAGCAGATCACGGAACACGAATAAGACGATTGCGTTATCTGGATAAAACCATCATCGCAATTGAAGAGATATGGCTTGATGGGGATGCAGGTAAAGTACCCAAAAGCAAATTATCTGATTCTCTGTACGATTTTTACAAGAAACAATTGGGGTTTTGGATCAATCGAGCAGAAGATCGCGTTGGGGTGGGCCAAGCACCTGATTGGACCCCATCCATGTTTACCAAACAAGTTGGCGACACCACCGGATATATCGAGCGGCTCAGCTGGGCAAATGACCCAGAACCGATCGAATTTTCCAAAACCTGGTTTGATACGGATCAGGCGGTTTATGTCACACGTTTAAAATAGGAAATAACGAGTAGAATGACGAAAATAGTAAAGTACGGCGTAGTTGGCGGCGGCATGATGGGCCAAGAACACATCAAAAATATTGCGCTGTTAAAAGACACGCAAGTCGCAGGTATTTTTGAGCCAAATGAAGATATGGCTAAGGTTGTTTCTGATCTGGCGCCAGACGCACGCCTTTGCGATAGTTTGGAAGATTTGCTTTTGATCAACGATCTTGATTGCATCGTCATTGTTAGCCCAAACCATATTCACCTTGAGCAGTTGGAAACAATTGCGGCAACGCGCCCTCTCCCATTACTCGTTGAGAAGCCACTCTTTACAGACCCCACCGCATTTGATCGCGTTATAAAATTTCAAAAAAACTACCCTGCCCCTGTATGGGTAGCGATGGAATACCGCTATATGCCGCCGATCACCGCTATGTGCGAAAAGGTTAGTGACGCAGTTGGCGATGTGAAAATGCTCAGCATTAGAGAGCATCGCTTCCCATTCCTAGCGAAAGTGAACGATTGGAACCGTTTTAACGCAACATCAGGCGGAACATTTGTTGAAAAATGCTGTCACTTCTTTGATCTGATGCGTTTTATCACCAAATCTGAACCCACACGCATTATGGCGAGCGCCGGACAAGATGTGAATCACCTTGATGAAAACTATTCAAACGGCACGCCCGACATATTAGACAATGGCTATGTCATTGTTGAGTTTGAAAATGGCATCAGAGCCATGCTTGAGTTATGCATGTTTGCCGAAGGCTCACGGTTCCAAGAAGAAATTAGCGTCATTGGCCCAGCCGGCAAAATTGAAGCACATGTCCCTGGACCATCTCGTTTTTGGCCTGAACATTTAGGCACACCACCCGTGCCTGAAGTTGTTGTATCCAAACGCGATCCGAAAGGCCCTGAAACATTGCTCATCCCGGTTGATCCAACTCTGCTTGATGCAGGTGACCACAATGGTTCAACATTTTACCAGCATGAAGGCTTTTTAGAACTTGTGCGCGGTGAACGCGATATAGCGGATGTAACGCTCGAAGACGGCTGGAAAGCTGTGGCAATTGGCATGGCAGCACAATCGAGCATCGCATCTGGCCAAAGCGTTGAATGGAAATCATTTTTAAACGAGCTCAACGCCGCTTAGGGCTGCTGGTTCATTAAAAATATATAAGATGAATGAAAGCGCGTTTCTTACGGGACGCGCTTTTTTTGTGCAATAAACAACCGCGTCATCAAACGAACCAATGTGTATAGCTTTAGAAATTTTGAAAATAAATGGTGCCCGAGGGCGGATTTGAACCACCGACACGCGGATTTTCAATCCGCTGCTCTACCCCTGAGCTACTCGGGCAATCAATTGGAACTGTTGCCAAATATTAGGTTCTGACATTGAGGTTTATCGTCAGAAGCGAGCGCGTTATACCACGTTGTTCATCTAAGTCTAGTAGTGATTTGCATGAATTCGCAATCTTTTTTCATCTGGTAAACAAGATGATATTGCAAGTCAGCTTTTTACCCCCGATCGTCGTCATCTTGATCAAGGTTTTCTTCTATTTCTGAGACTGTAATTGCATATGAACCATTAAGCCAACGGCCTAAATCCATGTTTTTACAGCGTTCTGAGCAAAATGGATGACAATGGCGATCTGAAGGCTGCCCACATTCAGGGCACGGCACTGTTTTACGCATTGGGGAAACATTATCGGCAGTCATTAGATCGCAGTGCGCCCTTTCCAGTTTCGGCTGATGTTATACCCCTCACCGATCAACAGGTTTGATGTTTCATAAAGCGGTAAACCCACTACATTGGAATAAGACCCAACAAGTTTGACCACAAAGCTACCTGCAATCCCTTGGATGGCGTATGCACCCGCCTTGCCGCGCCATTCACCACTATCCAAATAATGCTCTATCTCAGCTTTTGGAATACGTTTAAACCTAAGGCGCGTTTCAACCACTTTTTGGCGCAAAGATCCATCAGGCGTGATAATACACACACCTGAATATACGCGATGATTTCGGCCTGAGAGCAAATGAAGCGCATTGTTAGCTTCTTCGATCATTTCAGCTTTGGGCAAAATACGACGCCCGACAGATACAACAGTATCAGCTGCGAGTATAAACGAGTTACCCCATTGCGGATCATTTTTAATGGCTTTGCGAGCAGCTTTTGCCTTGTCACCCGCCAAACGACGTGCAAGGGACTTTGGATGCTCTGATTTTCCAGGGCTTTCATCCAAATCCATCGGCATTAACCGATCTGGCTTCACACCGATCTGATCAAGCAGCTCCACACGTCTTGGCGATCCTGAGGCCAATATAAGCTTTACATCGTCATCCATGAGACTGCTGCCTTTAACAACTAAGCGATTTATTTATAGCGATATGTGATACGACCTTTGGTCAGATCATACGGTGTCATTTCAACAAGAACTTTATCGCCAGCTAAAACGCGAATACGGTTTTTGCGCATACGGCCAGCTGTATGAGCAATAATCTCATGTTCGTTTTCAAGTTTTACTCGAAATGTTGCATTTGGGAGGAGTTCAGTAACAACACCCGGGAACTCAAGAACTTCTTCTTTTGCCATTATATTTTGATCTTCCTTTGTAAGATGTAATGCTTATTGCTCAGCATCTTGTCATCAATTTTCTGAATTGCTGCGGAAACTACACAATTGATTGGGGTTTGTGAACTGATTTGATCAATCAATTTTACATACCCATAAATAACTTGCGTTTTTTACGGTAAAAACACGTCTCGAATGCGCTTTGTCAAGGATTCTCGTACGTTGCGGTAAGCGCCTAGCATCTGATCGCGTGTACCTTTGACCAATGTTGGGTCTTCTGTCGGCCAATAAATCACGTCAACGGCAGACGTTTTGGTGATGTCCAACGCGCGTTTATGCGCTTCTGGGGTCAATGCAACCAACACATCAAAAAAGCCATCGGCCATTTCATTATAAATGCGCGGCTGATGATGGCGCAGATCGAGATCAATCTCAGCTAAAACTGCGTCGACAAAATGATCATGCTCCCCTTCTTGCAAACCTGCGCTCTGAACAAATACATCTTTTTTCAAAATGGATTTAGCAATCGCTTCAGCCATGGGCGAGCGGATCGCATTCATGCCGCAGATAAACAAAATAGAGGATGGCTTATTCATATTCTCTATTCGCCCACTAACCTTGCCAATGCAAAACGCAAATGAGCGTAAACAAGCGGCGGGACGTATCAACATCTATATTTATCTTCCCATCCAAACGATCGGTCAGAATTTGCGCACCTTCATTGTGAATACCGCGACGCCCCATATCAACCGCTTCAATACGGCTTGGCGTGGCTGATTTGATCGCTTCATAATAGCTCTCACAAATCATGAAATAGTCCTTCACGATTTGTCTAAAAGGGGTGAGCGATAAGATGTGAGTTATCAAATGCTCGCCATCATCATTTGAGATATCAAATGCAAGCCGCGTTTCTACCACCGAAAGCTTCAGCTTATACGGCCCCTGATCCATTCCAACGAGTTCAAAACTATTTTCCTCGATCAAATCAAAAATGGCAATCGCACGTTCATGCTCAATATCAGGCGTTGCGCGCCCAATGGATTCATCCAACGCGACATCACTTAGCCTATGGTTACTTTTCTCGCCCATTTACCTATCCTCTTGCATTCATCCGGATTGAGATAGAACGCGCATGCGCTCCCAAACCTTCCGTATCAGCAAGTGTCATTGCAGCAGGCCCCAATGCTGCGAGTTGATCTGCACCTAATTTTAGCACAGATGTTCGTTTAATATAATCATATACTGATAAGCCCGATGAAAAACGGGCTGATCTCGCCGTTGGCAAAACGTGATTTGATCCAGCAACATAATCACCAATGGCTTCAGGCGTATAATGCCCGACAAAAATCGCGCCCGCATTGCGAACATGCTTGATGTAATCATCAGCATTATCAAGCGCTAGTTCCAAATGCTCAGCCGCAATACGGTTCGCCAATGGGAATGCATCCATAATGTCGCTGACCATGATAATCGCGCCAAAATCATTCCAAGACTGTTGCGCAATTTCACCGCGTGGCAACGCTTTAATCTGCGATGCAACAGCAAGTTCAACTTGTTCTGCAAGATCAGAGCTATCAGTGATCAAGATCGCTTGCGCGCCGACATCGTGCTCGGCTTGCGCGAGCAAATCTGCTGCAATCCAATCAGGATTATTATTTTTATCTGCAATGATCAAAACTTCAGACGGTCCTGCGATCATATCAATGCCAACCGTGCCAAAAACCTGACGTTTTGCAGCTGCTACCCAAGCATTGCCTGGGCCAACAATCTTAGCAACAGGCGCAATTGTTTCGGTACCATAGGCCAATGCGGCAACGGCTTGTGCGCCGCCTATGCGATATATCTCATCTACACCTGCAATTTTTGCAGCGGCCAAAACAGCGGGGTTAAGCACCCCTTTTTGAGAAGGGGCCACCATCACAACACGCTCAACACCTGCAACTTTTGCCGGCACCGCGTTCATCAACACTGAGCTTGGATAACTTGCGGTACCACCTGGCACATATAGCCCCACAGCATCAATTGGCGTCCAGCGCGAACCTAATTCAACACCAAGCGGATCTGTATAAAAATCATCTCCCGGCATTTGCCGTGCATGGTGACTTGCAATTCGATCATGGGCGAACTGAAGCGCATCACGCACATCTTGCGGGGTTGCCTCAAAAGCTGCATCAATCTCGTTCGCACCAATCGATAAGCCTTTAGCTTTCGTATCATTCCCATCAAACTTTAAAGTCAGTTCATGAAGTGCCTCATCACCTTCGGCTTGTACCTTAGTAATAATCGCATTCACATCTGAAATGACATCTGGCGACACTTCACGTTTTGTTGTCAAAAACGCCGCAAAGTCATTTTCAAAGTTTGGCTGTTGGGCTGATAACTTAAGTACCAATTTGGGCTCTCCGGAGTTCGGTCTTTAAAGTGCGGTTATGTATCAATTATCTGGCAACTTGATATCAAACGCTATGATGCGGCTTGGATTTAGCTTCCCAAGCAGCACCTGTATCGGTCAATTGCACCTCAATGCACTCAACGTCAAGCAAAATGCCTGCATCCGCAGACATAACCAATTCAATCTCACCCTCAGGACCCTCGCTATCAACGCGAAACTGGATCGCCAGCAGTGACAAAACGACACTCTTATCTTTCAAGTTGATACCGCGTGTTTTAACGCCACGCACACGTTTGAACGCAACATTGACGCGTCTGCGCTCATGATCATGCGAGCGCTCATCACCTTTGCCTTCCCAGACAAAACGATTGGCAGCCAGCAAAAATTGGCCGCTGTTTTTATCAAACTCCAGCCCCTCAATTTTAAAAATTGCATCCTGCATTGTCGCAGAGATCACGGTTAGATCTTCTTCATCCAATGCAATGAGTTTGAGCTCTGTCATGGCTTTAATAAATGTCCTAATCACTCACACGCTGCACATTTGCACCGCATCGATTTAGTTTTTCTTCCAATTGTTCAAATCCGCGATCAAGGTGATAAACGCGGTTCACTTCCGTCACACCTTCTGCAACCAGTCCTGCAATAACCAATGCAGAGGATGCACGCAAATCAGTTGCCATAACGGGTGCACCTGTGAGCTTTTCAACGCCTGTGATTGTTGCTGTTTGACCATCAAGTGAAATATCAGCCCCCAAACGTGCAAGCTCTTGCACATGCATAAAGCGGTTTTCAAAAATCGTCTCGGTGATTTTAGATACGCCGTTGGCGCGGGTCATAAGGCCCATAAATTGCGCTTGCAAATCTGTCGGGAAACCCGGGAACGGATCAGTTGTGACATCAACAGGCTGGATAGCGCCACTTGTGCGACGAACTCTGATACCATTTTCAACGGTTAATACTTCTGTGCCAGTTGCTCTTAGCGAATCAAGTGCCGAATTTAAGAGATCGGAACTCGTGTCTTCAAGCACCACATCACCACCCGTCATCGCCACGGCCATAGCATATGTACCTGTTTCGATACGGTCTGGCAAAACGCGATGGCGTGCACCAGACAATGATGTCACACCTTCAATGGTAATTGTTGAAGTACCCGCACCTGTAATTTTGGCGCCCATTGCATTTAAGCATTTGGCCAAATCAGATACCTCAGGCTCACGCGCAGCATTGGAAATCGTTGTCGTTCCCTTAGCAAGCGTTGCAGCCATCATCATCACATGGGTTGCACCAACTGAGACTTTGGAAAACTCAAATTCGCTGCCAACAAGACCATTTTTAGCGTTAGCAAGCACATATCCATTATCAATTTCAATGTCAGCACCAAGGGCGCGCAATCCATCGATAAATAAATCCACAGGGCGTGTGCCAATCGCACAACCACCAGGAAGAGATACTTTCGCCGTGCCCATACGAGCAAGCAACGGGCCGATAACCCAGAAACTTGCACGCATTTTAGACACAAGCTCATAAGGGGCGGTGGTATCAACAATGTGACGGGCGGTAAAACTCACCGTACGTGCATAACCCTCGCTTTGGCGCTCGCGACGACCGCTAACGGCAACATCCACACCATGATTGCCCAAAATGCGTGTGAGCTGCTCAACATCGGCAAGACGCGGCAAGTTTTCCAGCGTCAAAGTATCATCGGTCAGAAGAGAAGCGATCATAAGCGGTAAGGCAGCATTTTTAGCGCCTGAAATCGGGATAACCCCATTAAGTTCATTTCCGCCGACAATTTTTATACGATCCATGGGCAAATAAGGGGCGCACCCCATCCTTTATTAATGTTTCAGCACGGTTTATCTGAACTTTACCGTAGCTTCAACATACGAGTTTAATTGAAGTTAATCGGATTGGTTACCGCCAGAATTTTCGTGGCCATCATCTTTGTGAACCGCGGGCAATCCGCTTGTTTGATCAGCTTTTCCATTGCGCGTTGCTCGACTTTGCCCCTTGCGGCGTTTCAAATTTTGCCGCAACTGCTCTGCCATGCGCTTTTTCTTTAGCTCTTGTTGTGTGGATTGGTCGCTCATAAGGTTCATTTAAACCACTTTCGTGGCTAGGAAAAGACCAGATTTTGGCAACAATATGTTTTTGCCAAGCTGATGTGGGTTGCACAGAAGCAAATCCTATGGCAATAGGCAACCAGAACAGATAAAAACACAAAATCGTTCTATACTGCTGCCGTAGCTCAGGGGTAGAGCACTCCCTTGGTAAGGGAGAGGTCGGGTGTTCAAATCACCTCGGCAGCACCATTTTCTTCTTAAATACTCAAGATCCCACCACCAAACTCCCAGTTATTTCAAACTAACCGCCTCTACGCATCCGTCATCCACGCAAATCGCACGTCCAAACAATAATAAAAATCTATCTATAAATTTTGATTTGATATTAAATTTTGATTATAGTGCGATCAGATTTTGTCTTGGGAGCGCGCAATGAACATCAACTTCAAACAGCTTGAAGCTTTTATTTGGGTGTCTGATTTAGAAAGCTTTCGCCGTGCGGCTGAGCGTTTAAACACAACTCAGCCCAACATTTCTGCGCGGATATCCTCACTTGAAGACGCGCTCAACACCAAACTTATGGAACGTGATGCAGGTTCTGTGCGCCTCAATGCCAAGGGTGAACAACTTCTTCCTGAAGCGCGGAAAATTCTTCGCAGCGTTGAAAATCTGATCGAAACCGCAGGTCAATCCAAACGCATCGAGGGCGTGATTAAGCTTGGTGTTACTGAGATGATCGTCAATACTTGGCTTCGACAATTTTTAAAACAGGTTAAAGATCAATACCCCAATTTAAGGATCGAGCTGCAAGTTGATCTATCCGATAATTTACGCCCCGCCCTATTTTCCCGAGCTTTAGATCTCACATTTCAAAATGGCCCCTTTCGCAGACGTACCAGCGGTTCAATTGATTTAGGCGCCTACCCTTTTGTATGGGTTGCCTCTCCTGAACTAAACATTGCAAATGTGAAATACCCCACTTTCGATGAAATGAAGGCGTTTCCAATTCTAACGCATACCCGCGGAACTCGGTTATATGACGAGATTGAAAATCATTTCCACAGCACCAAGGGAAAAGCGCCCACCATCATCCCCTCATCTAGCTTAGCACCTTGCCAGCATATGGCGGTAGATGGCTTAGGGCTGGCTTGCCTACCCGCTGCAATGGTTCATCAAGATATTAAAGTTGGTAATCTTGTTCACATCCAATACGCATGGCACCCAACTTCGCTAGAGTTTTTAGCGCGATTTGATGCAGATACCGCGCCTAGCGCGGTGGAAAAAGTTGCAAAGCTTGCAGGTGAAATCGCAAAGAGGTATCCCAAAACGCTCGATAATGAATAAAAAATCTCTATTAAATAAATAAAATTATTCGATTTTTATTTATACCTTTACTTTGATAAAATCCAACCTCTTCTAAAATAGACAACTTTAAAGCGTAGGAATTCATCAGGATGGGTAAATCTAAAATCCGATTAGGTGTTGATATTGGCGGCACGTTTACCGATGTTGTGCTTGAGGTTGATCGCGCTTTATATTCAACAAAAGTGCTCACCACCTATATCGCGCCAGAAAATGCCATCATTGATGGGATGAAGCAGGTGTGTGAAAAAGCCGGCATTCACCCTTCTGATATCGAGCAAGCCATCCATGGCACAACATTGGCGACCAATGCGCTGATTGAACGCCGCGGTGCGAAAACAGCTCTAATTACCACGCAAGGGTTTCGTGATGTTATTGAAATGCGAACAGAATCGCGGTTTGAGCAATATGACTTAAATCTGAAATTGCCAGAGCCACTCTTGCCGCGGCAGATGCGCTATACATTAGAAGAACGCGTGGACGCGAAAGGTAATATATTAATCCCACTTGCGCGCGCAGATGTCGAAGCGCTTGCCGATGTTATTGCAAAAGCAGAATATGAGAGCATCGCTATTGGCCTTATTCATTCTTATTTAAACGACGCCCATGAGAAAATGGTCCGCGACGTTTTAGAAGAAAAGCTGCCGAATGTGATGATTTCGATCTCCTGTGAAGTCTCACCACAAATGCGCGAATATGAACGCTTTAATACAGTTGTCGCCAACGCCTATATCAAACCATTGATGAAATCATATCTCGGCCGTCTTGAGGAACGTCTTCGCAATGAAGGTGTGACATGCAAAATTTTCCTCATGCATTCAGGCGGCGGTATTATATCACTTGAAAGCGCGGCAGACTTTCCCGTTCGCTTGGTGGAATCCGGACCTGCTGGTGGTGCAGTCTTCGCAGCCAATATTGCCGCGCGCTATGGTTTGGATAAGGTCTTATCTTTCGATATGGGTGGCACAACAGCAAAGATTTGCTTGATTAAAAATCAAACACCGAAAACCTCCCGCGTGTTTGAAGTTGCCCGGACTTATCGCTTTAAAAAAGGCTCTGGCATGCCAATATCAATCCCAGTGATTGATATGGTAGAGATCGGCGCAGGCGGCGGATCGCTCGCCCATGTTGATACAATGAAGCAAATTCGAGTTGGGCCAGAATCTGCAGGCTCAGAACCCGGGCCAGCTTGTTATAACAGAGGTGGAGAAAAGCCCGCAGTCACAGACGCTGATCTTGTTTTGGGTAAATTGGATGCGGATAATTTCGCCGGTGGCACCATCAAGTTGAATAAAGACAATGCTGCAACAGCACTTGATGATGCGATTGGCAACTCACTTGAAATGGATGCGCAAACAGCAGCCTTTGGTCTTGCAGAGGTTGTTGATGAAAACATGTCGAATGCGGCACGCGTGCATGCGGTCGAAAATGGCGAAGATTTATCTGAATATACAATGATTGCCTTTGGTGGTGCAGCGCCCCTTCATGCAGGAAGATTATGTGAAAAGCTCGGTGTGAACCGTCTGCTTGTTCCACCGGGCGCTGGCGTTGGCTCTGCAATCGGGTTCTTACGCGCACCGTTTAGCTTTGAAGCAAATCGATCCGTTTACATGAAGCTTTCTGATTTTGATGACAAATTAATACAATCATTGCTTAAAGATCTAAAAACAGAAGCAACAGGATTTGTGCGCAGCTGTGATGCAGATGCGGAGATACTGTCCGATTATAAAGTCTATATGCGCTATACAGGCCAAGGGTGGGAAATCCCAATTTCATTGACACAAGAACAAGCAACTCAGCCAAACGCACAGACATTCCAAAAGCTCTTTGAAGACGATTATACAAATCTCTTTGGCCGCCCTGTGCACGGCATGGATATTGAAATCACGGTTTGGGCTGTTAATGCAACAACCCAACCAGAAGAGGTTGAGCGCATCAAAGAGGCAACAAATTCAGAGCCTTCCCCAATTTCAGGCACACGTGATATATTCGATCCCGCACTAGGCGAACGCGTTGAAGCTTCCATTATACAGCGCGATGAAATGCAAACTGGCGCGACAGCAACAGGCCCCTGTGCGATCACTGAAGATGAAACGACCATCATCATTCCATCCAGTCGAAAAGCCATTCGACAACCAGACGGATGCATTGATATGTTTGTAAAAAGCTAGGATAAGAACATGGCAAAACAACATTCAAATGTTTCCTATCAGGTCATGTGGAACCGCTTAATTTCAGTGGTCGAAGAACAAGCGCAAGCACTCGTTCGAACCGCTTTTTCAACTTCTGTGCGTGAAGCGGGAGATTTGTCCGCTGGCGTTTACAACATCCAAGGCCAAATGCTGGCACAAGCGGTAACGGGAACACCTGGTCACGTTAACGCAATGGCTGATGCAGTTGGGCATTTTATCCGCCGCATCGGGCGAGACAACATCTTCGAAGGTGATGTCTATATCACCAATGATCCATGGGAAGGCACAGGCCACCTTCACGATATCACCGTGGTCACGCCTTCGTTTAACCAAGGTACACTTGTTGGTTTTTTCGCCTGTACCGCCCATGTGGTTGATATTGGCGGACGCGGGTTTGGCGCAGATGCTGGCAGCGTTTATGAAGAAGGCATCTATATTCCGATCATGAAATTTGTTGATCGTGGCAATGTTGATATGACGCTGATCAATATTGTGCGCGGCAATGTTCGTGAGCCCGATCAGCTCATCGGTGATATGTATGCGCTTGCGACATGTAATGAAATTGGACATCGCCGCTTGATCGATATGATGACAGAGTTCGAGTTAGAAGATCTTAACGGCATTGGTGGCTTTATCTTTGAAAGTTCAAGATTAGCGACTATCGAACGCATTGCTGCACTTCCGCGCAAAACAGCAACGGGTGAACTCACTGTTGATGGATTTGATAAACCCATCACATTAAAGGTGAAACTAACAATCAATGAAGATCATATCGTCTCTGACTTTGCAGGTTCATCGGGGTTGGATAAAAAGGGAATTAATTGCCCTAAAGTCTACGCAAAGGCCTATGCATGTTACGCATTAAAATGCGCAATTGCACCCGAAATTCCAAACAATGCAGCATCGCTTGCACCCTTTATTATGGAAGCGCCAGAAAACACAATTGTGAATGCGCTCCACCCTGCTCCCGTGGCGTTACGCCATATCGTCGGGCACTTTGTCCCAGACACAGTTTACAATGCACTTGATAAGATATTGCCAAATGTTGTCCCTGCCGAGGGCGCTGGCTGCTTATGTAATTTTCAAGTTTCGCTCCGTCCAAGAACGGATGCCCCTGCCCCTAACGACGCTGTCAGATCAGAAGTTCTCACATTTAATTCAGGTGGCGCAGGTGCTAGGCCCGAACATGATGGGTTAAATGCCACAGCATTTCCATCGGGCGTCATGACAATGCCAATTGAAGCTACAGAACACGCCGGCCCTGTGATCATTTGGCGTAAAGAGCTGCGCCCAGATAGCGGCGGCGCTGGCAAACAGCGCGGTGGCCTTGGGCAATATATGGAAGTTGGTGCAACCGAGGGGCACGAATTTGAGTTCCAAGCCATGTTTGATCGCGTCAATCATCCAGCAAAAGGCAGACAAGGTGGCAAAGACGGCGGCTCCACAACAATCGCGCAAGACGATGGTTCACCGATGAACGGCAAAGGAAAACAATTTGTCCCACACGGTCGTCGTGTCGTACTCGCTTTCCCAGGTGGTGCTGGTTATGGTGACCCCGCACAACGTGATCATGAACATGTAAAACGCGACTTAGCGCGCGGTTACATCACCGTCGAGACAGCAATGAAAGACTATGGTTTAGCAAAATCAGACATCGATGGTGTACTTGATGCGGTTCAAAAAGGAGAGGCAGTATAATGGTTTTGAAAACAGAAACACCAAAGCAATCAGCCTATGATGTTGTCATCGTGGGCGGCGCGATATTTGGCTCTTCCGCAGCCTGGTTTTTAAGCGATGATAAGGATTTCGATGGAAGTGTTCTTATCATTGAGCGAGATCCGAGTTATGAATTTGCTTCAACCAGCCGCACAAACAGCTGTATGCGCCAGCAATTCACCGCAGAAATCAATGTAAAATGCTCTCAGTTTGCAGCTGATTTTGTGAAGAACTTACGCCAATATATGGGCAATGATGAGCGCGTGCCAGAGCTGGAAATCCAAAACTTTGGCTATATGTATTTAGCTGACAACCAAGAATTCGCTGATGTCTTGATTGAAAGTCAGGCCATGCAATTGGCCGCAGGTGCTGGTACACGCGTTCTAACACCAGAGCAAATAAAACAGGAATACCCGTTTTATAACGTCGACGACATCATTTTAGGCAGTATCAACACTGTTGATGAAGGTTACTGGGATGGAATTACTGTCTTTGACTGGTGGCGAAAATCCGCAAAAGAACGCGGAATTGAATATTGCCAAAATGAAGTCGTTGCCATGACGAAGAGTGCAAATGGCGAACGCATTGAAAGCGTGACGTTAAAATCTGGTGAAATCATTTCATGCGGACAAGTTGTAAACGCCTCAGGACCGCGAGCAGTCCTCACATCGCGCATGGCCGGCATTGAAATTCCAGTTGAGCCACGCAAACGTTTTACCTGGATATTCCAGGCTGAAAACCCGCTTGATCGCCCTTTACCGCTGACAATTGACCCATCAGGCGTTCACGTACGTCAAGAGGGCACGGAATATTATCTTGCTGGTGGGCATGCAGACTATGATCCGGCACCTGATTATGATGATTTTGAAATGGATCATGAGCTCTGGCAGGATCATATTTGGCCAGTTATGGCAAGCCGCATTCCACAGTTTGAAGCCATCAAAGTGACGAATGAATGGGCGGGTCACTACGCCTATAACACTTTTGATCATAACGCGATTTTAGGACCGCATGACGAGGTGAAAAACTTCATCTTCCTCAACGGGTTCTCCGGTCATGGATTACAGCAATCACCAGCAATGGGACGCGGGATTGCAGAGATCATCGCCCATGGTGAATATCGCACATTAGACTTAAGCGATTTTGGCTATGAACGTATCGTCAAAAATAAAGAATTTATTGAAAAGGCAGTTATTTAATGAAGCTCGTTTTAACAGGTGCTGCCGGACGTCTTGGCTCATACTTACGCGAACCATTAGCCCAATTTGCAGATGAATTGGTTTCAACCGACATTGTCGATGACATCGGTAAACTATACGACAGTGAGAGCTATGTAAGAGCTGACCTTGCAAGCCTTGATGACATGTTAGACGTTTTAAAAGGTGCTGACATGGTTATTCATATGGGTGCCTATGCAGATGAAGGCCCGTTTGAAAAACTACTCGGACCAAATTTCGTTGGAGCTTACAATGTTTGGGAATCTGCTTATCGAAACGGCCTCAAACGCGTCATTTACGGCAGTTCCATTCACGCCGTTGGCATGCATCCGAAAAATGAATTTATCGGCGTTGATGCAAGACACCGACCGGACACATTTTACGGTTTGGCCAAGTGTTTTGCCGAAGACTTAGGTAGCCTTTATTGGGACAAACGCGGTCTTGAGAGCGTTCATATGCGGATTTTATCTTGCGCACAAGTTACAGGCGCGCGCGCGCTCGGATCATGGTTATCCTATGATGATCTCATCCAATTGGTAAAGCGCTGCATCGAAACGCCGGTAACCGGTTTTTCAGTCATATATGGTGTTTCAGACAATGATCGCGTTCCAGTAGACAATTCAAAAGCTAGCTTCATTGGCTATCGTCCAAAAGATAATGCAGAACAATTTGCTGAGGAAATATTAGCAAATGATCCACCAATGGATCCGCAAAACCCTGAGCATATGTGTCATGGTGGTCCGTTTGCCTCTGTACCGTTAGGCAATAGCGGTATCGCGCAGATGGATATCATTGACGATACCAAAAAGAGCTAACAGCAAATTCAAAAAAGGAAAGAACATGGCAGATAAACCAGTTGCAATCATTGTTGGCGGCGGAAGTGGTATCGGTGCTGATAGCGCAAAGAAATTAAGTGAAGACGGATTTGATGTGACCGTAATGTCCTCATCGGGCAAAGGTGAAGCATTGGGCAAAGAACTCGGTGGTTTGGGCTTTACCGGATCAAACCTTGTCGTTGAAGACTTGCAAGAATTTGTCAAACAGACAATGGATCGTTTTGGCAGAATTGATGCTGTTGTTAACTGTGCAGGTCATGGCCCTAAAGGCGACATCATGGAAATCAGTGACGAAGACTGGCACAAAGGCATGGATTACTACATGCTCAATGTTGTGCGCACGACCCGCATTGTACTGCCGATCATGCAAAAGCAAGGCACCGGTTCCATAGTCAACATTTCTACTTTTGCCACTTTTGAACCCGATCCAGATTTTCCAACGTCTGCGATCTTCCGAGCAGGATTAGCCGGTTATACCAAATTGTTTTCCAGCAAATATGCGCGCGAAAACATCCGCATGAATAATGTATTGCCTGGATTTATCGATAGCTTGCCGGAAAAAGAAGATCGCGTTGCGCGCATTCCAGCGGGCAGATATGCCAAAGTACGCGAATTATCTGAAACCGTTGCGTTTCTCGCATCTGATAAATCAAGCTACATCACCGGACAAAACATCCGCGTCGACGGCGGACTAACCGCATCTGTGTAAATTATACGTAGCCGCGTTCTTTATGTTGAACGCGGCTAAAATTCTCATCACTTAGCGATAGTAAAGTGACTGCCCATTGTGGAAGATTTGCACTTTTTCTGGTGCTGCAGATACGCGTACGGACTTGCCCCTTAGATCTCCATGAATGCCAGGTAGCTTCCCGATCACCGGATCATTATCGCCATCTTTTTCAAAGTATAAAAGCGTCACCTCACCCAATGCTTCGGTGATATTCACCTTACCTTCAAAAATGTGATCGTCTTTGGTTTCGATCATATCTTCAGGACGCACACCGATATTGACCTTCAAGCCTTTATCTTCAGCTTTCGTTGGAACTGCAGACACGGCCACACCACCACCGTCTAGTTTAACGGTTGTTTGCTTACCTGTTTTTGTGATCTCACCTGGCAGCAAGTTCATCGCAGGTGATCCGATAAACTGCGCCACAAATTCATTTTCCGGACGCTCATAAAGCTCCAGCGGCGTGCCAACCTGAGCAATACCTTTATTAGCCAAAACAACAATTCGAGATGCGAGTGTCATCGCTTCAACCTGATCGTGCGTGACATAGATCATTGTGCTTTCAGGCATAGACTCTTTTAACTGCGCAATTTCAATGCGCGTTGCAACACGCAATGCTGCATCCAAATTAGATAGCGGCTCATCAAAGAGATAAACTTTCGGATCGCGGACAATTGAGCGCCCGATCGCAACACGTTGTCTTTGTCCACCAGATAGCGCTTTTGGCAAACGATCTAAGTACTCTTCAAGCTGTAATGTCTTGGCTGTTCGCGCAATTGCTTCATCAATTTCAGCTTGAGGCTTTTTAGCAAGCTTAAGCGCAAATGACATATTTTCACGAACCGTCATATGCGGATAAAGCGCATAGGACTGAAATACCATGGCAATACCGCGTTGGGCTGGCGGAATATCGTTGACGACATCTCCTCCAATTTCCAACGTGCCAGCGGTGATGTGCTCAAGCCCGGCAATCATGCGCAGCAATGTTGATTTACCGCAGCCAGAAGGACCAACAAAAACAATCAATTCACCCTGTTTAATATCAAGATTGATATCATTTAGAACATTGACTGAACCACCGTAGGTTTTCTCCACACCCGTTAATTTTACGTCGGTCATAACTCCACCCTTTCAGATTCTAATGATCTTTCTGTTGCCCAATAAAGACCTGCCATGGCCCCATATTCAGTGTGCCACCATTGGTATTTTGAATACCACCCAACTCCTCGCCCAAAGCCGTCCAATTTCCCTCAGTCAGTGTAAACTGGCAGGCGGCTTCACTCAGATTGAACGCGCATAATAATGTTTGACCCTCAACTTTGCGTAGGAATGTAACTACGCTTCCATCCTGTCTTAGATCACTGTGTTCACCCACTGATAGTGCGGGATGATTTTGGCGGAACTGAATGGCTTTGCGATAGTGATGAATGAGGGCAGATTGGTCTTTCTCCTGCTCTTCAACCGACATTGCTAAATGTTCTGATGCCACTGGCAACCATGGCGAACCTTCCGAAAACCCACCATTTTGATTACTCTTTTGCCAAACCATTGGTGTACGGCATCCATCGCGACCACGATATTCTGGCCAGAACTCAATTCCATAAGGATCTTGCAAATCTTCAAAATCAACATTGGCTTCAGGTAATCCAAGCTCTTCGCCCTGATAGAGACAAACTGAACCGCGTAGACACAAAATCATTGTCGCAAACAAACGCTGTGCAGCATCATTTAAGTTCCATCTTGACGCATGGCGCGCGACATCATGGTTTGAAAATGCCCAGCACGCCCAACCATCGGTCGCAACCTCATCAACCTTTTGCAAAACCTCAACAATCTGAGCGGCATCAGGCTGATCTTGAGCCAAAAACTCAAACGCGTAGCACATCTGCATCAGATCATCGCCGGCTGTGTATTGACCCAAAATTTCTAAACCAAATTGCGCATCCCCAACTTCACCAACTGCGGCAGCCCCAAAGGGTTCCATCAACGCACGTAGACGGCGAAGGAACGCAAGGTTCTCAGGGCGGTTTTTATCATAAAGGTGATTTTGGTGATTATATGGATTAACCGACGGCGCAATCGTTGCATTACGCTCTTCAGGTGGCAATGCAGGGTTATCCCTTAATTCCTGATCATGGAAATAGAAGTTGATCGTATCGAGGCGAAACCCATCAACACCGCGATTTAGCCAAAATGTTGCCGCGTCTAACAGTGCATTTTGAACCTCAATATTATGCAGATTAAGATCAGGCTGGGTCGTAAGGAAGTTATGCATGAAATATTGCTCACGGCGCCCATCCCATTGCCAGGCACTACCGCCAAAAATCGACAACCAATTGTTTGGTGGTGTTCCATCCGGTTTAGGATCTGACCACACATACCAATCTGACTTTGGATTGGTTCTATCGACGCGGCTTTCTTTAAACCAAGGGTGTTGATCACTTGTATGGCTTAAAACCAGATCGATCATCACACGAATGCCATGACGGTGTGCAGTGCTAATGACTGCGTCGAAGTCTGCTAATGTTCCAAACATCGGATCGACATCGCAATAATCACTCACGTCATAACCAAAGTCTTTCATCGGTGATGTGAAAAACGGTGAAATCCAAATCGCATCTACACCCAATGTGGCGATATACGGAATGCGCTGGACAATGCCTGCAAGATCACCAATCCCATCACCATTGCTATCTTGATAGCTGCGAGGGTAGATTTGATAGATGACGGCACCGCGCCACCAGTCTTTGTTTGTAGCGTTATCCAATAAGGGAGCTGCTGCAAGATTCATAACAATTATTCCTATTTAACAGAACCAGCTAAAAGACCACGAACCAGGTACTTTTGCATCGCAAAGAAGACAATTAATGGCACGGCAATGGAGACAAACGCAGCTGTTGCTAAGATTTCCCAATTCCCTCCTCGTGTGCCAAGTAATTCAACAATTTGGTTGGTCATTACCGTTGTCTCGCCCGTCGCATCAATCAAGAACACTTTAGCGACCAACAAGTCATTCCAAGTCCACAAGAACTGAAAGATTGCAAAGGATGCAAGCGCTGGGAACGACAATGGTAATATGATTTTGGTAAAGATTTGGAAATCAGTCGCACCATCGACGCGAGCGTTTTCAATGATATCCTTGGGTAATCCAACCATATAATTTCGAAGTAGATATATCGCAAGCGGCAGACCAAATCCGGTATGCGCAAGCCATACCCCCAGATAGCCTTTTCCGATACCAATACCCAAATGCAACCGTAAGAGCGGTATCAGCGCGAGTTGAAGTGGCACCACAAGCAAACCAACAACAATTGCAATTAAGATAGCGCGTCCCGGGAAATCCATCCAAGCAAGAGCGTAAGCAGCAAATGCTGCAATCACAATTGGTATAATCGTGGCAGGGATGGTCACCGTCAGCGTGTTAAAAAACGCCTTTGCCATACTATCAGTGCTATTGCCGCTAAACAGAACGTTATCATAGTTTGCAAACGTAAATTCAGGCGGTGTCGTCGCTGTCACAAACACGCGTTGCCCGCGTCCTGTTAATTCCTCAGGGCTTGTCCAACGATACGTTCCATCGGAGAGCACCATCATAGCCTCACCATCTTTAAGTTCAGCAGTATCGCCAGCGGTATTTACATCAATTGCGCGCGATGAAGTACCCCAAACGCTAATCTCAGCATCACCGGCTTCGCCAAACAGATTGCCTTCAACAATATAAAGGCCATCCTTTAAAACTTGATTGCCCTCATCATCAGGATCAGCCGCGCGCAACGTTAGATTCTGTTGCGTTGGAAATAGCGATTCCCACCAACCCGAACTTGAAATCTGGTCCGCAGTTCTAAAGGACGAAACCAGCAAACCAAATGTTGGGAACAACCACAAAGCTACAAGTAGGACGACTGAAATCTGAACAACCCAATTAAGGCTGGATTTTTTTCCGGCAATATTATCCATCACTTCATCTCCTTGCGGGCGTTGTAAACATTCCAAACCAGGATTGGGCTAACAAGCAGCATGATGATCATTGCTGATGCTGAACCAACACCCCAGTCATTTGCGCGGAATAATTTGTCAAACATGTAGTTTGCCAAAACCTGTGTCTCCCATTGGCCATTTGTCATCGCAAACACAATGTCAAAGACCTTCAACACCACCAGCGTGATTGTTGTCCACACAACGACGATTGTACCTGAAATCTGTGGCATCTTGATCTTAAAGAACACTTGAAAAGGATTAGCACCATCAACAATGGATGCTTCAATTGTTTCCTCAGGTATTCCGCGCAGTGCAGCTGATAAAATAACCATCGCAAAGCCTGTTTGGATCCAAATGAGCACGACCATGAGCAAGAAAGAGTTCCAACCGGGAATAGTAAGCCAAGTTTGCGGCTCACCATAAGGATGAACGGATGTGAAGGCACCTAGCGCCAATGATAAAAATGAATAGGCTATATATGCAAGAACAGCGATAGCGATCCCGCGCATCAAAGCGCCACCTTTTTCGCGGATTGCTTGGTACAAACCATAGGCTACATATGCTGCGATACCCGCAGCACATAACATGAGTAGCCCAGGAATAAGACGCAGTATCAACCACGAGCCTGCACCACCATCAAACTGCAGCCAAACAGCATTTAATACGCCAATCTGGGCCTGATCAACCGGGCGCGTATCGTAAATTAGCTTAAAGATAACTGCCGCACCGACGAATGAGATTGCCATTGGCATAAATATCAGAGATTTTGCAATCGACCCCCATTTAATCCGGTCGGTGAGTTGAGCTGCAAGCAAACCACAAGCGGTCGAAGCTGCTGGTACAATGATGAGCCAAAGCATATTATTTCGCATGGCTTCCCAAAATTTAGGTTCTGCCATCATCTGCTGGTAATTAGCTAATCCAACAAAGGCACCTGCCTGGTTGCGATCTGTGACTGAATACCAAAATGTAGCAACAACCGGATATGCTAGGTAAATCCCTAACGCTGCCATTGCAGGAAAAACAAATAGCCATGGCCTAATCATATTGGCGCGATTAATATTGCGGCCAGCCATAGCCCCTTTTGCGGGAAATAAAACTTTATCAAGAATTTGGTTTGACAGATAAAAATATAAAAGACATCCGCCAACGCCTAAGAATATTGTGAGTAACCCTTTATAAGCAGCTTCCATCAGACACTCCCGATCCCCTGTCTAAAGTTTTATACATCGCTTAAAACGAAGTCATGAAATAGCCCCAACCGGGTTGGGACTATTTGTTTCTCATATTGCAAGATTACTTCAAAGCATCCCAGCTTTTTTGAATGCCGGATGCAACTTCTCCAGCGTCTTTGCCGCCGACATAGTCAACCATACCAGTCCAGAATGAACCTGCACCCACACCACCTGGCATAAGGTCAGAACCATCAAAGCGGAATGTTGTCGCACCAAGAAGGATTTCGTTCATCTTAGCAGTAGACTTGTCTGAGAACTTAGACACATCAACACCTTTATGTGGCGTTAGGAAACCACCCAACTCCATATAGATTTCGTGGGCTGCTGGGTCTTGAAGATACGCTATTAGATCATGCGCAGCTTGGTTCTCATTTGTGATTGCCCACAAAGTACCAGCACCAAGGACTGGTGAACCAAGATCTTTTCCCGCATAGGCAGGGAAGTAGAAGAAGTCAGCGTCTTCTCCCACTTCAGTACCTTCTGGGAAGAATGCTGGAATAAACGAAGCTTGACGATGCATGTAGCATTGTGGAGGTGATGAGAACATGCCTTTAGGGCTATCACGGAAATCAGTTGAAGCAACTGCACCTGAACCACCAACAACATATTTGTCATTGAGTGCAAACGCACCAAACTCGTTAATGGCAGCAATCACAGCAGGATCATCAAATTTAAGTTCGTTAGATACCCACTTGTCGTACATTGCAGGTGACTGCGTACGAAGCATCATGTCTTCAACCCAGTCAGTTGCAGGCCAACCTGTTGCACCACCGGAACCCAGACCAATACACCATGGTGTACCGCCATCAGCAACGATCTGATCTGTTAGCGCTTTAAGCTCTTCCATTGTTGTTGGAATTTCATAGCCAGCATCTTCAAAGTTTTCAGGGCTATACCAAACAAGTGATTTCACATCCACTTTGTAGAAGAAACCATAAAGGTTATCAGCGCCATTCTCATCTGCATATGTGCCTAGATCAACCCATGAAGATCCAGCTGCATAATTTGTATTTACCCAATCAGCTGTGCCGTCTTTAAGTGGTGTTAAAAAACCACGCTTTGCCATATCAGCTGCAAGTCCTGGCTGCGGGAACACCGCAACATTTGGCGCAGAACCAGCTTCCGCATCAATCATGATTTGTTGCTCAAAGCTATCAGAACCAACATAGCGCACGTCATGTCCTGATTTGGATGCGAAATCGCCCAATACTTTTTCAATTTTCTCTTGGTCAGGTCCAAGCCATGGACCAAACACAGTTAGCTGCTCAGCTTGAGCAGTTGCGCCCAATGCCATAGAGGCAGCGCCAGCTAACAAAAATTGTTTCATCATCTGTTTCATAAGATCTTCTCCCGGTTTATGCATCGCCAATCTCTAAAACGATACATATTTAAATTATTTCCAAAGCGCTTTGGAAAATTCATTATAGCAACTTTCATAACAGACTTGTCAAGCAAGATATTTTAATCAATAAATTCAGATAGATAGAAAACAACCATTATACTAATACGATTCTCTTATTAAAACTAAAATGTGAATATGAACAAAAATTGCATTGATTTTGATAGCGCTTTAAGTAAAGTTACCTCATGAATTTAAAGGAACTTTCAGAGCTACTTAATTTAAGTCAAACCACAGTAAGCAGGGCACTGAACGGCTTTCCGGAAGTATCCGAGCGTACGCGTGAGCGTGTTCAAAAAGCAGCAAAACAAAACAACTATGCGCCTAACAAGGCAGCAAGGGGCTTGGCAACTGGTCAAGCCCTGACGATTGGTCATGTGATTTCGACAACCAATCAAAACGAAATGGTAAACCCAGTTTTTGGTGACTTTGTCGCGGGGGTGGGTGAGGTTTATTCCAAAAATGGCTATAAAATGATCTTATCAATCGTGCCACCAGGAGAGGATGAATACCAGGTTTATCGCGAGTTTAAAGCTCAAAGCACGGTTGATGCTGTCGTGGTGCAGAGCCCATCGGTGAATGACGGAAGAATTGAGTTCTTAAACGAACTGGGTATTCCCTTTATTGTTCACGGCAGAGCCAGCGAATGCACCCTTCCCTATGCATGGCTTGATGTAAACAACAGATCAGCTTTTGTTCGCGCTACTGATTTCTTGCACGATTTGGGACATCGCCGCATTGCATTGCTCAATGGTCGCGAGCATATGGATTTTGCCCATAGACGCCGACAAGGCTATGAAAACTCGCTGCAGGCGCACGGCATCGAGATTGACCAAAGCATAATTTTCTCATCAGACATGACTGAAAGCTATGGATATCAAAGAACCGCAGAACTGCTGAAATCAGACAACCCACCAACCGCACTTTTAACGGCATCCATCATTGTTGCATTAGGTGCAAGACGCGCAGTTCAAGAAGCAGGGTTAATTGTTGGTCAAGATATATCCATCGTTACGCATGATGACCGGTTATCTTATTTTCACAACAGTGCAGACGTGCCAATGTTTACCGCAACAAAATCATCGGTGAGAGAAGCTGGTCAACATCTTGCAGAACTTCTCATTCAAATGATCGCAAATCCATTGATGGAGCCACCAAATGAATTGCTTGAGGTGGAATTGACCATTGGCCAATCAACCGGCCCAGCGCCATCGCGATAAAATATATAGAGCGACTAGCGTGAAAGCTCGACAATCACCTTAATCAACCCGCCACGATCAGAGGCTAATTTCACAAATCGATCAGCTAATTCTTCGCGCCCGATAACTGCAGAACACAAAGCATCGGTATCTATTTGCTTTTCACGAATTGCAGACATCACCCAATCAAAATCTGATGCAAGCGCGTTACGGCTTCCTATGAGACGCATCTCTCTTTTGTGAAATTCCGGATCTGAAAATGTGATGTTATCTTTAACAACACTGACCAAAATATATGAACCGCCATGCCCAACCGCTGCAAATCCAGTTTCTATAGCACCTTTATGACCACTTGCATCAAAGACGGCATCAAAGCCTTCACCATCTGTTGCGGCTATCGCATCATCAATGCTTTGATAGCCGCGATTAAAACCAAAGTCTTTAATTGCCATTTCAAGACGCTTTTCATCTAAATCAAGCAATGAAACTTGTGCGCCTTTAAGCTGTGCAAACAGCGCCACACCAATACCAATTGGACCAACACCTGTGATCAACACATGATCATCTTCACCAATTTCAGATCGCTGAACCGCATGCGCACCTATGGCTAAAAATTCAACCATCGCAGCCTGTAGTGGGCTTAACCCATCCGCCAGAATAAGGTTTTGTGATGGCACAGCCAGTTGCGGGGTTAATCCACCATCACGATGCACACCCATAACTTCAATATTTGTACAGCAATTTGGTTTGCCACGTTTACAAGCGCGACACTTGCCGCAAGATATATAAGGATTAATAACAACGAGATCGCCTTCTGACCATCCCTCACCGTCTTTTATTACGCGGCCACTTAGCTCATGCCCAATGACACGTGGATATTGAAGATATGGGTGCTTACCTTCCAAAATATGATAATCAGTACCGCATAGTCCAACCGCACAAATATCGATTAGCACCCAACCTTCGGGAATATCAGTAACCGCAGGCCGCTCTTCCAAAACAAATCTGCCAGGCTCTACGACGACACCTGTCATTCCAACACCTACTGGTCCGCTATTACCGCTCATTTATCTTCCCCCCGCGGCCTCCACCCATCAGGTAAAGTCCCCTTAATAATCAAACTCAATATGTCATCCTTATTAACATCATTAATTCGGAATGCTCCAACATTTTTTCCCTTGTTCATAACCATGACACGGTCACAAAGTTCAAAAACATCGTGCATATCATGGCTAATTAAAAAGATACCAATGCCTTCACTTTTAAGCTTCATAATCAACTCAGAAACCATAGCCGTTTCAGAGGGACCCAGTGCTGCGGTCGGCTCATCCATAATCAACACCTTGGCTTGAAAATAGATAGCTCTTGCAATTGCGATCACCTGTCTTTGTCCACCGGATAAACGTGCGACAGGATCACGTAAATTTTTGAAATTGGGGTTTAATTGGCGAAGTGCTTCAGTCGCTTCCACCAACATGCGCGGCTCATCTAAATTTCCAAACCGCGTTTTGAGTTCTCGCCCCATAAATAGATTTGCCGGCGCATCTAAATGATTAGCCAATGCAAGCGTTTGGTAGATAGTTTCAATACCGTATGTGCGGGCATCTTGCGGAGAATTGAGTATCGCATTGTCATTGTTTACAAGGATATCGCCACTTGTCTGCGACATCGCTCCTGATAAAATTCGCATCAAACAGGATTTGCCAGCACCGTTATGCCCCAACACGCCCACAACTTCACCAGGATACAAATCAACAGAAACACCTTCGACCGCATGTATACCGCCAAATTGCTTATGAATATCAACCATCTTGACGAGTGGTGCTAGCGATGTTGAGGCATTCAACATAAAAAAATCCTGAAATAATGTGGTTATATTTGATCAGCGGCACGTAACCGCTGACCAAGTTTTAATAGGCAAGTTCTAGTAAAGAACGTTTTGCGCAACAGGGGTATCGATGTTCTCTTTTGTGACCAAAACAACACCTGTATCGATAAAGTCTGTAACTTCTTTGCCTGCAAGAATATCAGCAACAGCATTTACACCAAGCTCACCCATCTGGAATGAACCTTGCACTGCTGTTGCAAGCAATGTGCCGCTCTTGACCATGTCTTGCAAATCAGAGTTTCCGTCAAAACCAATAGCAGTGATCTGACCAGCTTTACCTGCTTGTTCGATTGCCCGACCCATGCCAATTGCCGTTGGCTCGTTCGCACCAAAGATACCAACAAGCTCATTCGCTGCTAGAATATCTGTTGTCTGGTTCAAAGCCGTTGCCATTTGCGATTGCGAGTAAAATGGACCAACGATTTCTGCCTTCGAGTTTGCTGTCATATGCTCAACAAAACAACCAACTCGGCCAATTTCTGAGCCAACACCAGCCACATATGACATCACCGCAACTTTGCCTGTCATACCTGCATTGTCGATCATAAGTTGAGCTGCTTGCTTACCAGCTGCGCAGTTGTCAGTCGACAAAAATGCCTGATAATATTGCTCATTACCTTCGGCCAATGCGCTATCAATAATCGCAACTGGAATACCTGATTCAAACGCACGTTTAACAACAGGTGCAAGAGCTTCAGGATCTGATGGCGCAAGCACAATACCCGCAACACTGCGGTTAATTGCGTTTTCAACAAGTGCGACTTGATCTGCAATTGCAGATTCAGCTGCAGGACCATTAAACGTCATTGTGTGCTCTGAATGATTTGCAATCGCAGCTGTCGCACCTTTGTTGACGTTTTGCCAAAAGCTTGAATTTGTTGTTTTCACAATAACGGCAATTTCACCAGCCATTGCCGTTGAGGCTGTCATCGCAAACACGCTTGTTGCAAGTAGTGCTGTCATTAATTTCTTCATGGTTTCCTCCCGTTTGAAGATGTTAGATGATCAATTTCGATTTCTGATTTGATCAATGTAGACGGCGCCGATAACCACGACCCCGATGATAATCATTTGGACAAATGCTGATGTGCCAGCCATGTTGAGGCCATTGCGCAAAACACCGATGATAAAGGCTCCAATCATGCTGCCAGATATACTGCCTACCCCGCCCATCAAAGACGCCCCACCAATGACAGATGCTGCGATTGCATCCAGCTCGTACATGACACCCTCATTGGGTTGAACAGTAACAAGGCGAGACATAAGAACCATACCTGCAATCCCTGCTAAGGCGCCTGAAGCTGTATAAGCCCAGATCTTTGTGCGGTGAACATTTACCCCAGACAATCGCGCAGCTTCTTCGCTTGAACCGACGGAGAAGATATGGCGTCCGATCTGTCTTTTCTTGAGCAAAAATGCACCCAGTATCGCTGCGACAAGCAGAAGAACTGCAGGATATGGAATTCCAGGGAACACAACTTTTGGAAATCCGTTCGCCTGCATCTCAACAATGCGAAAGAACGATCCATTGCCGAGCGTTCCAAATGCTTCACCAAGACGGCTAATGGGTGCTGCACCGGTTAACTGGAGCGCAATACCCCGAGCGACAAGCATCATTCCCAAGGTTGTCACAAATGGCGTGATACGCATTTTAGTAACAACAAGTCCATTTACAAAACCACATGCGGCACCGGCCAATGTTCCCAAAACCATTGCCGGGAAAACCGGAAGACCAGATTTGATCAACAATCCTGCAACAACACCAGCTAAGGCCAAAACCGAGCCGACACTTAGGTCAATTCCACCGGTGATAATCACCATCGTCATTCCAATTGCAAGCAACCCGATAACCGACGTCTGCAACAAAATGGTCAGACCATTATTGATTGAGAGGAACGCAGAGCTTGTGAATGAAAACACAACGATCAGCAGCGCTAATGTCAGAAGCGCTGAAAGCTTATGCAAACTAGAACCTGTCGGCAAAACCTTTGTTCGCGATTTTTTCTCGATCTCTGACATACGAACTGCTCATCCTCCTCAAGCAACTGTCTTTAATTATTTTAAACAATATATCTCGATTAAAAATCGTCAAGTGTTTTTAATTTTTTTGGACAATTTAAAAAAAACGGTTACAGTGTGAGTCTAATATTTGAGGGAAAAATCAGAGTAATGGCACGCACGAATACAAGGCTGGTTGAAGCACACAACACTTTGTTAAAGACACTGGATACAAAGGAAATTGGCGATGCACTTTCTTCAGATAGCGCCTTGGCAAGAGAACTAAATGTGAGCCGAACCGTTGTTAGAAGTGCGCTTAGTGCGATGATGAAAAAATCTATTATTGCCCGCCAAGGACGCAGCAATATTATCAAACGCAAGTCAAAATCTGGCGATTTTTTGGAAGGTCCACCTGTTCTTTTAGGCATAGATGAACTTGAAAAAAGCTTCCTCGAATGGGTTTTACGGATGGATGTACCCGCAGGCACAGCGTTAAATGTCACGCAACTGGCAAAAGATTTCCAAGTCGCAACCCATACATTACAGGAGTTTTTATCATCATTAAGCCGCTACGGAATTGTAACAAGACGCCCAAAAGGTGGCTGGCAATTGGAAGGATTTACCAACGACTTCGCATTGGAATTATCCGACTTTAGAGCCGTATTAGAAATGAACGCAATCGCCCATGTCGTAAAGCTACCAGAATCGCACGATGTTTGGGCCCGACTTGATCAGTTAGAAACAGAGCATACCTCTCTACTAGAGCGCATCGATGAAGACTATCATGACTTTTCAAGCCTTGATGAAGCCTTTCACACCTGTATAAATTCTGTCGTCACAAACCGATTTGTAACAGAGTTTCAGAAGATTATATCTCTTATTTTCCACTACCACTTTCAATGGAATAAATCAGATGAAAGAGCGCGCAACGAATGCGCTATTCATGAGCATCTTGTTTATATCAAAGCCTTGCAGAGCCGCGATCTTGAAAAATCTACAAATGCCGCTCGCCAGCATTTAACAACGTCTAAGCAAACCTTGATTAATTCGCTCAATGCACATTCGAAAGTGTCCTAACAATAATCCTTAGCGTGTCACAAAATCAACGGCTTGCTCCGATAACTGCAATGCAGCTGCATCTAAATTTCGCTCTAAAGAACTCACTTTTCCGGTACCAAGCAGAACCGAGCAAGCTGCGGGATGACGAAGACCAAATTGAATTGCAGCTTCTGGGAGCGTAAGCCCAACTTTCATCGCTTTAGCCTCTAGGGCTTTAACCTGTTCGATGATATGTTCAGGCGCAGGCGCGTAATCAAACCACGCACCAGGCTTTGGTCCAGTTGCTAGAATTCCCGAATTAAAAATTCCACCAAGAACCAAACTTGCCTCCTGCTCTGCGCATTTATCAAGCAGACCATCTTCAGCCTCCCGATCGAACAACGTTAGGCGACCAGCCAACAAAATTGTATCAAGACGCTCATGCGCCATAACATCAAGACACACTTTCGTTTCATTAACCCCAAGTCCGATTGCGCCGATGCGCCCAGCGCTCTTTAAATCGTGCAGCGCGTTGAACCCAGATCCCAAAAGCTCGTCCATATATTTTGCACCTTTAACAACACCATGGGTATAATCGCCAATATCGTGAACAAATATAATATCGATGTAAGATGTTCCAAGCAGCTTACAGCTATTTTCAAAGCTTTCCATAATGCCATCGGCTGAATAATCATAACGCACGTCATTTGATAACGGCTTAATAAATCCATCTGCTTCAGCAAGCTCTGATCCGGGAGATAAAACGCGACCTACCTTTGTCGATAGAACATAATCATCTCGATTTTGTTTCCTAAGATATGCTCCCAAACGGCTCTCAGACAATCCTCTTCCATAGTGAGGTGCAGTATCGAAATAACGTATCCCAGAATTCCATGCATAATCTAAAACAGCGCTAACCGCATCATCGTCGACAACGTGCCCCATATTACCAATACTGGAGCAGCCAAAAGATAAGGAGGTTACCGAAACATCCGTTGTTCCGACACGCTTTTTTAGCAACTTCGTCATGTCTTCTCCCCCATGCCTTCCATTCCGTATTTCATAACAATTCCATTCAAAATTGGCTTATCATCCAGATCGCCTTGCTCGTTTGCATATCTCAGCATGGCAGCAATTCTGCGTTCAATTTTTTGAGCATGATTTTGTGCAATATCAGCAATACGATGATCCAAAAATGGATTAGCAAAACGCTCAAATGTGGTATTTACATATTCATCAAATTGATCTTGCAAGCCAGCCTTTAAAAATGCGGGACGTACTTCGCTATTCCACACCTCTTTCAAGGTATTCAACTCAGTTTCATCATCGAGCAGGTCTCGAACAAATGCGTTCTCAGCACCATTGGATACCAGCCAGCGTTCCGCTAAAAATGTGTGTCCTAAATTCAAGACAAAAAGCTTAAGAGCTTCAATATCTTTTAACGCTGGAACAATCTGAATAGAGGGATGTTTGCAAGGTAGGATAAGCCCGTATTGATCCTCAATTGCCCAAAGAGCATATGGTTCTGCAACAGCCCCAGCGGGTTCTAACGGTTGGGAGACGATGCGATCTACCAGTGAATTCACCCATGTCACCCCTTCCTCAAGATAGGTTCGAAACTCATCTCTATCATCCGCAGCAAGTGCCTTTACGCGTTCTTTTAAAACCAATCCATTATCAACAATCAATTCCATTGGCATAATTTGGATTGGCGCTGCATTATGCTCAAACCGAGCACGCAACAGATGAAGCAGTTTCGCCGGATATGACATGGCTTGATAAAAGTTTAACGCAGTATCACATAGTTGCGGATCATAGCCTTTATCACCTGTATTGGAGAGAACAATCTCTACCTCTTGGGTAAAAACGCGCACCACTTCATCCCAGTTTTCCGAAGTAGATAAACATCGAACAACAGATCTGACAGTTTCAGTTTCCTGAACCGTTGCACCGTCTAGCATTCCCTCAATACGCACCGGAAACGGCTGGGCTAACGCCTTTAACCGTGACGCCCGACTTGCATGACCAGAACTTTGAACAATCGTAACAGGTCCCACATCCTGACCTGCATCACGCGCTTGAGAAAGAAAAAGATCTGCATGCGCCTGCAAAAAGCGACTCGTGCCAAATTGTATAATCGGGGTCGTTACCAAGATAATCTTCCTTCTAAATATCTCATAAACAAACACTTTACGATAAGTGTTTTTAATAATATAAAACAAAAACTGCAAGCATTAGTTAACGAGGTTATGATGAGCACTAGTTATCAAATCGACGCTCACCAGCATTTCTGGCAGATTGAGCGAGGTGACTACGACTGGATGGATGACAGCGTATCTGCCATAAGACGTGATATTTTCCCACCGGACTTATCGCCGCTGATCAAGAAACATGAAATTGATGGAACTGTGGTCGTTCAAGCCGCTGCGAGTATCGCTGAAACGCAGTTTATACTCGCACTTGCAGAGCGAAACGATTTCATAAAAGGAGTTGTTGGCTGGGTAGATTTAGAAAACTCTGAAGCTGCAAACACGCTTGATCGATTATTGGCATCACAGTTTTTTAAGGGCATACGCCCTATGCTTCAGGATATCCCGGATACTGCTTGGATCATGCATCCAACAGTCATCGCTAACCTAAAAAAAGTTGCAAATCGCAGTCTGCGTCTTGATGCATTAATCACACCGCGTCATCTTGAAGTGATTTTACAATTGTCCGAGAAATTACCCCAGCTGCAGATCGTTATAGATCACTGCGCTAAACCTGAATTTACCAAGGATGAAGGTGCGCAAATCATGTGGCGCAATGGCATGACAAAGCTCGCTGAACGGCCAAATGTGATGTGCAAAATTTCCGGCCTTGCCAATGAAGCCGGGCCAGATTGGAACGCCGTTAAACTAAAACCCTATATCGACCATGTCATTGAAACATTTGGACCCAATCGGCTGATGTGGGGGAGCGATTGGCCGGTACTCAATCTTGTTGGAGATTACACAAGATGGCGCGAGGTTTCTGCTGAACTTTTGAAAGACCTATCAGATCAAGAGCGCTCAGCAATTTATGGCGGCAACGCCATCAAATTTTACGATCTAGCTGTTTGATCTATAAGTATTCATCCATCCAGCTAAGGCTATCTGACGTCAAACCGGAAGGCTTATACTCAGCGCCAATTGGTTTATCCCAACCCATGTTTTCTATCGCTTTAAATATCTCTTTATAATTTAAATCACCATGGTCAGGTGTGCCGCGGTCAGGCACTGATGCAAATTGAATGTGACCGATAATCGGCAAAAGATCTTTCAACCTAGTTGTAACATCGCCTTCAGTGCGACCAACATGATAACAATCAAACATTAGTTTTAGATTTGCTCGACCAACATCTTCGATAATCTCCACCGCTTGGTACGTTGTCCTAAGAAAATATCCCGGTGCATCATATTCATTCAGTGGCTCAATCAGCATTGTTAACTGATGCGCACTGCTTTGATCGCAGGCATATTCTAAATTATCAATAAACGTGTGACGACCATCACGAGTATTATTAAACCCAGCCATAACATGAATATTCTGGGCACCAATTTTCAAAGCATAATCTATAGCTTGATCGATACTTGCCCGCGCATCGTCCTTTCGATCAGGTAAAGCTGCCAAACCATTTTGTCCGGCCTCACCTCGAATAGTGTTAAGCCCAAGCATGGGAAGATCCGTTTCATCTAGCGCTTCGCGCACAAGCTCAGGTGATGTTTCATAAGGCCAGTGACATTCAACTGCAGAAAACCCTGCAGATTTTGCTGTTCGGATCGCATCAGGCAATGATTTTTCAGTCCAAAGAAAACCCAAATTTGCAGAAAACTTAATCAATCGTCCCACTCCACATTAAATCCATTTACCAAATTTTGAACGTCATTTTCGTTCAACCCATTTGGCTTCATACCGCGGGTTAAAATCGTAAGCTTAGCTGTTTCTTCGAGCTCTTCAATTGCATAACACGCAGCTTCAACATCCTTAGCCGCAACAACAGGTCCGTGATTTGCGAGCATAACCGCAGAGCGTTTTCCTGCTAACCCACGAACCGCCTGTCCAATTTCGTCAGCCCCGGGCAAAAAATACGGCAGAAGTTTAACCTTACCAAACTTCATAATCCCATAGGGTGTCAATGGAGGCAAAAAATTATCCTCATCAACATTAGGTAACATCGATAATGCAACGGAGTGACATGAATGCAGATGAACTACAGCGCCTGCCGAGCTTCGCGTATCATAGAACGCAGAATGGAGCGGCATTTCCTTGGTTGGCTTGTCTCCACCAATATGCTTGCCGCGTTTATCAAATGTGCTTAATTTTGCAGGATCCAAACGCCCAAAAGAAGTACCCGTTGGACTAACAAGTAATCCACCATCTTCTAACCGTGCCGAAATATTTCCAGTTGAGCCATGCGTAAAGCCTCTATCAAATAGAGATTTTGCCATTACGCACATCATCTCACGAAGTTCGTTATCTCTCATTCTGATAATATCTTATCTGCTTGTTGAAAAAAGTCTGGTTGGCCAAAATTTCCAGATTTGAGCGCGAGCACAAGATCATCATTTGCGCGAAGCGCGGGAACCCCTGGTGCGATTTCTGGCCCTATTTCTAACTGAGTGATTTCAAGCGCCTCAACCACTGCACCCGACGTTTCGCCACCGGCTGTTATAATCCGAGCAACACCGTTAGCCACCAATCCACGCGCAACTTCTGCAAAAAATGCTTCCAAAGTTTCGGAGGATTTTTTCAAACCAAATTCTTCTTGGATGGCATTCACAATATCTGGATCAGCGGAACTATAAGCAAGCGGTATTCCCTCACTTTTCAAAAACCAATCAACAAGCGTTTCTGATTTTAATGCACCTTCAATCACATCACGCGCATTGATCTCAAAGCTCGGTGCAACATCTTTATGCAACTTGATCTGCTCGCGCGTTGCAATAGAACATGATCCTGAAAGGGCTGCAACTTTTCCCTGTTGGCCTCGCCATTGCGGCCGTGCTGGACTACAGCCAAAATTTGCAGGCAATCCCAAGGCAACACCTGAACCACCTGTAATTAAAGGAAGATTGCTTGCAGCCTTTCCAATTGCAGTTAGATCATCATCAACAATAGCATCAACAACGATGAGACGTTGACCAGAATTGTGCGCATCATCGAGTTTTTGCTCAATAGCGGATGGTCCATTTTGCACAGCGGAAATATCAACATGACCGACATCAAATTTTGTTTGATGTGACAACCATCGTCGAATATCGGCATCCGTCATGGGTGTAAGCGGATGATTTTCCATCCCGGACTGGTTTAGCAATTTATCTTTGACGAATAAATGGCCTTGATAGATTGAGCGTCCGGTGCCTGGAAAGGCGGGACATACGATAACTTTATGCGCATCAAGCGCTTCAGCCAGCGCATCTGCAACAGGGCCAATATTGCCCTGTTGTGTTGAATCAAAAGTCGAACAATATTTGAAGAAAAACTGAATGCACCCTTGTGCCTTTAGCCATTCAAGCGCTTGTAAAGACTGCGCAACCGCTTCCTTTGGATCAATTGAGCGAGACTTTAAAGATACAACGCCTGCTTCAACCCAATCCTGGGCATTCTCACTTGGGATGCCCGAATATTGCACAGTTCGCATGCCACCTTTTGCAAGTGTGTTTGCTAGATCACTTGAACCGGTAAAATCATCTCCGATACATCCAAGCTTCATTGGGTCTCTCCGGGGAGTTTAAGTCCAACATTGCGGGCATAAACTTTTGCTATTGCCGCATCATCTTCACCACCAAGCCCCATGCCCACTGCGACCATATATTGTTGCAACGCTGCAGATGTAATTGGTGCACTAAAGCCAGCAGTTTTTGCAACATCAAGCACGATACCAAGATCTTTCGGCCAGATATTTATTTGGCTTAGTGGAGTATAATCACCTTGCACGATATGCGGTGCGCGGTTTTCCAACATCCAACTTGATCCAGCGCATTGGGAAATCACCTCAATAAACTTATCCGCCGTCACCCCTTGGGTCATTCCAAAAGTTAGAGCCTCAGCCATGGTCGCAATATGAACCCCTGCAAGCAGCTGATTAACTGCCTTCATGGCAGAGCCAGCACCCGCAGCTTCACCTAATTCAAATACAGTTTGCGCGCACGCATCTAATGCAGGTTTTGCAATGGCAAAAGCTTCCTTGGTGCCAGAGGCCATGATCGATAGATCACCAGATGCAGCTTTTGCTGAACCACCGGAAATTGGTGCATCAAGATATGCAACACCATGATCAGCACAGCGTTTTTCCATGTCTTTCGCAAATTCTGGTGGAACTGTTGCACATGCAATGACCACAGAACCATTTGATAATTGCGGAACAATTCCATTTGCGCCAAACAAAACATCTTGTGTTTGATCCGCATTTAACACCGCAACAACTGCAATGGAAACTTCATTGGCAGCATCGGCGATCGAACCTTTTCGCCCGCCTTCAGATTGGAATTTTTCCATCTGTGCTGGAACCACGTCAAACCCATAAGTTTGAATACCTCCGCGCAGTAAAGACGAAGCCATTCCATAGCCCATTGCACCCAATCCAAATACCGCCGCCGCTTGATGACTTGGCATCATTAGCCCCCTAACTTTTCTTTTAATAAATGAGCTGCGTCTCGTCGCGTGCTCAAAATTTTGTACACTTTGTCAGATGACGTAATAAACATGGTCGTGCCATCAGCACCACCAAAACAAATATTGGAAGTCTGGGAGGGAAGCATGATCTTGCCGATCAACGCACCTTCTTGTGACAAACAATGAATTCCATCCAACGCAGACGTCCAGATATAGCCATCATGATCAACACGCAACCCGTCTGGCACACCCGGTGCAATAACTGCAAAAACCCGATCGTTTTTCAATCGATGATTATCAACATCAAACACGCGAATATGATGGGGGAGATCATAATCAATACCGGGAAAACTTGCGCCTTTTATCGCGCCAGAATCTGCAACATACAGCTTGCTTTCATCATTTGAAAAAGCAAGGCCATTAGGCTTTTCAAAATCTGTGGCAACAGCATGGCAGCGGCCTTCAGGCATGACGCAGAACACAAAGCATCCACCTATTTCACTCTCAGCTGGATAGCCTTCTATATCTGAATTTATACCGTATGGCGGATCAGTGAACCAAACCGAACCATCTGATTTAACCACTAAATCATTTGGAGAATTGAGTTTCTTTTCATCATATGCATCTGCAATAACGCTCACGGAAGATAAATCATCAGAATTATTGCGGCGAATGACACGACGACCGCCATGCTCACAGGAGACAATATTGCCATCTAAATCAAGACTATTACCATTGGCAAATTCACTATTACTAAGCGCTACACTCACACCATGATGCTCATCCCACCGCATCATACGCTTATTGGGTATATCATTGAAATATAACGCACCTTCAAACCAGACAGGGCCTTCAGTCCACACGCATCCATCCGTAATAACTTCTGGTGCTTTACTCGTATCAACGAAGTCTTCAAAGACAGGATCAACAACGATATATTTTGCATCATTCATGATTGCGCACTCTTTCTTAAAGTTTGAAACAACAGCATTGCTAAAATCACAAATCCAAAGATCATATTGCGCCAAGCGTCACCAATTTGCATGACGGATAAAATGGATGTGAGCAATGTGATGAAAAGTACGCCACCGACTGTGCCAAACAATGATCCTCGGCCACCTAAAATTGATGTCCCACCCACCACAACTGCAGCTATTGTTGGAAGTAGAAATGGATCACCCATCGATTGATAAGCTTGATTTGCGTAACCGGCCAATAAAACTCCGCCCAATGCTGAACACATACCAGCCATTGCAAAAGCAAAAAAGATTACAGAAGGAGTTGAAACTCCAGATAAAAACGTAGCTTTTTCATTATAACCAATTGACCGCAAATAACGACCGAACGGTGTACGATTTAAAAATAACGCCAAACATATTGCGACAACCATCCAAAGCAAAAATCCTGTGGGGATACCAAATAAATTGCCTGAAGCCATACCAATCATCAGCGGACTTGCTTCCCCCTTGGGGTTAAAGCCACCTGTGTTTAAGACTGCTAAACCCAACAAGATTGAATTGACCGCAAGCGTCCAAACCATGGAAGGAATGCGCAAAATAGCAACGCCAACACCATTTACAATCCCAATGAATGCGCCAAACAATAAAGCGGCTGGAATTGAGATTGCAATAAAAAACGGATCCCCAGAACCCACAAGTGCTGTCGATATAATAGCCGCGCCTGTTAAAACCCAGGGAACAGACAGATCAATATGTCCCAATAAGATGATGACAGTTGCACCTGTGGCTAAAAGTCCAAGAAACGCTGCTATTTGTAGCTGTTGCAAAAGATAACCCGCCGACAAGATTTGCGGGAAGAACAAACTCCCGATACCGATGAGCACAATTGCGCCAAAATACGGCATAAGGCTGTCGAGTGTGATTGACTTAATCATCGGCCAAATACCTCCAATCGGTTACGAACCCTTAAAACGTCGGCCCCGCCAATCGCAATGGCAAGCGCAAGGATCATCCCTTCAAACAATGGCTGGGCGAGCGACGGAATGCCAGAAAAGAACATTAAAGAGGCAATTGTTTTTAAGATAAATGCACCTGCCAACGCCCCCACAAGAGAGCCAATTCCACCACGTAACAACACCCCACCGAGAACCACAGCGGCGATTGAATTGAGCGTAAAGTTTGCGGCTATACCTGCATCACCCGTTGTGGTCACAAAGCTATAAAACAACCCTGCTAACCCGCCAAATAACCCCGCGAGAACAAAGGCAGAAATACGGACGGTCTTTGTATCTATACCTGATTGAAAAGCAGCCTGCTCAGAAGAGCCAAGAGCATAAAGGCCAAGACCTAAACCTGTCCTACGAAAAGGAAGCCAAAAGCCAAAGATCAACACGGCTGTAATGATAAGCGCCGTAGGGATTCCCAGGACATCTAGCGTAATAGCGTCTGCCAGATCGTAATTTATCGCACCACCTGGAGTTGGACGTAACAACAAAGCCAAACCAACAAAAATAGATGCAGTTGCTAATGTGACGACAATTGGTTGAATGCGACCATAAACGATCAATAACCCATTCATCAGCCCGCATGCAGCACCCGCCAAAAGCACCGCAACAATCCCCATTGATATCCCAATCGCTGATCCGTCCAACAAATAAGATGCAATTGTGTTTGTCAGCGCCATGACTGCACCAACTGATAAATCAATCCCTCTCACAACAACCGCGAAAAATTGTGCGATAGCCGCTAACCCCAAGATCATCGCCTGGTTTGCCCAAATGGTCATCACATAAGTTGACACACCACTTGGGTGGGTTCCTAAATAAGCGCCAAGAAGAACAACCAATACAATAGCGGCAATAACTTCTCTTCGATTGCTGCGCATATAATCAAGCATCGTGCGTCTCCGAAATCGTATCTGAACCAGCGCCAGCGGGAATATTCATAGAGGCCGCGATGATGTTTTGCGCTGTCATTTGATCGCCTTCTAATGAGCTAACAATTTTACCATCGTAGAAAATATGCGTCTCGTCACATAGATGAATAAGCTCTTCATAATCAGTACTGAGCAAAATGATTGCTGTCCCCTCGTCTGCCAACTTTCTCAAAATCGCATAAATTTGCGTTTTGGTTTTAACATCAATGCCCCGAGTTGGATCCGCCAAAAGCAGGCATTTGGGTTTTAGTGCCAACCATTTTGCTAAAACCACCTTCTGCTGATTACCGCCGGACAAGGATGAAACAGGTAGATCCAATCCACCATGTTTAAGTTCAAGCTGATCCAGAGATGCAGCATATAGCGAAGGGTCTTTCGCATCGAGATCTTTGGCGCCAAGCGCTGCAAGTTGCAGATTTTCTGAAATAGTTTGATCCTGAATAAGTCCCTCTGTTTTCCTATCTTCAGGGATGAGAGCCAAACCAATTTCAGTTTTTTTTGCATGCCCTGGGCTACGGATATCAACATGTTTATCAGAGATAATCACGCGCCCTTGCGTCTTTTTCAAAAGGCCAAAAAGCCCAAGTAGAAGCTTGTTTTGCCCCTGCCCGTCTAAGCCACCAAGCCCGGTGATCTGTCCTTTTCGAGCGGTAAGGAAAATCGATTTCAATTCATCGCCCCAGCTGAAATTTTCAATCTGAAGTGCGGCCGGCGCATCTTTGATCGGAGCTGGTTTTGGAGGAAACAGTTCATCGATTTTCTGGCCAACCATCATGTCGATAATTTCGCCATAATCATGTTCACCTTGCGCAAAAGTATCAACGCATTGTCCATTTCGAAAAACTGAAATTCGGTCCGCAAGCGCTTCAATCTCATGAAAACGATGGGAAATAAATAATATGCTTGTTCCGCTATCACGCTCTTGTCGTACACGCGTAAATACTTTTTCAACAACACTCGAATTAAGTGCGGAAGTTGCTTCATCCAATATGAGTAATTTCGGGCGCATCATAATAGCTTTTGCAATTTCAACCTGTTGCCGTGCTGGCAAGGTAAGATCAGCTACACGTTGAGAAAATAATATGTCTTCCCCGTCAATCTGATCTAAAACGTCTCGAGCTAGATCAAGTGAGTCTGATTTGAGCCATCCCAACCCGCTGCCACGAGCACTCAGGAGCAAGTTTTCACGAACGGTCAAATCTGGCACAAGAGATAACTCCTGAAACATGCAAATCAAACCGAGTTCGCGAGCCATCTTGGGCGATTTGAGGTCAATCTTTTTTCCCTCTAGCAAAATATCGCCTGAGGTGGGTTTGAAAAGACCCGATATCAACTTCATAAGCGTTGATTTACCGGCACCGTTTTCACCTAACACCGCATGGATCTCTCCCGGAACGCAGGAGAAATTCACCCCATCAAGTGCTTTTGTGGCACCAAAATGCTTTGAAATGCCGCGCATTTCTAAATAATTATGTGTCATTGTCATGATGTTATCTAACAGATTGGCAGCAAATAAGCTGCCAACCCGTCATATTTCTTAAGTATTGTCTGGAGATTGAGCGAGAAGCTCATCAGGTGTGAACGGTGCAAAACACTCCGCATACCCAGTACCAGTGTTGAACGACTTAGGCAGATCCGGGAAATAGTTCTCACCAGCTTTAAGATCAGCTGCTTTAACTTGCGGGATCGGCAGGAAGATTGTTTGCGGCAGCTCTTTACCTTGCAACAATTCAACCGCAGCTTCCAGCGCAATTGCCGACATTGCAGGTGCCTGACTTGCAGAAATACCAGGAATGCTTAACTCGCTCATTAACATCCGAACACCGTTTTCACCATCAACGCCCATTGGCACAATCGGATGCCCTGCTGCTTGCATCGCATTAATTGAGCCAGCGGAACCGTGCTGAGAAACAACGGCATCAAACGTGCCATGTGTTGCTAAAGCATCTGCGACAACTTTTTGGCTTGTGCCTGTGTCCCAATTGCCAACCACTTCAACAATCTCAAGACCATCCACCTTTTCAAACACGCTCATCATACCCAAACGACGATCGCGATCTGTTGCGTTGCCCGGCAAACCATTGACCATTAGGATTTTACTTGCTTTTCCACCAAGCTCATCCATCACTGTTTGCGCTTTGAGGGTACCAAGAGCCATCTGGCTTTCGTTAACCTGCACCACTTTGTCTGTATCCAAAACATTATCAAATGGAATAAGAACAGTGCCAGCGCGCTCTGCTCTGCGGATAACGGGTTCAAATGCAGTTGGGTTCACAGCAATAAACGTAATCGCGTCATAGCCTGCTGCAATAAAATTATCGATCGCGGCGATTTGTGCAGCACTATCATTACCAACAGATACAACCGTAAATTCTTCGATTTTATCCTTATTATCGGCACGATTAGCCCAGGCTTTGGCTGATTGAATAGCCTGAATACGCCAGTCATTTCCTGCAAAACCGTTTACAAACGCAATTTTGTATGGACCTTCTTTTGCAGTATAAGATTTCGTTGATGTTCCTGGTGCTGGCGCAAAACATTCAGCGCGATGTGTTTCAGCAGATGCAGTTGACATCACCCCAAAGCTTGCAAGAAGCATTGTCGATGCGAGTAGTAAATTTTTCATGGTATCCTCCCAATGAATCAAATGTTTTTCTAAGGTTAACTCTCAGTGTGTTTACGTAAACACATAAGGGCCATATCAACATGTTTACGTAAACATATTAATCTCAAAATATATGTTTGCGCAAACATAAGTCAAGATGCTAAGAGTAAATTTCTGAATTTAGTCGATTCTGGATGATGTAATGCAGGATAAAAACAAAAAAAATCAATACTCTAATCCGCCAACGATGCATGATGTTGCAGACGTTGCGGGAGTTAGCCAAATGACGGTTTCTCGTGTTATGCGCGGAACAGGCTATGTTTCAGATGATGTTTTAAAGCGAGTTGAAGATGCAGCAAGAAGCATTGGATACGTGCATAATCGCCTCGCTGGTGGCATGTCAAAATATGACAACCCTTTAGTCGGGGTAGTCGTACCAAGTTTGCAAAACAGGGTATTTACCGAAGTACTGTCTGGCATTAGCGATACATTGAATAAAAACAACCTACGTCCTGTATTTGGCGTTTCAGAATACTCCTTAGAACGTGAGGAAGAAATCGTTTTTGATTTGTTATCATGGCGACCACGCGGATTAATTCTTGCAGGTTTGGAACATACCGATGGCTTAAGACGGATCATCGAGCAAACCGGTGTGAAAACGGCAGAAATTATGGATGTTGATGGAAGCGCTTTAGCAGCAAGCTTTGGTATTTCCCAAAAAGCGGCCGGCGAGCAAATGGCAATGCACTTGATTGCTAAAGGTTACAAAAATTTTGCCTATATTGCGGGATTAGATGAAAGAGCGAAAAAGCGTTTTAACGCCTTTAAAACTTGCATTGAGGATCATGGGGGAACCATTTCTCAAACGCGAATTTCCAAAAAGACCCTATCGATGAAAGAGGGCCGTGTCTTAACTGCTGATATTTTATCAGGCGCAAACAAACCAGAAGCAATTTATTATTCAAACGATGATTTGGCCGCCGGCGGTCTAATGCATTGCATTGCTGACGGATTGAAAATCCCAGATGACATTGCTTTGGCGGGCTTTAATGGACTAAACTTCCTTGAAGCGCTTCCGGTGCAAATCACAACAACAAAAACACCTCGATATGACATCGGCGTTGATGCTGCAAATTGGATCTCTAACAAAAGCTCTGAGAAAGAAGAACGTCGCACGCACCAATTTGATATTGAGCTCATCAAAGGCGATACGACGTAAAACTATTGGGTTTATCGACCTCAACGAGCATTATAGCTGTTTATCAACGTTAAATTCGATATTTTGCGTAAATATAAAATTATTAGTTTAAAACTAAAATGTTTGGTTACCTTAGGGGGAAAGATGACCAACGAAAAGATACAAAAAGCATTAGAAGAAAATGACCGCCGCGGCGAATATGCGATATCAATTATTCAAATCCTGCTGGCGATTGCAATTTTTTGCCTACACGCATTTTCAGCTTTTCGAAACGACTGGCATTCATTTTCTCAGTTTACAAGTGTGATCACTGTTCTACTGCTGATGTCCTCACTCATGCGAGCTAAATTCGCTATCGATATCCCACTTAAAAATGGCTTTTCCTATACCCTTACGGTTTTGGATGGAATACTATTATTCTCACTAATCATCTCATACAGCTTTGCATATGACTTACCGTTTGAAACAGTATTTAAAACTCCCTCAGTCATACTACTTCTGGTTTACACCTGTGTTCGGGCAGTGCGAATCGATGTTTGGTCGATATTAACTGCCGCGTTTACGGTTGTTCTTGGTTGGACAGCCTTAGTGTCATTTTCTGTATATTCGGGTGCTGAAATCACGACTTCATATGTTGAATATGTCACCAGCACAAAATTGCTAATTGGTGCCAACATCGAGTTTATGATCGGATATATCGCCATTGTAGGTGTTTTATGCATGGTAGCGCTTTATGCACGCCAGTTACTGATGAGTTCAGCTCATGTTGACGACCTTGCCGAAGTCGCAGCAGTTGCCGAAAATAGCCTTGAAAGAATGCGCTCTATTATCAGATCAACAGGTGATGGTGTTGTTATCGTAAATTCTGAAGGCATTATTGAACAGACAAACCCGGCACTTGAGAAAATGTTTAGCTATTCCCGTGAGGAATTAATAGATCAAAGCGTAGCAAAGCTTATGTCCGAGCAAAACGCGATTTTACTGCGCGAGGATATACATAATTTCATTCAAAACGGTGAAAGCCAATTGATTGGGCAACCTTTTGAAACGCTCGGATTGGATAAAGATAAAAACACCATTCCAATAGAAGTTTCCATTAACACCTTTGATAACAGTGATAAAATAAGCTTTGCTGGTTTTATACGTGACATCAGCGATAGAAAAAAAGCACAAGCGCGCGAGAAAAAAGCACTGGCGCAATTTGAGGAAGCAGTTCAGTCCGCACTTGATGCAATCATCGTTATCGATTCTAAAGACAGGATAATCAGCTTTAACCCAGCTGCTGAAGAAATTTTTGGCTACACCGCGGAAGAAACAATTGGCAAGAAAATGGCCAATCTCATCGTTCCTGAAAAATATCGCGATGCTCATCTTGCTGGCATGCAGCATTACCTTGATACAGGTGAAGGCCCGGTATTGGGAAATCGAATTGAAATTGAAGGCGTTCGAAAATCAGGTGAAGAGTTTGAACTTGAATTAGCCGTGCGGAATATCGAAAGTCCATTTGGTTCAATTTTTATTGGTTATGCGCGAGATATCACATCTAGAAAAGCAGCTGAAAAAGAGTTGGTCACAGCAAAAGAAAACGCTGAAGTCGCGAGCAAATCCAAGGCAAGTTTTCTTGCTATGATGAGCCATGAAATTAGAACGCCCTTGAGTGGCGTGTTAGGCATCTTAGATTTATTGAAATATACAGAGCTTACAACTGAACAAAAAACCCAATTGGAAGTGGCAAACCAATCTGGGATATCACTGATGACAATCATCAACGACATTTTAGATTATTCTAAACTCGATGCTGGCCGCCTTGAGATCGAACACGGATCCTTCCATGTTGAAAATGCCATTTCAAGTGTCACAAGTTTGGTTAAAGCAAGCGCCTATAACAAAAACGTCGAGTTGATCTCTTCTGTCAATAAAGATGTACCAGAATACCTTACCGGTGATCGCCACCGCATCAGTCAGGTTATGATAAACCTTGTCAGCAATGCGATCAAATTTACCAATGCTGGCACCGTTGAAATTCTGGTTGAGAACATTGGGACGGAAAAGAAACCAAACATTCGTTTTTGTGTAAAAGATTCAGGTTTAGGCATCCCAGAAGATAAGCAAGACCAGCTTTTCACCGAATTTGCGACACTTGATCAAGAATACTCGACTAAATTTGGCGGCACAGGTTTGGGCCTTGCGATCAGTAAAGCGCTGGTGCTTGCAATGGACGGCTCAATTGATTTTGAAAGCACTTACGGTTTGGGTTCTCAATTTTGGTTCGACTTGCCATTAAATGAGGGCCGAGACATTGAAAAAGATACGCTTGAAGAAACCGCTATAATCGCTGTTATAGACAATAACGAACCGCTCAAAGTTCTAGTGGCCGACGACAACGAAACCAATCAGATGATTATTTCAGTGATCTTAAAACGTTTGGGTTGTTATACCGACATCGTATCTGATGGGATTGAAGCGGTGCAAGCTGTTAAGGATAATTCATACGATATCATCTTGATGGATGTCTCTATGCCCAATATGGATGGGTTAGAAGCCACTCGCCAGATCAGAAGTTTAGCGTCTGAAAAATCGTCTGTTAAGATCGTGGCACTAACGGCATATACCCAAGAGGAAGATAAGCTAAAGGTCTTTGACGCTGGTATGGACGCATTCTTATCTAAACCAGTTTTCAGAAATGATATTGTAACACTCATCAATAACATGGTGGGTCAACAATCAAATTCGCCCCCCCAAACTGTACCCGATGCCCCGTTGCAAGAGAAAAACTTCTTAAACAAAGAGACATTGTCTCAAGTCACTGACGGTATGGATGATAGTGATATTTCAGAGCTCTTTGGTATGTTCTCAAGAGATTTAGCCCGACATTTAAACAATGCGAATGCAGCTGTGAATTCAGAAGACTTCCAACTTTTAGAACGTTCAAGCCATGGTCTGAAAGGATTGTCAGGCACTTTTGGTGCGACAAAACTTTTCGAATTTGCCAGCACAACAAATGAGCAATGTATCAATGGTCAAGTAAATCTCACGAAAGCATATGAGATGATCGAAGAAACTGAAAAAATACTTGCATGGGTTCGAGCAACACATGTCAAACAAACTGTCGAATTCCACGACGAAAGCTGAGGCCAGAACAATGACGACCCAGGCATCCGATGTTTTAATTGTTGAAGACACAGGTTCTGTGGCAAAGGTCATGCAGAACTGGCTGGCAAAAGCAGGTATTACCGCTCAAATTGCGGAAAGTGGTGAGGAAGCACTCACCCATATTGAACGTGGATCAATCCGGACAATTTTGCTGGATCTGCAATTGCCTGACATGAATGGACTTGAGCTATTAGATATAGTCCAACAGCGCGAACTGGAGATTAGCGTTGTTGTGGTCACATCCAGCGGTTCGATTACCACAGCGGTTGATGCCATGCGTCGCGGCGCCTATGACTTTATTGTAAAACCTGCATCTCAAGAACGTTTAATCACAACCACAAAAAATGCACTTGAACGGGAAGTTTTACAAAAAGCTGTTCGAGAAATCCGCTCCACTATGAAGAAAGGTGACCACCATGGTTTCATAGGGTCAAGCCTGCCAATGATCGCAGTTTATAAGACAATTGAAGCGGTTGCGCGTTCCAAAGCTAGCGTATTTGTCACAGGTGAGAGCGGAACCGGTAAAGAAGTTTGCGCGCAAGCCATTCACGCAGCCAGCCCAAGAAACAAAGCACCCTTTATTGCACTCAATTGTGCTGCAATCCCCAAAGACTTGATCGAATCTGAGATTTTTGGACACATAAAAGGCTCCTTTACCGGTGCCACGTCTGATCGCGTGGGCGCGGCAGTCTCTGCAAATGGCGGCACTTTATTCTTAGATGAAATTTGTGAGATGGATCTTGATCTACAATCAAAGCTCTTGCGTTTTTTGCAGACAGGTAGCGTGCAAAAAGTAGGGAGTGATAAGCTTGAAAAGATTGATGTTCGAATTGTTTGCGCGACAAACCGAAACCCAATCATAGAAGTTGAAGAAGGCCGCTTTAGAGAAGATCTCTATTACCGTTTGCACGTTGTTCCAATTGAACTCCCACCTTTAAGAGTTCGCGAAAGTGACGTCTTAGAAATTGGGTTAGACCTTTTATCTAATTTTTCAAAAGAAGAAGAAAAAGACTTTAAAAAATTCGCACCAAACGCTGAAGATGCGCTGCTGAGCCATAATTGGCCTGGCAATGTACGCGAACTACAAAACGTCATAAGAAATGCAATAATCCTCAATGATGGTGAGGAAATCGATGCTTCAATGCTTAATTTTACAACACGGATTCCAAAATCAAATGGGGATGCAACCTCGTTAAAAACATTTTCAAATGGTATGCCGGATAAAACATCGGCTGGCGGACTATCTTTTGCGGTTGACCTTGAAAAATCATTTGCTGATATTGAACGTGAAATCATCGAGGCTGCGATCAATGCCTGTGATGGCAGTATTCCAAAAGCCTCTGAAATGCTCCAACTTAGTCCTTCGACAATTTATCGAAAAAAAGAAAGTTGGAGCGATTAATTCAGCCTCAGCACTTATCTTACCCTCCCGCTGTTAACATCCGCTCAATGTGATGTTTTGTATATTGGGCGTTTGGCACACAAATCACGCGGTTATAAATACTCACTTCACGCAATCGTTCAGCTAACGGCAGATCATGCCCAAACTGTGAGATACGGTCACCAAAAAAGGTAATGCGGCTCGTACCATGTCGTTCTATCAGATCATCGACAATCGCTGACTTATTTTGATCACTAGGCAACACTTCGATATTCAGGTTTCCACTTAAAAAGGCATCGTAACCAAGATCACTTTCATTCAATTGCTTGATAAAACGTGTTCGTTCGCTCACAGACCTATCCCAAACCATATAACGAATTCGTTCAGGCCTGCTTGATTTCATACCAACAACAGAGATTGTTAGAGCCCCCGGGCGACGCTGAAAATGTCCGCTGGTTTTATACCTAAAGTTACTCTCTTCAACGAAATTTTCGCAAACTGACCTCAAGAATTTTGAGAATTGATGCGCTTTTCGGTACACATTCACGCCATTCTCATAATATTCAGAACCGGAGCTGGAATAAACCCCCTTACAGTTTGCAAGGATTTTACCAGGCAGTATTTGGCGCAAATCCTTATAAGCCTTACTGGTTGAAAGAAAACTTGGAAAGCTCTCTGTGAACTTTAAAAATTCCGTTGCAACTTCACTGGTAATGGCTGATCCTTTTGGAGTTAAAGTTCCATCAACATCAAATAAATACACATGTGTCATTTTCAACTCCTAAACAGTTTGGTTTGCGCCTGTCACATAATCTTGCGGGCAGAAGTTTGGATGGTATTGAATTCCAGCATTCTGAACTTCTTTGCTTTGTTGAACTTCAATAATCTCGACTGGCTCATCACCAAGATTTTGCAAGCAAAAACTTGTATCAGCCTCAATCTCAATACGTTGATTTGCAGAAATCTTTTCAAGTTTGTTTTCACCTGCAAAAAACACACTACCTGATTTCACAAAAAGGCTCTTTTGATGCCGGCTATAATTTTGATCCGACAATTCTCGATGCGGCAAAATCGATAGAGAGGCAACTTGGTGCGTATCACTGTTGTGAATAACTACTTTTTCTCCCCAACGGCTGGTAACCTTCGCATTGCTCTCAACAAGGTTGACGTTTTTAACTTGCATTTGCCCAACCAGCTTTTTGACAAGTTGCGTGTCTTTACGAGAGGTCACCAGGATCGCATCATTTTGTGCAACCACAACAATGTCGCTTAAACCTGAAACCGCCACTGCAGGGCCATCTGAGATCACGAGCGATCCGCTGGTGTTTTCACAATAGGTTTCACCGATGATTGAGTTATCATCTTTGTCCTTTTCATTGCGTTCCCACACCGCTTCCCAACTTCCCATATCGGACCACAAAATGTCCGCTGGTACGACAGCAGCATGAGCTGTATTTTCCATCACCGCATAGTCAAAAGAAATGGGATTGATGCCTTCAAACAACCAACGGTCTGGATAAAAAACCTGATCTTCCTGCTTGCCATGACAAATCGCTGTTCTGACCTGCAAATATAACTCTGGAGCGTTGTTTTTAAGCTCTTCTTCAACCAGACGCGGATGGAACATGAAAATTCCGGCATTCCAATAAATGTTTTCATCTTGGATAAGCTCTTCTGCAAGCTCTTTATCTGGCTTCTCCAAAAAGATATCCAAATCATGGATATTTAAAGAACCACGTTTTTCCCCTGCCCTGATGTACCCATAACCAGTTTCTGGACGCGTAGGCTTGATGCCAAAGGTCACAATAGACTTACCGTCCATCGCAGCATAATTTGCTTGTTTCACAACGCTTTCAAACTCGCTTTGATTGTCAATATGATGATCTGAAGGTAACACTAGCGCAACGTCTTCTTCCGGATGATCAAGTAAGCTAACTGCCAGACCAATTGCCGCAGCCGTATCGCGACCTGCAGGCTCACAAACAAGCAAACGAGGTTCAATGCCGACTTCCATCATCTGTTGATCGACGATGTCCTTGTGCTCTTCGTTTAAGACAATGATAGGCGCATTGAAGAGGGCTTTGTTTGAAACTCGCTCAATTGTTTTCTGAAACAAACTTGCGGCCGTTGAGATCTTGCAGAACTGCTTTGGCATTGCCCCACGTGAGACTGGCCAAAGGCGAGTTCCAGAACCTCCAGCTAAAATAATTGGTGTAACTTTAAACGTATTACGCATCATGCACTCCTTGAATTTAATATCTGTTGGAGTAGCTGCAATTCATAGGCCAGAATTCTATTTACGATATTACTTATTAATTTAAATCAATAAAAACAATAAGATAAAGAAAAACAACCTAAAGGGCTGATTTAGATATTTCGATCAACATTTTGATGAATATTCGCGAATTGCAATTTGCGATTCGCAATTCGCAGCAAAAACCCGCCTAACACAGGAAAAGCTCCCCAAATTACCGCATTTTAAGTTGGCATGGAATTTGCTGACTATAGGGTGAAGGAGTAAAACTTATGAAGATCGTCAGAGAAAGACCCTGTCAGAGAAGACACCATCGCGTAACTGCACCGCTCAAGGTTACCCTACCAAGCGGTGAAGTGTTGACTGCCACAAACTGGAGTTTAGGTGGTTTACGTCTGGATGGTGTTTCGAGCAAGCTGCCAAGTGTCGATGACATTGTGCCATTGGTACTAGAGCTTCCATTTCAGGGTTTTGACATTTCATTTGAAGTCGAAGGCAAAATTACCCGTTCTAAAAAGAAGAAGAAAATGCTCGGCGTGGAGTTTTTGGAGCTTACTGAGCGTGCGCACGATCTTATGGAGCATTTCATCAATGATCTCGTACGCGGTCAGATGGCGACAATTGAAGATACCATTTGCCGAATAGATATCCCGGTTACACCCATCTCAACAAAACCAGATGTGAATCCAGCAACAGAAGTACCAATTAAACGCTGGCCGATGAAAACCATTGTGATGTCTGCATTTTATATTTGCCTGGGTATTTCTGTTTTCACCTATCTCGCAATACTGATCTACTCAACCACAATGCAGCTTGAGATCGAAACAGCAGTCGTCACATCTCAATTAAAAACCATCAATATGCCGGTTGATGGAAAAGTCATGCCGATAAGAATGAATGTCGGTGACATTGTTAATAAAGGTGATGAGATTGCCAAGATCAAAAGCGCGGATTTAGAAGCGCAACTTGAAGCCAAGCTCGTTGAATATAGCGAAAAAGAACGCGAATACGATTTAGCGGTAAAGCGATATGATATCGAGGCGCAACGTCTTGGTTTCTATCAAGTTGCCAATCAAACAGATTACAAAATCGCACAAGTCAGATTACAAGCAGCAAAAATTGCATTGCAAGCCGCTGATCTTGATGTTGATCGCCTTATAAAGCTTGAAAACAAGGGTGAAACGCATCAATCAAAACTAGCCGATGCGAAGGTTCGCCAATCAGATGTGGAGTTGCGCCTTAAAGAAGCCGAACTCGCCTATGAAAAATCAGCAGTTGTCAATTCAATGTCTGATCGCCGTCAACTAACAGATATGGGATTTGTCGCAGATCTGGATTTGCTGACATTAGAAATCGATGCTGCAAACTCGGCAATGGCCATTGTTCATAAGCAAATCGCAACGCTTGAAGACAAACAAAAAGATCTGATTATTAGGGCGCCATTTAAAAGCCGAATTATGAAGGTCGCAGATCTAGATCTACCATCTCTATCTCAGGATCAGCTGTTGGTTTCCTTAGAGAAACGAGAGCAGCCTTTGGTACAAGCGTTTATGTCTCAATCAGAGGTCATGTCGGTTGGTCTGCATGATGAAGCCAGTGTTTTCCTTCCATCAATTGGTGAAAGCATTTCAGCAAAAGTTGTGAAAATTGATCGTAAGGTTGGGCATATAAATGCAGGATATTCCGACTTTGTTTGGCGTGAGAATGATGCAAAATCAGCTTTGGTATTTTTAGAGTTAGTACCAACAAAAGAGCAACAGATTACCGCCGGTTTACCAGCAGTCGTGGTCTTTTCAAAACGTTCAACTAATCAAATTTATAGCACAATAGGTGATGTCGTATCTGGTATGGCGGAGGTGTTTACCAATGACAATTCAATATGATATTGCAAGCCAGCTGGATGAGCCGACAAAATGGCCAAAGGGTTGGAAAAAGTGGACACCGCTGGTTCTGCTAAAAATCTCCATCTACCTTGCCATCTGTATCATTTTGGTTCTGTCATTTCCAAACGCACTGTTTGATGAAAAGACAAAAACCATCACTTTCACTTTAGGTGCATTGGGGATGTGGCGTTATGGCTGGTGGTTCACTCATGCCGTCAGAGCGCTCATCTATGGCCGCATCGTTTATCCCAAAATACGAGAAAAAGGGCAAAAAATCTGGGATAGCGGTTGGCGCCCAAGGCATATGCATTTCATGATGACAACTTATAAAGAGCATCGTGAAATCACTGAAATGGTGGTTCGCTCTATCATTAAGGAAATCGATGATTCTGGCGTACCAGGTACAATCTGGCTTGGTTCTTCAGATCGCTTTGATGAAGATATCATACAAGATTTTCTCGAAAGAGAGGCCACAGATATTGATGTCACGCTGCGTATTATCAGACAAAACGTTTCCGGTAAAAGAGCAGCCATTGGCCTTGTGTTGCGCGCCATGTGCCGCCTACCTGTTCGAGACGATGATCTTGTGGTTTTCATGGATGGTGATTTTGTATTGTCAAAAGGTGCGATCAGCCGCTGCATGCCACTTTTTAAAATGTATCCAGATTTACAAGCCTGCACCACAGACGAAGAAGTTATTTGCATTGGACCAAGATGGATTGAAACCTGGCTGAAAATGCGATTTTCTCAGCGTCGATTAGCAATGCAATCGCACGCCTTATCAAACCGCGTACTCACACTAACGGGACGCATGTCCGTCTTCCGCGCCAAAAACCTAAAGCAGCTTGAATTCATTCGCCTTTTAGAAGCTGATCATCTTCATCATTGGTTATGGGGTAATTTCAGGTTCTTATCCGGCGATGATAAGAGCACGTGGTATTACATGCTTAAAAGCGGTGCGCACATGCTCTATGTCCCCGATGCGATGGGCTATACAATCGAGGTTATCGAAGGTTCTGGTATGGACCGCATGGTGCAAAATTTCCGCCGTTGGTCTGGCAATATGCTGCGCAATGGTTCACGCGCCATCGCACTTGGGCCCCGCGCAATGCCATTTTTCATTTGGTGGTGTCTTGTAGATCAAAGACTTTCTATGTGGACAATGTTGGTGAGCCCCGCGCTTGCACTTTCAGCTGCGGTACTGGTTGGTTTTGATTATCTAATTTCATACATCATATTCATTGCGCTCAGCCGCTTATTTCTATCGCTCATATTATGCACCTATTCACGCAAGGTGGAGCTGAACTATTCGTGGATTTTATATCTCAATCAGCTGATCAATGCCTCAGTGAAGGTCTATTGTATCTTCCGCCTATCCAAACAACGCTGGTCAAACAGGGGCAACCAAACAGCAGGCATGGATGGCTCAAGCCTTATTGAAACGGCAAGAAACTGGATGGCTGCATGGTGTACCACCATTGCCGTTGCGTTACTTTTCTTAGCGACAATTCACTACTCAAATCTGGTTGAAATACCATCGAAGCAACAGATTTTAAGCATGTTGTTTTAACGAAAAGCCTTCGCAAATTGCAAAAAGCTAAAAGCATTTCGCAATTTCCAAACTCTAACAAAAACCCAAACCATTGATTTTGTTAAAAAAAATTAATGGCACGCAACTTGCAACACCTTTAACAACATACAGGAGTGTAACCATGCGAGTATCAAAACCGCTCAAAATCAACGCGTTGTCCTATACAATCGCTTTATGCGCTGCTTTTACTGCAGGCGCTATACCTGCCGGGCTTGTGTTTGGTGTTGATCCATATGAGGTTTTCCGCCCAACTGATCGCACAACAAAAATTCAAGACATCGCTGAGAAAGCGCATTATCCACTTTGGAAATTGGCCAAATATCAGCAAGGTCAATTCGATACGATCATCCTTGGAGATAGCCGCGCACGTTCGCTTAGAGATAAATACTGGCATGAACTTGGCGTTGATAATGCGCTTAATCTCGCTTATGGCGGCGGAACAATTCCAGAAATCTATTCAACTTTTCAAGTGATTAAAGATGACCCAGCTGTGAAAAACCTGGTTGTGGGTATTCAGTTGCGTAGTTTCGATGAAGATCACAAGGGTGACATGAACCGTGTGCCTGAGGCTGAATATATCGTCAACAATCGAACTGAATACTTAAAAAACTGGAGTATCTTTAAAACTGCATGGAAAATGATGTCAGTTGAAGAGAAAGAAACATTCGACAATTTTGATGCATTTGCCAAGAAATTTTCTATGGCGGCCAAAGCCGATGAATTAGCGGCAATGACAATATTTGATCCCAGCGACCCACAAGTTGATGTGGACTGCTTTGATTGTGATCTAAAGTCAGAATTAAACAGATTGACTGTTTCTGAACGATATCAGATTTTAGACAAAAACCTGTCTTTCCGCGCTGATCTAACTACCCCTATCAGAACATCTATAACAATCGAAAACTGGTCTGAGGTATCGCACTTGTATTCAACAAGTAATACACTTGTACCTTTACCAAAAAAGATGGCAAATCAAGTTACAAGAAACGCGAAGTCCGATTGGGTAGGCTTTGAATTCTCATCCAGATATTGGTCATATATCACCGAGATCTCGCACTGGGCGGAGCAAAACAACAAGAACCTTATCTTTGTCATACCTCCAACAATTGAAGATATGCAGCGTACAATTTCGATCTACGGAATGGAAAAATCGAGCCATGAATTCCGAATGAAATTGGCAAAACTTGGTACAGTCATCGACTTTGACTATTCAAATGATTTGACCAAGCAAATCGATAACTTTTCAGATGCGTATCATTTCAAATCTACAATCGCTAAAAAAATTGTTGGCGAAATTACTGGCTTTATTTCAGTTGACCCAGCAGCGCGAAAGCTTGCGATTAAACGCTCAGATTTGATCAACTGCTCACCATCTGAAATCAACGAAAAGTCTACGAAAGTCATCGATAAAATCGCGCTGACAAACATCAATAATTGTCGAGTTTGGAGGGTATTATGACACTTAAAACGCGGATAGAACTTACCTTTTTAGGCATCGTTGCAACGGCTGTTATTATTGCAATTGTGTCTCTAACAATCGCCACATATCAAACGTTGAGCAATGATGAATTTGCCAACGAATTAAACCCTATCTCTGACATAAAAAACAGCCGCTTTGAGGGCGATAACGTATTCGGTTTGGCGAGCAATAATGAACGCATCACGATATCAGCTCAGCCTGATAATATTTTAGAATACGACAAAGCTCGTATTCTCTTGCAAAACCTCGACACAGAGCAAGACATATTAAAGGCACACGATCTGTTGATCGCCGCAACAAAATCAAAAGGTTCATCACGCGCAGAAGCAGCATTTGAGTTGGGCACGATTTATCGCATGTTCCCAACAGAAGAATGTCAAAAAGTTGCTTTTGTGTGGTTTCGTAAATCTGCTGAATGGGGGTTTCGAAAAGGTCATTTGGAGCTTGCAAAAGCCTATCTTCGTGGTCTTGGAATTGATGTAAATATCGAACGTTCAGCACGTCATTACCGAATTGCTGCTAAAGAGGGTTCTGCAGCAGGTGCTCTTGAACTCATCAAGCTCATCCAAAACGGCACCCAAACTATACCAGGAAACGCCAAGGAGGCTGAAGCCACGCTCGTTGAATTTCTTCCAATGCTGGAAAGTTCAGCAAGCAATGGTAATGCACGAGCTGCACGCTCAATTGGTCGGTTATACCTAACCGGTAATCTTTTGAAAAAAGATCTAAACACAGCAGCTGATTGGTTATCGCGCGCATCGAAATTTGGTGATGCTGCAGCCATGCATGATCTGGCACTTTTAAGGCTCGATCAAAACAAGGCCACCAATCCGGATGCGATTATTTCCATGCTAAAAAAGAGCGCAACACTGGGATATTCAGGATCAATGACGGCGCTTGGTAGACTTCATCTTCAAAACCGTTTCGATCTTCCTATTGCAGGCTCAATATCGTGGTTTGAACAAGGTGCCGCAGCCGGTCACGCAGGTTCGATGGAAGAGCTCGCACGAATTTTTCTAAAAGGTAAATTGGTCAAAAAAGACATCGAAAAAGCGCGGGATTTTGCCTTGCGCGGTGTCAAACTCAAACACGAAGGGTCCGCAGCAATTCTTGCAGAGATCGACGGTGTGTCTGAGTTAAAAGTTGCAATCAAGGAGTAGCGTTATGGTTTTTAGTTCTCTGGAATTTATCTATTTATTTTTACCCCCGGTACTGCTTGTTTATCTGGTGCTTCGCGCACTCAAACTCGAAACAGGTATCATCCTTTGGCTGATAACAGCCTCACTGGCTTTTTATGCCTGGTGGAACCCCTACTATCTGCTGCTGTTACTTGGCTCGGTTGGGTTTAACTACCTTGTTCACAAGGCTCTAATTAAAACCCCATCCAAGACTATCTTTGCATTCGGCACAGCCGTGAACTTGGCAACCTTAGCCTTGTTTAAATACGCAGATTTTCTGATCGAAAACGTCAATTCGGTTGCTGGTCTTTCGATACCACATTTGGATCTAATCCTGCCGCTTGCAATTTCGTTTTATACATTTCAGCAGATCTCATTTTTGCATGATACACTTGTCGGCAAACTCGTGAAATGCGATTTCAAAAGATATGTACTTTTTGTCACATTTTTCCCGCAACTCATTGCAGGCCCGATCGTGATGCAAAAAGACACAATCCCGCAATTTCACATGAGTAATTTCTCCAACAAATTCGTGACAAACCTATTGTTGGGCGCAACTCTATTTTCTATCGGACTATTCAAGAAAATCGTTCTAGCAGATAGCGTCGCACCGCTTGCAAATATTGTGTTTACAGCTGCTGACACGGGCCAAGATTTAACCATGGCAGCCGCTTGGACAGGATCCATCGCATATACGTTACAGATCTATTTCGATTTTTCTGGCTATTGCGACATGGCTTTGGGTCTTGCGCTTATGTTTGGCATTCGTCTGCCAATGAACTTCAACTCGCCATACAAAGCCTTGAGCATCGTTGATTTCTGGCGCAGATGGCACATGACATTATCTCGTTTCCTACGCGATTATCTTTATATCCCATTGGGTGGCAATCGCTCTGGTTTACTTGGAAGCAAAGGCAACTTGATGATCACCATGTTATTGGGTGGGCTGTGGCATGGCGCAGGTTGGAATTTCGTCATTTGGGGCGGATTACACGGCGGCTACTTGATAGCAAATCATTTTTGGTCAAGTTCGACAATTGGTGGGGGATTTAAAAATCTCATCGGTCGCCATCTCTACACTGTGTTTGCATGGTCCATCACAATGCTTGCAGTTGTGATTGCTTGGGTGTTTTTCAGAGCAGAAACACTACCGGGTGCATTAACTGTCCTCACGGCAATGGCCGGTCTAGGTTCAGACGTTTCCATGACAACAGGTAAATTGTTTGCTGATGGTATCTATCAAACACTGATGATGTTTGCGGTCATGTTTATCATAGTTGCCTTTATGCCAAACAGCATTCAGATCACACGAAGCCATCGCCCTATTATTTCAGCGGCAGGCGATGTGAAGAAAATTAGTGGAAAATTAAAATCACTCCGATGGTCTATGTCACCTCAATGGGCGACCTTCACCAGTGTTATTTTCTTTGTCACAGTTATACAAATTTACAGGTTAAATGGATTGACCGAGTTCATTTACTTTAATTTCTAAACTGAGATCAACTCAGCAACTAGCGGGCACCCAAGCCCGCTTTTTTTTGCGCGCAAAAGTGCAAATTGCAAATTGCAAATTCAAACTTCTCATACTGCAAATATTCAGCATTTTTCAAAGTCGCATCAACTAATTAAGTTATTGTTTTAATTGAATTTAATTAGTTGGCACAGTTCTTGAATAGGTATCAACAAGATCAATCTAACGAAGGTAGATAACATGAACTTCCACATCAATAATCTTGTTGCCGAACAGCAAAATATCGTCGAATTATTCAAAGTTGTAAAACCAAAACCAGCCATTTCAATTATTGGTTTGGGTTATGTTGGTGCCGTTTCCACTGCTTGTTTAGCAAATTTAGGTCACGAAGTAATTGGCGCAGATTTGGACGAGGTAAAAGTAAACCAAATTGCCAAAGGCATTTCACCGATCCACGAAGAAAACCTCCAAAAATTACTAAAAGAAGGTGTTGAAGATGAACTGATTTCAGCAACCACAGATGTCACAACCGCCGTCCGCGATACAGATATCACATTTGTATCAGTAGGCACCCCCACCAAAAGTGACGGTGGTTGTGACGCTTCATATATCATTTCTGCTGCTCAAATGATCGGTAAAGGTCTTAAGCAGAAAAATAAATATCACCTGGTTGTTATGCGCTGTTCAGTACCCCCGGGAACAACACTTAATGTCATGGTGCCAGAAATTGAAAAAGCATCTGGTCTAAAAATGGGTGAAGATTTTGGTATCTGTTTCAACCCGGAATTCCTGCGCGAAGGCACTGCAATTGCGGACTTTGACTCACCACCAAAAACAGTTATTGGCGCCAATGATGCACGCGCCACAAAGATGTTGTCTGAAGTTTATTATCCAGTTGATGCAAACGTTATAAACACAACAATTGAAGCTGCTGAAATGGTCAAATATGTCGACAATATTTGGCACGCGACAAAAGTGTGTTTTGCCAATGAAGTGGGCCGAATTTGTAAACCGCTTGAAATCGACAGCCATGAAGTGATGAACATTTTTGTTCAGGACACCAAGCTTAACCTGTCACCATATTACTTAAAGCCTGGCTTTGCCTACGGCGGTTCATGCCTACCAAAAGAAGTCCGTGCGGTCGCGCATTTGGGTCAAGAATTGGGTGTTGATCTTCCCCTTGTAAACTCACTGGCTGAAACCAACGAACAACAAATTCAATCCGCAGTGGATCTGATTAAACAGACAGGCAAAAAGAAAATTGGTTTCCTTGGCCTCGCGTTTAAAGCTGGTACGGATGATTTACGCGAAAGCCCAATTCTTGAAGTCATCGCTGCATTGCTAAAAGAAGGTTTCGACATCAGTGCACATGATCCAGCGATTGGTCAGGACACCTCGATCAAAGGTCAGTTCAACTATGTTCGCCACGTATGCCCGCATCTTGAGCAGGTCATTGATGAATTGCCCGACTTGATGACAGCCGGTTCTAGCGAATTAATCGATGATTGCGACGTCGTGGTCGTAACGCAGAAAAATTCCAAATTCCAAATGCAGGTAGGCGCACGCTTAAACAACACAGAGGTCATCGATCTTGTGCGCCTTTTCGATGAACTCCCAAACCACCAGTCATACCAAGGAATTGGCTGGTAAACCTCTGAACATAAACAATAAAAACTTAGGAATATAATATGACTTTATATGATGGTATGAATATTTCCCCGGTGCTTGGTACTAATTTAGCCGATAACATGCGGGGTACTGGACGGTCAGAAGTTCTTTCTGGCGCCGGTGGAGATGATGTCATCCAAGCCTTAAGTGGAAATGATGAAGTTTTCGGTGGAACTGGAAACGACACACTCTACGGCCAGGGTGGAAATGATACGATGTATGGTAATGGAAAACCAAAATACATCGATATGGGAGAGTTCAAGATCTCCCAATCAACGCAAGCTACTGTGACCTTTCTTGATGAAGGTGCAGGGTTTCGTAATGCATTAGGTGTATATGAAATTGGTGAAGATGGATCGTTTTCCAACGTTCAAATCTTGTTTCCAAATGCATCAAAAGTCGGCAGTGGTGGTGAACTGATACCAGGTGAATCAAATGTTCAATTTGATGTATCTGAAGGTGCACAACTCGGCTTCTTCGTGGTGTCAAACGGTTACGGAAAAGGTTATCTAAACCGCGCAGCATTGTCAGCTGAATCAGGCCATTTTGAACTGAGAAACGCCGATGGAGACATCGGATCAACTGCTGATCGTAGCGTTGAGTTATTTCATCTCGACACAAACGGAGCTGAGACAGCTATTCGCAGTCAATACGGCTATTCTCTATTCCACTCAATTGGCACAACCGATAATGATTACAAGCCAAACCCTGACGAATTCGGCCACGTAGTGGGCCGTGCAAACACGGTGAGCGGCGAAGTATTGATCGGCTTTGAAGACCTATATGGCGGTGGTGATAAAGACTTTGATGATACTGTTATATCTGTCCAACTCGGCCAACAAAATGTGTTGGGCATGTTGCCACAATCATCAGGAAATGGCGGTAACTTGCCAGATGATGACATTATTTATGGCGGCGATGGTGATGATACTCTCTACGGTATTAGTGGTGACGACATGCTATCCGGTGGCAATGGTAATGATGAGCTAAACGGAAACTCCGGTGAAGACGTCTTATACGGAAACGACGGAAATGACGTTCTAAATGGCAATTCAGGTCATGATAGCCTTTCAGGTGGTAATGGCGATGATGAGCTAAACGGCAATTCAGGTAATGATGAACTAAACGGAAATGATGGTGAAGATGAGCTAAACGGCAATTCCGGCAATGATCAACTTTACGGTGGTAACGGCAATGACCGTCTCAACGGTGGATCAGGTGATGATACACTGAACGGAGGCAATGGTTCTGACATCTTAATTGGTGGTTCTGGCGTTGACACAATGGATGGTGGATCAGGCAATGACACACTATCAGCCGGATCTGGCGATGACATTTTGTTTGGCGGGTCTGGTAACGATACGCTCAACGGCAATTCAGGCAACGATGTTCTAAATGGTGGTTCTGGTGCCGATACGCTTAATGGTCACTCAGGTGATGATGAGCTAAACGGTGGTTCCGGCCAAGATCGCCTCGTTGGCGGTGGTGGTGCTGATACTCTTAATGGCGGTGAAAATAATGACCGTCTATATGGCGGATCAGGCAACGACACAATCTATGGTGATGAAGGCAACGACTATATCAATGCCGGTTCAGGTAATGATGATATTCAGGGCGGAACTGGAAATGATAAAATGATCGGTGGTGGCGGATCAGATAATTTCATTTTCACAAAATCAGAAGACAGTCTTGGTACTGACTGGGTTTATGATTTTGGCCTTGATGACACGCTAACATTCTCAGGCTTTGAGATTGCAGGTTTTGATGCACTCATGGATCTTGCAATTCAAGACGGCAACAACGTTTCCATTGAATATGGTGATGATGAATGTCTAAACCTTAAAGACTGTCAATTAGACTCGCTGCAAAGCGACATGATGATCTTCATCTAACAACACATCGGTTCGGCTGCTTTGTGGCCGAACTTCATCCCTACTTTGAATTATTCAAATGAAGTCTTGCCATCGACCAAACTGCGGCATGATGGGTAATTGCGATATCGCCTGAAAACAAAGCTTTATCGATGTCCTCGATACTCATTTCAAGCAATTCCATATCTTCTAAATCACCTGAATCTGGTTCCTGAATTTTATGACAGCCGGTCTGAACAAAATAGGTCCCCACGCAGCCTCGTTGATTTCCATTATCGGTAAAAGCTCCTAGAAGATGCGTTTTTTCAGCCTTTACACCTGTTTCTTCTAACAATTCACGATGGCATGCCTGTTCTACCGCCTCACCCTCATCTGCAAAACCGCCCGGAAAAGTCAGCGACACCCTGCCAACTCCGTGCTTATATTGGCGCATGATCAACACTTTGCCGTTTTGCATAAACGGCACAGTTATGACAAAAGGCCTCAGATGAACCTGATAAAAATCATCAATGACAAGGTTATCGTCGATTTGAATTTTCTGCCGTACGACCTTTAAAAAAGGTTCAGCTGCAAAGACAGTATCTTCCGAGAGTGTTTTCCACTTATTTTCCATGCTTACCCTGGCCTATTTGATTGCGTAAGTTTTACGCGGTATCTTAAAGTTCTTACAAGCATAAATTCATAAATGATCTTTTTGGCAAGGCCCAAACGCCCGATTAGAGGCGTTCAGGCATATAAACCAAGTATTAGTTTGCAGAGCTGCGAACTGACCAAGTCTGATAAGCTGACTGAGCTTCATCACAAGCTTCTAGGCTTAGAACTTTAATTTGGTTTGCATCACTGCGACCAGTACGTGTTGCCTCAGCAAGTGTTAGGCACATGCTCTCAGCTGACGCTGGTACAATTGCACCATCGCCCGAGAAACTAAATGACTGCGCTGCGCTACCATCACATGCAGCCAGATCAATTGATGTGCCAGCATCACTCGCGCCAACTGAAGCACAAACATCAAATTCAGGCATATACAAAACACCATCGGAAAATTTAGCTGCATCGAAAGCTTGATCAACACCAAGTTCACCAGACGGGCTATAACATGTGTGACCTTGCAATCCATCATCTGGATTTGCTTTGTCCCCTTGTGCACGTGCGATATCAAGGCAATAGCCGTTCTGCACGTTATCAAGGATGTCAGAGAGATAAATTTCAACGTTCTCTGCGTGTGCAGATGCTACGTTTAAAAATGCGAATACTGATAGAGCTAATGGAATTTTTTTTAACATGATTAGGGTCCTTTTAAAACTAAAGAAGCATGGTTTAGCGACGAATGATTTGCTCTTAGAAATTCTCCCCGCAAAAGGCGTAATTCATTTGAACCAAATCAATGCAAAGGATGTCGAATAAAATTGTGAAGCGAATATGAAGTTGGAACTATATGGGAACCAAATTGATCGATGTAACAATTAAGTGATCATTGACTAATACTTATCTCACAACTTTAGGAGTTCTTCGCGCACTGGCGTTCCATGCGTCTTGTATTTTTCGAGCGCTTCAGGGCTATGAAAACCCATTATCGCTTTTTCAAATGACGGTCTTTGTTTGAGTTTTGCAATCCAATCATCTACCGCTTCAAATTTTGCATCCGACCAATCAGGTTTTAACTGCAGAAAATCAATCCTCATAACAAATGGCAATATTGCTAGATCAGCAACCGTTACCTTATCACCACAAAGGAATTCACCAAGTTGCAATTGAGTCTCGAGTTTTTGAAAGATGTTTTTTAGGTAAATTATAGATGTGCTTGCTTCGATACCTTCAAGGCCGTTTTGTACAACATCATATACGCGTTGAGCACGGGATTTATCTGGAATACGTTTGAGTTTTTCCGCAAGTTCTTCTGGCGACAGAGACAGAAGTTTTTCTCGATTTAATGACAAAGTTGTCAAAACATGAACAGCTGTGTGAAATCTAATACTCTCATCCAACCACGATTTTACATCAACAAACTTATCTGGATTAATTGAGAGATGAGAACTTTTGTATTTTTCATCAATCAAATGCATGATGATATCGTTGGATTCCGTTAAACATTCATCGCCATCGATATATGCAGGAACTGAAGCCTTCGGATTTATCAACAAATAGTCGGGTAAAAATTGCTCACCTTTTTTTAGATCAAGAAAAAACCCCTGCCATTCAACACCAAGTTCGGCTAACACCAACCGAACTTTCTGTGAACAAACAGAGGTTTTAGAATGATAAAGAGTTGAAATGCCCAGTTTACTCACCATGTGAACATTCCAATATCCGTTTGAACTAAGCCGCTGAGCTTGAACGAACACCTTCAACGATTACTTTAAATTCTGCATCATCAAGAATATCACGCTTTTGAATGCCCGCCGTCTTCACTTCAGACAACATTTCAGCAACCTGTTCATCACTTGCAGCGCCGAGGTTTAATTCCTCAAGCTTGTAAAGGATCGAAGCCTTGCCGCTCTTCTTACCAAGAACAACTTCGCCAACGCGGCCTGTAAGCGCTGGATGCGTGCCAAACATAACCAAAGGATCATGCATGACAAAGTTGATGCCAATGCCAGATTCACGCGTGAAATTGCCTGAACCCAAAATAGGTTTGTTTCGTTGAATTGGGATATTAGAAAGCTTTGACAACAAGTCACCTAGTTCTGGCAATTTATCCAAACGGTAACCAGTGTCGTAACCGTAAAGCAGATCCAGGCCGAGCATTAGTTCTTCAAGCGCCGCATTTCCGGTACGCTCACCCAAACCATTACCACAACTATGCACACATTCAGCACCGGCGGTTACAGCTGCTAGCTCTGTTGCAACGCCCATACCAAAGTCATTGTGCGTGTGGATCTCGATAGGTAACGAAGTCATCTCTTTAACCCAACGCACCATATATTTGATAGCTTCAGGTGTGGCACACCCCATTGTGTCGACAATGCCGATTGAATCAGGTGGGGATTCCGCCATGATGCCTTTGCAAAGGTTTTCCAAATCATCAGCGCGCGCTCGCGTTGTGTCATATGGGAAGAATACTGCGTGCAAACCGTTTTCTTGTGCGTAGCGAATGATCGGTGCACTTTTGGCCAAAACATCTTTCCAGGTCCAACCAAATTGCGTGACCAGCTTTGGATAACCAATTGGCACCTCAATAATCACGCCATGCGCACCACATTCCAGCGCTTTATCGATATCGGATTTCATTGCGCGCGCAAAAGTATAAATGCGAGACTTTAGACCAAGCTTAGAAATTTCTTTGATGGCTTGCTCATCCTGAGCAGATACCGCAGGCATTCCTGCCTCGATACGCTCGACCCCAACTTCATCCAACTTTTGAGCGATGGCAACTTTGTCATCGATTGAAAAAACAACACCAGGTGTTTGCTCACCATCGCGCAACGTAGCGTCATGGATCTCTACTTTTTCAGGTAGCTCCAGGGACTTTCTAACTTCTGGCACGAAGTTATACGGACTGACCCAGTATTTGCCGTCTTCAAAATGATCCTCGCGCACATTTATCTCCAATTTATTGTTAGTGTGGACTATCTAATTAAATTCTAAGTACTATTTTTCACATATATTTTAGTATTTCAACCAAAAATATCAATATTTTTAAAAGCCTCACATATTTATTTTCAAACAATTTCTTCTGCAAATATATACATACAACACCGCTGTTATTCCAATAACCTATTGTAAATATTAATTATATTTTGTATTTAGCACAAAAATAGCAGTCTCAATATTTGAAAAATAGCAACTTGTAAAATTCAAAAAATATCGATATTATTGATTTATGATGCCAAATTCTTTTGCAATATCTAATTTTTTATCAGCTGTCGCCCACCGCGGACGGAACATAATTGGTATGTCTCGCGAGGATCGCAGACAAATCACCAGCGAAAAAGTCATTGAATTATGCCACAAGCTTTTATCCAGCAAAGGTGAAGCGTCCGGCATTGCTCTGTCTTTTGAGATATTGGATTGTTATCAATATCTACCGCCCGATGAAAAGTTCTTCTTCTTTAAAGCATTACTAAGCGATTTTTCTGCGCCACAAGATCTGGCAGTTAATGCGGCAAGAGCATTCTTAGATAGCCCATCGGACAGAAATTTAGCACTATTGTCAGAAAGCAGCGAACCAACGCGCCGACGTCTTATCCTTCGCCTCAATCAAGCAGATAACGCGACTTTGTTGCTCATTAAGATGCGTGAAGATCTATTAGAATTTATCAAAGATGATCCAAGCCTTAAAGATGTAGACAGAGATTTTAAAAAGCTGTTCACATCATGGTTTAATGGCGGCTTTTTAAATCTTAAACGCCTCGACTGGTCGAGTTCAGCCTCTATCTTAGAAAAAATTATTCGATATGAAGCTGTACACAACATGTCAGGTTGGGACGATCTACGAAAACGTCTCGACCCCCCAGACCGTCACATTTATGGCTTTTTTCATCCACGCCTAAAGGAAGAACCCCTTATTTTTGTTGAAGTTGCATTAACTGCAGAAAAACCACAAGAAATAGGATTTATCCTGGAAGATGAGCGTGTATTTTTAGACGCAGATACAGCAAAAACTGCGACATTTTATTCGATCTCAAACTGCCAGAAAGGTTTGCGAGGTGTCCCGCTTGGAAGCTTCTTGATCAAGCAAGTTGTAGAAGATTTACGCGAAACTTTCCCAGCATTAGAAGAATTTGTTACACTCTCGCCAATTCCAGGATTTTCAAGATGGCTCAATTCTATTCTTGACGATGAAACGATTGACTTCCCATCTGATGTCAAATCAGCACTATTAGAGTTGAAGCAGGGCGAATGGCAGAATAATGAAAATTCAGCCGCGAACATCTCTTCAGCAGTGCACTCTGCAATCGCCTATTACATCACCTTGGAAAAAGACCGAAATAACCTGCCCTTAGATTCAGTGGCAAAATTTCACTTGGGAAATGGTGCAAGGCTAGAGCGCACAAATTGGCCATCAGATCTCTCGCAAACCGGGTTAAAAAACTCATTTGGCGCGATGGTCAATTATGGCTATCGCCTCAATGAAATTGAGAAAAACCATGAAGGTTTTGTTGAAAAGGGTGAGATTTTCGCCTCTTCGGCAATAAGTCGGTCAGCAAAAAGCTTCCAAAACAACCTGATCTTGTTGGAAACCGCTATCAATGATATTGCGTAAACGAGCTAAAAAAAGCTATGCATTCGGCATAAAAGCAAGTCTGAACCTTTGACAAGATGTGAGCATTGATTTGAAAACCGTGGACAGAAAAATTGTTGAGTTGGATAAACAAGCAACAGCAGCAAGTAATACTGATGTAACAAGCTCTGAATCCATGACAAGTCGCGCTTATTCGCGTCTGCGCGATGATATCATTTCAGGCATCTTAAAACCCGGTCAAAAACTGAAAGTTGAAAAACTTCGTCAAGAATATGAAGTTGGTTCAAGTCCGGTTCGCGAAGCGCTCAGCCTTTTAACATCCGATCACTTTGTTGAACGCATGGATCAACGCGGATTTCGCGTGGCGTCCGTCAGCGCTTCAGAATTCGGGGAACTATTAAAAACACGTTGTTGGCTGGAAGAACGCGCTTTAAGAGAATCTATCAAAAACGGCCAGAGCGGATGGGAAGAACAAGTTGTGCTTGCCACCTACCGCTTGTCACGCGTGCCACGCACCGAAGATAGTGATCACTTCATTGCAAATATGGAATGGGAAAAGCGCCATAAGCATTTCCACATGACGCTAATATCTGCATGCGGATCAAGCTTCCTGCTGAAATTCTGTGACCAGCTTTACGATCAAAACGTAAGATACCGTCAACTCTCCGGAAAAGCGGCTTACCCAACGCGAGATGTAACTGCTGAACATGGCGCAATTTGCGATGCAGTCTTAGCACGTGATGAGGATTTAGCAGCAAAACTACTCATCAGCCATTACGATAACACTGGCAACTTCTTGAAGGAAAATATGGCTGACTAATTATCTAGCCAGCCATATATATCAAAATTTAGCTCTCTTCTTTTCCAAGCACAAAATCGAAATCTACAGTGAAGAATGGTATCGTTACATTCTCACCAATTTCTAATCCGGCAGGAATTTTAGACTTATCTGTCTGTTCAACATATTCCATAATCAGCTTTTCACGCACACCAAAGACCGCATCATTATCAAGATAAGGATCATCACTTGGGAATACCTCGGTCACTAGCGAGCGGTATCCAGGTGCTGTAATGATGAAGTGCAAGTGTGATGGGCGCCATGGGTGACGACCAGTAGCTTTAAGCATCTCGCCAACAGAGCCATCAATCGGCACAGTATATGGCGCTGGGCGAACAGTAGTAAGTTTATAAACACCGTCGTCTCCAACAGTCATATGACCGCGCAAATTGTATTCAGGCTGCGCATTGTCTTGGTTGGAATAAAGTCCGTTATCCGCAGTTTGCCAAATTTCAATTTCAGCACCTGCAATCGGATTTCCATCAGGGTCAGTCACTTTACCTTCAACGATGATGGTTGCACCTTCATTGTCACGCTTTAAATCACCACCAACAGCAAGATCAGGAGCGCCCAAAATATGGAAAGGTCCAAGCACACTTGAAGGCGTTACACCTTCCGGTGAATGCACCATATCAACCAAAGATGAAAGGCCAAGCACGTCAGACAAAAGCACAAACTCGTTGCGCTCATCATCTGTCATCTCACCAGTGAAGCGCAAGAATTCAAGACCTTTTCTCCACTCTTCATGGGAAAGATCAGTTTCGCGAACAAAGTCGTGAAGATGATGAACCAAACGATCCAGAATAAATTTCAGACGATCATCTGTTTCTGGTTCGCAATAATCCAAAAATGCCTGAGTGATTGTATCTTTTGTGACTGTGCGCATTTAAGGCCTCCAATTTTTTAGTTCAAAATCCCAACGGATAGAACCGGGTATTTAATAATGAGAATAAGGACGAGCAGCATAATGACAGCGAATGGGAACGCGCCCATAAAGACGTCCTTGAGAGAGATTTTTGGATCGTTCAATGTTGCTTTGATCACAAAACATGAGATGCCCAACGGCGGTGTTAAAAGCCCAATCTCAGCGCCGATTACCGTAACGATACCAAACCACACAAGACTTAGCCCCATGGATTCAATCAAAGTTAAAAATAGCGGCACAACAATTAAAATAATAGAAGCAGTATCTAAAATGGTTCCCAAAAAGAGCATCAATAAAACATAGATGATCATCACTGTTACAAAGCCAAAATTATACTCTTGCAAAAACGCGTTTAGCTCATTTGGCAGACCTGCATATCCAAGCATGCGGCTATATAAAGACGCCATAAGAATGAGGAACAAAATTGAAGCTGTAATATGCCCGGTTTCAATTGCAGTTTGCCATAGTCCCTTCCAAGAGATCTTCTTGCGTAATAGCGCAATAACAAGAGCAACCAATGCACCAGCAGCACCAGACTCAACAGGTGTGAGCCACCCGGTATAAATGCCACCCAATACGACTGTAATGAGGAACAAGATTGGAACCGTCTTATCGATCACCTCAAACCAAGTAAGTTCGTCAATCTCTGTTGATTTAACGTTCTGACCAATGAAGGATGGCCAAAACTTACCGGCCAACAAAATTCCGATAATGTAAGCTACGGTAAGAACCAAACCTGGCACGATACCCGCCAAAAACATTTCACCAACAGATTGTTCAGCAACAAACGAATAGATAATCAACATCGCGCTTGGCGGTATAATCATGCCCAATACGGATGAACCTGCAACAACACCAACGGCAAATCGCGGGTTATAATTAAGGCGCTTCATCTCAGGGACAGAGATTTTAGTAAACACTGATGCGGATGCAATAGATGAACCGGTTACGGCTGCAAACACAGCATTGGCGCCAACAGTAGCCATACCAATACCGCCAGTGATTTTGCGGAAACCGCGGCTCATAACAGTATATATATCCGTGCCTAACCCGGCTCGGGACACGAGCAGCCCCATAACGGTAAACAAGGGAATGGTGGCAAAAGCATATTCTTCCACGCCATCGCCAACCGCTATTTTTAAGAAGTTAAAGGCGAGAATGGGTTTGTCTGAAATCAACCAAATAGATACGAACGAAACCAACCCAAGTGCAATCGGAATATACATGCCGATATAGACAAGGAAAATGATAGCGACGACTGAAAAAGCACCAATTTCTACAGGGGTCATGACAAGCTTCTTTTTTGGAGTTTATTCTTCATTAGGCTTCAACGTCTTTTGCGGTTTCTGCCATTGCTTTTTGATGATTACCAAACAGTTGCGTTTGATCGCTATCAAGCATTGCCTTCAACAAGAAAATAATGGCGCATAGCGTCACGCTGAAAGCAATTGCTAGCTTAACAGGCCAAGTTGGCGCCGTGAAAATTCCGGGCGTACCTGCATATTCACATCGCCCAAATGCATCTGATAAATCCTGCATAAAATTGCCCGTAAGAGCTGGACCAAATTCTGGTGCCACAAAGAAGGAACATGTCTCATAGGATTCAACAAATTCCGGCCAAACTGTCCAAGCAATGAGGACCATGAAAACGCCTGCAATAAGGTCAATGATCCGCGAGATGCTACATGCCACTTTTGGCTTAAAACTATGTATGAGATGCAAGAACCCGTCCGATCGCGTCAAACGGTTTGATCTAACAACATCAGGTAATTGTAAAAACACAATGAGTGCCAGAGAGAAAATCACAAGTTCAACAACACCATTAATGGGGTCGTGCAAAATACCTCTGGCAACAACATCAGCGTTTAGGATCGCAACAAGTGCGAATATCAACATCGTGCCAATTGTGTTTGCTACGATCGCAACATTAATGGATCCGTTGAAAAACCGGCGAAAGAACGCAGTAATCATATTTTTTTCCTCCGCCGATCAGGTTCTTAAAGTTCTGCTGCCCAGTCACGCAATGGTGTAAAGCCAGCATCTTTGAGCTTACCGATATATGACTTAAGCATGTCAGAGCCAGGAGCACCTGTAGAATCAAGCTTCTTAGCCCAATCAACAGCGATATTTGGCATTGAATCAGCCCATGCCTGACGCGCTTCATCGCTCATCTCAACAACCGTACCGCCACCAGCTTTAAAGGCTTCAATGGATTCAGCTGCGCGATCCATTGCAATACCTGCAACATGATCACGATATTCAAGAGCAACCTGTTGAAGAATTGCTTTCACATCTTCTGGAAGCTTGTTCCAAACATCTTTGTTAATTGTCACTGTTTTTGAATTCACAGCACCTAAATCAACTTTGAGCATATAAGGCGCAACTTCTGCGATCTTAAATGTTTTCGCAGCTTCAGGCCAAAGCATTGCAGCTTCTGTTACACCTGTTTGGATCATATTATAAAATGTTGGAAGACCACCACGTACACCAGCCGCCCCATCAATACCTTCAAGATATCTTAGGTTATAACCAGCGCCGGCAACTTTCTTGCCCTCTAAATCAGATAGTGAATTGATCGGTGTTTTTGAAAACAATTGATACGTATCTAGAACAACACCAGTTGCAAGATAAACCTGGTTTTCAGCATCTAATTCTTTTGCCATTTGAGGATATTCGCGCGCAATTTCATCAACAGCTTTAGCAACTACACGTGCATCAGCTGCAATAAATGGTGTGACTGCAGAAATACCTTGGCTTGGTAGTTTAGAGTTATGGAAAATCGTCGTAACGATACCAATATCGCCCAAACCAAGCTGGATGCCTTCTAGAACACCACGTGGCTTAACAATCGTTCCGCCATAACCTTCTTGCCATTTAATTTCGTATTTGCCGCCAGCAGCAAGCTCTTCATTCACACGCGGAATAAAGAAACCAGAAAATTCTTTTACCCACATAGAACGCTCTGGATAGCCATCAATTGCGATCATATTGATCGTCTCGACAGCTGATGCCGGCGTTGTGTGAACCACTGAGTTCGCACCAAGTGCTAGTGCTGCAAGCACAACACTTGTCTTACTAATTTGTTTGACTAATTTTAACATTTCTTTCCTCCCAAAATGCGTTTGAACTCTACATAGAACCCAAACTAAATATAAATAAATGAAACAGAGCCTCCTCAGACCACTTCAAAAATCGTTTGTTTCATCTAATCGTTTTTGCGCACCCAACTTTCTTCAACAACTGTTCCCGCTTGCTTAAAGAGTTTAGATAACGGGCAATATTTCGATACCTCGTCGGCCAATCTAGCCAACTCAGCCTCTGTTGCAGTGCCATCCGCGGTCACGATAAGCTTGATCTTCACAAACGGCACATCGATCTCCTCCTGGAGCGTAACACCGCGTCTATCAAAATCGCAAACTGCCGAAATATCTAAATGTCCGATATCAATTAAAAGAGTATTCGCACATTTATGTGCAATCACATTAGTACAACCAATCAGCGCTGAAATCGCTGTATCGGTGGGTGTTGGCCCTAAATTCGTCCCACCACGCGCTTCTGGTTCATCTATTGAAAAACTAAGATCACGGATGGAAATATTCGATAGCGAATGAGATGGGCTTTCAGCTTTTGCTCTGAGTTTAACCGTGGTTTGTGGTTTTAGATCAACCATTAAACAACCTCACAAACATCATCGAAGGCAAAGCGTGGTAAACGTTGGAACAATGCTGTTTCATCTGCATAGCCAATATTACAAAGGAAATTTGACTTAATCGTCGTATCTTTAAAGAATTCTTCATCGATAATTTTGTTAGAAAAACCAGACATTGCACCGATATCAAGACCAAGTGCGCGCGCAGCTATCATTAAATAACCGCCTTGTAATGTTGAATTTCGAAATGCGGTTTCTTCAGAATATTCAGGCTTATCTTTAAACAGATGTCGTCGATCTTCATGCGGAAACAGCTTTGGCAGCTCTTTCCAAAACTCTGTATCAAAAGCAACAATCACAGTCAGCGGAGCACCCATCATTTTAGGTACATTTGCAGGCTTTAAAGATTTAGCGACCCGTTCTTTACCTTCAGGTGTCTTCACAAACACAAAACGCGCCGGACAACCATTCATGCTCGTTGAACCCATTTTGACGATGTCATAAAGCTTGTGAATAACGTCATCTGCAATGGGTTTATCCGTCCAGGCGTAATGAGACCGCGCACCGGATAATATCAAATCAATTGATGCTTCATCCAAATGATTGATTTTAGCTTTCAAATCACGCGCATCTCGTTGCGCTGCTTCTCGCAACTTTGACAGCTCTTCACCAGTGGGTGCACTATTTGGTGCATTCATATTCATTCAACACTTCCTGAACTTTATGGAATCTATCTTCCAAACTTCTCTTTTTCAAAAATACCCACATTTATACCCATTCGTCAATAAATATCGATATTTTTTATTTGACCCAAATTTATTATAAAGTATGGTTTTGTAAAGAATGTGGAGGAAATTAAAAAATGCCAAGCTGGAAAGACTATCGTCAAACATCACAGGAACGCGGTTCTCTTGCGTTTGAACTATATATCGTAGAATCAACGCCTGCGATGCCACCTGAACAAATGTTGGCGATCTTGCCGGAACATTTAGCCTATCAGGGCGAAATGGAAGCACAAGGCAAGCTATTCCTAGCAGGCCCACTTTCAGATGCTACGGGAGAACAAATGAGTGGCGGCGGAATGATCGTCTACAATGCATCCTCTCTCGAGGAAGCGACTGAGATTACTGAGAATGACCCAATGCACAAAAAGGGCGGCAGAACATTCACCATCCGCCGCTGGCTGGTCAACGAAGGATCATTCTCGCTAAACATCGGATTATCTGCACAGAGAGTAGTATTGGGGAAAAACTAAATCGTTTCCAAATAAAACACACTACCCTTCCGCACGTCTCCATTTTGTTTGCGGCGCCTCACCTGCTGCCAATAAAACGGGGTAAGCAACAGAGGTGAGATGTGAATTTATCCGCTTGAGATCTCTTAAGACATCCAAATGCAAACTGCTGGTGGTGAGCGTATCTGTGTGACCTGAACCCAAACGCTGGAAGTGGGTTTCAATTGAATTGCGCTCCAACTCACTGACAACGGGTTTTGTCTGCACAAGCTGGCGTGCAAGATCCGCATCATCTGATATAAAGGTGTTTATTGCGAGTTCGAAATTGTTGGACACCGCTTCTAAAAGCTCTTCAATCTCAGCCCACCCTTCTTTTGAAAACTGTGAATGCTGTTTGATCTTTTTCGCGGCTAAACCCATCAACCCTGTATCAATGATATCACCGATATGTTCCATATTCGCTGTGAAACTTAACAGATCCATCGCCCGCTTGGTCTCATCTTCGGTGAGTTCTTTTTGCAAAATTTCAGCCGCATAAAGCTTGATGGCGTCATACAAGCGATCAACGTCATCATCCATCTCAGATATCGCTTTGCGTTTATCGTCACTATCGTACTTAAGAACAAGATTTACCCCACGCAACATCTCTTGCGTTTTATCAGCCATGAAAAGTGCCTCACGCTTTGCACACGCCAATGCTTCTCCGGTTGAGCTGAGTAAATTCTCATCAAGATATTTGGGGCCAATCTGAGCGTTATCCACTTGGTCATCAGGCAAAATGCGATCTGCACTGGCAAGAAAAATCCGCGCCGTTAAAAGTCCAACGAATGCAACAGCAACATTTAGAACAATATGCACGCCGATTGGTATCATATTTGTGGGGATGTATCGGCTCAATTGTTCGATCAAGAGTTCGACACAAAAATAAGTGATCATCACACCAATCGCTCTGATCATAAGATTTGCTGTGACCGGAATACGAGCATTTTTTGATGACTGCCAATTGGCAACAACAGGCAATAATCCGCTACCGATATTTGCGCCGAGTACCAAATATATCCCAGCCTCAACATCAAAAGAACCTGCTGCGACAAGACCAACGGTGAGCAAAACAATGGCAAGACTTGAATGCGCCAAATAAGTCATCATCAGACCAATCATCACAAACAATCCAGCATGTGATGATAAAATATCAAGGATTGCGACAAACTCTGCATGGCTCGTTAAAACCTTTGCGCTTCCAGCTATCAAGGAGAGAGACAATAAGATTAGCCCTAAACCGATAAAGGCCCGCGATATACCGCGCACTTTGCTGCTTTGATTGGATAAAAATCCAGACACCCCAATTATAAGTAATATTGGCACAAGTTCTGTGATTTTTTGAGATGCTACCAAAACAGCCAATGCTGTTCCCACATCAGCACCAAGCATGATTAAAAACGCAGTTGCTGTGGCCATAACATTTTGCGCAGAAAAAGATGCCGCAATCATCGCCGTTGCCGTGCTACTTTGCAACGCAACGGCGACAAGCAATCCTGATATAAAAGGAGCAATCAATTTGCCCTCAGCGCGTCTCGCCCAACGCTTAAGTACAGGGCCATAGGAACGCATCACACCAGTGCGAACCATACGTAGCCCCCATAAAAGAAGCGCAACAGAGCCTAAAATATTAATTAATGTCGCCAATGAAACATGCTTTCGTTCAAAGTTTTCAAAATTGATAAGTGGGTTTTACCCAAATGCGACCAGATTGTTTTTTAAAGCATTCACACGCTCGAAAGAAGCGCCTTCGTTCGCGCAGGAAAGTCAGTAATAATGCCATCCACGCCATAATCTAGCATCCTTAAAATGTCTGGCTCTTCGTTCACCGTCCACACATTTACGATCAAACCAAGTTGTTGTGCTGACGTCACATGATCTTTTGAAATATCTTCAAAAAACGGGGCCCAAATCTGACCGCCAAGTTTCTTAATAATGGAGGGTAATAAAGTATCAACACCGGACCAATCCGCACCAGCCATCCAAGGAGAATTTGAATAAATATTTGGCTGCATAGGTGGATTAGGTCGATCAAAATAACTCAAAAAACCAAGCGTAATTTGATCATCTAAACGGCGACATTCTGTCAACACCCGCCAATCAAAGGACGATATGATCGCGTGCTCACTCACATGATATTTCTCTAATGCATCGATAACCGTTTTTGCCAAACCGGAAGGGCTATCACCAAGGTCGGATCGATTTGCATAAGACTTGATTTCAATATTGGCAACAAATTCCGGTTGTCCACTCAACCATTCACAAAATGTTTCCAAAGTAGGAACGGTTACATCATCCAACACAACTTGGTCAGGAAACTTCTTTTGATAATCCGTACCAGGTTTGAGCGCACCTAAATCATAACGCACCAAATCAGAATAAGTGCTTTCTATTATTTTCGGCCCTGTTTTCTCAAGCCAATCACCATTGCGATCTTTGGCAAGATTAATAGATATTTCAGGATCATGATGCAGCACCGGCACTGAATCTGCAGTATTTTGCACATCGATTTCAACGGCGAAAATACCATTTTCAACCAGATGCAGTATACTTGGCATCGTGTTTTCGGGTAGTTCACCACGCGCACCGCGATGCCCATAGATCAGAGGCTTTGCCTTTGATCCTTGTAGTTTTTCACGAAGAAATTGGGAATGGATCATCCAATCCGCTTTCCTGTATCTGTGTTAAACATATGCACATATTCTGGTGCGATGGAGAGAGAAATCTCCTCACCCGCTTTAGAAATTTTGTGTACACCCGGCGCACTTGCAGTAAACGGCTCATCACCCAATTTACCATGCAAAAGTGTATTGGCACCAAGCGGCTCTGATTGGAATACTTGCATGGTAAGCGCACCTTCAGGATCAATCACAACATGCTCCGGACGCAAACCAACCGATAAGGATCCATCTGGCGCATCTGTTTTACAAACCACAGAACTACCGACAGAAACTTTACCCGATTTCACCACACCAGGAACAATGTTCATAGCAGGGCTTCCGATAAATTGAGCGGTGAATAATGTTTGCGGTTTTTCATACACGTCGAGCGGCGATCCAACTTGCTCGGCGATACCTGCATTCATCACAATCATGCGATCTGCCATCGTCATAGCTTCAACCTGATCGTGCGTGACGTATAACGACGTAATCCCTAAATTTGCCTGAAGCTGCTTGATCTCAAGACGCATCTGCACGCGTAGCTTTGCATCAAGATTAGAGAGCGGTTCATCAAACAAAAATACCGCTGGTTCACGCACAATTGCACGCCCCATAGCAACACGTTGACGTTGCCCACCTGAAAGCTCTTTGGGTTTGCGATCCAAATATGGTTCAAGCTGCAAAAGTTTGGCAGCTTCTTGAACTTTTTGCTCAATTTCATCCGCAGATACTTTCGCAATTTTCAAGCTATACGCCATATTCTGGCGCACAGACATATGCGGATAAAGTGCATAATTTTGGAAAACCATAGCGATATCACGGTCCATGGGTTCTTTTTCATTCACCCTGCCACCATCGATTTGAATTTCACCTTCACTGATGGTTTCAAGACCTGCAACCATTCGCAAAAGCGTTGATTTACCGCAGCCAGAGGGTCCAACGATTACGATGAATTCGCCATCTTGGATATCAACGCTCACACCATGAATAACTTCAGTTGAACCATAGCGTTTTTTAATGTCTTTTAGACTTACAGTTGCCATTTATTTCTCACTATCTACTAGTCCGCTGATGAATAATTTCTGCATAGAAATCACCACAACAACTGGAGGGATCATTGCCAAGATGGAAGTTGCCATAATGACCGGCCAATCAGCCGTATCATCACCAGAAGGGAACATTTGTTTGATACCCATCACAATGGTGTTCATGTCCGGTTCTGTTGTGATCAACAAAGGCCACAAATATTGGTTCCAACCATAGATGAACAAAATCACAAAGAGCGCTGCAATATTGGTGCGGCTCATGGGTATGATAATATCGATGAAAAAGCGCATTGGGCGCGCACCATCGACGCGAGCAGCTTCAGCTAATTCATCCGGAATTGTCATAAAGAATTGACGGAACAAGAACGTCGCTGTCGCCGATGCAATTAACGGGAAAATCAGCCCTGAATAGCTGTTGAGCATTCCAAACCCGGCGACCACTTCGTAAGTGGGTACGATACGCACTTCAACGGGAAGCATCAATGTAATGAAGATCATCCAGAAAAATGTCGTACGGCCAGGGAATTTGAAATACACGATGGCAAACGCTGACAAAAGCGAGATGATAATTTTACCAACGGCAATGCCAATCGCCATCACAAGCGAGTTAAACAACATTGTTGCAACAGGCACATTGACGCCTGAAAACAACGCACGTGTGTAGTTCTCAATGAAATGATCACCGGGCAGCAGCGGCATTGGCGGTTTTACAATCTCAGGCTGGGTTACGGTAGATGCAACAAAAGCCAGCCAGATTGGAAAGAAGACAATCAAAATACCAAAGATCATCAATGCGTGGGTAAGCCACAATGAGCTACCTCGATTTTCCACCATTCCAGGTGCAGGGTCTTTTACGATCTTACTCATTAGTAATGCACCTTCTTCTCAACGAATTTAAATTGCAGAACAGTGAGCATACCAACGACAAACAACAAGATTACGGACTGTGCCGCAGATGAGCCCAAATCCTGACCGACAAATCCGTCGGAGAATACTTTATAGACCAAAATCGTCGTCGATTGTTGCGGACCACCAGAGGTGATTGTGTGAATGACACCGAAGGTTTCAAAAAACGCATAGACGATATTCACGACCAACAGGAAGAATGTTGTTGGTGATAATAACGGCAGCACGATTGTGTAAAAGCGGCGCCAAAATCTTGCACCATCAATTGCAGCGGCCTCAATCACAGAACGTGGCACAGCCTGCAAAGCAGCAAAGAAAAACAAGAAATTATAGCTTATTCGTCCCCAAGCTGATGCAACCACCACCAGCCCCATGGCCTCCTCGCCATTTAAAACATGGTTCCAGTCATAACCTAACTGACCTAGATACCAGGACACGATACCCACACGAGTATTAAACATAAACAACCAAAGAACACCCGCAATAGCCGGCGCAACTGCATAGGGCCAGATAAGCAATGTTCGATAGGTAGAGGCGCCCTTTATCAGGCGATCTGCCAATACGGCAAGAAACAGTGCCGGCACCATTGATACGATTGTTACAAGCGTAGAGAAAAGCGCCGTTGTACCAAACGCGGTGAGGTAATATTTATCTGAGAGTAAAAATTCAAAATTACCAAGCCCAACAAACTGGGATGATAGCCCGAAAGGATCGGGTATAAACATTGACTGCCATATAGCCTGTCCGGCTGGGTAGAAAAAGAATATTCCGGATATTAAAATCTGCGGAAACACCAGACATAAAGGCAACAACCAGCCGTTAAAACGAACACGTTTTTCCATAAGCTTGATCCAATTTTATAGGGGCTGCCGGAAGATATGAATTCTTCCGACAACCCTATGCTTGGGAGTTTTAGCGGTTTGCTTGCTCAAAGCGACGTAGCAGTGGATTGCCACGCTCAACAGCGCTATCAAGCGCTTCTTGCGCAGTTTTGTCACCTGACCAAACAGCTTCTAGCTCTTCATCGATAATGCCACGGATCTGATCAAATGAACCAAGTCGCAAACCTTTTGAGTTTGCTGTCGGCTCTTTTGCTGTCATCTGAATAACGGCAATATCAGTTCCTGGATTATCATTATAAAATCCATCAGCTTTTGTTTTGTCACCAGCAGCTGATGTAATCGGAAGATAACCAGTATCCTGGTGCCATTTGGCTTGGATATCAGTTGAAGACAAGAAGTTTAGGAATGCAGCTGTTGCTTTATACTCTTCCGCGTCATGTCCTTCCATCACCCACAAAGATGCGCCGCCAATAATTGTGTTTTGCGGAGCGCCAGATGCTTCTGACCAATATGGCAGTGGACGAACTTCAAATTCAAACTCTGCTTCATTTTTAATACCAGCATAACCAGCTGAACTCTCAGTAAACAGTGCACATTCACCAGCACGGAAGTTGGCACCACCTTCATTGCGGCGACCAGCGTAGAAGAACTTACCTTCTTTTGCCCAATCACCCATTGCTTGGATATGCTTAACTTGTAATGGGCTGTTAAATGCTAGCTCTGTATCAAGCGCTGCAAAACCATTGTCTTGTGTTGCAAATGGAGTGTTGTGATATGCAGAGAAGTTTTCCAAATGGATCCAGCTCTGCCAAGCTGTTGTTAGCGGGCACTCATTACCAGACGCTTTAAGTGTATCCAGAACTTCGCCAACCTTATCCCATGTCGAAAGATCAACATCCCCAGCAATACCTGCTTCTTTAAGAGCATCTTTGTTGACCCAAAGAACAGGAGTTGATGAGTTAAATGGCAATGAAAGCATTTGACCATCAGTTGATGTGTAATAACCTTTAACAGAACCGATAAAAGCATCCTGATCAAAGGTAGCACCAGCTTCGCTCATTACCTGATGAACAGGTTTAACAGCGCCTTTAGCGCTCATCATTGTTGCTGTACCTACCTCAAACACCATCAAAATGTTTGGTTGCTCGCCGGCACGGAATGCTGCAATACCAGCATTGAGTGTTTCAGAGTAGTTGCCCTTGTGTGACGCCACGACTTTATAATCGCTTTGACTGCTATTGAACGTTTCAACTTGCTCAGCAACTAGATCACCAAGACGACCAGTAAACGCATGCCAGAATTGAATTTCTGCCTGTGCCACTGCCAAAGTTGGCGTTAGCGCAGTTGAACATAGAGCGACGGCGCCCAGTACTAAATTCTTCATAGGTATCCTCCCAGATATAAGTTTTTCTCGAAATAAAACGCCAAAATGCGATATCGATACGTGACCATAGTTCAGAAAAATATATAATTCAAGAGTGTTTTTATTGCATTTTATATAACATGATGTTATAAAACTGTCACAATTAGGCCTTAGCGGGCAGATTTGGGGAGGCAATTTTGGAAGGTCCAATCAGGATACGACAGCTGGAAGCTTTAAACGCGCTTGCAGACCACGGCAGCATGACAAAAGCAGCGGATTCCTTAAAGATTTCGCAGCCAGCAGTTAGTCGATTACTCGCCGATCTTACCAAAGATCTCGGATTTAAACTATTCCATCGAAAAGACGGGCGAATACATTTAACGCAAGAAGCGAGATTTTTGTTACCCGATATTCGTCGCGTTTTAGAATCTATGTCGTTCATCACAGAAGCTGGACGAAACCTTTCCAATCAAAAGGCCGGACATATCCGAATTGCCTGCCTTCCAGGATTTGCAACAAGCCACCTCCCCGCCATTATCGCAAAGTTCATGGCAGACCGTCCTGGCGTTACAATAACTGTCGAACCCGACCGTCCTGAACGGATATTAGAATGGATTGTCGGCGAGCAATTTGATTGCGGCATCACGGATGGATTTGATGGTCACCCAGCAATTGAACACGAAACAATTTCCGTCAGATCTGTATGTATTTTCAAAGAAGGTCATCCATTAGGAAAGCGTGAGGTGATTACGCCGGAAGACATGCGAGACGAACCGATTATTCACACCAGACGGGACAGCTCATTTTTTGGTTCAATCGATGAAGCCTTTAATGCAGCTGGCGTACCGCTAAAACCGCATATTGAAATTCGGCAGTTTACTGCTGCTTGTGAGCTGGTTAAAAACGGTGCAGGCCTATCCATTGTTAGCGAGCTGGATGCACGAAGCTACACTGATCAAGGCGTCGATTTTAGACCCTTTGAACCGGGCATTCCGCATAAATTATCGCTTGTAAGACCGATCCATCGACATCCTTCAAAACTCACATTGGAATTTATGTCCATGTTTGAGGAAAGTCTAAAAAACTTGCGAATGGACGCCTAAGACAACACATTTACCAACTAGGAGTTTCAGCTCGCTATAGCAAGATTTAATGAGAAATCATCCAAGGGCGCGCGGATGGAAAAGCTTTGCTTCCATCGGGTCTATGCAACGTTCTGGAAGGCATTTTCGAACCAGAGCAGCAACTACAGCCCGGACCATGCGCATCACCTTTGCGCGTGCTTAGTGGTGTATCAGCAGCTTTTTCATTTGTTGAATGCGCGACACGCAAAGAGGTATCCATACATGCAAAATTTGGTGCAGATAAAAACACACGTGGTGCGTCCTGATCACAATCAGGGCACGCGCAGGGATCAGCTGCGCGCGACATCGGACGCAGTGCAGTGAAAACACCGCACGCATCACATTCATAATCATATACTGGCATTATGCTCTCCTAAAGATCAGGCGCGAGTGGCATCTTCACAGCGCCATCTAAGAACTTTTTAGGACCATCAGCACCAGGCATAATGTCAAATTCAAAGATGTCAGTTGGCAGCCAAAGGGTTGCGCAGGAGTTAGGAATATCAACCACACCAGAGATATGTCCTTGTACAGGTGCCGTGCCCAATATCGAATAGGCCTGAGCCCCCGAATACCCAAATTTCTTCAAATACTCGATCGCATTTAAACAAGCCTGACGATAGGCAACGTTAACATCCAGATAATGCTGATTGTCTTGTTCATCGACGGAAATACCCTCAAAAATCAGATAATCATCATATTTAGGTGTAATCGGAGATGGACGGAAAATTGGATTTTTGATTCCATATTTTGACATACCGCCTTTGATCAGGCTCACTTTGATATGTAGCCAACCAGCCATCTCAATAGCACCACAGAATGTGATCTCACCATCACCTTGGCTAAAGTGTAAATCACCCATGGATAAACCAGCGCCGTCAACATAAACAGGGAAATAAACCTTCGATCCGCGGCTTAAATCTTTAATATCACAATTGCCGCCGTGCTCGCGCGGTGGCACGGTTCGCGCACCTTCCGCAGCTGCTTTATCACGTGCATCACCTTTAAGCGCTCCCATGTGCGCACTCTTATCACCGTTCGGTAATGCAGCAAGTGGTGGCACCCGTTGCGGATCTGTATCAACAAGTGCTTTTTCGCGTGAGTTCCATTTATCAAGCATCGCTTGATCCGGCAAACAACCGATAAGCCCCGGGTGAATAAGACCTGCATATCTCACGCCCGGTACGTGGCGGGATTTGGTAAACATGCCCTCAAAATCCCAAATGGATTTCTGCGCCTCGGGGAAATGATCGGTTAAAAACCCACCACCATTTTGTTTTGAGAAAAAGCCGTTAAAACCCCACAGGGAATTATCAAAAGTTCCAATATCCAAGATATCGACGACAAGTAGATCACCCGCTTGCGCACCCTTCACACCAATTGGACCTGAAAGAAAGTGAACTTGATCAAGATCGACATCGCGCACATCTGCAGCATCGTCATCGTTTTTGATCTGACCACCGGTCCAGTCACATGTCTCAACTTTAAAATCGTCACCAGGCTCAACCCAACACGCCATTGGGATATCCGGGTGCCAGCGATTATGGATTTTCTCGTTGTTATATGGGGAATCTTCTAGATCAACTTTAATCAGTGTTTCAGGCATTGCGTTCACTCCTATATGTGCAAGTAAATTCTATTGTTAGACGGACAAGAAGGCGGATACTTTTTCCGCGTCGATATCTTCTCGGTTGGACTCATGAACAATCTCACCGTTCTCAATCACCAACACACGGTCGGCAATATCGAGCGCAAAGCTCAGCACTTGTTCAGAGACAATGATGGACAGGCCGCGTTCATCTCTGATCTTTCTCAGTGTGCGGGCCATTTCTTTAATAATAGACGGTTGAATGCCTTCGGTTGGCTCATCGAGCAAAAGCACTTTCGGATTAGATGCAAGCGCGCGTGCAATTGCCAATTGCTGCTGCTGACCACCAGATAAGTTCCCACCGCGACGCGATTTCATTTCTTTTAAAACAGGAAACAGCTCATAAATATCTTCAGGAACTTTGGTTTTACCTGTCACGGTTAAACCCGTTTCTATATTTTCAGTAACTGTCATTGTTGAAAAGATCATGCGCCCCTGAGGCACAAAGGCTAAACCATCCTCAACGCGCTGGTAGCTTTCCTCTCGCTCAATAGACTTTCCGTCAAGTTTGATGCCACCCTCACCTGAAGGCACAATTCCCATCAGCGACTTCATCAATGTGGTTTTACCCATGCCATTACGGCCCATCACAGCAACAATTTCATTTGGCTTTAAATCCAAACTCACGCCATGAACCACTTCACTCTGGCCATAAGAAACTCTTAATTTATCAATTGATAACATGCTCTTGCTCCTTAATGACCGAGATAAACTTCAACGACCTTGGGATCGTTTTGAACGTGTTCCATTGAACCTTCAGAAAGGACTTTGCCTTGATGAAGAACGGTCACACGATGCGCGATATCTTTGACAAACTTCATGTCGTGCTCGATCACAATCACTGAATGATCTTTGATAATTCGGTTCAACAGTTCTGCAGTTTTCATACGTTCTGAAACACTCATGCCGGCAACAGGTTCATCAAGCATCAAAAGCTCCGGACTTTGAATGAGCAGCATACCTATCTCCAACCACTGCTTTTGCCCGTGGCTCAAAATTGCAGCCTCGGTTTGCAAAAGGTCCTTTAAGAAGATCATCTCGGCGACTTCTTCAACGCGTGAGATAACTTCATGATCTCTCTTGAACAAAAGCGCACCTACAACGTTGCGCCCTCTTGGGAACGATAATTCCAAATTTTCAAATACTGTCAGATCCTCATAGATCGATGGGTTTTGAAATTTACGCCCGACACCTGAATGAACGATCTGATGCTCTTTAAGTGCGGTCAGTTCCTGACCACGGAACTTAATTGAACCATTGGTTGATTGCGTCCGACCACAGATCAAATCAAGCACTGTTGTTTTACCAGCCCCATTGGGCCCAATGATCACGCGAATTTCGTTCTCTTCAACATAAAATGAGAGTGAATCCACCGCCTTAAAACCATCGAATGAAACGGTGAGATCTTCGACGGACAAGAGGAAATCTTGTTGAGACGCTTCTGGACCTTTGTTTAATGCAAATGCTGCAGACATAATTATTCCTACTCTGCCAATGCTTTATTCGGCGCTTTATTCGGCGCTTGAGATGGAGTTTTAGTTGATTGAGCCGCATCAGCAGCTTCATTCTTTTTAGGTAAGAAGCGCGCAATCAATGGCGCTATATAAGTTGAATAAATTCCCGCCAAACCGTTTGGAAATGCCATTACAACTGCGATGAATAATCCGCCCATTGCAAAAAGCCATAATTCTGGGAAGGTTTCCGAGAATGTTGTTTTGGCAAAGTTGACAAGCAACGCACCAATGACAGCGCCAAACAGCGACAACCGACCACCAACAGCTGCAAAGATCACCATTTCAATGGAAGGCACAATGCCGACAAATGAAGGCGACATGAAACCAACTTGCAACGTAAACATTGCCCCACCAATGGCGGAAAACGCAGCAGCCAAGCAGAAGATGAACACCTTAAAATCAGACACGTTATAACCAGAAAACCGTACCCGATCTTCCTTGTCACGCATGGCAACCAACAGGCGTCCAAATTTTGAAATTTTGACAAACTGGGCGATCATAACAACACCAAGCAGCAAAACCACATTGACGAAGTAGAGAATATATTTAGCGCTATCTGTTCTGATATCCCAACCCAAAAGCGTGCGCAGATCGGTAATGCCGTTAATGCCACCTGTATAGCCTTGCTGACCAACAATCAGAATTGTCAATATAGCAGCAATCGCTTGTGTGATAATCGCAAAATACACACCGCCCACACGTCTTTGGAACATGGCTTGGCCGATAATAAATGCAAGAATAGACGGCACCACAATGATTGCGACAATGGTAAATGCCAGTGAATTGAATGGCTCCCACCACCATGGCAATTCGGTCAACTGGTTCCAATCCATAAAGTCTGGAATGCCCGGAGTTGATTGAATAGATGTATTCTCAGGTGTTGAGGCTTCAAGCTTCAAAAACATCGCCATGCAGTATCCACCAAGGCCAAAGAAAATCCCCTGCCCTAAGCTTAAGATACCGCCATGGCCCCAACACAAAACCAGACCAACTGCGACAAAGGCATAAGTTAGATATTTGCCCACCAGATTAAGGCGAAAGATATCGATAACCGCAGGAAACACGATCAACAAAATGGCGGCGATAATAGCAAAGCCCAACCATTCAGATCTATCAAACAAACGTGTAATGTTCATATCAAGTTACTCCGATCATCGACGAATTTTGAGAGTGAAAAGACCCTGAGGGCGCAGCATCAAAATGCCTACCACGGTCAAAAGCGTCAGAACTTTTGCTGTTGATCCACTCATGAAAAATTCCATAGTTGATTGCGCTTGTGAGATAGTAAATGCAGAAGCAATTGTTCCCAAAAGGCTCGCGGCACCACCGAAAACAACCACCAAGAAAGTATCAACAATATAGAGCTGACCAGCGGTCGGTCCGGTCGATCCAATCATCGTAAATGCGGAGCCTGCAACACCTGCAATCCCGCAGCCAAGACCGTAGGTCATACGGTCAACCATCTTGGTGTTGATACCAACGGCACCTGCCATCGTTCTGTTTTGCACGACAGCGCGGATCTGTTTGCCCCATGTAGATTTATACATAATGAAGGCAACACCAAGCGTAATCGTGAGTGTGATTGCCATCACAAACAGACCATTAATCGGCACGTCAATAATATCAGTCAAACTGATTGATCCGAGCAGCCAATCCGGCAAAGTGACACCCACTTCACGCGCACCAAATACGGAGCGGTAGAACTGCTGCATTATGAGTGAGAGGCCCCAGGTTGCTAAAAGCGTATCGAGCGGGCGTTTATAAAGATGACGGATCATCAACCATTCAACAACCACACCTAAAGCACCAGAAACGAAAAACGCCAATATCATCGCTATAAAGAAATAGATCCCAAACAGCGACGGCAGATATTCTTGAAAGAACAGCGAACAAAAATAGGTGACATAAGCGCCCAAAATCATAAATTCGCCATGGGCCATGTTAATGACACCCATTTGGCCAAAAATAATAGCTAAGCCCAATGCCATTAAAACAAAGACTGAAAACAGGCTTAGTCCTGCAAAGCCCTGCATGGCTAAAATGGAAGAAAATTCCACATAGGTGTAGTCACCGATCATCTTCTAGTTCCAATCACTCACATTAAATTAAGACGTGAAATTGGGCTTCCCGAGACATTGGGAAGCCCAACGATAACTACTGATATCCCTCAGGAAACGGGTCGGGCTCAACCAAATCAGCAGTCTCATAAACCAATTCATATTGTCCATCTGGCTTTGCCAAACCGACACGTGTTTTGGACCATAAGTGATGGTTTTCATGAATGCGCACATAGCCTTCTGGCGCTTTGGTAAATTCAAGACCTGGGGAAGCTTCGCGCACTTTATCAACGTCAAAGCTGCCAGCTTTTTCAACTGCCATTTTCCATAGCCATGGGCCAAGATAAGCCGCTTGGGTCACATCACCGATCACGATATCATCACCCCAACGCTCTTTAAACGCTGCAACGAATTCAAGGTTGTTTTGGTTTTCCAACGATTGGAAGTATTTCATGCAAGCATAAGCGCCATCGATGTTTTCACCACCAATGCCAAGGATCTCATCTTCTGTCACAGAGATCGTCAACAGAAGCGGGCTTTCTTTTGTCATGTCGATCCCAGCCGCTTTAAGCTGCTTATAGAACGCAACATTTGAACCACCCACAACAATGGCATAGATCACATCTGGTTTTCTAAGTTTGATCTTATTGATAACTGAGTTGAACTGCGTGTGACCTAATGGATAGTATTCTTCACCAACCACTTTGTGACCAAGTTTTTCAATATGCTTACGTGCAATTTTGTTGGATGTGCGCGGCCAGATATAATCAGACCCAAGCAAGAAGAAGCTCTTTGCATCTTTTGTTTCAGACACCCAGTCAATACCAGCAATGATCTGCTGTGTTGCTTCTTGGCCTGTATAGATCACGTTTGGTGATTGTTCCAAACCTTCGTAGAAAGTTGGGTAATAAAGCATGCCATTATATTGCTCAAACACTGGCAGCACAGCTTTACGTGACGCAGATGTCCAGCACCCCATCACGGATGCGACTTTATCTTGCACCAAAAGCTTTTTGGCTTTTTCAGCAAATGTTGGCCAATCAGAACCGCCATCTTCTTGCGTATATTCGATCTGACGACCAAGCACACCGCCTGCAGCATTTATTTGCTCGATAGCGAGTTTTTCCGCCTGCACTGAACCTGTTTCAGAAATCGCCATCGTACCGGTGATAGAATGCAAAATCCCAACCGTTACTGTATCATCCGTTACAGCCAATCCTGTAGTGTTGACAGCGGCAGTCGGATAATCAGACGCTTTTAAAGCGCCACCCATCATGGCCAATGCAGGAATAGACGCCATACCGGCTAGCATGTGCCGCCGTGTAATATTCATTTTATTTTCAGAATTTTCGTCGGTCATTTAGATCACCTGTGTTGTTGTTGGACTTAAAATTTCACCAGGGACTTTTCACAATGCCATCCCCTTGATAGTCTCAACACAAGCACCGATTTCATGGGTGCCGCAACGGGGCATTTGACGTATATGCCCCCTGTAAAATGACTGATATAAATGCGCTAGATGTACCAATTTGGGGGCAAACATCCGTATTTTTATACCTAGTCGGTAGAAGTTTTACGTTGATTGGGAGGAGAGAGAAGATGCAGGTCGAAAGGCCCGGCATTGCTATGAATTGAGTAACGAAAGTGAACTTATGGCGTTTAGCAATCGAATAACCCGCTCTCGAAGAACATATAACAAATGGGTGGCGAATGAGACGATGGAAGATTTCGCCCTTCGCTTTACTGCACAAAAAGCGCGAAAGTGGTCGATTTCTCGCATTGCAAACACCGCAATAGGCGCTGTTTCATTTCTCGCTCTTGAAGCAATCGGCGGCTCACTCATGTTAAGCTATGGGTTTTCGACTGCTCTTGCCGCCATCTTGACCACAAGTTTCGTGATCTGCCTTTTAGGTATACCAATCTCATATAATTGCGCCAAATATGGTGTAGACATAGACCTCTTAACGCGCGGATCTGGTTTTGGTTATTTGGGGTCAACTATTACTTCGCTGATCTATGCGTCCTTCACATTTATATTTTTCGCCATTGAAGCTGCAATTATGGCGACCGCACTGGAGGTGTGTTTTTCCATTCCTCTTTCAATTGGGTATTTAATATCAACACTAATTTTCATTCCATTGGTCACTCACGGCATTAGCCTCATTAACAAGCTGCAAGCATGGACACAGCCAATTTGGGTTGTTTTACAATTACTGCCCTTCATTTTTGTGACCATCTACAGCGCCCAAGCGCAAAGTGGTTGGGAGAGCTATACAGGCCTGCTTGGTCCAGTAGATGGCAGCATCAGCCTTGTTCATTTTGGCGCAGCATCTGCGGTGTTGTTTTCGCTGACAGCTCAGATCGGCGAACAAGTCGATTACTTACGGTTTTTGCCCGCAAAAACTGAAGAGAACAAATATAGATGGTGGTTTGGTCTTTTAGCCGCAGGTCCGGGTTGGATCATCTTTGGCGCGTTAAAAGTCATCGCCGGATGCTTTTTGGCTTACTTTGCATTTCGCTCTGGCATTGGGTTTGAACAGTCCTCTGAACCAACCAATATGTATTTAGCCGCCTATGGATCCGCCTTTAACAACCCGGGTGTCGTATTAGGCATAACCGGTATTTTTATTGTCATTTGTCAGATAAAAATCAACGTAACCAACACCTATGCAGGCTCGATTGCATGGTCAAATTTCTTTTCGCGATTAACGCATTCTCACCCCGGGCGCGTGGTCTGGGTGATATTTAATGTCATCATTGGATTGTTACTTGTTGAACTAGGTGCTTATCGTGCGTTGGAAAAAATATTAAGCTTATATTCAATCGTTGCCGTGGCTTGGCTGGCTACAATTGTCTCAGACCTAATCATCAATAAACCGCTTGGATTAGCGCCAAAGGGCATCGAATTTAAACGCGCTTATCTATACGATATCAACCCTGTTGGCATTGGCGCAACCATCGGCGCATCCATGCTATCACTGATGAGTTATTTTGGATTTTTCGGCGATACCGCGGAAGCTCTATATGCCTATATTGCGCTGGTTGTTCCATTCTTATTATCGCCTTTGATCGCCTATTACACAAAGGGGAAATACTATCTTGCCCGACAACCCGATGATTTTTCGCAAGATAAACACACACTAAACACAGCCAAAGTTCATAAACATAACCCCGAATGCGATTGTTCTATCTGTCAGTTTAATTTTGAATTAGACGACATGGTGCATTGCCCGCATTATGGCGCCCAGATATGTTCATTATGCTGTTCGTTAGATGTAAAATGCGGAGATTCCTGCAAAACAAATGCGAGATTTCATGAGCAGGCAGCAAGCTTTATTCAGCAAAATTTCCCGCAAAAAATAGCGGCAAGATTGATGTCACGAACAGGTCGGTATTTTGGCACATTATCCCTAGTTGTTCTCATCATTGGTGTGATCATGTCGGTTATGTTTTATCAGGCCCATTTAGATTGGGTCAATTCAACTGAAGCTCTAAACTCGATTTTCATCAACTTATTTGCGACGTCTGTCATTGTCGCAGGGATCGCAGTTTGGTTATTCTTGCTTGCCTATGAAAGTCGCGTTATTGCCGAGAACGAAGCGCAAAAACATACAGAACTATTAGAGGATGAAATCAAAGCGCACGAAGAAACAGACCGACAACTCCAAAAGGCCAAAGAAGTTGCTGAATCTGCAAACCTTGCAAAGAGTAAATATGTCATCGGTTTGAGCCATGAGCTGCGCACCCCGTTAAATTCCATCCTTGGATACGCGCAATTGATGGAGCGCCAGACGGATAAAACCAAATTGATTGAAAACGCGTCTAGAACCATCCGACGAAGCGGTGAGCACCTAGCAGGGCTGATCGAAGGACTACTTGATATTTCCAAAATTGAAGCAGGTAAAATCCAGATATCGCGTGAGAAAACAGCCATTATTTCTCATTTCAATCAGCTTGTAGATATGATCTCACCGCAAGCATCTGATAAAAACCTACAGTTCAACTTCCATTGTTCGGATGATTTTCCAGCTTATGTTTATGCCGATGAACGCAGGCTTCGCCAGGTGCTGATAAATCTCTTATCTAACGCCGTTAAGTTCACCAAAGACGGTTCGGTTAACTTTAGTGCTTCGTATCGCAATCAAATTGCTACTATTGTTATTAAAGACACGGGGCCAGGAATTGCGCATACGAATTTAGAACGCATATTCCTCCCCTTTGAACGCATAGAAAATGGCACTGGAAACACACCTTCCGGAACGGGATTAGGTCTAACAATCACAAAGCTACTTGTGGAAATCATGGGCGGAGATTTACAGGTAGAAAGCAAACTGGGCGAAGGCACAATATTCACCATCCGCTTAATGTTAAGCTCTGTGCCAGAAATATTGCGAGATCAAAAACCAGACCTGCCAGTATGTGGTTATCAAGGTCAAAGATTGAAAATATCAGTCGCGGATGATGACCCATTGCAACGCCAGCTTATGAAAGACACGCTTTCACCTCTTGGCTTTACCATTGAAGAATACTCAAATGGAGCTGAGTGTCTCAAATCGCTCAATGCGAAACTGCCAGATTTACTAATTTTGGACATTGGAATGCCGGATATGGATGGCTGGCAGGTCATGGCAAAAATCCGCTCGCAAATCAGCGCCAATCTGCCCATCCTGGTCGTATCTGCTGATGCGGGAATTGAACAAATGAATACGGACCTTCAAGAATTAAATTGCGGTTATCTGATGAAACCCGTCGAAATATCAAATCTCATTCACTCTATAGGTCTTGCATTAAATCTGACTTGGAAATTTGAAAACAAAAAACCACCACAAAAGGCGCTTCCGCATGCAAACTGATTTTATAAGCCCCTCGAAATCTGAACTAGGTCGGTCAAAACAAAATGATCGGACAATCGTTCTTGTTGTGGACGATTCTCAAGATACTTTAACGATGCTCACCGATGTGTTGACCTTTGAAAATCTTGAAGTCTTAACGGCAAAAGATGGTCCAAGAGCTATTCAGTTGGCAAATGAAGCGCGCCCAGATGTCATATTGATGGACGCGATTATGCCGGGGATGGATGGATTTGAAACCTGCAGAATATTAAAGTCGGAAGTTGAATTATCAGACATACCGATCATATTTATGACCGGGCAAGATGACAGCGATCATGTAGTAAAAGCGCTTGAAGTTGGCGGTGTTGATTTCGTCTCCAAACCAACGTCACTGCCAGAACTGATTGCCCGCATGCGTGTCCATTTGGCAAATGCGCGAAAAGCACATTCCGCGCGCCATGCCTTGGATATAACAGGTCGCAAAATTGTCACGGTTAGCAATAGCGGCGATATCATTTGGAGCACGCCACAAGCTACCAAACTCTTTCGTGAAAATGGCATTCAATCTGAAAGCGGCGAAAAAGTTCCTTGGGTTATTCTAAGTTGGTTGCTTGGTTTAAAAGATAATGATCCAGGTCTTCAAGGACACCAATTAGACTTAAGCGAAACGGGAAGAAGCATAATTTTACGATATATTGGATCAACACCGGAGGGTGATTTTTTGCTTGCGGTATCCGACCAGCAAAACGGTAGCGATGAACGTCGCCTCGCTGACTTCTTTGATCTAACAATCCGTGAATCTGAAGTTCTACTTTGGATCACGCATGGTAAATCTAACAAGGAAGTTGCCGAAATTTTATCCTTATCACCGCGCACTGTGAACAAGCATCTGGAACAAATATTCACCAAACTTGGTGTTGAAAATAGAACCGCAGCCGCGACCAAAACAGTAAGAGTGCTCTGGCAACACTAGTTGTGATTAAATTTTAAACTAAAAACGTATCAGCGTCTTTGCCTAGTAGCTCTAGCAATGAGTTTTCCATCATCACGCTTCATATAAACATCTGACCCTGATGCATAAAGGCCTATCGATGCATCTTGGTCAACATTTCCTAAATAAACCAAGTCCCGTTTTACCAAAGGTTGGATTATCTTTTGGCGGTGATCTTCCGCGCGTTCAGCAAATTTTGAAAAACTCGGAAAATACAAAAGTCCAACAGCATTGAAGTCCAATGATCTGCACGGACTGATATCGCTAACATGGATTGCACTTTCAACTTCATCTTCGGATTTTTTTGCAACATCCCTTGCGTTTATGGCCAACTGCACCAGTGATTGCGGCGCAGCGTCTAACAATAATTGTGGCATATTTTTATTACGAATAATTGATCTGTTTGAGCCATCTTTCCCATGGCTGACAAATGTGGAGATCATCGATAGCGAAGCAATAACGTCCTCGCACAACATCACTTTATGGATTGAACCGATTTGGTGCTGATTGACCTGATAAATTCTTGACGAGATGATAATGTCTTTTGCTAACAAGCCCGTCATTGGTTGGAAAGCTAGCGAAGTTACGCAAAATGCTGCATAAACTTCTTGTCCATTCACATCTTCAAAAACAGCATGCTTTTGTCCCATCGCTTCAGCGATAAGTGACCAATGAATGTCACCGGAGAACTTTAAGAACCATTGTTCAGATAGCCCATCTGGCTGCAATTCAGCCATACCCAAGCTGATCTTAGTAGACCTACAAATGGGCCGGTGTTGAGTTTGCGTGAACGCCGTTACTTTATTCATTCAGCTGCAACCACTGTGGCCGAAAGCAAACTTTTCTCGATTTGATCTGCAAGATAGCTGCCATCTTCATTGATAGATAAGAACCTTCCAGATCCCCATTTATTAAGCCAACCAAGACCGATAAAGTAAAAGCCATCAACCTCACATACACCTCGGTCATAAATCGGACGGCCATGCGGATCAAAAACATCCACTTCGATCCAATCATAATTTGGCCTAAAACCAATCGACCAGACAATCGAAGTAATCCCAAGATCATTTACATCAATTTCGGTAGTTTCTGTCTCCGGTTGCCACATTTTTTTAAATGGGCTTTCTTCCGGTGCACAAATGCCCTCGCGCGCAATATATGCATCAATTGCATCTCGTATTCCAAGATAACTCTTATCTGCATCATCAAGGTTTTTACGCAAATCAGGTAAGAAGCTTAATTTACTATCATTCATATCCGAGAGCGAACCATAAAGGCTGATATCACTTTCAACAACAAATCGCCTGAGATCAATTTCCTTCCCGCCATCACGACCAGACATATAATGATTAGTTTGGCTGAGCGCTTTATGTGGATCAGGATGCTCAGCTATTGTTATGTCATAATGCCCCATATCATAGAGCCAATCTGTTGCATCCCGCCCTCTATATTTTCGAGGGCTACGTGGTGCGGGTCCGACAGCTAAGTGAACTTTGCGTCCATCACGAACAAGATCTTCCATGATTTGCACACCCGATTGACCCGTGCCAACAATAAGACTGGCGCCCTTTGGGATCTGCGCGGGTCTACGATAATCACGCGAATGCATTTGCATAATTGACGGATCAAGATTAGCGGCATAGGGCGGAACAATCGGCGCATCATAACCACCCGTTGCAATGACCACTTGTTCACAACGCCAGTGATCACCTGATGTTTGCACATCGTAACCATTTTCATCTTTTGTGATCTTTTTTACCTCAATATTTTCATATATTGGTGGATCAAAACTATCAGCAAAACCATCAAGATATTCAACAATTTCATCCTTGAGCATAAACCCATCGGGGTCATTTCCTTGATAAGGGAAACCAGGTAATTTGCATTGCCAATTTGGCGTCACCAAACAAAAACTATCCCAACGATTTTTTCGCCAAGAATGGAACTTTTGCTCTTTCTCTAAGACAACATGTTCAACGCCTTTTTTGTGCAAGTACCAACTGACAGTGAGCCCGGCTTGCCCGCCACCAATAATGACCACAGGAACATAGCTTTTAGTTTCTTTTTCACTTGTAAGTGTCATATAAAATCCCCCTAAGAAGACATGCTTAAACAACTGACCATCGGATCATCCACATGTTTAAATTTATCGATTTGAGCATTAACACGCGCCAATTGCCCCATGGCTCGGCTGCACGGGTGGCCATATTTTAGTTCAACGCGATCAGATGCTGATTGTAATGCGGTGGTAACGCGCAACTGAAAATCATGAAGCGAATAAGCTGTTCCTGCAGACAAGTAATCAATGACAATTGTGGACGGCGAATAACAACGTTCTTCGCTGTTATCAGGCCATTTTAATGTGAACCAAACCTCAGGCATAACACGCCTCCATTTTTCCAAGACCCAAATATGGTGCTGTTTGATAATTCCAAAATGACACCGACTGATTTTCAAAACTTAGATCAATTGATTTGCCCTCATTGACTGTTCCAATCGATTGCGCAGTAACTGCACGATCAGCAAATCTTTTTTGGACAGTTAGCGCATGAACTGGAGAGACTGCTAGCAAGAAACCAAAACTTGGAAATGAACGCATCCAACGTTCAATATCAATATTGCCAGGGGGCAAAACCTTGCCAAGATCGATATCAATTCCAACGTCGGAACACTCAGCTAACATTAAGGCCGTTCCGATAATTCCACCCTGACTGATGTCTTTTCCCGCGCGCACCAAACCCTCTTCTGCTAATTGCGGTAACAACTCTAATTCTGCACGAAGATCAGTGTGACATTTTTGATCCCCTGCAAAAAAATTATCAAAATTTCGATAAGTTCCACCATGATCAATAGCTGCGATCAACATATCGCCAGGTTGCGCATCAAAGCTGGTGATCAACGCATTTGCGCGCCCAAAAATTGAAACCGCCATATTTAATTCACGCGCATTAAAATTTGTATGACCACCTAAAATTGATATCCCATAGGCACGGGCTGCATCGCGCATTCCTTTAAGGACCGGTTTTGCAACGTCCACATTTGGGGACCAAATTTGATCAATCACACCAATAGCACGGCCACCCATTGCAGCGATGTCTGAGATATTGACCATGACGCCACACCAGCCGGCAAACCACGGATCATCATTTACAAATTCAGGGATAAATCCTTCCCCAGCAAGCAAATTAAACCCACCATCTTTCCGCTCTAAAAAAGCGGCGTCATCACCGGGGTGTCCTAAGTGTTCCTGACCTAATTTCAGCTCACCAACAGCGTCACCAATTGCAAGTTTTGAGGTGATCGAAGGATGTGAACGAAGTGCGGACGCTATCTGTTGAATATCCATAACATCATGCCGCAGCTTTATGAGGCCGGTGATACCACCCGTCCTCCGGACTATATTTGGGTGGGTAGTGTGAAAGCTCAGCAGACATACGCATATGTGCAACGCCGTGGCAGTTTACTTCTTCAATACAATTCCATCGCATTCGTCTAAACAAGATAACGTTCTGCAACTGCACATTTGCATTAAATAACCTGCAGCCGCGCGCATTGGCACTGCGTACCGCAAGACTGATCAGCTCAGCACCCAAACGACCTACGTTACGATATTCAGGGTCCACAGCGAGACGCGACCCCCACCACACACCCGGTTCACCTTGGTGAATGCGCACCGTTCCAACCACAGAATGTGCTTCGTGCGCTAAGGTTGATATGGCAACAAGATGGGTTGCAATTGTGTCGATATCATCTCGATCATGGCTTTGAAACAAACCCTGCTCATCAACAAAAACGCGTTCACGCAGATCAAAAGCACCAGCTGTTTCCCAAACTGTGGATGCAGCACGGATAAAATAACCCGGCGATTGGAATGCAACGATATTATGAGCTTTTTGTTCTAAAATATCCATCGTTAGATCTTCAATTTTTCATAGGTGGAAAGCGCAGAACACGCACCACAACGCCCGCACCCGGCTTTAATATCTTCCGATCTCATATCGGCATTAGCGATCATCTGACTTAGCGGTCCCAATATGAATGAAATAAACTCAGACTTGGGCGCGGGTAGACTTTCAAGTGGTGTGCCAGATATGGGAACAAATGGCACGACAAATGGATAAACACCCATCTTGCACAAGCGTTCTGACATCTCCAAAATCGCTTCTGCACTATCACCTAATCCAGCGAGAATGTAGGTTGAAACTTGGCCATGTCCGAAGACCTTAACCGCAGCTTCAAAGGAAGAGAAATATTTCTCCAGCGGTACCGATGCTTTACCTGGCATTACCTCGGCACGAACTTCTGGAGTAACGGCCTCAAGGTGCATACCCAATGCATCAATGCCAGCGTCAAACATACGCTGGTGCCAAATATCATCAGCGGGTGGTTCACATTGTCCTTGAATTGGAATGTCAACGACTGACTTAATCGCAAGCGCACTTTCAACCAGAACTGACGCACCACGATCATCTGTGGCGGGGGTTCCTGTTGTCATGACCATATGCTCAATACCATCAAGTTCAACGGCAGCTTTTGCAACTTCGGCCAATTGTTGAGGTGTCTTATGAGCAATTGTGCGCCCTGCTGCCAGACTTTGACCAATAGAGCAAAACTTGCAGGTTTTTTTACGGCTTTCATAACGAATGCATGTTTGTAAAACAGTTGTCGCCAAGACATTGCGCGAATGAAGCGTCGCAATTTGATTGTAAGCAATACCGTCAGCCGTTTTTAAATCATAAAATTTCGGCCGACCAGGAAACTTAACCCGTGCAACTTCTTGACCGTTTTTCGTAACACGCGAAGAACCATCTCCACCCGGTGCATCCACCTTATATGGACTACTAAACGCAGGGGCTGTATGCACAGGCACCATGACCGTCGTGCCATCAATGGTAAGAGCTTTGTGATCGGATGGCCCAGCACCACCACGGCGACTTTCATGCCCTGCATTCGGATCATCAAGACGCATGCCTTGTGTTTGCAAATCATTGATAAGTTCAGAGATTGTCATGAGCAAATTCCTTAGATGCAATATCCGCCAATTGAGGAGCTTCAGGCTCGCGATGTTCGGGTTCTTGAATATGGTGAACAGCTGATTGGCGTTGATCGTGAACTAGGTGCAATAATTCTGGTCTTGCATAATGCCCGACGCTATCCATCATGCGTTTTCGCTTTGTGATAAGTTTCATATCAAGATCAGCGATTAAAATGCCCTCACCTTCGGTAATCGGATCAACGACATGACGTCCCTCAGGCGAGATGATACAAGTCATGCATCCATCGCGAAGACCTTTTTGTAGTGAGGGATCGGGATGAATTGAATTGATCTGTTCCTCTGTTAGCCATCCTGTGGCATTGACCACAAAACATGCAGCTTCTAGCGCGTGATGGCGCATGCTCACCTCAATCTGTTCACCAAATATCGGACCCACTAAACTACCAGGAAAATGAGCTGCATGGATCTCTTCGTGTTGAGCCATCAGAGCATAACGCGCAAGCGGGTTATAATGTTCCCAACATGCCAACGCACCGATACGCCCGACTTTGGTCTCAACAACCTTTAACCCCGAGCCATCACCTTGGCCCCAAACCATACGCTCATGATAAGTGGGGGTGATCTTTCTTCGTTTAAGAACAATCTCACCACTCGCGTCAAAAACAAGTTGCGTATTATAAAGCGAACCATGATCACGCTCATTAATCCCCATAACGATAACGGCGTTTGCTTTACGCGCTGCATTGGCTAGTGCATTGGTTTCTGCGGACGGAACAACAACAGCCTCTTGATATAATTCAAGATGCGGTTTGCCCTGCTGCATAGGCGGGAGCACAAAAGAAAAATACGGATAATAAGGAATAAATGTCTCTGGAAAAACAATAAATTCAGCACCCTTTTGGGCTGCTTCATCAATTGCATTTAAGACCCGCTCCATAGTTTTATCACGGCCTGAAAGATCAGGTGAGATTTGAACAGCTGCGGCTCTAACAGTATCGGTTCGCATTAAAATTCACATTCTTTATGGGATCAACAAAACGTCTAATATGTCAGGCCGCAATGAACGGCCTGACAGAAACAAAGCTAGACAGTCCAAGTGTCCAAAATGACAGCATCTGCCTTTTTGTGTAGGAGAATACAGTCAAGCACATCCTGCGGTGCGATCGGTGTAATTCCGGGTAATAGTGATGGTTCGCCGTGGCCATAAAGCGCTTGTAGCGCAAAACGACATGCATACACTTTACCACCTTCGCCCATGAACTTTTTCAAATTCACTGCAAAATTTTGATGACCGGGGAAAGCGTCATCACCCAAAGTTGGAAAACCGCGTTGAATTCCCAAGGTCACACCTGGTCCATATAATAAAATCGATGTTTCATAGCCTTTACGATTTAGGCGTATCGCATTGAGAATATTGACTAATCCGATAGATCCCTCAAAGGCAACAGTGTGAAATGTCACCAATGCTTTCTCGCCTTCTTCGGCCTTTACATCTTCAAAAACTTTTTCTTCATAATCGACGAAATAATCTCCGTCCTTGTGAGCTTCCTTAGCTACAGCTGGCATTTTAAACTCCTTTTAAATGACAATCAAAGGCTAATTCAAGCCAATTGTATGTGTCAATTATAAGTGCAATATGCATACAATAAAAAATCATAATAAGTACAAAGCGCACAATTGTTATGCAAAAATACAATTAATATGCAGGGGATGGATTCAATTTGATCATATTTTCAAATGATCACAGGTTGATACACGCAAAAAAATGATCCATACATTGCGCAACAATCGAGGAAAACAATATGCGCGGGGCATAAATACATGATGGATTGGAAACCGTTACTACCCAATGATGGCACGCCTAGATATCTTGCCATTGCGAATGCTTTGTCAGAGGATGTGAGAAGCGGAGTTTTAAAGGTCGGAACAAGACTACCACCTCAGCGAAAACTAGCATCTCGCCTTGGTATTGATTTCACAACAGTCACCCGTGCTTATGCAGAAGCGCAATCGCGTGGACTAGTGCGTAGCGAAGTTGGGCGCGGCACATTTATCGCCAGAACATCAAGACATGGTGCGCAGCCTGATATGGAGCGCTCAGGCGCTGAAGATCTTTCAATGAACATGCCGCCTGAACCCACGGACCCAAAACTGATTGAGGCCATGCAACAGGGGCTAGATTATCTGTCCACCAACCTGTTGGGCCTATTGCGGTATCAAACAGCACTGGGCGGCGACAAAGACAAGATAGCCGCCTCAAGCTGGTTATCATTACGTGGCATGGTGCCGAAGCTTGAACGCATAGCCGTTACCCCCGGTGCGCATGCGACTATGACAGCGATATTGTCTATGATCGCTGATCAAGGCGATTGTATCTTGTGTGAGAAGATCACATATCCCGGTATCAAGAATATCGCGAAATTACGCGGCGTATCACTTATTGGCATTGAAATGGATCAAGAAGGTATCTTACCTGACGCGCTGGAGAAAGCGATTAAACAACACAAGCCAAAAGCACTTTACCTCAACCCGACCCTACATAACCCCACAACGATTACGATCCCAACCGATAGACGTCTGGCCATTTCGCAGATCATAAACAAATACGGCCTACAGCTTATCGAAGATGACGCTTATGGCTTTATTCCAGAAAAAGCCCCTGCGCCCTTGGCTGTTTCATCACCGGATCTCACTTGGCATATTGGTGGCTTGGCCAAATGCATCGGAGCCGGACTACGCATCGCTTATACAGTCACCCCGTCTGCCAAACATACCCTTGCACTTGCACAATCATTAAAGGCGTTGACTGTGATGCCTTCACCCATGTCCATGGCACTTGCCACATGCTGGATCGAAGATGGAACTGCCGATCAAATTAGGCGCTTTATTCGCTCTGAAACGGCCATCCGTCAGCAAATGGCAACAAAAGCGCTGGATGGCCTTGATTTTAATTCCGCAGAAAACGCCTTCAATATCTGGTTGCGTTTGCCTGAAGGGGCTGCGCGTGCAGAAATTATTTCAAATATGGCTGGTCGACATATCGGCATCATTCCATCTGATGTTTTCACAATTGGTGGCAATGCGGATGAACATGTTAGATTATGTTTAGGCGGAACAATTGATCGAGATAGATTACAATCAAGCCTGCATTACTTGTCGCACTTACTCATGCCAGGAAGCTTTCTAACCGGATAGGTCGGATGAAACTTGCAGTTTATCGACAGCCGATCAAATCACGATCCCCTCGTCACCAAAAACTTCTTCACATCATCCTGATCAAAATATTTGCGTATTTCAGACACAAAAGCGCTGACCAACCGTCGTGGATTATCGGGCAGATAACCAATTGCAATCTGTAGAGATTTTAGTGGCGGATCAAACGGCAGCGCAACAACGCGCTGACCTGCATAGGTGATATCTGTCGATGGGCGCATATGAAGGATGGAACATCCAATTCCCTCACCAACCATACTGCGCACCATCTCAACTGAACTGGCTGTGGCAACAACATTTGGTGCAACTCCGGCGCGCTCGAACAATTGGCCATAATATTCGCTGACAACGGGCAAATCCAAAAGTACGAGCTTTTCATCAGTAAGACTATTCACACTCACGCTATTCTGGGCTTTAAACCGGTGATCTTCTGGAACAAGCAGATATGCATTCACCTCAGTTAACGGCTCAAAGGCCAACTGAGGATGCATTGAATCCGCCACACAAATGATGACATCATAAGTACCATCTATCAAACCAGATTGTGCGCTGTGATTATCGCATTCAGTAAATTTTATATCGACGCCATCATTTCCTTTTAACAAAGCGCTGGCAATTGCCGGAGCAAATGCAGGTGCAATTGGCGCATAATATCCAACTCTTAAACTACCAGTAAGCTTGTTTCTTAAGTCAGCACCTTCGCTCATCATGGTCTCATATTCATCGAGCAAATGCTCAAGTTTTTTCATGACAATTAAACCGGTTGCGGTCGGTGTAATTCCTTTTGAACGGTGCCGGAGAGTGAGCTTAAGCCCAAATGCTTCTTCCACCTGATTAACGGCGGTAAAAATAGCTGAAGGTACAACATTTAATTTTTTGGATGCACCCGCAATACTGCCACATTCAACAGCAGTCATAAAGTAACGCATCGCCTTCAAACTTACATCCATGGAAACCTCACCCTAATTCTAAATTATAGAATATATTATTCTATATCTTCTGTTTTTCAAAGTTATTGATTTCTGCCATGTTTTCCAAAATGAATTTTTACGATTGGACAAGACATGCAATCCCAAGCAAGAGTTGTTGTTATAGGTGGCGGAATTGGCGGATTATCAACGCTTTATCATCTAACGGAAGAAGGCTGGACAGACGTAGTGCTTCTTGAACGCAACGAGCTAACATCGGGCACAACTTGGCATTCCGCGGCGCAATGTCCAAGCCTTGCCTTTAATCAATTACTTCTGCTTTTGCGAGATTATACGATCAAACTGTATAAAGAGCTTTCAGAAGACCCAAGCTATCCAATCAATTACCATCACAAAACCGGTGGCATGCGCTTACTCACCAATCCATCTCATTTGGAAGAAGTGCATCACATAATCTCTGTTGCAAAAGCTATTGGCATCGATTTTGATCTCATTGATGCGGCCGAAGCGAAAGCACGAAACCCTCTGTTAGATGTTGAAGGCGTGATCGGTGCACTGTGGGACGAAAAAGATGGCGATATTGATCCTGCTCAACTTTGCCAAGCACTTGCTGCACGATCAAGAAAAGCCGGCGCAGCGATCCACCGCAACACACCTGTTACAGCACTCAAACAACTCTCCAACGATGAATGGGAAGTGACAACAGAGCAAGGCACTATTACTGCAGAACATATCGTCATAGCCGCAGGTTATAGAGCCAATGAAGTTGGTGCGCTTATGGGAATTGAATATCCCGTCATTGCTATGGAACATATGTATTTCATAACGGAGGATATTCCAGAGCTGGTTGAACGCGACAGCCGCGTGCCAATGGTTCGCTGCCCTCGCGATACATTTTACATGCGTCAGGAGAAGAAAGGTTTGCTCGTTGGCATTTATGAGCACGATTGTAAAACCTTCGGCATGGATGGCATTGATCCTGATTTCGTTAACGCATTGTGCCCCGATGATTTGGACAGACTATTACCAAAAATGGAACCAATTTTTGATCGTCTTCCATGCTTACAAGAAGTTGGCATTAAATCAGTCGTAAATGGTCCGGTTTCCTATGCTTCAGATGCAAACCCGCTTGTTGGCCCTCAGCCTGGATTGCGAAACTGTTGGTCAATGAATGGTCTTCGTGTGGGCATTGGTGAAGGCGGTGGCTATGGTAAAATGATTGCTCAAATGATGGTGCATGGTGAGACGCAATGGGACACCTGGCAGCTTGATCCTCGTCGGATCACAAGTTTTGCCAACACAGAATTTACAGCGCTCAAATCCATTGAAGATTATCAGTACGAATTTGTTTGGCACCAACCTCACGAACATAGACCAGCGGGCAGCCCTGCAAAAACATCTCCGCTATATCCTATTTTGAAAAATAAGGGCGCTGAGTTTGGCGTCGTGAATGGCTGGGAAAGAACAGAGTACTACAAACCCTCAACTGATTTTGAAACAAGCCACGGTTATGCATTTCAAAACTGGCACGATGTGGTGGCAGACGAAATAGACGCGTTGGTCAAAAATGTCGGCCTTGCAGAACTATCTGGTTTCAATCATTTTCGCATTCGAGGCAAAGGTGCTTTGGAGTGGCTCAGCAGCCTAACTTGTTCTCGCGTTTCGCACAAAATAGGCAAAGCAAACCTTTGCTATTTCCTCACACCAAACGGCAACATTGCCGGTGAAGGAACCATCGTACCATTGGAAAATGGTGACATCTTTTACGGATCCGCCGCCACAGCTGAATATCACGACATGGATTGGCTGACCGAGAGACTTCCTTGGAACAGCGACATTCAGATTGAGAGTTACACCAATACCCACACTTTACTTGTGATTGCGGGCAAAAATACCCGCAATTTACTTGCAAAGGTTTCCCCGCGCACAAATTGGAGCCAGAAGAGTTTCCGTTGGTTAACCGCGCAACGCGTCTTTATCGGTCATGTTGAAGCTCTAGCAATCGCCATCAGCTACTCAGGAGAACAGGCCTTTGAATTACACATACCCAATACGCAGCTGTATGCAGCATATGAAATTCTGACGAAAGCGGGCAACGATTTCAATCTATCACACTTTGGCATGTTTGCGATTGATTCCATGCGCATGGAAAAAGGTTATGGCCACTGGAAAGGTGATTTCATTACTGAGTTTAACCCGATTGAAGCAGGACTGGATCGTTTTGTTGATTTGGAAAAAGACTTCCCAGGGAAACAGGGCCTGATAGATCAAATTAAAGTAGGCAGTCGACAACAGCGTGTTATCATCGAAATCGACAGCAAGATTGCACCAGCTCAACCCAATGAGGGTGTATTTACGAACGGTAGGCCAATTGGCTCGATCACCTCTGCAGCCTGGGGTTACCGTACAGGTAAGAACCTAGCGATGGCTTACATTTCTCCAGAATATGCAATACCAGGAACGGATATGGAAGTCTTATTGTTAGGCGAAACCGTCAGTGCAAAAGTTGTCGATCTTTGTCTATACGATCCAGCCAGCAAAATTCCGCGTGGCGTTGATTGATGCTCAGCTAACCACGAGAAAACGACCGTGACATGATTTGTTCAACCCCATCTATGATAGAGTAAACGGGCAGATCAGTCACCGTTTTAATTTCGGAAATGTAAGGTGGTAAGTTCCCACATTCTATCAGGATTGCTCCGATATCGTTGCGGACAGACAAAAGTTCTATAAGTTTGCTTTTGATAAATTCTTCAATTTCATCACTGCGCAATTCTTTCAACTGATCTTGTTTGTCCCTTAAAATTGCTTGTGAAAATGCGGCGCACTTTTCCATTCCAATAATCACAACATCGTCTTTCTCAATTTCATCTGAAGAATGAATGAGAGAAACTAAATCCGTACTCGACGCCGTTAGTATGACAATCTTACCACTGCCTGTCTCTTGCTTGATCTTTGGATAAAGAGATAAAGACGAGACCATGACGGGAACACCAACCGCGTTCGAGATTTGCGCTTGTTCCTTATACAAAAATCCGCAGGTAGAAGTGATCGCTGACACACCATTGTTTTCCAGCAATATTGCAGCGTCAATGAATTTTTGCCTCGTCTTATGCGATAATTTCTGATCATTGACCACATCGAGACTACTGACATTTTCAACTATATGAATAACGACATCCATCGGATAAGTATCAGGGTTGCCAGCGTCTCCCAATATTCTTGGAAACTGCGTATCCAGCATTAGTATCCCAAGTTTTTGCTCTCTCATTTTATTCTTCTTTTGCTGCAATTTTAATCGAACGGTCGGAGAAGATCGCAGGCGTTATGTAAATCGGAATTTGCGCAACGGCAATGAAAACGCTGAGTAATGGATTAAAGGGAAGTACCGCTAAATAGACAGATACATTCCGGTTTCCAAACATAAAAGCCAATGCATCAGCTTGTTCAGATGGTATGTTTTTTCTCAAAGCCCAACGCATTAAATTATGGCCACCCAAGTTTAAACCAAGCGCCAGCAATAAAAGATAAAATGCTTGTAAAGGTGCACTAACTATCTGCTCCATCACTCCATCGAAAAGCGGAAATAAAAACAAAATCATCGTGATAACAGCAATGCCAGAAAATGTGTTTTTGTTCGCTGCAATGCGGTTCTGCCCGATGACAGTTTGAATGATCAATGCAAGAATAAATCCACCAGCAATCATTAGGGCGATATCAAAACCCAACTCCCAAAGTGCGACCGAGATTTCAATCCCAACAATTGCAAAGCATAATGGCCCCAAAACTGGCACACACAACATACTAAGCAGGGCGACTTGCAAAGTCAGCCGCGCGTTAAACCCCATTAGCACGCTTAAACTAATCGACGAGCTAAGCGGTGGCGCGGCAATAAACACTATCACCAAAAGCAAATAATTCTCTGGGATATCAACGACAAATAACACTGCACGGATAATAATCGCTGCTACAATTGTCCCCATCAGAACATTGATCAACGTTTTAAAAAAATATTTCGGTTTTAATAAATCAGCGCATGCTTGACGAAAATTAAACTGAGCAAATCCAACGGCTAGAATAAGCGCAACCAGAAAAGGTAATGCTGGACGCATAACAGAAGATACTTCTGGCAATGCTGCGGCTACGACAACACCTAGGATTAAGAAGGTTCCAGAATGCTGTCCAATATACGATAAAAGTCGCATTCCAGTCCTATTATTTCTATCTAATTCCGTTACCCAGGTGTTGAACGCATGTTATCAGGCAACCATGTAGCCAATTCAGGCCAAATCACCATGATGACCACCATCAATACCATTAATAAAACCATCGGTATCGCAGTTTTAGCAATATATGAAATTTCATGCGTGGTCATTCCCTGAAGGACAAATAGATTAAAACCAATCGGTGGTGTTACCTGAGCCATTTCAACGACGATCACAATGAATATACCAAACCAGATAACATCAATACCAGCTTGACGGATCATCGGTTCAACAATTGCCATCGTGAGCACAACAGAGGAAATACCGTCCAAGAACATGCCCAAAATTATGTAGAAAACGGTCAACATGGCAATCAATGCAATTGGCGATAATTCAAATCCATCAATAAAAGTCGCAAGCGCGCGCGGAATACCCGTGAAACCCATGGCGAGAGATAAAAATGCAGCCCCCATCAAAATCAGCGCGATCATCGCAGATGTGCGCGTTGCACCCATTAAACTTTCGTAAAATGTGCTTAAATTTAACGAACCTTGACTGGTCGCTAATACCAACGCGCCAATAACACCAACGGCAGCAGCTTCTGTTGCAGTGGCCCAACCAAAGTACATTGAGCCAATTACAGCAAACACCAAAACTAGAACTGGGATCAAGAAGCGACTTTCAGCGAACATCTCCCCAAAGCTCATTGATTTATCAGCTTCTGGTCGTTCGCTCTTTTTCACAAAGTGCCAAGCAACGATATAACTCATAAAAAGAGTGGCCAAAACGAGGCCCGGGATCACGCCTGCTAAAAACAGTTTTGAAATCGATTCATTAATCGTCACACCATACACAATCAATGTCAGCGATGGCGGGATCATCAATCCCAATGTGGCAGCACCAGCAAGTGTACCGATGATCATATATTCTGGATAGCCGCGACGTCGCAGTTCAGGAATAGACATTTTGCCGACTGTGGTCAGCGTTGCCGCAGATGAACCAGAAACCGCTGCGAAAATCGTACAGCCAAATATATTTGTGTGAAGCAAACCACCAGGGAGCAATCTCATCCATGGCGCGAGACCACGAAACATATCTTGCGATAAGCGCGTTCGATATAAAATTTCACCCATCCAAATAAACAACGGCAGCGCGGTCAACGTCCAGCTTGAAGCGCCCGTCCAGATCGTGGTGATCATTGCATCTCCGGCGGGGCGAGATGTAAAGAGCTCCAGCCCGACCCAAGCAACACCCATGAGCGCAAGCCCAACCCAAACGGAACTACCGAGCAAGCCAAACAGGACGACCAAAAAGATAATTGTTGCATAAATTTCTGTCATCAGACCATCTCGCCTTTAATATTGCTCTTATCTAAAACCACAAATCGGATCAGGTTGTCCCAAAGCGCAATCGCGAGCAATGTTGTGCCAATAGACATTGGAATTTGTGGCAACCATAGAGGTGTATAGACCATGTCTGAGCTTGTTTGTGACCATAAAACGGCCCATTGCGTTGGGCTGGTAACAAGCGTTTCAAATAAAGTTAAAAGCCATTCCGGCACCGTGTCTTGCCCTTGGGTTCTATCGTTCAACATTTCAGAAAAGATGTTGGCTTTAATTGCGTATCTGGCAAAGTATGTCGCGATAATTGCTGCTACAAAAAGCGCAAAAATATCGACCCAACGTTTGGTAAAATTATTTAAATTCAGCAAAATTGATACGCGGATATGTGCGCCGCGATTAAGCGCATGTGCGAGCGCAAAGAAAGATGTCGCCGCCATCGCATATCCGGCAAATTCGGTAGATCCATGGAAGGTCACTCCCGACCAACGCGCAATCATTTGCGCAACAATAAGCAGCAAAATTATAACCATAAAGAAAGCTGCAATTATTCCACTTGTTGTGTAGAGCACATTTAAAAAACGCCATATCGGCGTCAGGATTTTACGCGCTTTTTCTTTCAGGACCCAGCTCGCGATGGTTAAAAGTGTCGGCAACACAAAAAGCCAAAACCAAAGCGGCAAACCAATAAATGGCTTCCAATCCATAACATACCCCTCAACAAAATTGAGGCCCTTCGTGATGAAGGGCCTCTGTAATATTACTTCATTGCTTTGTAAGCGTCGAGGATTTCTTGTCCTTCACTACCAGCTGTTTCAAGCCATGCAGCTGTCATTTTTTCGCCAATAGCTTGAAGCTCAGCCAAGAACTCTGGACCAGCATCTTCAACCTTCATGCCATTTGCTTCAAGTTGCTCGAAATACCAGCCTGCAAGTTCCGCAGATTTTGCAGAACAAGCTGCTCCTGTTTCGTCAGCAGCTTTTTGAACACCAGCTTTCACATCATCAGACAAACCGTCCCAAACACCTTTATTCACAATGACAGAGTTGCGTGGAAGCCATGCATTTACTTTGTAATAGTGTGTTAGATGTTCCCAAACTTTACGGTCATAACCAGTTGAACCTGATGAGATGAACGCTTCAGCAACGCCTGTTGCTAAGGCTTGACTTAACTCTGCTGCTTCAACCTGCACTGGCACCATACCAAGCTCTTCAGCAAATGTTGCTGTTGCAGTGTTATAAGAACGGAATTTGATACCTTGCGTATCTTTTGATGAGCCAACTTCTTTCTTGAAGTAAAAACCCTGACCAGGCCATGGGCATGTGTAAAGTGACACAAGGTTTAGATCCGCAAGTTGCGCATTCACTTTTGGCGCAGCAGCTTTCCAAAGCATTTCGTTTTCTTCATATGTGGTCGCTAGAAACGGCACGTTATCCCATGCAAGCAATGGTGCTTCATTGGCATGTGCTGACATAAATCGCTCACCAATTGGCGCTTGTCCTGTTTGCACTGCACGCTTGATTTCGCCACCTTTAAATAGTGAACCACCCGGATGCACAGTAATTTCTAGCGCACCATCTGTGTATTCTTTAACTTTATCGGCAAAAACAACACCCATTTCTGAATGAAAGTTAGTTGCAGCATATGCCATTGGCATATCCCATTTTTCTGCGGTTGCAGCGCTTGAAAACGCCATTGCCGCAGCTGTTGTTGCTAAAGCTAGTTTTAAATTTCTCATTGTATTGCTCCCTTTTTTAGCTCTGTTATTTATATTTTTCGATCCGCTGCATATGCAGAAAGATCTGTGTTAATGGGTTGATTAGATGCAAGTCTTGCCAGCCACTGACCTGTTTTTGGCCCTGCTGACAAGCCTATATGCTGGTGCCCATATCCCAAAATTATATTTTTTACTTTAGGGCTCACACCGATAATCGGTAGTGAATCAACTGTGGATGGACGATGCCCCATCCATTCTTCAATACGGTCATATTTAAGATCCGGGAAGAGGTTAGCCATCTGCTTTTTTAAAAGCTCAATTGGCGCTTTGGACGCACCATTTTTAAGACCACCAAATTCCACAACCCCTGCGCAACGCATACGACCATCCATTGAATTCACTACAAATTTGCCGCTTGCCACCATAATTGGTGAACGCAGTTTAATCGATGGATTATGATATTCAACATGATAGCCACGCTCGGACTCCATTGGAATAGAAACACCAAGCTGTTCGTTCCACTGGCTAGTCCACACACCTGTGGTGATGATGTATTTATCCGCGGTTAGCACACCTTCTTCTGTGATAATATGCTCACAATGATCATCATTTATTTCAAAGCCAGTAATGCTGGCCTTTGAAATTGTACCGCCGCATTTTTCAAACTCAACAGCAAGTGCTTTAACATATGCGCCGGGGTCAGATATGCGGCCATGGTTGGCACATTGCACGCCATAACCAAACCGGCCTGCTAGATTTTCATCATATTCTGCGATTTGATCTGCAGTGCGAATAGCATATGAATAGCCTCGGTTTTTTCGTATCTTCCACACATATTTATCCGCAGCAAATGCGGCTTCATTATCGTAGCCAAACCAATAATCCTCAGTGCTAATATATTTTTTGGCATCACTATCCCCAGCAACAGCCAGATGCTGATCAGGGCAATCATGCAATAATTCTTGCAGCGCTGAGGATATGTGATTTACCGAGCTATCATTGGCATGCTTTAGATAGCGTCTTAAAAATGGGAATAGCTTGGGAAGGTAAGACCATTTTACAAATAACGGCTGATTCGGATCGAACAGCATTTTTGGAGCTTTCGCCAAAATTCCGGGTGTTGGTACAGGAACAACAGCGATAGACGCAAGTATCCCTGCATTGCCATAAGATGTGCCTTCGCCCGGAGCTTGGCGGTCAACAAGCGTGACCTTATTACCCAATCGCTGTAGCCAAATAGCTGTAGAAACACCTACAATCCCTGCACCAACGACAATTACACTTTGCTGATCTTCTTTAGTCACTCAAATTCTCCTTTGGTGAGTTTGACTTGACTGAGGTATAATTACAAATACTAATATATTATAAGAGCATCATAAAAAGTGATATCATGATTTTTAGACAATTACAGGCTTTTCATGCCGTTATCGAAAAAGGCACGGTAACCGCCGCAGCCCAAAGCCTTGGGATTTCGCAGCCGGCGATCAGTAATTTGTTAGCCCAACTTCAAGCTAAAACAAATCTCGAATTATTCAAAAAAGATCGCGGCCGGTTGGTCGCAACACCAGAAGCGGGAATATTGTTTGCAGAAATCGATACTGTTGTGCGCGGCTTGGGTCGTGTCGACCATCTGATATCAAATCTACAAAATGAACGTGTTGGATCACTCCAAATCGCTTGTACTCACGCGGTCTCATTCGGCTTCATGACCGGATTAGTGTCGGAATTTGTGCGCGATTATCCCAATATCGACGTTCTTTATCAAACTCGTTACTCTCAGAACATTCAGGAATGGGTTGAATCTGGCCTTGTAGAAATTGGCGTCTCTGAAATGCCAGTCTTAAACGAAAATCTGCTTAGCCATCCCCTGCGTTTCATCTGCCAATTAGCCATCCCTGAAAATTCTCCGCTTGCAGAATATAGCGAAATCACACCCAAAGACCTCGACAATGTTCCCTTCATCGAGATGGGTGCTGACCACATTATTAGCCATAGAATTCGGCAGTTGTTTCTTGATTCAAATGCGCGTCTTCGGATCAAATGCCAATCCCACTTATTCAGATCCTTGTTAGAATTTGTCAAAACTGGTTTAGGTGTAGCGCTAATCGACCCATTCACGCTGGCAAATGATGACGGCAAGGGCTATGTCGTGCGCCCGTTCAAGCCATCTATCTATCTTGATATGGCGATCATCCATCACAAATCTCGCCCCGTATCTGCGGTAGGACTTAAATTTATCGAACAGGTCAAAGCAAATATGTCAGATTACGGCGTGCCGATTACTTAGCGGCTCCATTCATTATGCATGCGCTGGAACACATCGACACCCATTTGCTTCATCATAAAGATAACATCAATCGGCACCCAGTTTTCGCGAATTAAGCCTTCATGATGATGATAAAAATCCATCACCCGCATTTGCAACAATCTACCCGTTGCACCCGAACCTAAAAATTCCCCATCATGGGGCGAAACCACGCTTGGCCAACCGCCGGTGACAGACAATGTTCCATCGCCAACGCGGATGTAATGACCTGCATTGAGCTCTTGCATCAACTCTTCATGCCCTTCCCATAGTGAGCTGCTCATGCGGTTCGGGAAAGCAAGACGAAACGGCAATTGATGATAGTCAACAAATCCGGCAAGTGAACGGGTCGTGCCGATGCCACTCGGGCCATACCACATCATTTTTGGATGCCAATATTTCTTTTGATCCATATTGAACAAACCTTCACGCGTGAAATGCTCAGGTCCATTGTTGTCTCCAAGCGATTTCTGCATCAAAAGTGTTTGTTCTAAACTCGCGGCCGATAGGTCTTTATCTCCAGGTGTGAAGCGAATACCATCCCCAGTAATTGGGCCCGCCCAACGCCCCTCTTCACCAGAGCTTGGCGGCATTGGCCAAAACCCAGCTTGTCGCATTACATCCAAAACATCCCAGAGACAATTGCTCTGAACGATCTTACCATCTTTGATCTGATGGATCTCACCATAGCGAATGTAAGTTGGTTTTCCTGATGCCGGGATGGTTAGCCAATCATGCTCAAAATTCCCACAATAATGCCCCACGGTTGCAATGTAGTCGCGCTCCTCATAGCTACCTGCCATAAAGATCAGATCACGTCTTTCAAGATCAGGAAAGCTCTTCTTTAATGGTTGCCATGCGTTCTCAAAAATCGCATCAACCCCAACCATTTCATTAAGCGGATAAGAACCACGCCAATCGCAGTCTGAAGAATATAGCGATTTCAACAGGACTGCAGATTCTTTTTCTGAAGCTTCTGTAAGCTCATGTAATAAATGGTAAAATTTCGCTCTAATGGTCTGGTCCAAAACACTTCCAATCATACTTATCCACGCAATTTATAACCAGACTTGCATTCGTATGCAAGTGGTGCTAACTTTTATGCATACGAATGCAAAATTAGCCATAAAAATATCAACGTTAATGCAATTCGAAGGTTTCATTGGGAGAAAAACATATGAATAAAATTCTAAAATCTAGTCTGCTTGTTGCAGCACTCTTAGGTAGCACGGCAATTGCCCATGCAGACGCGCATGGTGATTGCGGCATCGAAAACGGTGGTCGTGTTTCAATTGTTGGCAACGAGTTTCCAGCTATTCAAACCGTTGGAAAGGGCGCTGAAGCCTGCGCATCTGACAGTGTTGAAGTTAAAACAAACCTCACAGCTGACCACCAGAAGATTAATCTTGCCGGTATGACAGGTAACCCTGCTGAATATACATCAGCGATTGTTGCAAACTCTTCTATCGTTGCTTTGATGAACGATGATGTGATCCGCCCACTTGATGACCTTGTCGCAAAACACGGTTCTGACATTCAGAAAAACCAATTGATCACAATCGGCGGCAAAGTCATGGCCGTTGCATTTATGGCAAATGCTCAGCATTTGGTATATCGCGCTGACGTTTTGGAAAAAGCTGGCGTTGAAGTACCAACAACGTATGAAGAAATGTTGGCTGCTGCCGAAAAGATCCGTTCAATGGGCATCATGGAAAACCCAGTTGGTGGCGCTTACAAAGCTGGTTGGAACTTGGCTCAAGAATTTACAAACATGTTCATCGGACATGGTGGCGAATTCTTTAAAGCAGGATCTGCCGAAGTCACAATCAACAACGAAAAAGGTGTTGCAACGCTTGAGATGCTTAAAGCACTCACAGCATACATGAACCCTGATTATCTTACTCATGATTCAAACGCGACAAATGCTGAATATCGTGCAGGTAACGTTGCATTGATGAATATGTGGGGTTCGCGCGCAGCTACACTTACTGAAGCTGATGGTGTTTCTGATGAAGTGAAAGCTGGTTTTGCGATTGCAGGCCCAATGACAGTCGCTGGCGGTGAAACACCTGCGACAACACTTTGGTGGGATGGCTGGACTATTGCTAAAAACATTTCAGACGCTGATGCAGAAGCAACATTCCTTGCGTTAAAAAATGCGATTTCACCTGCGATCTTAGATGATGAAACAACACAGCAAGCTGTATGGCTCATCGATGGTTATCAACCAACCGACAAAGCAACAGGCGTGTTTGCAGCTGCACAAGCAGGTTCAACACCATACCCAATGCTGCCATTCCAGGGTCTATTGCACACAGCTCTAGGTGCAGAGATCCCAGATTATCTTCAAGGCAAAGAAGATGCTGCAAAAACACTTGCTGACATTGAAGCTGCATATAACGCAGCAGCAAAAGAAAAAGGCTACCTCTAGAGTTAGCTTTATGAGGGAGGCCTGAGATGGGCCTCCTTCTTCAATAAATTTTAAAACAACGTTCAGGCGGTCTAGCCGCAAATTCTCAATAGAGATGTTCCAAAAGGCACGTCACTAAACGGGTGGATTGCGTTTAATTAGCAGCTACGAATGCAGCAAAAATTAAGCGTTTCAAGGGGAAGCAAATGAAGCATAAAACGTTTTTTTGGTTTATATTGCCCACGGCGATAGCGATGCTTTTATTTATTGCGATGCCAATTGTATCGATTGTCACTCAATCGCTTTTCACACCGCATGATCAGGTGTTCAAAGTCGTGGAAAATTGCGGCCCCTTTGGATGCAAACAAGAAACCATCATTGATAATGAAGCGATGGCTGATCTGAATGCGGAAAAACCACTCGGCAAATTTGCTGGCCTTGCAATTTATTTCGACCGCGGGCATTTGGCTGTCAGCGAAGTCGCAGACGCATGGACAAGTAGCGACAGCATTGGTGAGTTTTTCTCAACCATCAATAATCTACCGTTCTATCGCGCCATGGGCTTTACGTTAAGCTATACATTTATTGTAACACCATTGCTCATCATCCTTGGCTTCATGATAGCAATCGCGGTGAATTCACTCAATGGTGCGATCAAGGGACTGGTGATCTTCTTCTCGTTATTACCGATGATCATCAACCCACTTGTTGGCTCACTTATTCTATTTTGGATGGTGGATGCCCGAGGGGTGTTTGGCTCAGGCCTACAATGGTTATTTGACGACCCGACATTATCTCTAAAAGCCTCGACCACCCTCACCTGGATCATGTTGATGGTCTATGGCGTATGGCATTCTGCACCTTTCGCGTTTGTTGTGTTCTATGCAGGTCTGCAAACTTTACCGCAGGACACGTTAGAATCTGCCATGATTGATGGTGCATCCAGATGGGAGCGTATCCGCTATGTGGTAATCCCCCATATTATGCCGCTCGTTACATTTGTTGCACTGATACAATTGATGGATAACTTCCGCGTCTTTGAACCTATTGTCGGCTTTAATGCGGAAGCACATGCGCAATCATTATCTTGGATTATCTTTAATGACCTTGCTGGGGAAACACGCTTGATGTCATCCGCATCAACGACGTCTGTTCTAACAATCATCGGCGTTGCAATCCTACTCTCACCAGTCCTTGTTCGCACTTGGCGCGACTTTACTAGAAAGGTGTGATCTCATGTCTTCTATCGCAATGCGCAAATCACCAACCGTCAAAATAATGTCCTATGGGTTTGTGGCCATCTGGTTGGTACTGGCAGCTTTCCCATTCATCTGGACGCTTTGGGGCTCGTTTAAAGTCGAGTTGGATTTCTTCTCCATCGCCGATTGGACCGATGCAATCACAGGTACAAGAACTATAGCGGAAACCGGAAGCGCGTTTACCGGTGCAGGTTATGAAGGTGCTTGGGTTCAAGAGGAATTTTGGAAAGCTGTGATCAACACATTCATTGTGTGTTTCTTCACTGTCATCACGTCTTTGACCATCGGAACGCTTGGTGGTTATGCGCTATCACGTTCAACGTTCAAATATGCTTTTTGGCTGTTAATTGCAGCATTGATATTCCGCGCGGTACCGCCAATAACGCTCGTATCAGGTTACCTACTACCGTTTTTTGAGTGGAACCTTTGGGGCATATTGCCGACATCAATCATTGTGCTTGTCGCGATCAATCAGCCCTTTACACTTTGGATGCTGCATTCGTTTTTCACCAAAATCCCAAAAGATCTTGATGAAAGCGCAATGGTGGATGGCTGCACAAGATTTCAGGCTTTCCGCCATGTCATCATCCCGGTCATGTGGCCAGGCGTGATTACAACGGGTCTGTTCTCATTCCTGCTCGCATACAATGATTTTGCCGTAACAGCGATGCTACTTTCAAAGGAAAACCAGACAATGGTTCCAAAGATTGCAAGTTTCCTAGGCACAACACAAACTGAGGGGAACGTCATGTTCGCGGTTGCCGCTGTGGTCTCTGCAACAGTACCGATCTTCATCCTCGTCATGTTCTTCCAACGTCAAATTGTTAGTGGTTTAACCGCTGGCGCAGTAAAAGGTTAATGATATGGCCAATATTACTTTAAACAAAGTCAACAAACGTTGGGGAAGCTTCGTCGGCGTTGATGATTTTAATCTTAAGATTGCCGATAAGGAATTTTTGGTTCTGCTCGGGCCTTCCGGCTGTGGTAAAACAACAACCATGCGCATGATCGCAGGACTTGAAGACGTCACCAAAGGCGAGATCTATATCGGCGATCGCATGGTCAATGACCTCGAGCCAAAAGACCGTGATATCGCTATGGTGTTTCAAAGCTACGGCCTTTATCCAAACATGACCGTTTGGGAAAATATCCGATTTCCATTGAAGGTGCGCAAAGTTGACCCTGCCCTTCATGAAGAACGCGTGCAGCGCGCAGTTGATATGGTCGAGTTAAATGACTTCACCCATCGCCGCCCAGCAGAATTATCCGGCGGACAACGTCAACGCGTGGCGCTAGCACGCGCAATTGTGCGCAAACCACAAGTCTTCTTGATGGATGAACCACTATCAAACCTGGATGCAAAACTACGCGTTTCCACCCGCGCTCAGATTAAAAATCTACATCACGAATTAGCGGTAACAACAATTTATGTAACCCATGATCAGATTGAAGCGATGACTTTGGCTGACCGCGTTGTGGTGATGAATAAAGGCATCGTCCAACAAGTTGGCACACCAGTTGATATTTATGACAAGCCGCAAAATACATTTGTTGCTAGCTTCATCGGTTCACCCGCAATGAACCTGATTGAAGGCGATCTAAAAGACGGCACTTTCACCACAAATGGGGTGAAAATTTCTGGACTTACCAAAAAACACAATGGCCAAATTACACTTGGCTACAGAGCAGAAGATGCCGGCATTGCGGAAAAAGGTGGCGCAATCAATGCGCCTGTTTATTCAATGGAATTATTGGGGGATGCGACCATGGTGACAGTGCGCATTAACGGCGTGTTGCTTTCGGTCAAAGCAGGCAAAGAATACCGTGCCAATATTGGCGATGATGTTCATTATTCCATCACACCTGAAATGTGCCACTTATTTGATACAAAAACCGGCGAACGCATAGAGGCCTAAATGTCGAACGAATTATCCGCAGAAGAACATGTTGCAAAAAGCCAAGCAACACTTGCCGCCATTAAAGCGATGGAAGAAGCATTAGCTGCAAACTCAAACACCATGGAAGACCATTTCCATGAAGGTTTTAGATGGATGGGCAACCAAGGTTGTGGCACGAAAAACAACCTTAAAGAATTTCGCAACAACTGGCAGCTGCCGCTACGCGCAGCTTTCACGAACCGCGAATATAAGACCGAAAAATTCCTAGTAGATGGCGAATGGGCTTCATGTTTTGGCCATATTGAAGGCACGCATACAGGTGAGTTTATGGGTATTCCTGCAACCGGAAAACGCGTCAAAATTCCATACATGGATTTTTGGAAAGTGACCGACGGGCGCATTGAAGACAATTGGGTTTCTGTAGATTTTGCCATGGTGCTCGCACAACTAGGTGTCGATGCATTTAATGGCGAAGGTTGGGAAACTTTTGATAGTGGCGAGAAAACGCCAATACACCCACAAGAACGGGCGTAAGAGGAGACGAAAGTGATCAAGTATTTAAAGCGTGGCATGGAAGAAACCGAGCGCGCACTCGAAAATGACAAGGTTGAAAAAATCGTTGGCGATGCGCTCAAACAGATCGAAAACGAAGGTGATAAAGCCGTTCGATCTATGTCTGAAAATTTTGATAAATATTCACCTGAGAGCTTTAAGCTGAGCCAGGATGAGATTGACGCATTAATCGCCCGTCTAACGCCACGCGAGCTTGAAGACATCAAATTTGCGCAGGAGCAAGTTCGCAATTTTGCACAAGTGCAGCGCGATTCAATGCTCGACGTTGAAGTTGAAACAATGCCAGGTGTAATTCTGGGTCACAAAAATATTCCGGTGCAATCAGTTGGCTGTTACGTCCCTGGCGGCAAATTCCCGATGGTTGCATCTGCGCATATGTCGGTTGCAACGGCATCTGTCGCTAGCGTTCCGCGCATTGTAGCGATGACACCGCCATTTAATGGTGAGCCGAACCCCGCTGTGATCGCCGCGATGCATTTAGGTGGCGCGCATGAGATTTATGTGCTTGGCGGCATTCAAGCCGTTGGTGCGATGGCAATTGGTACAGAAACAATTGAACCTGTTCATATGTTGGTCGGCCCCGGAAATGCATTTGTTGCTGAAGCCAAACGACAATTGTTTGGTCGCGTGGGAATTGATTTGTTCGCAGGCCCAACAGAAACGATGGTCATTGCGGATGAAACAGTTGATGCTGAACTTTGCGCAACCGATCTTTTGGGACAAGCAGAACACGGCTATAATTCACCAGCTGTTTTGTTGACCAATTCACAAAAGCTTGCAGAAGAAACATTGTCTGAGATCGATAGAATTTTGAAAATCCTCCCAACAGCAGGCACCGCTAAAGTATCATGGGAAGACTATGGTGAAGTCATTGTATGCGATACCTACGATGAAATGCTCGATGTTGCGAATGACATTGCATCTGAGCATGTTCAGGTAATGACAGATCGCGATGACTGGTTCTTAGAAAACATGCATTCATATGGAGCGCTGTTCCTTGGACCCCGCACCAATGTTGCCAATGGCGATAAAGTCATCGGAACAAACCACACGCTGCCAACCAAGAAAGCTGGACGCTACACAGGTGGTCTTTGGGTTGGAAAATTCCTCAAAACACATTCGTATCAAAAGGTCACAACTGATGAGGCAGCAGTTACCATTGGAGAATATGGCTCACGCCTTTGCATGCTTGAGGGATTTGTGGGACATGCTGAACAATGCAACATTCGTGTTCGCAGATATGGCGGTCGCAACGTCCCTTATGGTGAGGGCGCCGAGCCGCAGCAAGATAATGGGGTCGCAGCAGAATAATGCAATTACCAACCACACCTTCGTTTCGTCTTGATGGAAAACGAGCACTCGTGACAGGCGCCTCCTCCGGCATTGGATTGGGCGCAGCTGTTGCTTTGGCTGAAGCCGGAGCACATGTTGTTATGGCAGCTCGCACCTTGGGTAAACTTAATGAAGCTGTGGAGGCTGTGCGAGCAAAAGGATTAAGCGCGGAAGCTTTACAATTAGATGTCTCTGACATTGCTCAAATGAGTGATATTTTAAACCAACATGACGCATTTGATATTTTGGTAAATTCTGCAGGTGGCGGGCGTCACAGCCCAGCACTCGAAACAACAGAAGATGACTTTGATTTCGTCACCGATCTGAATGTGAAATCGGCCTATTTCTTAACGCAAGCGGTCGCCAGAAAATTAAAAGAAGCTGGTAAACCAGGCTCATTGATCAACATCTCATCTCAAATGGCACATGTAGGCGGGATCGATCGTGCCGTATATTGCGCAACCAAACATGCGGTTGAAGGTTTTACCAAATCAATGGCGATGGAGTTTGGTCCATTAGGCATTCGAATTAACACAATTTGTCCGACCTTCATTAAAACCCCAATGACGCAAGCGACATTTAATGATCCTGAACGCGTTGCTTGGATTGAAGAAAAGATCAAACTTGGCCGTGTGGGTGAAGTTGAAGATATCATGGGCTCAGTTGTCTATCTCGCATCCGATGCCGCCTCTCTTGTGACAGGCACATCCTTGCTGGTTGATGGAGGTTGGACTGTTGGGTAAGGAGACGGTTACATCTTTTGACGTTGCCCAACGCGCTGGTGTCAGCCAATCAGCGGTCTCACGTGTGTTCTCACCCGGTGCGAGCGCTTCGCCCAAAATGGCTGAAAAAGTAAGAAAAGCTGCTGACGAACTGGGCTATCGGCCAAATGTTCTGGCGCGTTCATTGATTACCGGCAATTCAAAGATTATCGGGCTCGTGGTCGCCTATTTTGATAATCAATTCTATCCAGAAGCTGTTGAGAAACTGTCGAAATCTCTTCAGGTTGAGGGATATCACGTTCTGGTTTTCATGGCCTCAAATGGCGATGACATTGATAAACTTATGCAGGATCTTTTGGATTATCAGGTCGAAGGCATTGTCCTTGCATCCGTTGCGGTATCGTCAAAACTTGCAGAAAAATGTGATGCTGCAGGTGTGCCTGTTGTCCTCTTTAACCGTCACCAAGATGACGACAGATTTTCATCTGTAACATCCAATAACTATGATGGTGGCCGCAAAGCAGCTGAATTCCTCATCGCAGGCGGACATAAACGCATAGCCCATATTGCCGGCTGGGAAGGCGCTTCAACGCAACGTGATCGCGAAGCAGGTTTTCTTTCCAAGCTGAAAGAAACAGGCGTGGAATTATTCGCGCGTGAAACCGGCAATTTCCAATTTGATGAAACACAAGAAGCTACGCGCTTAATGTTCAACAAGGACGTTGTTCCCGACGCCGTGTTTATCACCAATGATCACATGGCCATCGCGGCGATGGAATGCCTTCGCTACGAATTTAAGCTCAGCGTTCCCAATGACGTATCCATCATCGGTTACGATGATGTCGAAATAGCCAGTTGGCCAAGCTACGCGCTAACAACCATCAGACAACCCGCCAATCAAATGGTGGATGAGACCGTTAAAACGCTGATGAAGCGCATACGTGGTGAAGATATCACCCCGCACAAAATTGAAATTGAAAGCCCCTTGATGATCCGTTCTTCGGCGAAAATTCCTCAAGGCTGGGTGAATGAATGACATTAGGAAAAGATAATGCAAGGCTTTAACAATCGCTGGAAAGACTTTCCAGATTACATCATCGGCATCACAAAAGAGATCTGGGAAGATCGCGGGATTGGCACGCTCAATCACTATTATTCTAAAGATATTCCCGTTCGCTCTCCGATGGGTATCTCTGTTGGGAACCAACCCGTCATGGCTGCAACTATGGCAACATTGCATGAATTTCCTGACAGAACGCTCTTTGGTGAAGATGTTATTTGGAGCGGCACACCGGAAACCGCAATGCTTTCATCACATCGGATTATTTCCACTGCAACACACAGCGGCGATGGTGTTTTTGGCAAAGCAACTGGCAAAAAACTAACCTACCGAATTATCGCTGATTGCGCTGCAAAAGATAACACGATTTTTGATGAATGGTTGATCCGCGATTACGGCGGCATCGTCAGGCAGCTTGGATATAGCCCGCGCAAGTTTGCGAAAAAACTGATCAAAGCAGAAGGCGGAGCTGAGAACTGCGCAAAACCATTTACCCCGGCGATTGATGTGAAAGGCGAATATCAATCTAACGGCAATGACAATGAATGGGGCGCAAAATATGCAGCCACTTTGTCACGCATGATGGCGAATGAATTTGATATTATTCCAGATCATTACGACCGCGCGGTTCAAACTGAATATGCAGGATCACAATCAGGCATATCGCATAGTTCGGTGTGTGACTTTTGGATGGGTCTACGTTCGTCCTTCCCGAATGCGGAATTTAAAATCCACCATCAAATCGGCCTTGATGGTGACATGCTATCGCCACGCGCCGCGATACGCTGGTCGCTTGATGGCAAGCACGATGGTTGGGGCGCATTTGGCAAACCAACGGGCGCCGATGTTCATGTGATGGGCATGTGCCATGCCGAATACGGTCCTTATGGCAAAGATGGTGTTTCGATCAGACGCGAATACGCGCTTTACGACGAAGTCGCCATTTGGAAACAAATTTTAATGCAAAGTAACTGATGTGTGTGGAGAATAAGATGACACCTGCAGAAATGGAACAACGTATCGTTCGTTATGGTGAATTAAAACCATGCAAAACAGCCTTTATTGATGCACATACCCCCGGATCTGATCAGAAAGAAAATTTCACGATCATCGGAGGTGGCGTTTCCGAAAGCCCTGATCAACACGTGCATATTAAAGAAACCCCAGGGTTCAATATTGGCGCGGCGGGGCAACCACCTAAATGCCGCAACTCACTTCATACACACACAACGGCAGAAGTGTTTTTTGTTTTAAAAGGTCGTTGGCGTTTTTTCTGGGGGCGTTGGGGCAATGCTGGCGAAGTTATATTAGAAGAAGGCGATATCTTTAACATTCCAACGGGCATTTTTCGTGGGTTTGAAAATATCGGAACCGACTATGGAATGATCATGGCTGTATTAGGTGGTGATGATGCAGGCGGCGGTGTTGATTGGGCACCACAAGTGATTGAAGACGCAACGGGCCACGGCTTGGTGTTGGGAGAAAACGGAAAGCTATATGATACCAAAAAGGGTCAAGCTCTTCCTGGTGACATCAAGCCAATGTCGCTTATGACGGCGGAAGAACTTGCAAAAATTCCTGAGCCGACAACGCAGGAAGTCGTTCCAAAATTTGTTGCGCGCTATTGGGATTTGATGGCTTTGTCTGACAAGCAACCGGTTAAAGTTGTCGGTGATGGCGCTGTTCTGCAAGACAAGCCAGGTTTTGACATTGAATTATTATCACGCAATTCCATTAGCGCTGATCCTTATTCATCAGAGCAGCACGAAATTTTGATGGTTATGCGCGGTCACTGGAAGCTTAGCTGGGATGGTGGAACGCGCGTCCTAGCTCCGGGTGATACATGTGCTGTGCCACCAAATCTATCACACAGTTTAGAGCCTGCAATGAGCGGTGAAGCAAGTCTTTATCGCATCATGAGCAATGATGATCCAGCCGGCGCAACTAAGGCCAATTGAGCGAGTAAGGAAGAAAAATGACAAAAGTAAAAACCACTCATGTTGGCTCATTGCCACGCACACAAGACGTTGTAGATTTCATCTTCGCAAGAGAACATGAAAAACCCTATGATCAGGCAGAATTTGATGCTTGCATGACAGCTGCTTGCTCTGAAACAGTGCGCCGTCAGGTTGAAGCAGGTGTCGATATTGTCTCTGATGGCGAGACATCAAAAATCTCCTACGCGACTTATGTCAAAGATCGCTACACAGGATTTTCTGGAGATAGCGATCGTAATGCACCGGGTGATCTAAAACTCTTTCCAGGTTTTCTAAAGCGCCTTGCCGATGATGGCGGCACACCACAATATGCCCGTCCGAAATGTACTGGAGAAGTTAAATCCAAGGGTCAAGACGAGTTGCAAAAAGACATCAGCAACCTAAAAAACGCAATGGCCGAACACGGAGCTGAACGCGGGTTTATGAACGCTGCATCTCCGGGTGTGATCTCACTCTTTTTGCAAAATGAATATTACAACGACCGTGCCGCATATCTTGAAGCATTGGCCGATGCGATGAAAGCTGAATACGAAACAATCGTTGGTGCTGGTCTTGATCTACAGCTTGATTGTCCCGACCTAGCTTTGTCTCGTCATATGCTGTTTGCAGATTTGTCCGACGAAGAGTTTATCAAAATCGCAGATATGCATGTAGAAGCTTTAAACTATGCGTTGCGTGATGTGCCGCAAGAAAATGTTCGTCTCCATATTTGTTGGGGCAATTATGAAGGCCCACATGTGTGCGACATCGATATGGAAAAAGTTTTCCCAACATTGATGAAAACAAAAGCCCGCTATGTCCTATTTGAAACATCAAATCCTCGCCATGCACATGAATGGACAGTTTTCCGCGATCGTAAATCTGAGATCCCAGAAGATAAAGTGCTCGTACCGGGCGTACTTGATACAACGACCAACTTTGTTGAGCACCCAGAACTTGTTGCACAGCGAGTTGAGAGGTTTGTGAACATTGTGGGCGCTGATCGTGTGATTGCCGGATCAGATTGCGGATTTGGAACCTTCGCAGGCTTTGGTACGGTTGATCCAGATATCGCCTATGCAAAGCTGAAATCTATGTCCGATGGCGTGAAACTTTTGGACGCTTAGTTCGAGCTAAACACGATGAAAACCATTGTTATGTTGCCTGGAATGATGTGCGATGAAAGGCTCTTTGCGCCGCAAATTGCACATCTTGAAGAGCACTACCATGTCAAAACCATGTCGATCCATGAACATGCAAACATGGCTGATTTAGCGGAGAATGTGCTTGCGCAATCTCCTGATGAATTTGCACTTTTGGGGCTTTCCATGGGCGGTATTCTAGCAATGGAAATCTTGCGTCAAGCGCCTGAACGCATATCTCATCTTGCCTTATTGGATACAAATCCACGAGCGGAATTGGATGTTGTTAAACAACGTCGTGGTCCGCAAATAGAAGCTGTCAAAAAAGGCGATCTAACAAAGATTATGCGCGATGAGATGAAACCCAATTACCTTGTCGATAGTCCCAACAAATTAGACATCTTAAACTTATGTATGGTGATGGCAGAAGATTTGGGCGATCAAGCTTTTATCAACCAATCTATCGCGCTACGCGATCGTCCAGACTACCAAAATATTCTAAAAGGGGTTGATGTCCCAACGCTCATCATGTGCGGGCACGAAGACGTTTTATGTCCCATCGAGCGTCATGAATTAATGCACGAACTTATCAGCGGATCGGTGTTGCACATTGTTGATAATGCCGGACATCTACCAACTCTAGAACAACCCGAAGTAGTCAATAAAGCCCTTGATCAATGGCTTGAGAATAACCGTTAAAAAATGAAACGAGATAACAATGACACCTGAACTTTTTAAACTGCTTAAATCTGTTGATACCCCAACAGTTTGCAATGCAATTGAAGTTGCGCAGGGTAAGCGTGGGTTCAGTGATTTCACACGCGGGACCTTGTTATCTTCAGATGTGAAAGCAGGTGCTATTGTCGGTTACGCACGCACCGCGCAAATTGCAGCCCTAGCTCCGCCTGAAGAACCAAAAGATGTCATCCGAGCGCGCCGCATGGCGTATTACAAACACATGTCCACACCGAGTGAAGTTGAGTTTGAGGTTCCAACCATAGCCGTTGTTGAAGATTTAGATTATCCAAACGCAATTGGAGCCTATTGGGGTGAAGTGAATACCAATATTCACAAAGCGTTTGGCATGGCAGGTGCATTAACAAACGGTGTGATGCGCGATCTCGATGACCTAGCCGATGATTTTACGGTCATTTCTGGATCAATCGGCCCAAGCCATGGATTTGTGCATGTTAAAACCATTGCAGAACCTGTTGAAATCTTCTCCATGAAAGTTCATGACAACGATCTTATTCATGCAGATCGGCATGGCGCAGTTGTGATCCCAAAAGAAGTAATTGATACGCTTGAAGTTGCGATCAACAAACTGCTCGAGACAGAAAATATTGTCTTAGAACCAACACGCGGTAAACGCATTACTTACCAACAGTTTGAAGACATTTGGCAAAAATTTGAGGCGTCCAGAACATAGATTAAAAACTATCTAAGGCTATCTGACATTTTTCGGATAGCGTCGCCGATATTCTCACGCTCACGTAAGAGCGACCCTCCAACAAGATAAACACTATCTTTGCCGTAAACTCTGTAAAGCTCCTCAAGGCGATCAAGCGTCATACCGCCTCCCGGGCTTGGCAATATAGATTTACCAATTCCATCATCAGCACTGCATCGGTCTGCGATCTGTCGACATTGCTCTTTGGTGAATCCAAACCGGCCACCATAATTTGGAAATACGCTGATATCTGCACCCGCAAGCCGCATAAGATCACCAAACAAACTGCCATGGTTAAAGCCTGTATCTTCTGACAAGACATAAGGTCCTAAAAACGATGGATGCGCCATGATCGGCAGTCCAAAATCTTCGTTTCGCGCTAATCTCTGAATAGCGTCAAAGCCAAACAATCCAGGAATGAGCAAAATACCACCAGCGCCGTGTTCCTTGGCATAAAAAGCTAACTCTTCCACTTCATCACCATGCCCACCAATATTTGCCAGATAAATCGCCTGCCCACTTATTCCACTTGCTTGACGTTCTGCATTTGCTTTCGCCACCGCTTCCGCGCAGACAGGAATGCGAGATTTAAATGATGCATTTTTCTGATTGGATAATCCATGATCTTCCTTGATGATATCCGCTCCCGCAACCGCGGTTTGATAACATAGCTGAGCAAGGTCTTGAATTGTCGAGCCTTGGGGCTTGATAACCGGGCACACAAAACCACCCTCGTCTTTCCCAATCAGCGCGCGAACACCTGCAGTTCCAAACCGCGCACCAGGGAAAAGATCGCGTATATCTGAATTAAACTTGAACCCAATGACTTTCACGCCTTTGAGAATGGATGCATTTCCAAAAATTACATTGAGCAATTGTGGCAGCTCGGTCCCCACAGCATCAATATGGAAACGAATTTCAGTAAGCCATGTGGTTTCAGTTTCTTGAACAACAGTTAAAACTTGTCCCAAAACAACATCTTCAATGTACCCTTCAGGCACAACATCGCGGGGAATTTCGACTGTATTCTCTAAAGCGATAGCTGCTGCAAAACTTTCAGCATCCAATTGGGACTTTGCAAACAGTCGATATTCAACACCAAATCTATCCACCCGTCAGAGCCCTTCTGCTTTGACAGTAGAATGCACAGCTTCTAAGCGAGCACTTGTTAAATCTTCTTCAGAAATATTGAGCTCCTCTCCGGTCAATCTTTCCACGCCTTTTACCAGTGCGATCGCATCTAACCCATAAAAATTCATCAGATATGGACGGGATCCACCATGGGCATAGGTATCTTTAAGACCTAAACGCACAAGTTTCTTGCCCACTCCATTATCGGCAATAATTTCAGCGACGAGAGAACCAATTCCACCTTCTGTGACATGATTTTCAAGCGTGATAACGCCACCTTTAACTGATTGAATATGATCGAGCATAGCCTGATCATCAAACGGTTTTATGGTATTAAGATGTAAATGCCGGATGGAAATACCTGCGCCTTCCAATGCTGATTTTGCGCGCAATGCTTCTTCTGTCGTAATGCCTGATGTGACAATTAAAATATCATCACCCAATGATAATTCACGCATTTTTCCCACCTCAATCGGTGTATCAAATAATCGTGGAACATTCCCGCGCAATACGCGGCAATAAACTGGACCATCAATACTATCAGCGGCTTCGCAAATGCTCTCAACCTCTGTTGCATCACCCGTTTCTAAAATTGTCATATTGGGCATAGAACGCATTACGGAAATATCTTCAATCGCCTGATGGGTCATCCCCCCTGGCGTTGTGATCCCGGGAAGAAACCCCATGAGACGCACTTTGCGTCGAGGATAAGCAATAGATGCCATCAATTGGTCATAGGGGCGACGATATAAAAACACACCGAAGGTGTGCAAGAACGGGCGATAGCCAGCAAGACCCAAGCCACCAGCAAAGGAAAGCATATTTTGTTCAGCCATGCCTAATGACAAAAATTGATCAGGATGCTTGTCTCTAAACTTATCAATTTCACAAGATGATGTTAGATCAGCAGAGAGGCATAAAACCTCAGGGTTTTCCAAAGCATATTTTTCAAACGCGCGTTCATAAGGGCGAGCTACCATTTCAACCATTTTTTCTCTCCCTAATGCTTTTGATAATCTATCGGATCAATACCAAGAGATCTGGCAATGTCCTTGTTCATTTCAGCACGCTCGCGTTCAGATTTAAAACGAACATAATGCAATCTTGGGAACCGCAATTGCAAAGATGGCATACCGCGGAACGGGCTTGAATTTGCTAGAATTATGAGCGGCTTTCCACGATGCGGTGTTTTAGCTGCTGCTCGTATTTCATCTAAATTATGCGCATCAACCCAGACAACCTTAGCGCCAAAATCTTCCATCTTCTGCGCCAGATCACCAACTTCCATGACCGAGTTCATCGCACCATCACATTGTTGACGGTTCACATCCATGATCGCTTTTACGTTATCAATTTTGTGGTGCGCGCAGGCTTGAATAGCTTCCCATGTTTGGCCTTCTTGGACCTCACCATCGGACATATAAACCCAAACCTTACCCTTCTCACCACGCTTTTTACGACCCCACGCGAGGCCCGCAGCTGTTGAAAGACCAATACCAAGCGTGCCGTTATGAACCTCCATTCCGGGTGAATGTTCAGCGCCAATCATTTCAACAGACGAGCCATCCTTATTAAACATTTCCAGCCCTTCAGGCGCCATTCGACCAACCTCAATCAACGTCGCATAAGCAACAAGCGCATAGTGAGCTGGTGCAATAAACAACCGGTCATAATCTGGTTCAAACGGGCCATTATAACCAGCACCCGTGTGATAATCTTTATTGTCAGCTGACGGCACACCACCAAATGGTTTAGGGATCATAGGCAAGGTAGGATCGCCCAAATTCAACTCTTCATTATATAGCCATGCCAATTGTTCCGCAGCGGAACAGGCTTGTGATAAATATCCGCCATTATTGCGCATTGAATGCTCAAAAACACGTCGACGAATGCCAAATGCAACGTCTTCAGTTGATTTTTTATTCTGCATTAATTTTCCGATTTCAATAAGATTTTCGTTAATTTAATTATCAAAAACAACGCCCATTCTAAGTATGAAACAGCCAAATGGTCTTGCTTCTGAAGTTGCAACAATCCCATAGGAGTTTTTGGCCTGTTTATAAAAACTCTGTCGCTCTATCGAGCTTAACGATGCGCCATCTGGTTTGTTGGCGTTTAGTATTTCAAACACTTCTTCATGCACATCATCTAATTGTTCAGGCGCATTATCAACTTGCATACGCAGCGCTGCATAATCGCTATACCCATCAAGCGGCATCAAATTAGTAATAAGCTCAACGGCGCTCGGAGCTGAAAACCCTGGCAGCCTGATTGGCTCTTTAACCTTACAATGATCCGCAATAGACGTACTTGGGAAATTTGCATCCGCAATCACCAATTCATCACCATGCCCCATCTCCATGAGACAGTTCATCAATTGCGGCGTGACATGTGGGTGAATATTTTTAAGCATAAAATTCGTTTTCAAATTTACAATTTGGAAAAGGAGCCACACAATTTGATGGCTCCCTTATTGTTTAGTATTAGCGTGCTGGAAGTGGCATCCAACCCGTCATAGCAACATCTGCATGCGCAAACTGAGGCATATTCGCAGATAGATCTTCCATGTTCTTGATGTCTTTATCGTTTAAGAATTGCTGTGTGATCAACGTTGGTGGTACCACAACTTGTGCACCCGGATTTCCGCCCGTTAGCATGATGGCAAGCGATCTAACTGAAACCTCACCAACCACCGCAGGATTGGTTGCAACAGTCGCTTTCCATGCACTACCAGCTTCACGCATTGCAGAAATATCTGCCGTTGAAACGTCAGCTGAATAAATGCTTACATCACTTGAAAGACCAGCTTCGTCAACTGCAATTTTCACACCCTTTGCAAACTCATCATAAGGTGCGAAGAATACAGAAATCGTTTGATTAGCTTGTAAAACCGAGCGTGCTTGGTTGGCATTGGAATTTGCAATCGGGTTATCAAGCGTACCCATTTGCGCAACTTCTTTGATGCCCGGATTAGCAGCTTTCACCTCTTCCCAAGCAACATGACGACGGTCAAGCGGTGCGATACCTGGCACATAAACATAACCTGCATCCCATGTATCGCCATTGTCTTTAATCGCTTGCTCAAGCGCTAGCTTACCCAAAAGATAGTCAGATTGCTCAACTTGTGGAATAGCTTCGTTTTCAACATTTACGTCAAATGCCACAACCTTAATTCCTGCATCAACAGCACGCTGCGCAGCCTCTTTCATAGATTCTGTCAATCCGTGTTGAATGATGATGCCATCAACACCCAGTGCAATGGCTTGATCCACCATATCAGCCTGCAAAGCTGCATCCTGACGGCTATCGAAAACTCTCAAATCAACGCCAAGCGCTTCGGATTGTTTTTCCACGCCGGAGAGATAGGCTTGGAAAAAGTCACCGGTTGATAGATATCGAACCAAAGCAATTTTAACATCACCTGGATTATCTAACGGCGCTGGCATCGATTCAGCAAAGCTGGATCCGACAAAAGAGGCTGATGCGGTGACCCCCGCAATGAGTCCTAATGCTAGTCTACGTGTAATTTTCATGCGTAGTTCCTCCCTGTGCATGGTCTTTAGTGACTTCCGGAACGTTTTGCCGAAAGCGAGAATGTGAAAACAAGCGCAACAACCAATACGGCGCCCTTCACAAAATCCTGTGTGTAATAGGGTGCATTCATCATCGTCAGGCCTTGCAATAAAATACCGACAAACAACGCACCAATAGCTGTACCAAAAGCGTTTGGCTTTGCAGCACCCAATACGGCAAATCCGATAAGCGCTGCAGCCACAGCATCAAGCAATAAGTTAGTGCCAGAAGCGATATCACCACGGCCAAGTCGCGCTGCCAGCAACAAACCACCAACAGAAGCGAGCATGCCTGAAATCATATAAGCTGCGACTTTGTATTTGTTGACGTTCGTGCCTGTTAGCGCGGCAGCTCTTTCGTTTGAACCGATTGCATACATCAAGCGCCCGTGGCGCGTAAGTTCCAAAACTATCCAAACCAAAATGCCAATAACTATTAAAAATACGACTGAAATAGGAATGAGGTTTTCAAGGAAAAAATCAAATCGATGGCGCCCCATTGCGAGAAATAATGGTGAGAAAGTTCCATCAGCGGTTTCCCCACTTGGCAGTGTCATGCCAGTTGAAATCGAACGCCCTTCTGTTGGAATGCGTTGCAAACCAACGAGCAAAAACATCATCCCCAATGTGGCCAATAAATCCGGCACTTTAAAACGCACAATTAGAACGCCATTCACAAAACCAATGATCGCTCCCATAACAAGGCAAGCGATGATAGCCACGGCAGCATTTTGCTCCATAACAACCATCACATATGCTGATAACATCATCGATGATGTTGCGACCGAACCGATTGATAAATCAAAACCACCCACAACCAAAGTAAATGTAACACCCAGTGCCAAAATACCGGTGAAAGCTACCGATTGAAAAACAAAGACAGCAGAACGCGGGCCGGCAAAACCTGGTGCAAAAAGCGAAAAGAAAACAACAAGACCAAACAACAATGCCAAAAAGCCATAGCGTATTGCAGCATCAATCATCGAAAAGCTTGATGGCTTCGCTGTATTTATCTCAGCGTCATTATCTTTATTATGCTCAACGTCGGCTTTCATTTATGCACTTTCACTTATAACAGTTTGGTTGCCAGTTACGGCGGCCAGAATTTGATTTAAATCGACATTTTTATTCTGGAAATCAGCGACGATCGTACTATCGTGCATGACGACAATTCTATCGGCGATCTCCAGCGCTTCATCCAGTTCAGCAACAAAAACAATCGTCGCGCGATCGGTTGCTGTTTGGCGGACTTTCCGCCCAATGTCGCGGCGGGACTTGATATCAACACCTTGAAATGGCTCATCAAGCAGTAACAAACGGCAGTCTTGTGCAAGCCATCTTGCAAGCATTACTTTTTGCTGATTGCCACCTGACAAAGTATTGATGCCATCGGTTTCTGATTGGCACACAATATCCAGCGCACTAATCGCAGCTCTCGATTGTTGACGCTCTTTTCCGCGTTGTAAGAAATGCATAAAAGAAATTTTCTTAAGGAACGGAACACTGATATTTCCGGCAATATCAAAATCTGCAATCACACTATTACTCGCCCGATCTTTCGACGACATAAACACGCCAGATTGAATAGCGTCCGCCGGGCTCTTTGGCTTGTAGCTGTTTCCACTTAAGTTAATCGTGCCATCATGTGCAGGAAGCATGCCAAACAAAATCTGCGCAAGAGCAGTTTTGCCGCTCCCCAACAGACCGCTAATAGCGACCACTTCATTTGCACCTACATGTAAATCAAATGGCTTTGAGCTTTCGGTAAGCTGCAGGTTCTTTATATCTACAACTGTATTTTTGCTCGACTGTACATCAATATCAACATCAGTCATTGTATGCCCAAGCATAGCATTAACTGCACCTTCGTAATCTAAGTTTTCACCTTCAAAAACACCTGAAATTTCACCATCACGCATGGATACAATCATGTCCGCGATCCGGCGAATATCTGACATGCGGTGGGAGATATATAAGATAGCCACACCGCGCTCTTTCAAGGTTTCAATGAGCAGAAACAACCGCTCCGCTTCCGATGCTGACAAGGAGGATGTGGGCTCATCCAAAATCATAAGAGATGGTTCGTGAGACATGGCCCGAGCAATCGCAATCAACTGGCGATCAGCAACACCAAGCTCAGATACCGGCCGACGGACATCAATCTTAAGATCCATTTTATCAGCAATTTTCTGCGCTTCTTTAAACAGATGATCGCGCTTGAGCATCCATCCATAATTACTCTCTGCCAAACGATCAATCATCAGGTTCGACGCGACATCTAAGTCTGCGATCACACCATCATTGATCGATTGGTGAACCGTCACCACACCGCCTTTGATCGCCTCAGCTGGTGTTGTTGGTATAAACTCAGAGCCATTAAGTTCTATCGTACCTGCATCTCTTTGGTGAACGCCGGACAGTATTTTCACCAGGGTTGATTTACCTGCGCCGTTAGCACCCATCAACACTGTCACTGTTCCTTCTTCAAGGTCCAGACTCAACTGGCGAAGCACCTGGTTCTCACCAAACGCTTTCGTAATCCCTCTGATTTTACACAGTGTATTTGCCATTATTGGCGTCCTCCTGATTTAATAACATCAGCACACACGACAAATGTCAATAGTGATTGACAAATGCAATGTACGGTTCTTATTGTAGGTAAGACTGATGTCAAAAAGCGATGTATTACATTGGGCAGAACATTGGATCGGGAGGAAACTTTGAGCGAATATAAAGCACTGACGCCGGAAACCCTTGCGCAAAGGCTAAGCGGATTAAATGCAATAGTTGAAAAGATTGGTAGCGACTTTAAAAGCTGGGATGTCCAAGAAGTTGGCGATGGCAACTTAAATCTAGTTTTTATCGTAAAAGGCACTGCAGGAATAGTAATTGTTAAACAAGCACTGCCCTATGTGCGCCTTGTTGGCGATTCATGGCCATTGCCACTCAAGCGTGCTTTCTTTGAATATCATGCAATGACCCGACAGGCGGCACATGATCCTGGCCGAGTTCCTAAAATTCTCTATTTTGATGAGACCCAGGCGTTAATCATTATGGAGTTTTTATCCCCACATATTATCCTACGCCACCAAATGATGGCAGGTAAAAAAGTTGATGATTTAGGATCTGTTATCGGAATATTTTGCGCGCGAACCGCATTTAGAAGCTCTGATCTTTCAATGGTGACCAAACAAAAGAAAGCAGATCTCGCTCTATTTAGCGATAACGTTGAATTATGTGACATCACTGAAAACCTTGTTTTCACCGATCCTTATTTTGATGCGGAAATGAACCAACACAATTCTCCACGACTTGATAAGTATGTGGCCGATCTCCGTTCAGATCAAAGATTAAAGGTTGAAGCTCAACATATGAAGAGAGCATTTAGCGCAAAGGCGGAATGCTTATGTCATGGCGACTTACACGCTGGCTCAATAATGGTGACCCCAAGCGAAGCAAAAGTTATTGATCCAGAATTTGCATTTTATGGCCCATTTGGTTTCGATATCGGCATGCTCATTGGCAATTACCTTATGGCGTATCACTCCATGAGCTCGCATATCAAAGACCCAAAAGAATGCGCTGAATATCAAGCATGGATCCTAAATGTCATTCGCGACACTTGGAGCAGTTTTTGTGAAGAGTTTTCAAAACTATGGCATTCTGAACGAAACGGCATTTTATACCCCAGTAGCCTCTATGAAGACCAAGGACACGATGCAGCAAGTACCATGGCACTTGAACAGCTGTTGGATGAAATATTCGCCGACCTTTTAGGCTTTGCAGGCATTGAAATGCACCGAAGAATACTGGGCCTAGCACATGTTGCAGAGCTTGATTCAATTGAAGATCTTGATGATCGTGCAAGAAATGAAACCAAAGCATTAGCGCTTGGTAGAAAGCTCGTTTTAAATCGCAAATCTGTCCAAGATATTGCCCAAGTTATCGCATTGGCAGCAAAATACGAAAATGGAGAATTAGCATGAAAGTCGGCGACAAACATTACCGCTCCATCTGGCTAGATACATCAACTGATGAAGTAAACATCATCGATCAACGTTGGTTACCGCACGAATTTCGTGTTGTTACACTAAAATCTTTAGACGATTTTGCAACGGCCATCCGTGATATGTGGGTACGCGGTGCGCCTTTGATCGGTGCTACCGCAGCTTACGGCATTGCCGAACTCATGCGTCAAGACCCCTCCGACAAAGCACTTAACGAAGCCTACGACTTTTTACATGCCACACGTCCAACTGCGATTAATCTTCGGTGGGCATTAGATGCAATGCGTCAAACACTAAGCGCACTACCAGAAAGCGAACGGCAACAAGCTGCATTTAAAAAAGCTGCTGAAATTTGTGATAATGATGTTGAAACCAATCGCATGATTGGTGTTCATGGCCTTGAAATTATCAAAAAAATCGCCGCGGCTAAAAAGCCGGGGGAACCGGTAAACATCTTAACGCACTGTAATGCTGGATGGCTGGCAACAGTTGACTGGGGCACTGCAACTTCACCAATGTATCATGCAATGGAAGCTGATATTCCAATTCATATCTGGGTGGATGAAACACGCCCGCGAAATCAAGGTGCACAACTCACCTCATGGGAAATGGTCGGAAATGATATCCCCCATCACTTGATTGTGGACAATGCCGGAGGGCATTTAATGCAGCATGGCCAAGTCGATGCAGTTATTGTGGGTACAGATCGCACAACAGCTCATGGCGATGTCTGCAATAAAATTGGCACCTATCTAAAGGCCCTAGCAGCCAAAGATAACAATGTACCATTTTATGTAGCGCTCCCCTCCTCGACCATTGATTGGACCATCGGTGACGGCTTGAAGGAAATCCCAATTGAAGAGCGGGATGGACGCGAAGTCACACATATCTATGGAAAATTAGAAAACGGTAAGAATACGTTTGTTCAAATATCACCAGATGGCACACCCGGTGGCAATCCTGCCTTTGACGTAACACCTGCGCATTTGGTCACAGGTTTAATCACCGAAAGAGGTGTGGCAGACGCAAGTAAAGAAGGTCTACTAGAATTATTCCCTGAGCGAAAATCAGTCGCTTAGGGATAATAATTCACCCGCAAAATGAGCGCTTGTCACAAGATGGGTCACATAACCGCCCTTTAAAGCTGCAAGCGTGGGGCGCACGCGTTCTTTACCAGTAGAGACAAGGATACCAACTTCGGGGTTTCGCATTTTTTCCGCAGATATCCCCAATATGCGTCCGTCTAACGGGCCGGATATCTCATTACCATTTTTGTCGATAAACCGCCCACACAGAACACCTATCGCTCCACGATCGACGTAGATTTGCAGCTCTTCACGCGTTGCAACACCACTGGAAACTACATGACTGTCAGGCATGCATGACCCGACAGCAAAGACGGTTTTATTAAAGCTCGTGATCTCATTCAATTGATGCGCAATCAACTCTTCTTCTTGCAAAAGATTTGCGATTTCTTTGCTCGATAAAATCGCAGGAACATGAAGGTTGATACAGCGCGCGCTCAGTTTTCGAGCAAAACGGGATGAACACACATCAGCGGAAAAACCATATGGCGTCGCCATCGATCCCACCAATTGAAGAACCGTAAGATTATCCACGACTTTATGCTCAAGATGTTCGGCCACATCATAAATAGTTTTACCCCAAGCAATTCCCAATCTGTCGCCAGCATTTAAAAGACTTGGAACCAAGCGCGCAGCCCCACGCGCAACACGCCATGCTGTGTTTTCTGCGCCCGCATCATCTGGTAAAACAATAACGTCTGCGAGACCAAATTTAGCTTTTAAATCATGCGCAAGCTGGTGCGATGCAAATACTTTAGGGGAAAGACTAATCTGAACATAGGAGCGCTCTCTTGCTTCTTGCAAGTAATTGACGACAGTTGCACGCGATACTGACAGCCTTTGCGCAATCTCATTTTGGTTCAAGCCTTCCTCATAATAGAGCCAGGCAGCCTCAACAATTACATCTTCGCTACTATGCTGATCTAAATTTCGCTTTACTGCCATGCACAATTCTCCTTATAAACATTTGACAACAGCGCCTGACTATTGTCAAACTAAATTGCAAAGGAGTATCGAATGCGTAAAAACAATTGGAATGAAGCGGATGCAAATGCATGGGTTGAAAAAGCAGGCACCCACGATGCAGATATCCAATTAGCCTTGCGCGTATATACATCCAGATTAATTGGCAATGACCCAGATCTAGTCATGCACGGGGGCGGTAATACATCAGTTAAAGTAAAGCGCAAAGATATATTTGGCAATGAGATTGATGTGCTGCATGTGAAAGGCTCTGGCTGGGATTTAGATACTATTGAAGCTGCGGGTTTGCCCGGTGTAAAAATGGAGCCATTGCATGCGCTTCGCCAGCTGGATCAGCTTTCTGATGAAGACATGGTCAACATTCAGCGCGCGAATTTGATTGACACCTCATCGCCCAATCCTTCGGTTGAAACGCTACTTCACGCTTATCTGACACACCGTTTTGTCGACCACACCCATGCAACTGCGTTTTTGGCGTTGGCAAACTTGCCCGATGCAGAAGCAATTATGAATGAGATATTCGGGGATAGCATAATTGCAATCCCTTACATTATGCCTGGATTTGAACTTGCGAAAAAAGCGGCTGACATTTTTGATGCAAATCCAGATTGCGAGGGCATGCTGCTGTTAAATCACGGCCACTTTACTTTTGGTGATACGGCAAAAGAAAGCTATGATCGCATAATTGATCACACGAACAAGGTCGAAGACTGGTTTAAAACGAAAACATCAGGGCGCGTTTTTTCTACATCGGTTCACCAAAACAGATCGATCAAACCAACAGGTACAACGCCCGCATTCTTGAACAAATTGCGCGGTGAAATTGATCGCATCAGAACGCAACATTATGGCGGAACAACGAAATCATCCGTGTTTGATATTCGCACAAGTGAACAAATCAACGAATTTCTAAAACGCGATGATTTAGATGTGCTTCGAAGCCGCGGAGTTGGTTCACCCGATCATGTGATTAGAACAAAGGGGAAAATGCTCTATTTCACTCAGAGCGAACTAAATTCAGATCAAGACATCATTAGTAAAAAAATTAGTGATTATGTTGAAGATTATAATCAGATTTTCCAAGCGCAAAACAAACGAGTAGGTGGGCATAAGGTCATGATCGAACCGCATCCAGTTGTCGTTTGGGTTGAAGGTTTGGGAATTATAGGAATTGGCAAAGATGCAAAAGCTGCGTCCGCGCATGCAGATATTGCAGAACAAACGGTTGAAGTTATCAGCCTTGGAGAAGCTGCGGGCGGGTATTTCCCAATCGGCGCTGATGATAATTTTGACATGGAATATTGGTCCCTTGAACAGGCAAAATTGTCAAAATCAAGCGACAAAGCTTTTACCGGGCAAGTTGTTGCGATAACCGGTGGCGCAGGTGCAATCGGTTCGGCCATAGCGAAAGCCTTTGCCAAAGAAGGTGCAAGCATTGCCCTCATCGATAAAGATATCCAAGCATGTCGCGCAAAGGCATCTGAGATTAGCCCTTTTGCATTGGCGGTTGAAGCAGATCTTTCTCAAAAAGACGCTGCACAAAATGCGATCAATGCAATTAATTGCCGTTTCGGCGGACTTGATATTTTGGTTTCAAATGCAGGCTATGCGCTGCAAGGTGAAATTACTGATTTAACTGATGAACAATTGCGTCAATCATTTGAAGTGAATTTCTTTGCTCATATGGCTATGGCAAAAGCGGGTGCTGAAGTGTTTAAGCAACAAGGTAGAGGCGGACAAATGTTATTTAATGCGTCCAAGCAAGCGGTTAATCCGGGCAAAGGCTTCGGCGCTTATGGCTTACCAAAAGCGACAACATTCTTTTTGATCAAACAGCTTGCATTAGAGCTTGGTGCATCGGGAACGCGCGTGAATGGCATCAACGCAGATCGCATCCGCTCCGGTCTACTCACCGATGATTTCATCTCATCACGGGCCGAGGCAAGGCAGGTCACCAAAGATGATTATATGGCTGGCAATTTACTGAAGAAAGAAGTGGAAGCGCATCATGTTGCTGAAGCTTTTGTTGCGTTGGCAAAATCAGAACGCACAACTGCACATATCATGACTGTGGATGGCGGAAATATTGAAGCATCCCTGAGATAACACCTTGAGATAACATCTTCAGATCACGATCTTTTTAACGGTGTGCTGGTTGACGGATCATCATGTTATCGTAATAGGTAATTCATGAACAAGAAGCAGCCCAATATTGTTATGATCCTGGCAGACCATGTCGCGTTTGCCGGGCATTACGGAACAGATAGATATGCATACACTTGGCCGCATCTTGAACGCATTGCGATAGAAGGTGCAAAGTTCAATAAAGCCTATGCGATCACGCCCGTTTGCACACCATCGCGGGCAAGCTTTCTAACAGGAAAACGACCAGACAAACACGGCATGCGCTGGAATAGCGAATACCCAATTCCCTACAATAGAAAAGAATTCCGCGATGACGAGGAACTCTATAACGCGCACTTATCTAAAGTCGGATACGACAATTACTATTACGGAAAATGGCATTGCGGCGTTGATAAAACCGCAGCTGATTACGGATTAAATGGTTGGAGCTTGCCAGAATACGGCAATCTTTACTCATCTGAGCATTACAAACAATATCTGGCGAAAATAGGTGAGCCGCAACCCGTCTGCAGGATTGATCATCACCTCTTGCGACCCGAACTTGATGGCAGTGAAGTTTTAATGAACCCAGATGAGCCGTGGGACTTTATGGATGGTGCGGGGGTTTTATTAGGTTCCGCTGAAGTGCAAGAACAGTTCTTTATCGCCAATCAAGCAATTGAGCGCATTCAAGAGCTAGGACAAAACCAACACGACAAACCATTTTCGATGGTCATTAGCATGTGGGGCCCCCACCATCCTTATTACCCAAGTCAGGAATTTGCAGACCTTATTGATCCAAATGACATTCCTAAATATCCAAGCTTTGATGAAAAGCTAGATGATAAGCCTTGGCGCTATCGCATCCAACGCGATTTAAGATGCCAACACCGCGCTTTTGAACGATGGCCAAGTTGGCAAACCTGGCAGACGGTTATGGCACGATGCTATGCAGCAGGATTACAAACTGACGCTGCAATCGGTCGAATTAATGATGCATTGGATGCTGCAGGATTAAAAGACGATACGCTTTTCATTGTCACAGCAGATCATGGCGACGGTATTGCAGCTCACGGTGCTGGCTGGGATAAATATTCCTCATTTACTGAGGAAGTTGGGCGCATTCCACTCGTTATGCGTTGGCCAGAGGGGCTGGCAAAATACATTGAAGTTTCATCCCCGGTGAACCTTTTGGATGTGACAGCAACCATATTAGATGCTAGCGGTGCATCATCTCAGTTTGATCATCCGTTAAAACCGGATGGTGACAGCCTACTACCCATGATTAATGAAGGCATTGAACGCAACACAATGATCTGTGATCATTTTGGCCATTCAGGCGATGTTTTATTTCAAAAAATTCTCTATCTTGATGACTGGAAATACACCTCCGTATGGGGTGATGAAGATGAGCTATATGATCTTAAATCTGATCCATATGAGCTGAACAATCTTTTTGACGACGAAACACAAAAAGACAAATTGCGTGAAATGCAGCAGATTGTTCTTGATCACATAACGGCTCGCCGCAAAGAAAGAAGTGATTGGCAAAAAGCTGAATTCTGGGAAGATGGCATCGTGTTCTCCTCACCAGAATGGCCTCGCGAAGAAACCTTACAACTTTACAAGCTCAAAGTTCAGCTCGGTTTACCCACTTAATTTTTTTAAAATTCTCCCTTGACCCTGACACTAATGTCAATGCGCTAGACCGCCGTTTGCATCAATTCATGCAACGACTAATTTTGGAGAAAATAGCGAAATGACAAACAACGATAATTGGCAGGATAAAGTGGCAATTGTAACAGGTGGCAGCTCTGGCATTGGGTATGCAACAGCTAAAGCGCTTGCCGAACAAGGGGCGAAGGTTCTAATTACCGGGCGCAACGCTGAGCGGTTAAATGCTGTTGCGCTCGAAATAGATGGCATTGAAGCCATGCAAATTGATAGCGCAGACGTAGACAGTGCAAAACGCATTACCGAAGCTGCAATTAATAGATGGGGGCAATTAGATTTAATCGTCAATAATTCAGGCGCTGGTCAACCAATGCCATCAGAAATCTATGATGCTCAAACCATCAAGAACATGTCTCAAGTCAACATCATCGCACCCTCATTGCTGATTAAAGAAGGCCATGCAGCCTTACGCGAAACGAAAGGGGCAATTGTTAACATAGGCACGGCGGTATCGCGAAATGCAGTTCCAATGTTGGCCCATTATGGTGCAACAAAAGCGGCACTTGAACACCTAACCCAATCCTGGGCCGTTGAAATGGCAAGCGATGGTATCCGCGTAAACGCAATTGCTCCTGGCCCAGTTAAAAGTGGAGCGCTCACTGGTATGATGGGATTACCCGAAGACATGGCAAAACAGATCGAAGAACAGGAAGCTGCGCAAATCCCGCTGGGACGTCGCGGTACCACAGATGATATTGTCCCTTGGATATTACGACTTGGGAACTCAAAAAATGAATGGCTGACCGGGCAAATTCTAACCATAGACGGCGGTTGGTCGCTTCGAAGTTAATAACCTAGCGGGTTAAAACCAACTAGATTGCCGGCCAGATTGCTGGGTAGTGATGGCACCCCTACCCGGCAACATCTTGAACATGAGATATTTAACAACCACATCTCTCAAATAACAATCTTCGTTTAAACTCAAAAGGACAAGATATGCTAGCGAAAGAAGCATCGGACAAACTTGGCATTTCACAACGCATGTTGCGACATTATGAAAAGGTGGGTTTGATGGAAATTCGTCGCGGCGAAAATGGCTATCGTGTTTACACCGACGCGGATTTACGTCGTGCAGGGCGCATTCGAGATTTCATTGCTACTGGATTTTCAACACGTGAAATTCTAAGCATGAGCGCCTGTCTGACAGATGAAGGCGATGGACCTTGCGAGGGCGGCATAGCGCAGATGATGGAAAAACTCTCTCACATAGATCAGTTAAGACATGATCTGGATACAAAACGCGAAGCGGTTTTAGAACGTATTGAAACACTAAAAGCTGCGTTTCCAACTCATAATTCATCAGCAGTCAATTAGATCTGACAGATTGTTAGATAAAATAGACCTTCCAACCAACAACTTGATCTGAACTAAAATATCGATATTTTTCTATTTTAAGATATTTTATACATTTTATTGATTTTCTTGCCGTTGTTGATATGTTGTCCTTATCGGGAACTGCCGAATAAAAAACGGCAGTAATAAATAAGGAGGAACAAATGAAATTATCCAAAACAAATCTTACTGTGGCGGCAGTTGCGGCATTTGCCAGCTTTGCCACCACTCTCCCTGCAACAGCTGCAAATGTAGATGGTCCAAAGGTATTTTGGAAGCTATCCATGTGGGGCAATCCGCGCGCATTATCTGCTGGAATGGAAGCAATGGCTGAGAAAATCCGCGAAGAAACGGATGGAAACTTCAACATCAAGATTTTTTATGGCGCACAGCTCTCTAAATCTACCGAGAACCTCGATGGCCTCAAAGTCAATGCGTTTGAAGGTGCTGCGATCTGTAACTTCTATCATCCTGGAAAAAACCCAGCATGGATGGTGTTCTCTCTCCCATTCTTGCCGCTAGGTGATCCTCAAGTTGATAAATATGTTCGCACCAAAATGATGGAACATCCTGCTATTGTCGCAGACATGGCTCAGTGGAATGCAGTGCCATATATTTCAGGCCTACTGCCACAATATGAAATTTTGGGCAACGGAGATGCACCAACCTCACTTGAGGCTTGGGAAGGTAAACGTGTTCGTGCAGGTGGTGGTTTAGGTACTGCTATGGAAAAACTTGGTGCTGTTAAAACAACATTGCCAGCGGGTGAAACATCAACTGCAATGCAACGTGGCGCGTTAGATGCCGCAGCATTCCCATACACCTATGCTCATGTCGCATTTAAGATCAATGAAGAGTCGACTTGGTTCACGGCAAATCTAGCGCCTGGGACATCAGAGTGCGGTTGGGTATTTAACAAAACAGCTTATGATGGCCTACCTGATCAGTATAAAAAACTTCTTGCAGACAACAAAGAACTCGCTCTTGATACACAGCTAGCAGCTTATTCAGCAGCTGATGAAAAGAACTTGCCGATGTTCAAGGAAAACCTCACAGAGATCGTTTATACAGATGATCAACTTGCGAAGTTTAAAGAAGTTGCAGGCCAACCTGTTTGGGACGAATGGGTTGCTGCGAACAAAGAAAAATTTGACGCACAAGATGTGTTAGATTCTGTCTTTAAATTTGCCGAAGAAGCAAAATAATCTAACGTTTATGTAATACGGGCAGGATCTTAATTTCTGCCCGTATTCTTATCTAAATTTTGTGGGGAACGGGCGCGTGAACGACAGCACAGTTAAAAGCAACAGCGGATTTATTGTCACATTAGACCGACTGGCAACACCGATTGAAAACATCGCTAATTTTCTTGCTGGCTTGGCAATTTTTATCCTTATGTTCATGGGAGCCGCACAAGTCATCCTAAGAACGGTTTTCAACACGCCGATCGCTGGATATATCGATCTTGTTCAGCTTGCGATGGCTTCAATGGCCTTTTTAGGCGCTGCCTATTGCCAACGATTAAACGCCCATATTCGAATGGAGCTGTTTGTCGGAACCTTAAAAGGTCGCGCACTTTGGGCATTTGAAATTTTTGCCACCCTTGCAGCACTTTTCATCATCGCAGTACTCATTCTTTACGGCTGGGATCATTTCGTTAGATCCTACGATTCAGGCGACACAACCATCGATGCCGAATATATTGTATGGCCGTCAAAATTACTGGTACCAGTTGCGTTTGCTTTATGGTTTTTCAGACTTACGATCCAATTAGTTGGTTCAATAAATATGTTTATTAATCCGGAGAGAGAGCCCGTCGGCATCGCTAAAATTCAACACGTTTCTGAAGTCGCAAGCGATGAGATCAAGGAGACATTTGGCACAGATATGCCCGATGAGGGAGGGATCAAATCATGAGCGAAGCAGGTTCTATCCTTGGCATCGGGTTTAATGATCCCTTTACGGTTGGCCTTATTGGTTTGGCCTTTATGTTCGTCCTTGTCCTATCAGGTGTGCGCGTTGTCTTTGCTGCATCAATAACCGGATTACTTGGCTTGGTTGAGCTTTTGGGTTGGGGTCCAGCTGCTGGCATTATCGGCACAATCCCACATTCCAAATCATCCACCTATGCATTAAGCGTGTTACCGATGTTTATCTTCATTGGGTTCCTAGCGTTTCATGCTGGTATCACGCAGCAACTCTTCAATGCTGCACGCAAATGGCTTGCATGGTTACCGGGTGGTCTTGCGGTAGCAACTGTGATGGCGACCGCAGGCTTTGGTGCAGTATCAGGGGCATCCACAGCCACCGCCGCCGTATTCTCTCGCGTTGCAATCCCTGAAATGCTCAAAAACGGTTATGACCGTAAGTTAGCAGCAGGTGTTGTTGCAGCCGGGGGCACCCTCGCCTCACTTATTCCACCATCAGCAATCTTGGTCATCTATGCCATTATTGTTGAAGAATCTGTTGGGGCATTGCTGTTAGCTGGTTTCTTACCTGGTTTTGTTTCAGCATTAATTTACGGCGGCATCATTGTGCTATGGGCACTTTATCGTCCTAAAGAAGCACCTGCGATGGAAGCGTCTACTTGGCCAGAAAGATTTAAATCGCTACCGGGCGTATCGCCAATCATACTGGTCGTCGCGATCATCATGTCATCGATCTATTATGGTTGGGCAACGCCGACAGAAGCGGGTGCACTTGGTGCAACTGTTGTGTTCTTATTGGCATTGTTTAAAGGCACACGAACAAAAACAATTGTTCAGGCATTAATGGAATCTGCCAAATTAACGGCGATGATATTCTCACTGATTTGGGGCGTATTGATCTTTGTTCGTTTCTTAGGGTTTTCAGGACTACCAGAAGCATTTACCACATGGATTACAAATCTAGACGCACCACCAATCGTCATCATGATTTGCATTCTTCTCGCCTATGCTATTTTGGGCATGTTCATGGATGCCATAGGCATGTTGTTGCTCACATTACCCGTGGTTTATCCTGCGGTTATGGCATTGGGTTACGATTCAATTTGGTTCGGGATTATTGTGGTAAAAATGGCGGAGGTTTGCCTTATCACACCACCCATCGGGCTCAATTGTTTTGTCGTGAATGGTGTGAGGCCCGATATCCCATTGAGTGATATTTTCAGAGGCGTCGGCTTATTTTTCATTGCAGATGTTGTAACAATAGCGCTTCTATTGATGTTCCCAGAAATTGTAACCTGGTTGCCAGAGTTAATGCGCGGATAGAAAAGGTTCACCAACAATGCAGATGAAAACAGTCCTACCACTTGCAACTGCGTCTGAAATTGTAGACGAAGCACTTGCTGTTGGAAGAAACGAAAGCATGCATCCGTTAACTGTGGTCGTTCTTGATATGGGCGGCAAACTCATCGCCGCTAAAAGCGAAGATGGTTCTGGAAATCTGCGGTTTGAGATTGCATTTGGCAAAGCATCAGCCGCGCTTGGCATGGGAATATCCAGCCGCCTAATCCGAGATCGATTGGCAAACCGACCTGCCTTTCAAAGTGCAATCGCATCCGCTTCTGATGGAAAATTTATCCCGGTGCCAGGCGGTGTTTTAATTGAAGATGCAGAAGGTTTTACAATCGGTGCTGTTGGCATTAGTGGAGACACGTCGGAAAAGGATGAATATTGCGCGATTAAAGCCGTGCATAAAGCAGGCTTTGCAACAGAACCCGCAGACATCGATCCGGACTGGACGCGCTCATACCTTTCAGATCAAGACAAGCCTGAGAGCTAAACCAAATTATCAAACAATACTACTTGGTCAAAAAAGCGCTGCGTAGTTTGAAACTTTGGTCGCGCTTCATCTTCTGCATTTAGATATTTAATCGTTGGCATTCCCTCAAAGTTTTTAGGGATAAGCATAGCGCGTATAAAGGATGCAGGCGCCTCATTCTGAGGGGTTGCGCGAACAGGTGAATGCGACGGTTCAAACCAAGCCATTCCTGTCTTGATGAGATCCGTTGCGTGATCAGATGTAATCTCAAGTTCACCTTCTTTGAGATACCGAATTCCAGCACCATGATGAACATGGCGGTAAGCGCAGGATCCAATCGGGAATGAGACTTGATCGAGCCTGAATATCATTTGATCATCACTGATTTCAATTTCGTCTTCACTCAGCGCTGGACCATACAAATTCTGCGCAGATTGCGCGCTAACACAAACATGTAAAAACTCTGCACTTTCAGTCAGCACAACATCAGGCACATCCGCACCATCTATGTATTGCCCTTCTCCTGGGTTGACAGTTTTATCGCCTATTTTAAGCGTGCCAGATAGCACATATAACCCATGGTGACCTGTACTAAATGAAGGCAGAAAATCTTTATATTTAAACAGCGACATAATGAGTTTTGTCATATTAAATCCTACGAAGTAAATTAAGAATATCTGCGAAAACCAGCTGTCTTGTCATCATCCATAAACAACAGAAACCAATAAGCGCAGAGCAAGCAAACTCAGTACTATGATGATAATTCTATCAAAAGCGGGTTTGGATATTCTCTTGCCAAGGTAACCCCCAATCGACATACCAATAAAAAGTGGGATGACTGCAACAACGCCATAAATAAAACGCTCTAACGTCAAAATTCCCAAGGCATACTGTGCTGGAAACTGAATAAGTGTCATAGACAAAAAGAACAGCGACATTGTGAAAATAAACTGGGCGCGTTGCAGATTAACAGCATTCATAAATGTCACGGAAATTGGCGCTGAAAGCCCTGTCGAACCTTGTAAAAAACCACCAACCAAACCAACTGGAACGACCAGTTTATTCGCCAAATTCCAACTCATGGACCAATTGGGATTTGTGAGCTTAAAGGCGACATATAACAGCACGATCATCGCCACCGAGCCTATCAATATATCGCTATTAAACCCAGCTAGCACCATTGTGCCGATACCGGCACCAAGGATACCGGTTACAGCAAACAATATGGGGAACTTGCCCTCCGGCCGATCTTTTCTAAATCGCCAGGTCTGCCAAATATTCGATACGATATTTGGCACAAGGAATACCGAAACCGCGAATGGCAAATCAACCAATAGTGCCATGACAGGGATCGCAATTAATGGCGCTCCCACTCCGGTCGCACCTTTTAAGATCCCGCCAAGGACGAAAGTTATACATACAAATAGGAGATGTTCGACTGACATTAAATCGCAAATTTCATTTATCTATGAATACCTTTGCGCTTATCCTCAGGTGCATCGCGTTGGCTAACACCATCAATGAGAACAAAGGCAATGATACATGTTTCGGTTCCACGATTGGACCATGCATGATTGTTACCCCGTTGGATTAGAACATCCCCAGCCTTAAGCAGCAAATCATCTTCTTCCTCATCCATCATCATCCAGATCTCACCCGTTAGGACGATAGCATAATCAAGCGAGTCTGTGCGATGGGTAAATGGATGACGGGCATTTTCGACAATGTTTGCGCCAGCACCCATTTCACTAAATGCAGATTTCCCATCTAGTGTTTTCATAACCTCAGGATCTTCAGGTGCAAATTCCACACAGCGAAATGTGCTCCCCATATGTGGAGGGTGAAGAACGAAATCTCCAGTGCACGTTTCCGTTGGGCCATCAAATTCGGCAGGGCTACCACGCTCGAGCCAAAAATTGGTTAGCCGGACACCTGGTCGGTTTGGACGTTCAAGATATTGCGTTGCTTTCTCATCGCTCACAACAATAGATTTACCGTTTTCGTCGTGACCTGTGACAACCCTTCTAAATTCTTGCGCCATTTTAATTTCCTAACTTTCCGTTTTCTGTTTTGCGATCATAGGAAGTTTTGCACCCCATATGATCAGACCTAAAATGATAAACCCGCAAAGATCACTGAGCCAACCTTGGTAAAGCAAAGCAATGCCTGCAATAGCGGTAATGATGCGCAACGGTATTGAGAGCTTTTCTTTGGCAAACCCAACAACAGATGCAGCAATTCCAAAGACGCCAAATGCACCAGACCCTATCGCTAAAATAATTGCAGCTACATCGCCATCGAGCATCAAACCAGGTCCAAAAACGAACATATATGGCAAAATGAAACAGGTAATTCCGTAGAAAAACGCAGTCCAGCCCACGCGATTAATGTCGGCATTGGCGATCCCTGCCGCCACATAGGACGCCAATGCTACGGGCGGTGTAATCGTCGATACACAGCCATAAAAGAATACGAATAAATGTGCAGTTAAAAGCGGCAAACCCATATTGGCAAGCGCAGGTGCAACCACTGTCGCCAACACCAAATAAGCAGCCGTAGTGGGCAATCCCATACCCAATATGATGGCAGTGAACATCGTTAAGATAAGCGCTGCCAACAAATATCCACCAGAGGCATAGATGATTAACCCTGAAATCTTAGAGCCAAGCCCCGTAATGCCCAACGTGCCAGCTATAATACCCGCAGCCGCGCATGCAGCCGCAATTGGGATTACAGCTTTTGATCCATCGGTAATTGCTTTTGCAGACTTAGTGACAATGTCCAAACCAATGCGTCTGGTCCAGATAACGTGGCACACAAGCAAAACAATGATGGAATAAAACGACGCTTTAAAAGGCGAGTATCCATTGATCATCATCGCAATCAACGTTCCAAATGGAATGATAAACTGACCACCCTTGATTAAAATCTCAAAGATTGTTTCATCTTCATCGATTACATCACGTCGTGGTTCAATGCCACTTTTTGCAGCTTGCAGGTGAACGACAAAGAACAATGAGGCAAAGAACAACAATGCAGGTACCAGTGCTGCCTTCATAATATTTGAGTATGGCGTGCCAACAATCTCAGCCATGATAAATGCAGCTGCGCCCATAACCGGCGGCATGATTTGGCCACCCGTTGAGACAACGGCTTCGATCGCTCCGGCTTGATGAGGCTTGTAACCTTCTTTCTTCATCATGGGGATTGTCAAAGAACCTGTGACTGCAACATTGCCTGCGGCGGATCCAGAAATCATACCAAGAAGTGTTGAGAATATCACCGCAGTTTTCGCCCCGGCTGCACGCATACCATGGGTAATCCGAGCCGCTAATTTGAAGAAAAAATCTCCCGCGCCAAAGACACTTAAAAACGCGCCATAAATTGAAAATAGTATAATGTAAGTCGCTGATACCCCGAGCGGAATTCCAAATATGCCTTGACCTGTTGTTGTCAAGAATTCTGACATACGCTCAAGGGAATAACCTCGACCATTTAAGACACCTGGCAGATACGATGAATAAAACGGATATGTGAAAAATATCAAACAAATGATCGCAAGAACCAAACCGACACCACGGCGTGCGGATTCTAGCACAAGCAAAAGCACAACCACCCCAACCCCGATATCCATTGCTACGGTCTCGCCGCCACTTAATGCAATATCTTTCCAGCGCGTCATCATATAAACGCAAGATGCTATGGTCACCGCAATTAATGCAACGCGAAGAACTTTATCTCCCCGCGATTGTTCCAAAGATTTGAATGTGGCGCGCGTTAAAAACAGCAAAACCAACATCATCATCAAATGAAAAATACGAATATCGCGTGTTGATAGAACAAATATGCCTGACACATTAAGTAGGTGAAATAAGCCAATAGTAAACGCGACCAACACGATGCTGCGGTCAAATATCTTATCAATAATCATCATGATCATTTCTTTTATAAAAATAAAGACTGACAAAATCGGGACGAGAAATACCCGCCCCGATTTCTATTTACAAAAGTAAGCGGAACTATTCCTTATGGAATTTTTCAGCGCCAGGATGCAGCGCAATTGGCAACTGCAAAGATTGCGCAGGCACAATTTTTGATGCCAAGGCGTTTTCTTTAATCAACGCATCCATATTGCCGTAAATCGCTTTTGCAATCGCATATGCCAATTCATCATCCATATCAGCTTTGGTGATCAATAGGTTTGGAGAACCAATAACTGAGATCGCCTCACCATTGCCATATACATCCGCAGGCACTTCAATGCTTGTGTAATAAGAATAAGTATCGACAAGCTCAGCCATTTTTTCATCACCCAACTCGATGAAGCTCAGCTCATTAGTTGCCGAAATCTGCGAAACCGCACCTGTTGGAAATCCTGCCAATGCGAAAGACGCATCCACATTGCCATCGGCAAGCTGGCTCATACCATCTGCATAAGATAGGAAACTCGGTGTGATATCATCCAGTGTCATATCATAAAGCTTGAACAGGTTACGCATCATGCTAAGCGTACCGCCACCTGCAGGTCCTACAGCAACAGTGCGACCTTTGAGATCTTCAATGCTTTTAATACCTGAACCAGGAAGCGTTACCATATGCAACACACTTGAGTGCAAGGCACCAATCCCGCGGATATCAAGTGCTTCTTTGTAAGGGCCTTTACCGCCAGCTGCCAAGAAAGACAGACTTGCTGGTGCAAGCGCCACATCGACTTCGCCTGATGCAACAAGACGTGGATTTTCAAGACCGCCACCCGTCACAATTGGCACCATTGTGTAACCATCGGCGAAATTATTTACGTTGACACCAAGTGCCTGTCCCATTGGGTAATATGCACCACCCAAACTTGCGGTACCAATGCGTAACTCTTGATCTGCCTGCGCACTATGCAAGCCAAATACTGTTGTAAGTGACATGGCTGCAACAGCAACCAGATTTTTTATATATTTCATATCATCCTCCCGGTTTAACGACATGCCAGAAGCTTTGTGAAACACCCTCTTACATCTGGCTGATTTCAAATATATCGATATTTTTACAAAATTCAAACTTTTATCGATTTATTTTTAAATAAATATCGTTTATCGTCCCATCTAAGGTAATCAATTTAGGGAGGTTCTGATGCTCACGCTTTATCATGCCAATCATTCTACATGCAGCCAAAAGGTCCGTTTGTCGCTGGCTGAAAAGGGTTTAGACTGGGAAAGTAAGCTTGTTAATCTTGCAACCAATGAACATCTTGCACCTGAATACTTGGCGTTAAATCCAAATGGTGTTGTCCCAACACTTATTCATGATAATGCGGTCATCACAGATTCCGGCGTTATTTGTGAGTATCTTGAAGAAGTCTTTCCCGCCACCCCCCTTTTACCTAAAGAACCATCAGAACGCGCTATTGTACGTGCATGGATTAGATATCTTGACGAAGTGCCTACAGCAGCTGTTCGCGTGCCGTCTTTTAATATGGCATTCCTTCCGCGCTATGATGGCTTGGACGATGATGCCTTTCAAAAAGAACAGGCAGACATTCGCCCTTTGCGCAAACACTTTTACGAAAAAATGGGGCGCAAGGGCTTTGATGACAACGAAGTTGACAACGCTATGGAACAATTAAAATCAACCATTTCACGCATGGAAAACCGGTTACAAAATAATGCTTGGCTTTCCGGACCTGAACTTGGATTAGCCGACTTCATTGCTGCACCTTTAATAGATCGCCTGGACGATCTTAAGTTAGAGAACCTTTGGACAACAACTTCGCCACGGGTAACTGATTGGCTTGAAAGACTAAGAGCGCGCCCTTCTTTTTCAAAAGCGTTCTATACAAAGTCGCGATTATCTGAGTTTTTACCGATTGGCGAACTGCATCGACAAACGCCTTCTTAAATTTCAGCCTTTTGGCCGAAACACCCCTTCGGTTGATACGAAGAATGCAGTGGCTAAGGAATTCGATTGCGTTCGATAAATTTCTTTAACGCAAAACGAGATCTCATATTTCGTATATTGTCCACTTGCGCCAATCTTGTTTGCAAGAAGTGCTCATATTCTTCTAAACTTGCGACAACGACTTCCAATAAGAAATCTTGCCCGCCTGTCATTAAGGCGGCGGTTACAATTTCATCGAAATGGGCGATATCTTTTTGGAAACCCAAGATATCTTCAGCCTTGTGAGACTCAAGCTCAACATTAACAAATGCAGTGATACCAAAACCACTTGCCACGCGGTCAAGCTTAGCGCCATAACCTGATATCAGCCCCATTGCCTCCAACCGGTGCAAACGTTTTTTGCATGGGGTTTGCGATAATCCGGTGGCTTCCGAAAGCTGTACGATAGACGCGCGACCATTATCGCACAAAATTCGTAATATTTTTCGATCCAACTGATCAATAGATTTATTCACTCTTTTTTCTCTACAAAATAGTTTTAATCACTAATAAAATTGAAAATAGCCCTAAGTTTCAAATTTTTCAACTATGGAAGTCATGGCAAACTAATCCTGTTCGTCAAACAAAGGAGACAACATGCTTCCGATCATCCATGAACTGCCCACGCCAGCCGGATTTGAACGCTTAATTTATGCAGAGGATAAGGGTTGTGGATTGAAAACATATATCGCTATTCACTCAACCATTTGCGGGCCTGCCGCTGGTGGATGCAGGATGTGGAATTACGATAATCTGGAAGCAGCAAAAGAAGATGTTTTACGTTTGGCAAAAGGCATGACCAATAAAAATGCCATTGCAGGTCTTGGCCTAGGCGGCGGTAAATCAGTTATTATCGGCGATGCCAAAACAGATAAATCTGCCGATTTATTACGTGCATTTGGCAAAGTCGTTGATCACTTAAAAGGTAGCTATTTCACCGCAGAAGATGTTGGTATTAGCCCACAAGACATGGCCATCGTCGCACAAGAAACATCTTATGCTGCAGGATTAAACGGTGGCAACTTTGCCAGTGGCGACCCATCACCTTTTACCGCGGAAGGCGTCTTTCAGTGCCTTAAAGTTGGTGCAGATAAAGTTTTTGGCACCGAAAAATTGGATCGCAGACGCGTTTTGGTTCAAGGGTTAGGCCATGTGGGAATGTCGTTAGCCGAAAAACTGCACAAAGATGGTGCTGAGTTAATTGTCTCTGACATCAACACATCCTTGATCGAACAAGCTGCATCCAAATTTGATGCCGAAATCTGCCCCGTTGAGAATGTTTTCGACACTGATATGGATATCTTCGCGCCTTGTGCACTTGGCGGGATTTTATCGCATCAAACAATTTCCAAACTGAGTGCAAAACTCATCTGCGGTGCTGCAAACAATCAGTTAGCGAGCCCGCTCATAGCTGATGAAATTCAAAAACGTGGCATCACATACTTACCAGACTATGTCGTCAATGCTGGCGGCATCATCAATGCGGCAGGTGAAATTCTAAAGCAAAGTCACCAATATCGCGATGAGCGCATCAAACAAATTACAGACCGTATTCACGACATCATTGTTTTGAGTGAAAAAACTGGCAAAACAACAATCCGGATTGCAGATGAAATGGTCGATGAGATCCTTCTACGTGCAATGCAAAATGAAGGTGCAGCATAACCATGACCAAAGGAAAACCACTATCCCTCAACATTCCTGAACCAGGTTGCCGCCCAGGGGACACTCCTGATTTTTCCGATTTTGATATCCCGCGCGCAGGTTCTGTCAAACGCCCGCCAATTGATGTCGATCCGGACAAAATTAGAGACATGGCATTTTCGATCGTACGCGTGTTGAACAAGAACGGTGAAGCAGTTGGTGAATGGGCTGAAGCTCTCAGTGCAGATGAGCTTCGCGACGGGTTACAACACATGCTGACATTGCGCGCATTTGATAAGCGTATGATGATGGCACAGCGTCAAGGCAAAACAAGTTTTTATATGCAACACTTGGGTGAAGAGGCGGTGAGCTGCGCATTTCGAAAAGCGTTACGCCAAGGTGATATGAACTTTCCCACTTATCGACAGGCAGGCCTTCTCATTGCTGGCGAATACCCTTTAACCACCATGATGAACCAGATTTATTCCAATGCTAAAGATCCATTGGTTGGGCGGCAAATGCCGATCATGTATTCAGCCAATGATTATGGTTTCTTCTCAATCTCTGGAAATTTAGGAACCCAATATATCCAAGCCGTGGGTTGGGCAATGGCATCGGCACTTTCTGGCGATGACAAAATATCCGTCGGATGGATTGGTGACGGTTCCACCGCGGAAAGTGATTTTCACGCCGCGATGGTTTTTGCCTCAACTTACCGCCCACCTGTCGTTTTAAACATTGTGAACAACCAATGGGCCATATCAACGTTTCAAGGCATCGCACGCGGCGGTGTTGGCACTTTTGCAGCACGCGGACATGGTTTTGGCATCCCAGCATTACGAGTGGATGGGAATGATTATCTTGCGGTTTATGCCGTTGCAAAATGGGCAACTGAACGCGCGCGAGCGGGCCATGGACCAACCTTGATTGAACATGTGACTTATCGCGCTGGAGGGCATTCAACCAGCGATGACCCATCCGCCTATAGAGCAAAAGAAGAAGAACAAGCTTGGCCGCTGGGAGATCCAATTGAACGATTAAAACAACATCTGATTACTCTAGGTGCATGGAGTGAAGATCGCCATAAACAGTTTGAAGCTGAGATCATGGATACGGTTTTAAAAGCACAGAAAGAAGCGGAAGCCGTTGGTACTTTAGGAACAGGCCAAGCCCCAAGCCCGCGCGACATGTTTGAAGGTGTGTATGAAAAAATGCCGCCTCACCTTGTTCGCCAACGCCAAGAGGCTGGGTATTAATATGGTTGAAATGACGATGATTGAAGCCATCCGTGATGCCCATGATCAAGCGATGGCCGCCGATGAAAAAGTAGTTGTCTTTGGTGAGGATGTTGGATTTTTTGGCGGCGTATTTCGCTGTACTGCAGGCTTGCAAGAAAAATATGGAAAGAACCGTTGTTTTGATAGTCCCATCAATGAGTGCGGCATTGTTGGCGCTGCCATCGGCATGGCAGCTTACGGATTAAAACCTGTAATCGAAATCCAGTTTGCTGATTATATCTATCCTGCATTTGATCAAATTGTATCAGAAGCTGCACGATTAAGACATCGCTCAAACGCCGACTTTACCTGCCCTATTGTTATTCGCGTCCCAACAGGCGGAGGCATATTTGGCGGGCAAACACACAGCCAATCCCCAGAAGCGTTATTTACTCACGCATCCGGTCTAAAGGTTGTCATGCCCTCCAACCCACAAGACGCCAAAGGTCTACTTCTTGCATCCATCGCAGACCCCGACCCTGTCATCTTTTTCGAACCCAAACGACTTTATAACGGCCCATTTAATGGCCATCACGACAGACCGGTCGAGAGCTGGAAAAAGCATCCGTTAGGATCGGTATCTGAAGGCAATGAGATCATTGAAATCGGCAAAGCATCGATATATCGCCCTGGCAACGACGTCACGATCTTAACCTATGGCACCATGGTTTATGTTGCAGAAGCTGCTGTTAATGAAACGGGGATAGATGCCGAGATTATTGATTTGCGCACCCTATCACCTATTGATCTTGAGACAATCACCTCATCCGTTCAAAAAACTGGACGATGCTTGGTCTTACATGAAGCAACGCGCACAAGTGGCTTTGGCGCAGAGCTATTGTCGCTGGTTCAGGAAACCTGTTTTTATCATTTAGAAGCACCCATGGTTCGCGTAACTGGATGGGACACACCCTATCCCCATGCTCAAGAATGGAACTATTTCCCCGTGCCCAAACGCGTCGGCGAAGCTTTGATTAAAGTGATGGAGGACTGATCATGGGTATTTACGAAATGTTATTGCCCGATGTCGGTGAAGGTATTGCAGAAGCCGAAGTTGTGGAATGGAATGTAAAGCCGGGAGATCCCGTGCGTGAAGATGACATTCTCGCGGCCGTGATGACCGATAAGGCCGCAGTTGAAGTTCCATCTATTGTTGATGGCAAAGTGGTTGAACTTGGGTGCGAGATTGGCCAGATGATGCCAATTGGGGGCGTTCTCATTCGCATTGAAGTTGATGGAGATGACAAATTGTCGGCTGCTTCTCCACCACCCAAAACGGAACCTGAAGCTGCACCAGCAATAACCCAAGCTCCAATTGCACAACCGCAAAGCGTCATTGAAGATAAAACACCTCCCGTTTTCATCGACCAAACAAACAAACCACTCGCAGCTCCCTCTGTTCGCGCAAGAGCACGCGAGGAAAATATCGATCTGAGAGCAATTACGGGCAGCGGCCCTGCTGGGCGCATTATCCACAAAGATATCGACAAGTTTGCCGAAAACAATACTCAGATAAATTCAAAAAACAATCGTGTCGCCAGTGATCATATTGAGGACATTCCTGTCGTTGGTATGCGCCGCAAAATTGCGGAAAAAATGTCGCTTTCTAAACGTCAAATTCCACATATAACGATTGTTGAAGAAATTGAGATGACCGCACTTACAGAGTTACGCGCAAGCTTAAACATACAACATGAAGGCGAGCGATCAAAGCTCACGATCATTCCTTTTCTCATGCAGGCCATCATTGAAGCAGTTCGTGAACAGCCTCAATTTAACGCACGTTATGATGATAATGCAGGCATCATTCGCCAATACGAAGGTGTTCACATTGGCATCGCAACACAAACACCAAACGGACTGACCGTTCCTGTCGTACGACATGCGCAGGCAGAAAATCTGTGGGACAATGCGAAAGAGTTAGCTCGCCTTGCAAGTTCAGCAAGAGAGAGAACCATCAAACCTGGAGAATTAATCGAAGGCACGATTACAATCTCCTCATTGGGAGAATTAGGTGCGATCGCAACAACCCCAATTATCAATCACCCAGAGGTCGCAATCATTGGTGTGAATAAAATGCAGGTTCGTCCAATGTGGGATGGCCAAAACTTCCAGCCGCGAACAATGATGAACATCTCTTGTTCATTCGATCATCGGGTAATTGATGGCTGGGATGCAGCCGTATTTGTTCGAAAATTAAAAACATTGCTTGAAAGCCCCGCAATGTTGTTTGTGGAGCGTTCATAATGGATTTAAGTTGTAAACTACTGATCATCGGCGCGGGGCCTGGCGGCTATGTATGCGCAATTCGTGCAGGCCAACTTGGGATAGATACAATCATTGTTGATGAAAACGCTGCTGGTGGCACATGTTTAAATATTGGTTGCATCCCCTCCAAAGCATTAATCCACGCAGCCAATGAATTTGATAAAATAATCAAAACGCCAGACGGACCATTGGGAATTAAAACCAGCAAACCTGAAATCGATCTAGCACAAACAATTGCCTGGAAAGACGGCATTGTAAAGCGTCTCACCACAGGCGTGGAAGGCTTGATGAAAAAAGCCAAGGTTCGGTTTATCAAAGGAAGTGCAAAATTCATCGACGGCAAAAAAGTAGCGATAGAAAACAATGACGACATCCGCTCAATCAGGGCTGAAAATATCGTCATTGCCACCGGATCATCTTCGGTTCAATTGCCTAACATGCCTTTTGGTGGGGACATTTTATCATCAACTGAAGCTCTGGCGTTGAAGTCTATCCCGCAAACACTTGCGGTTATTGGCGGCGGATATATTGGGTTAGAACTTGGAACTGCATTTGCAAAGCTCGGTGCAAATGTCACCATCGTTGAAGCCACAGATTCAATTCTACCAATTTTTGATGACGCATTAAAAAAGCCTGTTACTGATAAACTTGAAAACCTTGGCGTTAAAACCTTTACCAATACCAAAGCAGAAGGCTATTCTAATGGTATATTGAAAACAGATGCCGGGGATATCAGCGCGGAAAAAGTGCTCGTCACTGTCGGGCGGCGTCCACGTACGGAAAAAATCCAAATTGATGAATTAGCCCTTACGAGAAACGGTGCCTTTATTGAAATAGATGAAGTGTGCCAAACATCCATGCGCGGAGTATTCGCTATTGGAGATGTCACAGGCGAACCTATGTTAGCCCACCGCGCAATGGCGCAAGGTGAATTGGTCGCAGAATATATCGCAGGTCACAAAGTTTCATGGGATAAACGATCAATCCCCGCCGTTTGTTTCACCGATCCAGAAATCGTTTCCTGTGGCGAATTGCCAGGTGAAAGTGAAGACACCCGATCAAGCGAATTTCCATTTATGGCAAATGGACGAGCAATGACGACGGAAGATGAAAGTGGTTTCATACGCGTTGTTTGGCGTAAATCAGATCATGTCATCATTGGCATTCAAGCGGTCGGCGAAGGAGTTTCCGAACTCTCAGCAGCGTTTTCTTTGGCACTCGAAATGGGTGCACGTCTTGAAGATATCAGCGCAACAATCCATGCACATCCCACTCGATCAGAAGGGTTTCAGGAAGCCTGCATGCGCGCATTGGGTAAAGCCGTTCATATATAATTTGAATTATCAACGAGCCTTTGAAACAAAACTAAGCACCGGACTGTCCACAAAACAATCCGATGCTTGATCCCAAAGCAGGCATTCATCTTCCCACAATAAATACCGCTTCAAAGGATACCCCCTGTCCTCGATCACGAAGCAAAAACTTCCAAATGACCTTTTTGAACTTTAATATCCACTGGTGTTTTACCCGCAGGTTCTCCATCGATGGTGTATTTTTGCTTTGGTCTTGTCACGATAGAAATAGATCGCTCACGTGACGTGGCAACGCCTTCCAAAGTTTCAGGGTCACCGAACAACATTTTCGGCAACAGCTTAATCCAACCAATCACGCCAATCGGTTTCACCGCCATGACTGAAAGCTCACCACTGTTCAAGGAGTTTTCACTATCAATGGTTAGATGGCGTCCAAAGCTGTTTGAATTTGCAACCGAGATTTGATCCGCTCTGAATGAATTATGTTTTTCTTTATCCATGACAACATCTGCGGTGAACGTTTTTGAATTATGGTAAGAACGCCACCAACGATATGGGTATGACAAACTGCCAAACATCTTTTTTACCAATCCGCCATGGTCACGGGCAATTTGCTCCGCAAATCCGATGTTTAGTGCATTTAGAAACGGCTTGCCGTCGGCATAGCCAACATCAACATTGCGCGTCGAACCTTTTTTGATAAGCTCTGCTGCGTCTTTAAGGTCTTCAGAAACACCAATACTGCGCGCAAAGTCGTTGCCTGTTCCCAACGGCAATATGCCCAAAGGTTTTCCAGAAGCAAGAATATCACTCAATAGACAGGATATTGTTCCATCACCGCCAGCTAAAATGACCATATCATGATCAGCTATTAACAACTGAAAGATTGTTTTTGCTTCTTCCTCGCTGTGCGCTATGCGTTTTGATACATCAATATTTGAACCGTCAAACAGACCAACAAGGAATTCATCGTCCTCATCACCTTTGCGCGCATTGGCGTTGATTAAAAGTAGTGCCTTCATGGATCTAGTCCTTTACATTGACCTCAAGCGATATCCTAAAAGTAATGCCCATTAATATAAAAATCAAATAAAATCATATAGTTAAGAGATGTAAGATAGATACATTCATGCGGTATTGGAACAACATTAACTGCCATTTACGCAGTAATTTATGTTTGTTACTCAACATACGTATGTTATGTAGAAAACGATTTATTGATAAAGGTGAAGAAATGGCAGGAGAAGTCAGCAAGCGCACTGAGAAGTTACAGTTGATGCTGAGCGACGAGGAAGTCAAAGCAATTGATGATTGGCGCTTTGAGCATCGCTTACCTTCAAGAGCTGCAGCCATTCGCGAGCTTATCAGCCGCGGACTGCATACTGAAGAGTTCACAGAACCTGCAAAAGATAAAGCAACCGGGGATTTTGCTGTAACAACACCACCGGATGAGACCTAATAAACTAAAGATTTCTAAAACCAATATACTTTAAGGGAAAAAACCTGCTAGGTCTTTGTGACAACCTAAAGAACACGAGCCCCAAGAGTTTTTAAACCAAATCATGACTTTACTGCTTTTTTATCTTTTCCTAGCTGTTTTCGTATCATTTTTATGTTCTGTTTGTGAGGCTGTACTTTTATCTATCAGGCCCTCTTACATCGCAAAATTAGAAAGCGAAAACCATAAAAGCGCTAAACTCATAAAAGAACTTACATCAAATATCGATCGTCCATTGGCTGCCATATTAACAGCAAATACGATCTCTCACACCGTTGGTGCAGCAGGCGTGGGCGCGCAAGCCACTGTCGTATTCGGCAATCAATATCTCGGCATTATTTCCGCTGTTCTCACCTTCGTCATTTTGATATTTTCTGAAATCATTCCCAAAACCCTTGGCGCGACCTATTGGCAACAAATTGCCCCTTTAACGGCACAAGTGATCCAAACAATGGTCAAAGGTTTACTGCCGCTCGTATGGCTATCTGAGAAACTCACAAAATTGATTTCCGGCGGAAAAACAAGTGCATTTACATTCAGCCGTGATGAAGTCAAAGCCATGGTAGAGATCGGCAAAGAAGAAGGTGTCTTCAACACTGAAGAGCATGCAATTTTCACCAACATGATGAAGATCAGGCAGATCTCGATCCGGGATATTATGACACCACGTTCAGTTATTTTTTCACTATCTGAAAACTTAACGACGCAAGAGTATTTCACAAAATATCCAAATTCTCCATTTTCTCGAATTCCAATATTTAAGTCATCTCAAGATGATATCGATGGCTATGTTTTGAAAGTGGATATTTTATCGGCAAAAGCCAACAACAAAAACGAAGAAAAGCTTTCCGCATTTAAAAGAAACTTTGAAGCCCTATCAGACAATATGACCGTTTATGACGCCTATTCACAATTAATCAATGCTAAGGCACATATCGTTTTATTGCTGGATGAGTATGGCACAGTTCAAGGTCTAGTCACGCTGGAAGATATCATTGAAACCATCATGGGTCTTGAAATCACTGATGAACTTGACACAGTGGAAGACATGCAAAAACACGCGCGCAATAAATGGCGAGAGCGCATGGAGAATATGGGGGTAGATTTAAATGAACTACCTCCTCGATAAGGTGGACTTATTTTCAATTCTACCCTGTTGAACCAGGTCTTCCCGTCAAGCAGGATTGCATGTTCTTAGCTTAGTAACATAACCAAAGATTTTAGGACCCAATCGTGAATTTTAACAATCAATTTGAACAACTGAATTTATCAGCAGAGTATTGGGAACAACTTGCCCCCGTTGTGGCTTCTATTGGGAGATGGATCTGGAATTTAGATAGCGGAATATGCCAAATAGACGAAACATTAAAAGACTTAACTGGCTGGCCGCATAACAATCTTGAATTCCCCGCACAAAGCTTTTTGGACCGCATTCATCCAGATGATTTAACGCATGTAAACGAAGCAGTTCAATCCACAATAGATACAAGCGTTGCTTACAGAACCCAATTTAGGTTCGTACGATTTGATAAATCTATAATTTGGTTTGATGGACGAGGTGCAATTATCGACTTTGAGGACGGTAACCGATACCTCGCCGGTGTAAATTTTGATATTTCCGAATATAAAACCTGATTGAATAAAGCGCTCAAATACACAACAGCGCTTCTCGTAAGTTAATAGTTTACCGACAATATTCAGAGGAAAAAACCTCACCATTATTGGTAACAGTTTTGGTTTCAAAACTATAACAATTGGCCTTACCTGAAGGTTTATAACGCATATAGTATGCTTCCCCCTGATATGTATAATCCATGCTGCGTTCGCCAGATGCAGTTTGCGTAAAGGTCAGGTTTTCAACGCCACCTCGTGGTGGTCTACCGGGATCGACCCGCCCACCAGATGATAGTTCAAGCGGCGGGATCCGAGGTAGATCGCGAATGTCAGGCATATCACCCATCAAGCATTGGACAATATAAGGCGCGTCTTGCGAGGTATGATAGCGGTACCCAAAGGTCACATCCACCTGCCCGTTACACACATCCAATGCACCTTCTAAGATTTCACTGCCATCTGGATTGGTATCACCATAAATGGGAAATCCGTCAAATGCCCAACCAATAATCGCGTCTGGCCCCGCGTTTTCCATTTCATCAATCATGCATTTTGGCGCGACATGGTAATGATAATCATCTCCGCGCCCAGCATGTCCACCACACACGTCAAGCTGTTGTGTTAACAATGTGTCGTGCTGTGTTTGGTGATGGTAAAGATCACTTTCAGACATCTCCCCACCACCGGTATAATCAAAAATAGGCACACCATTGATCGCTACACCCAACGAGGAATCGCGTGTTTTAGGCGTGTCACCTAATTGAGGGTCGAGTGGTATAGGGGCATCGTATTGCCCGGGCACTGGCACCTGCTCATTTGTCCCCACAATGCCCGTCATAAGCTCGTGATCAGGATAGGTATCTGATGAAATAATAGCGTTTCCGCTTTCGCAAGTTACTGTGACTTTATCGTCAAACCCTGCTTCTGAAACAGATTTCTTAACCGCTTGGCAGTGATCATGCTCATCATGAGCCTGTACGTGCAATGGGTTAAAACCAACCCCGATTAAAAGCGCCATTGCTGCCGTTAAAGAACAACGAAAAACAGTATAACGATCTAAAACACTCATGATGAAATCTCCCAATATTGCGACTAAATATTCCGGTTTGAACCAAACTAAGTTTTCAATATGTAGAAATTATGTAGATGCGTCGAGCAAGTATTCAAATGAGCTGTCTATTAGCTATGTGACTGCTTTATCCGCAAGTTGCAAGTTACTTAAGCGAGCTAACAGTTTCCACCATTTGCAGTTTTAATGATAATTTTCGATCCTTTATCCAACACCAATCCACTGACAAAACTATATCTATCTCTTACATGATTGGGATGTTCAATCTCGAGCGAATTCACCCCTCCAACAGGTGCATCATTGAGTGACCACACAGGGATTTTAGCATGCGATATTCCAACAGATATGTTTGCTTGACCATGAAGTTGATAAACGGTCTTAACACCACACCCTCCCTGAAAAATCCCATCCGAACTCTCTTTTTCGGCAAGTGATTTCTCAATGACTTCCAAACCATAGCGAGCTTCAGCAATTTCAACTGGACAATTGAAAGTGTCCCCATGACTGGTTGAATACATGGCACTCATTCCATCACGTTCAGATGTCGCGCCCCAGCCACCCATCTGCGGCTCAACCATTGTATATTTCTTACCCGTATCCGGGTGCTGACCAGCGATAACGGTACCAAAGATAGACGCAAAATGCCCAGCGGGGAGCCGATCAGGCACGTGTTTTGCCATACAATGCCAAAGCATATCAAACAATCGAATACGAGTTTCAAAATAATAGCCATGGGGCACATCCCCAACTGCATGAAAAATCGTTCCCGGTTTGGTAAGAACTTCTAATGGTTTAAATGAGCCAGCATTGGCAAACCGTTCAGGGTCGGTCAGCGCTTTAAAAAACATCTGACAGGCAATAATTGCACCATCTCGAGACGTATTATGCGGCGCGTTCATTTGGTTCGGATTATCACTTAAATCGACAATAAATTTTTCATCTGTAATTGAGATAACCGCATTTAAATTCTCACCATCATCCTGAGGCTCCGATATTGAAAACGCGCCTTTTGGCAATTGGTATAAACCTGTTGATGCACGTTCAAACCCCTCATCCAAGGCGCTAGATATTGCATGAAAGAAAGTCTTAATTCCATAGCGATCTGCAACCGCTTTAATCAAAATGCTAGCTTTTTGACTGGCCGCTAATTGTGCATTCATATCACCAACAACAAAATCGCTTAACCGCGAATTGGTTGTGATAATCTCCATCACAGATTTATTAGCCGCACCTTTTTCCATGAGCTTGATGAGCGGCAAGCGTAAGCCCTCACCAAATATATCAATGACATCAACAGGCATGGAACCTGGGGTTTTACCTCCGATATCACCCCAATGTGCAATTGATGCTACCCATGCAATTAGTTGACCATCATGAAAAACTGGCTGAGCAATAACAATGTCATTAAGATGGGTGACGCCCCCATAGTTTGGATCATTTGTGATAAAAACATCACCATCGAATACGTTGCCTTCAAACTTTGCAAGGATAGCGCTTACAGATTTATCCAGCACGCCAATAAATGATGGAATCCCAGCACCTGAGCTTATCAAATTGCCTTCGGGATCCGTGATGCCTGTACCCACATCCAAAACTTCATAGATGATCGGGCTCATTGCAGTACGTCGCAAAACGTCAAACATCTCCTGCGCGCTCGCATCAATAGCCGCATTTATTATTTGGCATGTGAAAGGGTCATCCACCGATGAGAACCGCCTCTCTTGGCAATGACGACAATATTTCCGGGCCGTCTGCTCGCAGGATAACAATGTCTTCTAATCGAATTCCAAATCGGCCAGGAAGATAAATCCCGGGTTCGATCGAGAAAACCATTCCTTCCTGAAGTATGGTTTGTGAACTGGATGTTATATAGGGTGGCTCATGCCCTTCAATGCCCATTCCGTGCCCTGTGCGATGAACGAAATATTTGCCATATCCCGCAGCTTCGATCACACCGCGCGCGGCATCATCCACTTCGTGCGCTTTAGCCCCCGGTCTTGCCGCTTCTAAAGCTGCCTCGACCGCATTTTCAACGATTAAATGCACATCTGAATAACCGGAAGGTTCTTCACCTATGATCGCCATTCGGGTGATATCACTTGGGTATCTTTCAGAGCTTGCGCCAATATCCATAACCACTGCATCACCTATTTGCAGTTTTGCGTCTCCAGTTTGGTGATGGGGAAACGCGCCATTTTCTCCAGCCCCGATGATTGTAAAAAGTGGCTTGGCTCCAAGGTCAGCAAATTTTTCGCGAATGACAAGGGCCACTTGCTTTTCTGTCATGCCAACTTTCATACTAGCCCAACCGGCCTGCATGGCAGCATCTGCGATCAACGCGTTAGATTTCAAACATTCATATTCGTCTTCACTTTTTTGCATACGCAAAGCGCCAATTGTTGTTTCACAAAATTGCCGTTTGGCTTGCGGCAGAGCATCTTGCACCAAGCCAGCAAAATCCGCGCGCATAGCTTCATCCAAAACAATATTTTTCGCGCTCTTGATATTAAGATCCGTCATGAGCGTTTCAAAAGCACCCGCAGGCCCTTGCGCATCTGTCCACGTATAAAATGCAAGTTCGGTATGTTGGCGCGCGCTATCGGCTTCCAAAGCAGGCATCAAAAACGCAATATTATCTTGTGTGACACACACCAATAATACCCGCTCATCCGCATGCGGTGTGATCCCAAGCAGCCACTTCAAATGCATACCCGGTCCTATTGCGACAAGATCTACATTTTGCTCAATCATCTTGTGCTGTAACGCCTGAAGTCGTTGCATCTAAATACCCCTATCTGCTTGCCTGAATAACAATTTGTCTCAAGCTTCCTTTTTGTTTTTTAAGAATAGATTTTTGCCGCACGCTCTGGTGAGACAAAACCATTTTTAATATCTAATTCAACCGCGTCTTGATCGCGTTTTTTTGGATCACCATAGCCAGCCCCTGAAGAGGTAATAACGCGGATAACATCATCTGTTGTCACACTCATCCCAGACACGAAACTATAAGTTTCTTTGTTGCCATCTGCTTTAACAACTTCAACAAAGTTACCTGAGCCTTCTTCACCATTATCTAAAGACCAAGGTTTGATTTTTGATCTGGTGTAGCCCGCTGTTAGAAATCCGTTCTCGGTTCGAATGCGATATTCAAGAACAAGTCCGCGCCCACCTGTAAACTGACCCTCCCCACCCGGTGCATCATTAAGCGCCATGCAGTCAATATATAAACCATTCCGCGCTTCTGAAATTTCAGCAGGCGTATTATAGGTCTCACCATGAAAACCTGAGAAAATACAAGGATTGCCATCGCTGCCATCCCAAGCGCCCCAACCTCCAATTTGCGGCTCAATGATTGTATATTGCCGTCCTGTATCAGGATGAATACCGCCAATGAATGTACCGCAAATAGATGAGAAATGCCCAGCTGGTAAGCGCTGTGGAATATGAGGTGCAAGACAACGCCAGATTAAATCATAAACCCGCACTTCAGTTTCAAAATAAAACCCAATAGCAGCAGGCTCTTGCGCATGAAATACCGACCCTTCACGAGTGAGCACTTTTAGCGGCCTAAATGAACCGTCATTGGCCGGCGTTTGCGGATCTGTTATCGACTTAAACACCATCTGCGCACAAACAACTGTCCCATCACGACTAGTATTCGTTGGCCCCACATCTTGATCAGGATTATCACGAAGGTCCACAACCATTTCGTCATCGGAGATTGTCACTTTTACATGATATATCCGGCCGTCATCCTGCTCTTCGGATAGTTCAAAAGTGCCATTTGGAAGTTTTTTCAATTCAGCCTTTGCCGTTTGTTCACCAAATAACATGAATTGATCCATGGCTATCGAGAAGGTCTCAACACCGTATTTCTCAGCCAATCCTTCAAGTCGTTTAGCACCCACACGAACACTGGCAATAGCTGCCCATACGTCACCTAAAATGAAGTCCGGCATACGGCTATTGCAGGTAATAATATCCATAACAGCCTGATCAGTCACACCTTTGCGAATTAACTTCACAGCTGGCAGCCTTAAACCTTCCTGGAAAATTTCCGTTGCCTCGCCGGATAAAGAACCTGGTGCCATACCGCCAACATCAGAATTATGCGCAATATTTGCGGTCCAAGCAATTAGCTGACCACCCGAAAAAACCGGCATCGCCAAAACCAAATCATTAAGGTGGGTCACACCGCCATGCCATGGATCATTGGTGATAAAAACATCACCTGGTTGAATATCATCATGCTTGGATAAGATAAATTGAACTGACTTATCCAAAACACCGATAAATGCGGGAATGCCAGCACCCGAAGATGCAATACGTCCTTTTGCATCTGTAATACCTGTGCCCATATCCAACACTTCATAGATGATCGATGACATTGCTGTTTTGCGCATGGCTGCAAACATTTCATCAGCAGCGGCTTGAAGAGAATTTTGGATGATCTCTAAAGTGATAGCATCTGTACTCATGATGCGTCTCCTAAATGGATATGGATGTTTTTATAGGCGTCAATTTCAACATTATTTTTCGGATGAACGACAATTGTTGTTCCCGGATCTTCAATGATGGCGGGACCACTGAACGTCATTCCTGGTTCTAATTTTTCGCCATCATAAATGTGCGCTTGATGTTTACCTTCAAGCGCATAATCAACTTCACGCATACCTTTTAATGCATCACTTGCAGGACGATCTGTAAGGGCTTCCGGCTTCATTGATAACTTACCAACTTCAGCACGCGCAACCAAATGTATCCCCACCATTTCAACAGGAGCTGAAAGTCGGTACGAATATTCACGCTCATATGTCTGATGGAATTTATCAGTAATTTCATCAAGACTTTTAGCGGTGATTTCACCCTCAATCAAAACTTCGGTTGTATGTTCTTGGTTTTGGTATCTAAACTTACCATAACGCAAGAAGCTCACTTTGCCTTCCTCGACCCCCTCTGATTTAAATGTTGAGAGGGCTAATTTTTCTGTACTAGAGAATACGCATTCAATTTCATTTGCCGCACCATCAGATAGATCGACAAGTTGAGTGACAAAATAATCTCTTCTAAGATCAGACATCATCATGCCCCATGCGGAAAACACCGATGCTGCCATTGGCACAATGACTTTTTTCATCTGCAATTCTTGCGCAAGTGCAACAGCATGCATGGCACCACCACCACCAAATGCAAGCAGCGTGAAGTCTCGCGTATCGTGTCCTCTGTTAACGGAAACAAGTTTAAGCGCGTTGACCATGTTGTTATTGGCAATGCGCACAATACCCTGCGCCGCTTCATCTTTATTAACATCTAATTTTTGCGCCAATACACCGATCGCCGTTTCGGTCGCGCTCATATCCGCTTTGATTGCACCACCGCAAAAATAATCGCGATTTATGCGACCAAGCCATAAATTAGCATCCGTGGTCGTCGCTTCATTCCCGCCTTTGCCATAAGCTGCAGGCCCCGGAAGAGCCCCAGCGGATTTTGGACCAACGTGAAGCTTGTCAAAATCATCGACCCAGGCGATCGACCCCCCGCCATTTCCGATTTCAACCAAATCAACCACCGGAACCATGATGGGATAACCAGCAGATTTGCGGCTGCGCTCAATCCAATAATCAGTCATAATACGCACTTCACCATCTTCGATCAGCGAGCATTTCGCCGTTGTGCCGCCAATATCGAGTGCAAGAATATCGCGTTCACCGATCAGTTTACCAAGTTCCGCAGCTCCCCAAAATCCTGATGCTGGTCCACTTTCCACCATAGTGATGGGAACACGTGAGGTTGCTTGCAGGCTATCAACCCCGCAATTGGATTGCATAATATAAGGCGATTTTTTCAAACCCTTTTCTGCTAACCCCTTATCAAGATTACCAAGATATTTGGCCGCAACGGGTTGAACATATGCCGATAACACGGCTGTATTTGAGCGTTCATATTCGCGCCATTCTCGCGTAATTTGATGGCTTGCAACAACGGAAACTTCAGGCCATTGTTGTTCAATCGCTTCCAATAACCCAGCTTCGTGATGGGTATTTGCATAAGAGTGCAACAAGCAAATTGCGACAGCTTCCACCCCCTCAGACTTCATTGATGCGATAATCTTTGGCAAACCTGACAGATCAAGTGGCTCGCGTTCTTCACCCTTATATGTCATGCGGCCTGGCACTTCATGACGCAAATAACGCGGAACAAATGGTTCAGGTTTTACATAATGCAAGTTAAAGAAATCAGGTCGGTTGCCGCGCGCAATCTCAAGCGTATCGCGAAAACCTTTTGTGGTGATCAAGCCAACTTTCACACCCTTACGCTCGGTCAACGCATTAATAACAACCGTCGTGCCGTGAGCCATAAAGTCGATATCGCCAACGTTGATACCAGCTTTCTCTATGACATTTAAGACACCCTGTTCAAAGTTTGGCGGGGTGGTATCGGATTTTGATGTGGTAATTTCGATACCACCATCATGCGATGTTTCAAACGCAACCAAATCAGTAAAAGTTCCGCCAACATCTGTGGCAGCACGTAAGACTTTTTCTGACATACTAATTTCCTTCTTTCAAAGATGCAGCCAGTAAAAAAGCCATCGCACCTGCTTGTTTTAATTCTTGTGCCGCCGCAACGCGTTCAGGCGTATAACGCCCCGCATCATGAAGGCAATTAAGTGTTCCGATTGCCTCACCATTGACAATAATGGGGAGATTTAAACAGCTCTCGCAGCCGAGTGATTGGATAAGCTCATAATCACCAAAAACTTCTGCAATTTCATCAATTGAATTGGCGACAAATGTTTCGTGGTGTACCTGCACTTTTGTCGTCCAAGCATTATCTTGAATAGGTTTTTCACCACTTGAGGGATAAGCTTCTGGCATATTGCTATAAGTCCGGCGTGCAACACCTTTTTTAGTATCAATTTCCATAAGCGTGAATAACTTGACCCCTATTGTTTGATCGACCAAATGCTCAAGCGCTTTAAAGGTCGTCATTGGTTGATCAACTTGGGATAAGATTTCGTGGAAGTTTGTCATAGGTTTGCCACCAGTTTATTTTTCAGCATAATTTCGTCTTCATCGATGACCGGAACCGCGTTTATTAATTCACGCGTATACTGAGTGCCGGGATTGGTAAAAATATTTTCAGTCGTATCTAATTCAACGAGCTGACCTGCTTTAAAAACAGCGACGCGATCTGCAACATTGCGCACCACTGCTAAATCATGCGTGATGAAAATGTAGGTCAAGTTTTTCTCTATACGTAACGCATTTAACAATTGAAGCACGCGCGCTTGGACCAAAACGTCTAAGGCCGATGTGGGCTCATCAAGCACGAGCAATTCCGGCTCACATGCCAATGCCCGCGCAATGCTGACGCGTTGTCTTTGACCGCCAGAAAGCCCTGATGGAGAACGCGACCTTAATTCCGCATCCAGCCCAACATCACTCAAGGCCTTTTCCACCTGCGACCAGCGCTCTTGGGGCTCACCCATATGATAAGTATCCAAACCCAAACGCACGGAAGCACCGATTGTTCGTTTAGGGTTTAATGCTGAAAGGGGGTTCTGCTGCACAAACTGAATAGCTCTTCTATGCTCTTTACTGCGCTTTTGTGGAAGTTTGCTACCCTTCATCGAGATCGCACCAGAAGTGGGTGCCAATATACCTAATATCATATTTGCAATGGTAGATTTACCGGAACCAGATTCGCCCACAACAGCTAAGCATTCACCTTGCTCAACACTAAAACTCACATCTTGCACAGCGTTCACATCACCATGCTTGGTTTTAAATGTTTTGGAGAGATTTTGAATTTCAAAAAATGACATTAGATCGCTCCATGGGTAATTTTTGGTGCAAGGTAATCATCGGTTTGTTCAGCAATCTGTGGCAACCCACCACCTGTGATCCGTGGAATGGCACTCAACAAAGCCTTTGTGTAGGCATGCTGTGGATTGTTAAAGATCAAAGCCGTTGGACCTTCTTCAACAATGCGGCCGCGATAAATGACATAAAGCCTATCGGCAAATTCCCGCACAACACCTAAATTGTGAGAAATGAGTAAAACAGCGGTATCGTTTTCACTTACAAGATCACGCATCAGTTGAAGCGTTTGAGATTGCACCGTCACATCAAGTGCCGTTCCAGGCTCATCCGCGAGCAGCAATTTTGGTTTGTTCGCAAGCGCCATCGCGATCATGATCCGTTGGTTCATCCCGCCAGACATTTGAAAATTATACGATTTTAAGACGCGCTTAGGATCAGGAATGGCAACATCATCTAGCAATGCGCACGCACGCTCAAAACTCATCTCTTTTGTAAGATCAGGTGTTCTTCGTTTTAAAACATCATGAAATTGCGTTTCGATGGTAAAACTTGGATTAAGCGAAGACGTTGGGTCTTGAAATATCATCGATATATCAGTGCCGCGTAATCCCGCACGATCCTTATTTTTCATTTGATTGACATCGCTGCCATCAAACAATACTTCACCGCTTGCCTTTGCATTACGCGCTTCTTGCAAGAGACCTAAAACCAACCGAGCCGTCACCGATTTACCTGAACCACTTTCACCCACCAGCGCAACGCGTTCACCTTTCTTGATGTTTAGATCAATTCCATGGAGAACTTGGGTTAATCCCTTATAGCTGTTAAATGAGAGCTCTAGGTTTTTTATATCGAGCAAGGGCATCATTCTTCCACTCCCAATATCTCACGCAAACCATCGCCAAGTAGATTAAATCCAAATACGGCTAACAAAATTGCAAGCCCAGGGAAAACACTCAGCCACCAGCTATCGGGCAGATAACGTGCGCCTTCCGCAACCATGGAACCAAGGTCTGGTGTAGGCGGTTGTACGCCAAGCCCAAGAAACGACAGTGAAGATGCAATGATAATCACAAAGCCCATATCCAATGTCATTTTCGTAATGATAGCCGGCAAGCAATTGGGCAAAATTTCGCGAAACGTTATGTGGTTGCTTGATGCACCGATGACTTCAGCGGCTAAAACATAACCCTCTTCTCGTTCAGATCGGGCGATATTATATACAAGACGCGCGTACCACGGCCACCACATTGCTGTAACGGCCAGCATCGCGTTGGTTAAGGTGGGCTCCAGCACACCCATCATCGCGATCGCAAGAACTAATGGCGGCACGGACAAAAACACATCTGTGATCCGCATCAAGACTGTTTCTATCCAGCCACCTTTGTATCCAGCGATCAATCCAACCACCGTGCCAATTGGCGTAGAAATAGCCAAGACGACCACACCGAGCACAAGGCTGATTTGATAGGCGTAGATTATCCGACTGAATATATCACGACCAACAAGATCGGTCCCCATCCAATTTTGTGCAGATGGTGCTTTGTTTGCATTTAAAAATTCAACCACAGCGCCATTATGATCAGGAAAAGGTGCAATCAGCGGGGCGAAAACTGCACACAAAGTGATTGTTAAAACAAGGATCATTCCGACAAGCGACAGTGGGTTTGACTTCAGAATATGAAAAGCTCTGATCATGGTTTTGCTTTCTCACTGTAACGAATGCGGGGATTGAGAAATGCTATGATGAGATCAACAATGATGTTCACAACAACAAATGCCAGGGCGATAATCAAAACTGTTCCCATGATTGCGTTTAAGTCTTTTCGTAAAATCACAGCAACGCCGTAGCGCGATAAACCAGGCCAAGCGAACACCGCTTCAACCAAAAACGCATTGCCAAACATCGCAGCGAAATCCAAACCAATGATGGTTAGAGAAGGAATAAGTGAGGGTTTGAACGCATAATGGTTTGCAATTCGCGACGGGAAAAATCCATAAGCTTGTGCCATCTCAATATATGGCTTCTTATAAGTTTCAACCATATTAGCGCGCGTTAAACGCGCGGCCTGACCGATGCCAGATAGCGCAAGAGCTAATGCTGGTAATACAATGTGACGCACTGCATCACCAAAGGCTGCAAAATTGCCTGCAATCAACGTATCAATAAACAAGAAGCCTGTAATACGATCAATCTCATAGAGGTCAGATAACCGACCCGCGATTGGGAAAAGCGGCAGATAAAATGCAAACAAAAGCATGAAGATTACGGCCCAAACGAAACTAGGCGCCGATACAGTCACAAGCGAGATAACGCGAATGAGATGATCTGGCCATTTGTTCTGAAACCGCGCGGATAGCACCCCCAGAGGCAAACCAATCATGACCATGAATATTCCCGCAATCAAAACCAATTCAAGGGTTGCTGGCAAAAATTGTGCAATATCAAGTGTCACCGGTCGATTGGTATAAAGTGATATGCCCAAATCTCCGCGAAAAAGATCCGCAACGAAAAACCCATATTGGGTGATTATGGGTTCATCTAAATGAAGATCAGCGCGTAGGTTTGAAATTTGTTCTGCGGTAGCATTGGGCCCCAAAGCTATACGTGCTGGATCACCCGGAATAATTCGAGCAATCACGAATATCAGCATTGAAACGCCTATCAATACCACGACGGAAATGACAAGCCTTTGCCATAAAAGGCGTAAAATAGAAGACATAAAATTACCAAACGGCTTATTATCAGGAGACGGTGGCCGGGAGATGGCCACCGTCAATGGTGTTGGCCTACTCGACCATCTCCATCAAACGGAAACTAAAGCCCATACCATCCAAACCAAATGCTTTAGAAGGATCGCTTAACGCTGGAACTTTAACGCGATTGGAAGCTGCGAAAACTGACTGACGGTCAAAGCCGTAAATCGTCGGCGCAATTTCCATTAGTCTTGCATTGAGCTTTTTATAAGCTTCTTCACGGCCCGCATCATCAAATGCCGTGCGACCTGCGTCCAAATACTCGTCCACCTGCGCGTCATTTAGATATTCAGGCGACTGCCATGTGCCAGGTGTTGAAGAGTGATACATGCCATAGAGTAATGTATCAGGGTCGCCCGTGACAGCGTTCACAAATAGCTGACTAATATGAGGTGTGTTTTCAGGCTTTGACACTTGCTCTGCAAAGAGTGCCCATGGCAGCTTTTTGATTTCAGATTTAATGCCAAGCTGTTGGAAATTTGCTTGCATTAAAAGTGCAAAGCGCTCTTCAAGCGGAACTTCCGCTATCCAGCTAACTTCAATATTCATGTCAGCTGCATCATATTTACATGCAGCAAGATATTCCTTCGCCTTATCCAGACTTTGCGCTTGTACCATCTCTGTGCCATTGGCTCCAAACATCCCGACCGGGATCGCACCTGTTGCGGGGCTACCAGCAGATACATCATCTGTAATCGCAATCATTTGAACGGCAGTATTATAGTCAAATGCATGTGACAAAGCGAGGCGACAATTAACATCATCAAGCGGGGCTTTGGTCGTATTCATCTTAAAGTAAAATGCACCAGTTCCCGTTTCAGTTAAAAGCTGAGCACCATCTTTTGCAAGCGCTGTAACCACTTCGGGTGGAAGCCATTGAGAGGCGATATCATGTTCACCTTGCGCAATAAGCGTGCGCACGGTTGCAGCCTCTAAACCATAGCGAAGTCGAACTGTATCAGGTGCAGCCTCAATGATATCCATGAAATAGGTGCTGTTTTTCGCCATCACAGTTTCTTCTTGGGGATTATGGGATTTAACAGTGTAAGCACCGGTTCCTGCACCATTACCCGATAGGAACGCTTGGCCCCAATCTTTCATCTCACCTTCGCCATCGCCTAAGTTTTCCATCACCAATTTCTTATCAACAATTGGTAAGCGAACGAGTGATGCAACAAATGGCGCATAAGGGCTTTCAAGCGTAAATGTGACAGTTTTATCGTCAACAGCTTCAGCTTTCACGCCGCCAAAGAGATAAGAGAGGCCTTGGCCAATCCCTTGCATACGTTCAAGTGAAAACACTACATCTTCAGCGTTTAGTGGGTTCCCACTTTGGAAATTTACACCATCGCGAAGTTTAAATGTGTATGTGGAGCCATCACTGGTCCAACTCTCAGCCAAATGTCCATCATGTCCCGGTCCACCCTGTTTCGGCAGCACCAATGTGTCGTAAACATTAAACATCAAAATACTATCAGCATAATCAGAAGCTTTCGCCGGGTCGAGTTCACCCACTGCAACTTCATCAATTCGTAAAACTGTTTCGGCTAAAACTGGCGAAGCCAGAGTTGTCGAGGCGAGCAGCATCGCCCCAATCATCAATCTGTTAGGTTTCATGTTCCATCTCCGTTGGTTTGTTCGTTTTTATTTTTATTTATTTATGGATAGGTTCAGGATTTTCATCTCCAAAAATATCCATTGTTCCGCACCACAAAATCGATGTGGTTCCGGCAGTGTGATTCCATATTGAATGTGTTCGTCTTGAATCGAAATGAACAGAATCCCCGGTGCGCAAAATTGAGCGCTCCCCTTCCACTTCGACGGTAATTTCACCTGAAAGAATAAAGAACATTTCTTCACCTTCGTGGCTAATTGGTTCCACTCGGTGTCCCGGAGGTTCATGCACAATCACAGAATGGATGGTACTTCCTGAAAAGGATGAAGAAATCCGCTCATACGACACTTCAAGTCCGGGAACACCAAATGTGGATCGGTCGACACTTCGTGTGACCTCTTCATTCTTTGTTGGACCATCCAAAAACGCATTTATCGGAAAGTCTAATACCGATGCGATTGTCGCAAGCGAACCAAGTGATGGTGCCGTAATATTGCGCTCGACTTGGCTGATAAATCCAACGGATAGACCAGCACCATTTGCAACATCACTTAGCGTGAGGCGTAATTCCTTGCGCCGCTGACGAAGTTTCTCTCCCAGCGACACCAAATCTAATTCTTTTTCTACAGCAGGTTTTTTTAGCATGACTAAAATTTCCACAGCTTCACAATTAAGTCAAGACATTATTTTAGTATTACTAAAATTCTGGAATTCAGTAAAATAAAGCGAATAGAAAAGCGTGGAATATCTTCCAATCCAAAAGCAGATAAATATTCACATTATTGCCATAAGTATTGAATACGGACTGGACGGTAAATTTTAATTTTAATCACCGATGACAATCAATGGATCTGTGTAAAATGACATCCCTAAACTATAGAATAATAGGCCCCTCAGATGGCATTCCTATTGTGTTTTTACATGCGGTTTGTGTGAGCTCATGGATGTGGGAAAAGTTTCTACCACAATTACCAAATGTTAAAGCACTACTCATTGATCTACCTGGGCACGGAAGCAGCGCAGATATTCCTTGGGTGTCTTTAGAACAGACCGCACAACAGGTTTTATCGATTGTAAAAGATGAATTCAAAGGCGGTGGGCACCTTGTTGGCATATCGCTGGGGAGCTATGTCGGGTTAACGCTTCTCGCTGAAAATCCTAAAATGTTTCACTCGGCATTTTTAAGTGGGATGCATGATGGTGGCATGAAAAAAAGAGGCTTAATGAAAATAATGTCATTATTTCTCGCGCCGTTAGCAACGACATCATTTTTTGCAAGAAAAAATGCCGCGTCTTTGGGTATTGAACCTGATCAAATTGACGGATATGTGAGTGCAGCCTCACAAACTAAACCTATGGCATTTATGCGCGCAACAAACGATGTCGTCGATTTTGAAATGCCAATTGGTGTCACTGAAATAGAAACAAAAGTAAAATTTGTTTCAGGCGATCGTGAGCATGCGTTAATCAAAGGCGCGACAGATAAATTGGCAAAAACCGTTCCCAGTGGTTCATCGCTGTTTGTTCCAGATGGTGGGCATGGTTGGCCGAGCCGAAAACCTGATTATTTCGTCGAGCAAGTGTTGCAACATATTTCGCAATAATAAACGATCGCAGAAATACAGCAAAACACCAACAAACATTTTTCTCAAATCTATTTACCTGAAATAACCGATGAAAGATTTGCCAATGAGTTGACATTATGGCAACTCACAAGTCTTGAGGTATGTTTTTTTATGATCCTAATGCCCTGCGCCAATGGTCGAAACTCATCAAACCGTAATAACGGGTTCAACCAAATGATATGACCAGATGACAGTTTTAGGCGTTCCAGCTGAATGTCCAAAAGATCAATATCACCGCGTTCCAATCCATCGGTCACCAAAATCACAACTGTGTTCGATCTCAAAATACGGCGAGACCATTTCATATTAAACTGCTCAATATTACTGCCAATTTGCGTACCACCATCCCAGTCAGTTACGCTTTGCCCAATGTTATGCAAGGCAATATCAGGATCATCTCCCTTCATAAATTGGGAGATGTTTGTAAGCTGAGTCCCGAATGTAAACGCGCGCACTTGAGACCAGCTTTGATGGACAGGCATTTGGTTCGCAATAGCATAGATAAAATGCATGATCATGCGTGAATAAGTCGACATCGAACCTGAAATATCGCACAGAAAAACCAAATCTGGTTTTCGTTCTGTCCGGCGTTTTTTGATGAGTTTTAATAGCTCACCACCGCTTCTTCGCGAATGATGTAATGTATTGCGAATATCAATGCGTTGACCTGAATGGCTTGTTCTATATCGGCGCGAATATGTTTTTGGTAGTTTGAAATCCAATTGCGCAATGGCGCGTACTGCATCCGCAACTTCGGCATTGGTCATTTGTTCAAAATCCATCGCCAAAATGCGCTCGTTCTGAGAAAAGCTAAATTGAGCATCAAGGATAAGTTCTTCTGTCGTTTTAACCTGCTCTTGCAAATCCTTCTTCATAGGATCATTCATTGCGTCCGCAGCTCTATGTTCCGCAGCTTTTGGTTTGGATGTCTCATCCTGTTTGTTTTGCGCAAATGGCAATAGCGTTTGCATGATTTTGTTGATAAATTCAGGGTCTCGCCAAAACAAATTAAAAACTTGTTCAAAGACTTCCATCTGCTCAGGTCTGGTAATTAAACAGGCCCGCAATGTTTCCATAAAATCTGATTTTTGCGAAAACCCAACAACTTCTACCGCTCGGATCAAATCTTTTATCTGCGAAGGCGCAACAGGCACCCCAGCGCGTCTGAGCGTGCGGCAAAAATAGATAATGTTATCAACTAAACGCCCATCAACATTCTCAAGCACAGGCTCAATTGCGTTAGTTGTAGACATTTAGTTTGGCCTTGCTGGCCTCTAAAATACGATTAACCTCAGAACCTTGCAGTTTTGCAATATCATCTTGGTATTTTAGAACAGCACCTATGGTATCTGAGATAACCTCCGGAGAGAGAGCCACCACATCAAGCGCAACAAGACAACTTGCCCAATCTATGGTTTCAGCAAGGCCAGGCTTTTTGAAAAGATTTTCCTCTCGTAACGTTTGAACAAAACTTACAATCTCTTGGCTTAAACTCGCAGCAGCTTTAGGAACACGTGAGGTTATGATTTCCAATTCGCGGTCAAAATCAGGATAATCAACCCAGTGGTATAAGCATCTTCGTTTTAACGCATCATGCACTTCGCGCGTGCGGTTGGATGTTAAAATAACAATTGGAGGAGCTGGTGCTTTTATGGTGCCAATTTCCGGAATAGTCACCTGATAGTCTGATAAAGCCTCAAGAAGAAATGCCTCAAAAGGTGCATCGGTTCGATCTATCTCGTCAATGAGCAAAACAGGCGGTCCATTTTCATATTGCTCCATAGCCTGCAATAATGGTCGCTTGATGAGAAAGCGTTGATCGTAGATATCAACATCACCTTCACCTTGCTTCATGGCAAGCATTTGCGCTGCAAAGTTCCATTCATATACAGCAGTTGCTGAGTCTAATCCCTCATAGCATTGCAATCGGATAAGATCACGCCCCAACGCTGTTGCAAGTGTTCTCGCAAGCTCTGTTTTACCAACTCCAGCTTCACCTTCCAAAAAGATAGGGCGATCCAGTTCAAGTGACAAAAAGGTCAACGTCGCCAAGCTGCGGTCGCAAACATAATTATATTCGCGCAGCAATTGGAGCGTAGCATCAATGGAATTTGGCAATGGTATAAAAGGTGATTTGTTCATTATTTTCTATACCCCCGAAACCTGAGCTTCGGGGATATTACTTTTCAAACTATACACTGGCAACAGCTCGACCAGCCATCACTTTCACAAGGTTTGCACGATAAGCTGCATCGCCATGAATATCGGACAACAATCCATCTGAGGAAACGTGAATATCGGCCAGCGCATCAGCGCTCCAAGCCCCATCTAATGCAGCTTCCATTTCAGATTGACGATAGACACCATCAGCACCCGCACCTGTGACAGCAACACGCGCACCGTCAGATGTTTTAGCTGCAAATACACCAACCATCGCATAACGAGATGCAGGATTTGGAAATTTTGCATAAGCAGCTTTTTCAGGCGCTTGAAAGCGAATAGATGTAATGATCTCACCATCATCCAACGCTGTTTCAAACATACCTTGAAAAAACGCCTCTGCAGCGATTTCGCGATTGTTTGTAATAATTGTTGCCCCTAAAGCCATCATTGCAGCAGGATAATCAGCCGCTGGATCATTGTTGGCAATTGAACCACCAATGGTTCCTTTATGACGAACCGCTGGATCACCAATATTACCTGCCAATGACGTTATGCTCGAACAACAAGCTGAAAGCGCTGCATTACCTGCAACCTCAGCATGAGTTGTCATTGCACCAATAGTCACAGTGCTGCCATCGACGCTAATACCGGCCAAACCATCGGCTTGACTGATATCCACGAGATCGCTTGGCGCTGCCAATTTAGCCTTCATTGTTGGAATAAGTGTTTGGCCACCTGCCAAAAACTTACCATCTTCCGACCCACTTATTATGTTCGCAGCGTCAGAAGCGCTTGAAGCTTTGTGATACTTAACCTCATACATATTCTACTCTCCTATTCCGCTGCTTGTTGCGCTGAAACTTCTTGCAATGCTGCCCACACTTTTGAAGGGGTTGCCGGCATCGACAAATTATTATTGCCAATTGCATTACAAATTGCGTTGATTACTGCTGGCGGCGCGCCAATAGCACCTGCTTCACCGCAGCCTTTAAGACCGAGCGGATTGCTTGGGCTTGGTACATTATTATGTTCGATTGTGAAGGATGGAAGATCATCCGCCCGCGGCATCGCATAATCCATATAGGAACCAGTAAGAAGCTGGCCACTATCGTCATAGACTACATTTTCTAACATAGCTTGCCCAATGCCTTGAGCTAATCCGCCATGCACTTGGCCTTCAACAACCATTGGATTAATGATAACCCCAAAATCATCAGCGGTCGTAAATTGAACGATATCTGTCACGCCCGTTTCAGGATCAACCTCTACTTCACAAATCAAAGTAGCTGATGGGAAGGAGAAGTTGATCGGGTCATAAAAAGCACCTTCTTTCAGTCCCGGCTCCATGCCTTCAGGCAGGTTATGCGCGGTGTATGCTGCGAGACCAACCTCATGCCAAGCCATCTTTTTATCTGTACCAGCGATTTTCACTTCACCTGCTTCAATAACAATATCATCCTCAGAAGCTTCCAGCACATGAGCTGCGATCTTCTTGACCTTGGCTTCCACCTTATCGAGCGCTTTGACAATCGCATTCATACCCACAGGGCCTGAACGAGATCCATATGTACCCATACCAAACTGAACCTTATCTGTATCACCATGGACAATTTGAACACTATCAATTGGTACCCCGAAGCGGTCATTTGCAAGTTGTGCAAATGTTGTTTCATGGCTTTGACCGTGCGAATGGCTACCAGTAAGGATTTCTATCGTCCCGACAGGATTGACACGAACCTCCGCAGACTCCCACAATCCAACACCACAGCCAAGTGAACCAACCGCAGCTGATGGTGCGATACCGCATGCTTCGATAAAGGATGAATAGCCAATGCCGCGCAGCTTACCGCGAGAGGCAGAACTTGCCTTACGTGCTGCAAATCCTGCAATATCTGCAGCAGCCTGCGCTTTATCCATGCAGCCAGGGAAATCACCAGAATCGTAATTCATGATAACTTGTGTCTGATACGGGAAGGATTGGATAAAGTTTTTGCGTCTAAGTTCTGCAGGGTCAACACCCATTTCAAGAGCTGCTGTATCCATCATACGCTCAACAAGATAAGTTGCTTCAGGACGACCAGCACCGCGGTATGCGTCAACAGGAGCAGTATTGGTATATACCGCCCGAACATTGCCGTGAATGGCTGGCATATCGTACTGACCAGACAGCAATGTTGCATAAAGATATGTCGGCGTTACAGAAGAAAACAAACTCATATAGGCACCGATATTGGCAATAGTATCAACCTTAAAGCCTACGATTTTTCCGTTCGCATCAAAACCCATTTTTGCTTTTGTGACGTGGTCTCGACCATGTGCATCAGTCAAAAACGCCTCACTGCGATCAGAGGTCCATTTCACCGAGCGACCTGTTTTCATCGACGCCCAAAGACATGCAATTTCTTCGGGATAAACATAGATTTTTGAACCAAACCCACCGCCAACATCTGGCGCAATTACACGTAACTTGTGCTCTGGTGCAACGCTATAAAATGCAGATAAAAGCAATCTTGCAACATGCGGGTTTTGGCTAGTTGTATAGAGCGTGTAATGCTCTTCAGCATCATCATAAATCGCAATTGCAGCGCGTGGCTCCATTGGGTTTGGGGCCAAACGATTGTTGACAATCTCCATTTCGGTAATGTGTGTAGCGCTCGCCAGTCCTGCATCCGTTGCAGCCTCATCTCCAATTTCCCAATCATAAATTTGATTGTTTGGTGCATTCTCATGAATTTGCGGAGAACCACTTTCAAGCGTTTTCTCAGGGCTAACAACAGCTGGAAGAATATCAAATTCCACCATCACTGTTTCAGCAGCATTGCGTGCAATTTCTTGCGTGTCAGCAATAACAATTGCAATAGCATCACCAACATAACGGACCTTTTCAGTGCATAGCGCTGACCATGCGCCCATATTCATGGCGCTACCGTCTTTTGATGTAATTGCCCAACCTGCGATAATATTCCCAATACCATCGGCGGTGAGTTGATGACCGTTTAATACTGCAACAACGCCATCCATAGCTTCAGCTTCTGATGCATCAATGTTCTTGACAATGGCATGGGCGTGCGATGAACGCACAAATGCAGCATAAGCTTGATTTTCCTGTTTTATATCATCGGTATATTTACCCTTACCGGTGATAAATCTTTTGTCCTCTTTGCGTCGGACACTCGCTCCAATTCCTTCACTCATATCGCAAGCCTCCCTTAAGCGTTCGTCATTTTGGACGCACCGTCCGCAATGGCTTTAACAATGTTATGGTAACCCGTGCAGCGGCAGATATTACCTTCCAGCTCATCGCGGATAGCCGCTTCATCAAGCTTTTTGCCTTCTGCGTCGTAGCGCGCAACCATATCGGTCGCAGACATGATCATGCCTGGTGTACAAAAGCCGCATTGCAACCCGTGGTTTTCTTTAAAGGCTGCCTGCATTGGATGAAGATCGCCATTTGCGAGACCTTCAATTGTTGTGACATCTGCACCTTGCACGGAAACCGCAAGTGTTGTGCAGGATTTCACAGCTTTTCCATCTACATGCACGACGCATGCTCCGCATTGGCTCGTATCGCAACCCACATGCGTGCCTGTTAGGCGTAAGTTTTCGCGGATAAAACTGACTAGTAACGTGTTATCGGGGACATCAGCTTTTACTGATTTCCCGTTCACTACCATCGATATTTCTGTCATCTATTCCTCCCAGTTAGATAGATTGGTACTTAATTCAAAAGGTCACTCGACGAGTTCTTCCTCCTCAGTCAGAGCCTTTCGAAAATTTTCAAAAAATTGATTTGCCAGTTTCGCAGATGTTGAATCAATCAATCTTGAACCAAGTTGGGCAATCTTGCCGCCAACCTGCGCTTTGGCCTGATAGGTAAGTGTGGTTTCGCCACCATCTTCTTGAAGTTGAACATCGGCGCCACCTTTGGCAAACCCAGCCATGCCACCCTTGCCTTCACCTGTGATGGAATAAGAATGAGGTGGATTGAGGTTTTCCAATGTAACCTCGCCGCCAAACTTTGCTTTAACCGGCCCAATTTTCAAGACAACCTTGGCCGTCATTTCGTTTTCAGAAATCTTTTCCAATTCTTGACAGCCCGGAATGCAAGATTTCAATATTTCAACGTCGTTTAACGCGGCCCAAACTTTATCAATTTTGGCGTCTATACGAACTTCACCTGATAAATCCAATGTGTAACTCCTCCATTGTGGGAGATAAAACAACGGGGCCGTATGGAGTCAATTATGTCTGAAAGTTCTTGCTTACCAACTGTATCAGTTTTGATACAGTTTAAACTCAAAAAAGCGAATTGAGGCTAAAATTGCGCAAAAAATATGACCGAACTTAACCTTTTAAGTCAACGTGATATTGTGTTTCATCATGCTGACTATTTACGAAGTAGGCCTGGCATTATTTTTTGCACCTTCCTTCTTCAGCTATGACCTTTTTAACAATGACTTTTGTGTATTTAAATCAAATAGATGTGCCGAATTTTCACGAATAGAAAACGAAACATGATCCCCTTCTGAAGGGCGTTTTCGAGCTGGCACAAGCGCATGTAGTTTCAACTCGCCAATGTTAAAACTCACCAGTGCCTGATCACCATGATACTCGATAAGATCACATTGACCTTCCAATTTTCGATTTTTATCAACATCGATTTTGAGATCGCTCGGCCTAATACCAAGAACGACTTCTTGCCCGTCATGCACATCAAATCTCGTTGCATCAAAAGCAAGTTTAATACCATTGCAGACAAGCCAAAATGCCCCTTTAGAATTCTCAACTTTCAAATTCAAAAAATTCATCGCAGGCGTACCGATAAAACCTGCGACAAATAAAGAGACCGGATGTTCGTAAATCTCCTCAGGCGTTCCCACCTGTTCAATTCGTCCATCTTTCATCAACACAATCCTATCAGCCAGCGTCATGGCTTCCAATTGATCATGCGTTACATAAACGGTTGTCGTGCGAAGTTTTTTATGAAGTCGCGCGATTTCTTCACGCATCGTTGCGCGCAGTTTTGCATCCAGATTAGATAAAGGTTCATCGAACAAGAACACATCAGGTGTTTTTATCATCGCACGCGCAATTGCCACGCGCTGTTGTTGACCACCAGATAGTTCAGTTGGTTTTCGGTCAAGATATGCCTCTAATCCAAGAACGGAAGTTACGCTTTGTGTCCGTTGTTTAATCTCAGCTTCCGGGACTTTAATCCGGCGCAGTCCAAAAGCAATATTATCACGGATCGTCATATGAGGATAAAGCGCATAATTTTGAAAAACCATGGCAATACCGCGGTCACGGGGCTCCAAATCATTGACGATATTTCCGCCAATTTTAAGATCACCACCACTGATATTTTCAAGCCCAGCCATCATTCTAAGCATCGTAGATTTGCCGCAACCTGAAGGACCTAGAAATACGATAAACTCATGATCATTCACATGAAGATTAAAGTCTGGAACGACCTCAACAGACCCATAACTTTTACGTATGTTTTGGCAGACAATTTCAGCCATTATTATTCTCCTGAAGTTGCAAAGCTTATTTGCAATTTAATGTCTGTTGGAAGGCCCTTGGCCGCACGTTCAAAAGCTTCAATGCTTTCATCGAAACTGAATGTTTTTGAAATCAACGGCTTAAGATCCACTTTTCCCGATGCAATTAATTCCAACGCGCGATCAAATACATTGGCATAGCGAAAGACCGTTTCGATCCTAATTTCTCGCGAGATCGCAGCATTGACGTCAAATGGAACTTCGTCAGGTGGCATGCCCACAAGAACCATGCATCCACCCGGGCGCAATATGCGCACAGCTTCATTTAAAACACTTGGCGCACCACTTGCTTCAAATACAATATCAGCACCCCAATTGGATGTGTGTTCATTAACAGCATCGCTAAGTTTATCTTGCGCTACATTAACAGGAATAATTCCATCATATTGTCCTGCAATAGCTAATTTTTCGGCACTAATGTCTGTAAGGATCACTTTGCTGCATCCTCCACCAAGCGCAGCTAAAGCCACCATGATGCCAATTGTCCCCGCACCCGTGACAACAGCAACATCACCGGGTGTAATTTTAGCCCGCGTTGCCGCTTGCATACCAATGGCAAATGGCTCAACCATTGCACCTTCGGCGAAGGACACATTCTCTGGCAATTTATAAGTAAAGGCTGCCGGGTGAACCACCTCACCAGTTAAGATGCCATGATCGGGTGGGGTTGCCCAAAAAGTAACAGCAGGATCGACGTTATAGATACCTAATTTTGAAGCGCGTGATGTCTGATCAGGAACACCTGGTTCCATACAGACTTTATCACCTACTTTGAGGTGGTTCACACCAGAACCAACTTCAATGATCGTCCCTGCACCCTCATGCCCTAAAACCATAGGCTCTTTGACAACAAAATCCCCGATCCGGCCATGGGTATAATAATGAATATCACTCCCGCAAACACCGACGGTATGGATTGCGATTTTCACGTCGTTTTCACCGACATCACTTGGAAGATCAATCTCACGAATTGCAAGTTTGCCCACGCTCTCTAATACAAGTGCTTTCATATTATAAACTTTCTATCGTGTTTTTTGGGAAAAGGAGCGGTTTAGAAAACTGCTGAGTAAACCAAGCAACAAAAGTGGCGGAATACTCAGAAGAACAACAGCGGCATTTAAAATACCCCATGGTACATTTAAGCCCTGTTGCGACATTTCAGATGCAACAATCGGTAACGTTTTTGCATCGCTCGTTGTCAACATAAGAGCTAGCATGAACTCATTCCAAACCAGCACGAAGCTAAATGCCAAAGCACCTAAAAGTGATTTAAGCGCCACCGGAAGCGCAACGCGCACAAATATCGAATAAGCACCATAACCATCCACTCTTGCGGCTTCCTCGACTTCCTTTGGCACTTGCTGAAAAGCAGGTATGGACAGCCAAATCGTGATTGAGATCGTGATCAGGGAATACGTAATGATCATGGATAGATGCGTGTCATACATGCCAAAATTCAACCAAATCACAATGAAGGGAATAGCCACAGCAACTGGCGGTAAAAACCGCAATGAAAGCACAAAAAACTGAATTTCCTGCGTAATACGGTTTGGATAACGTGCGATTGCATATGCTGCGGGCAACCCCAGCGCCAAGCCAACACCGACAGCAGATAGACAAATTATGAGCGAATTACTCAACGCTCCAAACACGCTTTTTCGATTGAGCACGTAGGAGATGTTCTCCAATGTTGGATCAAAGAAGAATTGCGGTACAGGCGTTAGCAAATCTGAATTGACTTTAAACGCATTGAGCAAGGTCCATAAAAGCGGAACGATAACAAATGCGGCACATAAAATGAGAATAGATTTCCCAAGCAAACGAAGGATCATTTGTTCACCCTCTTCCAAATAATCGTGAAGGTAACGATGGTCACCACCAACATGATAACGGCAATACTAGACGCATATCCAATTTTACCCGCTTCAATAAAGCCTTGTGAAAAGGCATACATATCCAGCGTTTCTGTGCTGATCCCTGGGCCACCTCTTGTCATGACATAGATTAAGTCAAACGAACGAAGCGATTCAATTGCTTTCACAAGAGCAAGACTAATCAAAGGTGCTTTAAGCATTGGAACGGTGATATAAAGATGAATTTCCCAAGGCTTGGCATTATCAAGCTTTGCAGCTTCAATTGGCTGGGGCGGCAGTGATTGCAAAAGCTTGAAAACGATCACTGCGAAAAACAGGCCCCATTGCCACACATCTACAAAAGCAACTACGAGCAATGCAGACGTGGGATCAGCGAGTAAATCAAGCGGTTGACCGGTAATCAGGCGATAGGGATATGTGATAATTCCATAAAGCGGATGAAAAGCAAACTTCCACACAAATGCAGCGCAGACACGCGGCAAAAGAACCGGTATTAAAAAAATCAGGCAATAGAAGTTTTGGAGCCGACGCGAGGCAACTTCAAACAATAAAATACCAAGCCCCAAAGATACAATCATGGTCGCGGTTACTGTAACAAACTCCCACTTAATCGAAACCGCCGCAGCATTGATAAACCTTCGATCACTGAACAATTTTATATAATTGTCCCAACCGATGTAGCTAGACGTTTCTGAGAACAAACTCCTGTCTGTAAAGGACACGTTCAATGCATAAATTGTTGGCGTCAACGCAAGTATCACAAGCAATATGACGGTTGGCACCAAAAATGTGAATGGCAGTGAGCTACGGCTATTCATTTATCACCTTTAACATAAATCTTTGCATGGCCCATGGATTTTTTCAAACTCAAAGGCGTGTTTACGAGGAGCAATAATTGCCCCTCGTAAACCTTAGCAGACACATCCGACGGGTTTGCTTTAGTTACTGGTAAGTTCGACCGCATAGGCTTCAAGTTCAGCAAGCGCATCATTGATGTCAGAACGTTGACCTGTGATCAACTCTTCCAAGATGATGCCCCAGCGGTTACCAAGATCAGGCCATTTTTCATGCTGCCAGAAATTTACTTTTGTAAACGCAGAAGTCGCTTCCAATGCTGCAGGTAATTCAGACCCAAATGCATCTGAGAATTGAGTGCTGTTGAATATGCTTGTTCTGTTAAGCTCACCGGATTGACCAGCCTCAAGACGTCGAGTTTCGTTTTCTTTCGACGTAGCCCAAGCAATCCAAAGCGCAGCACAATCTTTCTCTGCATCAGACGCATTTGATTTTGTGCCAACAGCAAAACCGTGTGCATAACCACCACCTGTGAGCGGTGCCGGCGGCGTACCAAAAGCAACTTTATCAGCAACATTTGAACTGTCTGGATTTAGCGACATACCACCCAGTGGTGCTGATTCAACGATTAAAGCAACTTGACCTGAATTGAATGCACCAGTTGATTCATCCCAACTACCTGTACGAGTGCCAGGTGGTGAATATTCAAACAACTTCAAATAAGTTTCTGTGGCACGAACCGCAGCATCGCTATTAAACGCAGGCTTACCGTCTTCACCAAACCATTCACCGCCAAAACCTCTGAAGTAAGGCATCCAACGCCAAACATTAGCACCGGAGCCACGTTGACCGCGAAGCGCAAAACCATAGACCCCATTGTCCGGGTCGTGAATCTTTTCAACAACGCTCATAAGTTCTTCAAGTGTCTTTGGTGGTTCAACGCCAGCTTTTTCAAAAATATCGGTACGATAGACCATCAAATCACCGCCACCGGTGATCGGCGCAAACCATACTTTTTCATCATATGTCGCTGTTGTACGGCGGCCTGAATCAAAGTCTTGAAAATCGTAAGCTTCTGGATAATGGTCAAGCAGTGGTGCAATCCACCCCGCTGATGCAAACTGGGCCAAATTAGCTTCGTCAACATAGTACACATTATACTTGCCAATAATTGATGCATCAGCGCGAGATTTAGCGCGACGATCGTTTTCATTTAGATAATCGATTTGGAAATCAACGCCAGAAATTTCTTTAAATTCGCTCGCAAATTTTTCCGTTGTTGTCAGACCAGCTTGCGGCTGAGCAAGAATTCTAACATCTTCTTTACAAACTGCTGCGTGGCCATCAGCGGCCGCAGCTGTCGTAAAACTAAAGGTTGTTGCAGCGGTTAAGCCAGTAATACCCATCGCAACTGCTGATGCGGATGTAACGAGACGCTTCACAATTTTTTTCATGCGGAATACTCCTCCCAATGATTGTTCATGCAAGTCACCTCCATGACCCGCTGACATTAATTTCACATACACAAAATTTTTGATCTAGCGTCACTCTTGCAAATTTTCTATACTTTCATGCGTAATTTGAAATTGGAGCATAAAAACAAAATGACACTTCCAAAGGTCACTGACTCATCTGAAGATGCAAAATATGAGCAAATTACCATTCCAGCGAGCGGAAGTTTTCTATGGCGGTGCGATGATTACCCTTGGGAACGAAATGTTTGGAATTACCATCCTGAATTTGAAATTCATCTTGTACGAAAGACAACAGGTATGACTTATGTCGGAGATTACATTGGCAACTTTGAGCCAGGTAATTTGACCATGGTAGGAGGAAACTTACCACATAATTGGATTACCTTGCCAGCACCCGAACGTTTGATAAAAGAACGCGACATCGTTGTGCAATTTGTCCCGGAAACGTTTTTGCACCTTGGACAAATCATGCCCGAATTCAGAGATCTAGAGCTTTTGTTTGAACAAGCATCTCTCGGGATAGAATTTTTTGGCGATACTGCACGTCAAGGTGCGCTGATTGTTGAGAAAATGGAGAACGCAAAGGGCATGGAAAGAATGTCACTCATGATCGCCCTGTTGGCCTTGTTTGCAAACTCTTCTGAAACCAAAATTTTGGCATCGGATCATTTTGCATCCTTATCAAGTCGAGGTAGCCATCATGATTTAGAATTACTCGAAACGTCTTTAACCTTTCTACAAGATAATTTCCTTTCCAATCCCAAGATCGGGGATGTGGCAAACTTAGTTGGCATGTCGGAAACAGCATTCTCTCGCTTTTTTAAAAAACAGACTGGAAACTCTTTTACCGATCATCTTACGACGTTGAGATTATATTCAGCAAAACGTTTGTTAAGGGAATCTGACATGAGCGTAACCGATGTTTGCTTTTCCGCAGGTTTCTCCAATATTTCAAACTTCAATCGCACATTTTTAAAACAAACAGGCCTGCGGCCGCTGGCATATCGAAAAGCTGCCAAGCATCGCATTTAGTCTTCTTTTTCAAATTTTTCATTCAACTTAACACCAACTGATCGGCAAAACTCTCCGATCACTAAGACGTTTTTGGTACCGTCCGCATTGAACGCTGCCTTTGTAACATCATTGGGTATCAGCCAAGTAGCATCACAAGTTTTAATAAATCACGTTTCAAGCCAGCATCAGAACGCAAGATGAATTGCATTTTCAATTTTGATATTCGTTGAGATAAAAACTTATTCCATAAATTCAACAGATGATTGAAGCAAAATACAAAGCGTTTTATAAGAGAATTGCTGATAATTTAACGATAAAAGAAAGCGGAACGAATTCCATGAGTGAAACAAAGAAGAGAAAAATCGTATCATCCAGGCACTTAGCCACTGGCAAGGCTTGGCAAGCATCGGAATTCGAATATGGTTTAATCATAGCCTATAACGGTTTTAATCGTTGGATGCATAAATGCATGGCAGCATGTGGCCATCCTGAATTAAACGGCCTTGAGATTTTGGTCGTCCATCATATCAATCATCGAGAGAGCTCAAAGAGATTGTCTGACATTTGTTTTCTGCTCAATATCGATGATACCCACACAGTCAATTACGCCATCAAAAAGCTCTTGAAAGCCGACCTTGTCAAAGGCCAAAAGCAAGGCAAAGAGATGTTTTATAGCACAACAGAAAAAGGTCAAAACGTCTGTGAGCGTTATCGCGAGATCAGAGAACAATGCCTGCTTGAGAGCATAACCAGAGTAGACGGCATGGATGAAGAGCTTGGAGAGGTAGCCAACACACTTCGAACTTTATCTGGCATGTATGATCAAGCATCACGAGCCGCTTCGTCTTTATAGCGGCCCGCAATGCATCTTGGGATTATCTTGCGTCCATGAGTGACGGCAAAACGGTTACGATTTCCGGGAAGATCGTAATCACGCCCACCGCGACAAGCAAAAGTAAAAAGAATGGGAAGGCGGCGGCTGCAATCTGCAAAATGTTCTCCTTCACCAATCCTTGAATAACGAAAAGATTAAAACCAACAGGCGGTGTGATCTGAGACATTTCAACGACTATGACCAGATAAATACCAAACCACAGAGGATCGATCCCCGCAGCTTCAATCATTGGCATGATGATTGCTGTTGTTAAAACAACAACTGAGATACCATCTAGGAAACATCCTAATATGATAAAAAACACCGTAAGAGCTGCTAATAGGGCGTATTGAGATAGCTGCAACGTATCAATCCATGCAGCAAGGTTTCGTGGAATACCGGTGAACCCCATCGATACTGTTAAAAAACCAGCGCCTGCAAGAATAAATGCGATCATGCAAGAAGTCTTTGTCGCTCCCATAAGCGCATCGAAAAACATGTTCTTCGATAAGGCACCGTTAAACCAAGCAAGGACCAAAGACAGGATAACGCCCACAGCCGCTGCATCTGTTGGAGACGCAATACCAATATAGATCGAGCCAATAACGCCTACGATAAGAAGCAAAATTGGGATTAATCTTTTCGACCCGTGCAGTTTTTCCATAAAAGTGTAGGGCTGTTTTTCTGCTGGAAATAAATCTGGCCGAACAAGCCCATAGATCCCGATGAAGATCGCAAACATCGATACAAGTAATAACCCTGGCAAAACGCCAGCAATGAATAATCTTGCAATAGATTGCTCGGTGGCAACACCGTAAACAATAAGGATAATTGAGGGTGGGATCAACAAGCCTAAAGTGGCAGACCCTGCAAGCGTTCCAATGATAAGACCCATGGGGTAATTGCGGCTTCTCAATTCAGGCACCGACATTTTTCCGATTGTAGCCGCGGTGGCGGCAGAAGAACCAGACACAGCCGCGAAAATTGCGCATCCTAGAATATTGACGTGAAGTAATTTGCCCGGCACCTTGCCGAGCCAAGGTGCTAATCCTTTGAACATGTGCTCGGATAATCGCGATCGCAGCAAGATTTCACCCATTAGAATAAACAATGGCAATGCAGCAAGTGCCCAGGAATGGCTATGTCCCCAAAGTGTTGTAGCAATAATCGGACCGATAGGTGCGTTGGAAAAAATTAGCATGCCCAATGCACCAGTTAACGTAAGCGCAAAACCTACCCAGACACCAAGTCCAAGCAAAACAAAAAGTGTGACTAACAGGCCAGCTGTGAGAAAAATTTCAGTCATGATAGTTCCTGTTCATCCGATGTCTTTTCTTCAGATTTTATGGAGCTGAAAAAGTTATCGAAAATAGAGATCGAAAAAATCAGCAAACCTAAAAATACAAAGAATTGTGGGATAAAAAGTGGGATTGCGATAATGCCAAACGATTGATCGCCAAACTCGTAGGCTTCCAGCGTTAGAAGCGCCATGTAGTAAGTCATATAACTCGCTGTAACAGCCGCAATAAATAATACAAACCGATCGACTATATTTTTTAAGTTTGCATTCAGGGTATCGCGCACCAAAAGAACGCGAATGTGGCCGCCATGTTTAAAGGTATAAGCCAGCGCCATAAACGAACTTGCAGCAAGAAAATAACCGGAAAAATCTGCATATGATGGAATGGTCAAAGCGAGGTTTGTTCCAAACAGTTTCGTAATTAAATTCGCAATAACTTGTACTGAAACCAAAAGGCAAATTGCAAAAATAAGTATCGCTGCAAACGCTCCCGAAACATTATATAACTTGGTGAGATGTCGTCTCATGTGAATTCCCCAATACCAAGAAGATTGAGCGGCCATTTTCGGCCGCCCAGGCTTTATGAGAGATAAAGACTATTATTGGTTATAGCTCTCAACGATTGCTTTTGCTTCTGGGGAAGCACTTGCTTGCCACTCCTCAAGAAGTTGCGCACCAATTTTGGTAAGGTCAGCTTTTAAAACCTCGCTCGGTTCAACGATGGAAATACCGTTTTCACCAAGTACTTTCGTTTTTTCTGTCGCTTCTTTTTGGCTCATATCCCAACCGCGTTTTTCAGCAGTTGCCGCTGCATCCATAACAGCTTTTTGTGTCGCTTCATCAAGGGCGTCAAATGCAGATTTATTGATAACGACAACGTTCTTTGGAACCCATGCATTGATCGGCGAGTAATGCGTCACAAAATCCCAAGCCTTCGTATTCGCACCCGTTGAAGGTGATGTAATCATCGCTTCTACACGACCCGTGGTGAAAGCTTGCGGGATATCAGGCGCTTCAATTTGAGTTGGTGCTGCGCCAATGAGGCTGGCAAATTTTTCAAGGTTTGCATTGTATGAACGGAATTTAGAACCCTTCAAATCATCAGCTTTGGTGATTTCTTTTTGAGTATAAAGACCTTGTGGCGGCCACGGCACAGAAAATAGAGGCTTTAGCTTTTGGCGATCCAGCAATTTCTCAACTTCTGGCTTCTGCGCAGCCCACAACTTTTGTGCATCTTCATAACTTGTTGCGACCAATGGCAATGTATCAATACCAAATGCTGGATTTTCATTAGCAAGCAGTCCCATGAAAAACTCACCAATTGGTACGAGTTCAGAACGGATGGCATTTTTGATATCGCCATGTTTGAGCAATGAACCAGCAGAATGGATCGTGATATCTAGTTTTCCATCTGTTGCAGCGCGTACATCATCAGCAAATTGCTTAATATTTACAGTGTGAAATGTCTGATCTGAGTATGGTGTTGGCATGTCCCATTTCTCAGCTTGCGCCGCGGTGGAAGCCGTCAAAAGGCCTGCAACCAATAGAGCGCTGTTAAATAATTTTCCCATTTTTATTTTCTCCCTAACTTGAGATTTTGTTGAATTCTGATCTTGACAGGAAAAACTAATAACGGCATTTAATCAATAAAACAATGACAATTTATCAATAAAATGTAATTTTAGAAAAATAAAAGGTTTTGCACATGTCGTTAAAATGGGATTTCTGGATTGATCGCGGTGGTACATTCACCGATATCGTGGCTCGAACACCAGAAGGTGAACTCAAGCCACACAAATTGTTGTCGGAAAACCCCGAGGCCTATCCTGACGCCGCACTTCAAGGTATTCGAGATTTAATGGGGATTGATAAGAGCAAACCGATCCCATCTGAAAAAATCGCGACAGTGAAAATGGGTACCACAGTGGCAACCAATGCGTTGCTAGAGCGCAAAGGCGATCGTGTGGCGTTGATCACAAATGTTGGTTTTGCGGATGCATTGCAAATTGGTTATCAAGCCCGTCCTCGCCTGTTTGATCGCGAGATCAAAAAGCCTGAGCTTTTATATGATCGTGTGTGCGAAGTTCCAGGGCGTATTCTTGATGACGGAACAGAAGAAACCGCGCTAGATGTAGATATTGCTCGCAGCCAGTTGCAAGCCGCATTTGATGATGGCATTCGCTCTACTGCTATTGTCTTCATGCATGGTTATAAACATCCAAGTCACGAAATGATCGTTGCTGAAATCGCACGCGAAATTGGCTTTGAACAGATTTCACCCAGCCATGAGGTATCACCTCTTATCAAATTTGTTGGGCGCGGGGATACAGCGGTCGTTGACGCTTACCTCTCGCCAATCTTGCGACGATATATCGATCGAGTTGCAGGTGAACTTGATACGGAAAACACTGATTTACAGCTCATGTTTATGATGTCTTCAGGAGGACTGACCGCCGCTAATCTATTTCAAGGTCGCGATGCAATTCTATCTGGCCCTGCTGGCGGAATTGTTGGGGCAATTGAAACATCAAAACTTGCAGGATTTGAAAAAATCATTGGCTTTGATATGGGCGGAACATCCACCGATGTCGCCCATTATGCAGGTGATCTTGAAAAAGATTTCGAAACAGAAGTTGCTGGCGTACGAATGCGTGCGCCCATGATGAAAATCCATACGGTTGCCGCAGGTGGTGGATCGCTTTTGCAATATGATGGTTCAAGATACCGTGTTGGCCCTGAATCTGCGGGTGCAAACCCTGGCCCTGCAAGTTATCGGCGCGGTGGACCTCTGGCTGTAACAGATGCCAACGTTATGCTTGGTAAGTTACAGCCAGATCTATTCCCTGCAGTCTTTGGCCCCAATCAGGATGAACGGTTGGACAAAGAAGCTGTTGCAGTAAAATTTTCAGAGATCGCGGAAAAATCGGGTGCCAATTCTCCGGAAGAAGTCGCCGAAGGTTTCTTAAAAATTGCTGTTGAGAATATGGCGAACGCGGTGAAAAAGATCTCAGTGCAACGTGGCTATGACATCACCAAATATGCTCTGACATGTTTTGGCGGTGCAGGTGGTCAACATGCCTGCGCTGTTGCCGATATTTTGGGTATGCGTACGGTTATCGTCCATCAATTTGCCGGCATTCTTTCCGCCTATGGAATGGGACTTGCTGATATCAAAGCATCGCGACAAAAATCATTTGAAGATGAGTTAAACCCTGAGTTTTGTGCTCAGTTAAATTGGACTTTGGGCAAACTTCGCAAAGAAACCGCACTGGAGTTGATTGATCAAGGCATCGCATCGGATGATATTATAACAACAGCGATAGCGCATATTAAATATGCGGGAACCGATACCACTTTAGAAATTCCGCTCGGCAATTTCGAGAAAATGAAAACCGCTTTTGAGGAGCTTCATAAAGAGCAATTTGGTTTTAATATGCCAAATACAAAACTCTTGATCGAATTGCTGGAAATAGAATCCGCTGGCGGAAAGTCAAAAGATACAGAAGCTAAGAAGTCTAAAACTTCAACAACACCTTCACCTTTGCGTTCTTCTAAATTTTTCTCAAACGGAAAATGGCAGGATGCAAAGATTTATAAGCGTTCTGAATTCTCGCCCGGGCATTTAATAAAATCTCCGGCGATCATCGTTGAGGATATCGGCACAATTGTTGTCGAGCCAGGTTGGAATGCTGAGGTTAATGAATACGGACATATCATCTTAAGCAAAGTAACTGCTCTTCAGGACAAACAATTGATCTCAAAAGATGCTGATCCTGTCATGCTAGAAGTGTTCAATAATCTGTTTATGTCCATTGCCGAACAAATGGGTATCCGGTTACAAAAAACAGCCCATTCAACCAACATCAAAGAACGCTTAGATTTCTCTTGTGCAATTTTTGACGGCGAGAGTAAATTAATCGCCAACGCACCGCATACACCTGTGCATTTAGGTTCAATGGATCGATCCGTTGAAAGCATTATTCGCGTTCACCCAAACATGAAACGGGGGGACGTATATGTGACCAATGCCCCTTATAATGGCGGCACGCACTTACCTGACATCACGGTTGTCACACCTGTGTTTGACGACGGCGACAAACCAACTTTCTTTGTAGCTTCACGTGGTCACCATGCAGATGTTGGAGGCATCGCGCCAGGCTCGATGACCCCCAAAGCAACAACAATTGAAGATGAAGGCATTGTTTTAGATAATTTGCATCTTGTGAAATCAGGCAAATTTTTAGATAAAGAAATTCGTTCGATTTTAAGCGGCGGTCAACACCCATGTAGAAATGTCGACCAAAACATCGCAGATTTGAAAGCCCAGATTGCTGCTAATGAAAAAGGCGCGGCAGAACTTCATGCCATGGTTTGCTCTTTCGGATTGGATGTCGTTCATGCCTATATGGGCCATGTTCGCGATTACGCAGAAGAATGCGTACGCCGAGTGATTGCAACATTAAATGACGGTCAAGCTGAGGTCTTTTTCGACCAGGGCTGCAAAATTAAGGTTAAGTTGACCATCGATAAAAAAACGCGGTCTGCTACGCTTGATTTTACCGGCACATCAGATCAACAATCTGACAATTTCAATGCACCCGAACCAGTTACACGTGCTGCGGTTTTATATACATTCCGATGTATGGTCGATGATGACATTCCGCTTAACGCGGGGTGCATGAGGCCGCTCAACGTAATCCTGCCAGAAAATAGCATGCTGACACCGAAATATCCTGCGGCTGTGGTGGCGGGAAATGTGGAAGTAAGTCAGGCTGTTACCGATTGTTTATTCCAAGCGCTTGGTGCTCTTGCGGGCGCACAAGGGACAATGAACAACTTCAATTTTGGTAATGATCATTATCAGTATTATGAAACAATTTGCGGCGGCTCTGGCGCTGGTGATGGTTTTGAAGGAGCACATGCTGTTCACACCCATATGACAAACACGCGCCTTACCGACCCAGAAGTTCTTGAGCAACGGTACCCTGTAGTCTTGGAAACCTTTCAAATTCGCGACGGATCAGGCGGCAATGGCATGTGGGATGGCGGAAACGGTATCAACAGAATAGTTCGTTTCAAACAAGAGATGGACGTATCATTTTTGTGCGGTCGACGCATCGTTCCGCCTTCGGGCCTTAACGGCGGGGGATCTGGCGCTGTGGGTCGTAATCGCATTCGACGTCACGACGGCCAAATTGATGAATTAAAAGGCCGCTCGCAAATCAAAGTAAAAGGCGGGGAAGCGGTCATAATCCAAACCCCCGGCGGTGGCGGTTATGGTGAACCTCAATCCTGAGAGATGATTAGCTCCGGTTAAAGCGGCATCATCTGCGGCGCAGCAGTTTTTCTACAATCTCCGTTGCGCCGCCCCACCAACCATAAAACAGGCTTTACTTGCACCAAAAGTGTGTCCAATTAGTCGTTAAGATTTGAATGAAATTTTCATAACATTGTCCAAACTTGTGATCCTGAGGTTTAACGTTTTTGCGCTAGTGTTAGGGCAAGCCTTTTATTTAAAGAATGGCAAAACGTGGGTCTCGAATTGACAATGATTTGTCGTCTAATCAATTCGGGAAAGCAAAGAGGAGAAGAGTTATGAAACCGCTTGAAGTCAGAGAAAATTTAACAGAAGAAGAATTTGTTTCTGAGTATGTTGCGCAGAACAAACCTGTCGTTATCAGTGGAATTCCATACGAAGCCGACAAATGGCGGCCAGAAGCACTTAAAGATTCTATCGGCGAAATGAAAACTCAAGTTTATGACACATTATTTGACCTCGATAAAACCTCATCACTTAATGAATATTTTGCCGAAAACTTTGGTAAAGACGGACCGATGCCTAAACATGTGCCATATGTTCGTTGGTACAATCAGCTCAAGGATATGCACTTTGTAAAAGGTGACAAAGCATTTGAAGAACTGTCGAAAATCTGGACAAAGCCAGATTGTATTCCAAGCAATGATCTGATTATGCCGATCACAGGGAATGGCAAAACAGCAAACCCGGTTAATGACAATTTCCCCTATCGCGGTATTTTGGTGGCCGCACGCGGCGCACGCACGCGGATGCACCGTGACCCATTTTGTAGTGATGCAGTCGTTGCTCAGTTCTACGGAACAAAAGAAGCTGCGCTTTATCACCCTAGTCGCACAGCTGAACTCACGCAGAAAACGGCTGACAATTCTTTTGGTGGGTTCAAAGATGTTCGCGCAGATGACGTAGAAAGCTTAAGCGTTGAACCTGATTACAAAGGACAATTGGAACCGGGGCAAATGATCTTCATTCCAAACGGCTGGTTGCACGATGTTATCTGTCTATCTGACTCAATTTCTGTCACATGGAACTTCATCCATAAGCGCGGCGCCGAAGCCTTCATTGATTATTTGAAAGCTGATCCGAGCAAGGATAGTGAGTTTGAAGTTCTGCAGTATTTCCATAAGCGCGGTGGTTTGGGTAAACTATCAGCTGAAGAAATGCTGACACGTATCGTCGCCTAACAACAATATCGGTTAAATTGTGCAAACCTTGATAATAGCCTGGTCCTTGATCAGCTATTATCAAGGCGTTCAATCTTGCTCTGAGATGAGCGTAGATTTTTACAGATAAGTTAAAGGCTTACGTGCACATCAGTTCTCATGGTTATTCTCAAAGTTTCATCAAAAAGCCGATGATATTCGGGCACTAACACCATATGCGTTTTCATCTTCGCCAACGCCATCATAATTTACCCCAAGCGAAACAGATGAATTTTTTGAAGTTATATAATCTGCACCACCGCGAATATCTGTTCTGATAGATGATTGTGAGAAATCTAACGTGCCAACAACTTCTGCCCAAGGGGTTAAGCTTACCCCTTCTCCCAATTGAAACTGATATGAGATCCGTGGTGAAAAACTCATTTGCCGTGTGATCACATCCTGTGCAGATATGTTCGCACCCAGTCCATTGGTATAAGCGCGCTGAGAAGATTTCAAATAATCAAATGACAATGTTGGAGAAATCGTCCAGTCATCTACGTTAAACTCACCCACTAAGGCTGCAGAAAACAATTGGCGATCCGTCGTGAAATTATCTTTGTAAGTTCCGTAAGGACTGATCGTATTATATGATTTACCAAGCCCTCCACGTACATCGAAATAAAGATTATCATTTAATTTATAAAGCGCGTAAGGCCCAGCAATCCAACCGTAACCAAATTGCTCCCCTCGAGTGCCGGAGGCTTTTTGATCAATCCAATCAAACTGAACTGTCCCACCAAGCAATAATTTATCAGTCACAAGTCGGTCGACGCCCAGATGGGCAATCGCAAACATGCCATCGCTACCATCTGCATTTTCTAAAATATTGATCTTGCCTTCACTCCAAAATTCCAAATCAGCGCGTTCGCCTTCTTCCAAATTCGATTGACCAAAACCGAAGATTGGAGATCTGAAATTATAGCTATAGGATTGATCACTTAAACTCGCATTCACTGGTGCATTAAAGAAATTACTAAATCCGAAATAACTCAAATTAACGCCAGTTCGCCCATTCTGAACGCCATTGATGCGATCAATTCTTCTTTGTCGGCTAGGCTGCGATGCAAGGATTAACTCTCCTCGCCGTCTTAAAAGATCGGCAATAATCTCTTTAGTCTCGCTTTCTGTCAGATTTATAATAAATACAACATTGGAAACTTTATTGCCCAATCCTGCCGCGTTGGTTACTGAATTGCCTGCCACCGAAATTAAAATGCGATCAAGAGCACCGGTCGGCGTTATGGTCGCCTGATAGGATGATCCACTACCGGTAAGTGCTGTCACATGGCCGCCATTTACATTAATATCTGAAAATTCAAAACCGGTAACATCTTCAGAAAATGTCACCGACAGAACAAAGCTTTCTTGCGCTCTAAAACCGTTTGGCATTCCTGATATCGTTGCCGTTGGCCCAGCGCCATTGCTATCAGTAATCACCACATCAAATGTAATGGGGTCAGGAGTATTTCCTGAACTATCGTCATTTGCAGTCACGGTGACCGTAGATGTGCCAATTGGGAAATCATAAGGGCTGGTGATGGTCGTCGTACCGATTTGATAAATCGGTGTGAAAAAACTTGTAGCATCCACATTATCAGACACCGTCGTTGTGAATGAAACTTGTGCGGTTGAACCGCCAATATTCGTTACCGCCGATTTATCGGAAATAGAAGCAATGATCGGCTTTTCACCATCTGTGACGGTGATTTTAAAACTTGCTTGTATTGCCGCGTTACTATCGCTATCGGTCACATCTGCTGTAACGATAGTCTCACCTATTGGAAACGTATCACCCGATGCATGCGATAGTACGACAGATGATGTCAGATCGCCATCAACAAGGTCTGTTGCTGTCACATTAAAAGTAACGACAGCAGTATTTTGTCCAACATCCGCGCCAACAACTATATCGCTTGGCACAGCAATTACGGGTGCAGCACCGTCAATTACAGTGATTGTAAAACTCTCCGCTGTTTGGTTGCCAGCAGGATCGGTTGCCGTATAGCTCACGCTTGTTATTCCAACAGGAAATAGATCACCTGAGTTATGGCTTGATGTTAAATTTGCACTGTCATTATCACTCGCAGTTGGTGCTGTCCACGTCACATTGGTGCCGCTGGCAGAAGCTGCCGCAATCACAATATCTGATGGCAAACCGCTAATGGTTGGTGCGGTCGTGTCAGATACAACAATATCTGCCAGCACAGGAATATCTGAGACCGGGGTGCCATTAAATTCACCCTCTGCGCTCGCTACAAGCGAGTAGTTTCCAGGCGGCACAGTGCCATCACTGGTTATGCTTAGATTAACAGTACAGCTGGCATAAGCAGGAACTGTGCCGCCATCTGCAACTGCACCCCAGCTTGCAGGTTGCACCCCTGTCCAGCCAGTTGTTGTGCAACCAGAAACACTCCCATAGCTCATATTAAGTCCAGCAACAGTGCCACCATGGTTAAAAGCAACACCAAAAGATGCATCCTTAGCATCAGTTGCATTAGGATTGGTGACAGTCACTGTATAATTGCTTGTTTGGCTCGAAGGGCCGCTTGGCAAAGGATTTGTAACTTGCACCGCATTTATATTAAACGGGGTTGTAGGTGGCGGCGCACTTGCAGCGACTTGAAGATATTCCGTTGTGCTAGATCCAATTATTTGCGTATTCGTTGTCGATGTAAAACCAGAAACCTGGCTCGTTGTGAGTTGATAGCTGCCTGCACTTGTGCCAGCAGGTACCTGTGTTTGAATTTCAATTGTGCAACTACCACCCTTTGGGATCACAAAATCCCGCAATACGTGATAGCTGTTCTGTGCACCGCTGATCTGGCTCGTCCCATTTGCGCAACTAAACTGAACTGCACCAGCAGAATTTAAACCTGATAAAAAAGCAGCTGTGTCAAAATCCAATGCACCTGTCATATCAAGTGAGGTATTGGGGTTTGAAAATTCCAGTTGAATAGAAAAGGTCTGATTTTCCTCCACCGACAAAGGCAAATTCATCGCTATCGTCGGAGGCTGGATAGCAACAACACCTGTTTGACTTTCCTGATACGCGCTTGTTACCGTTTGATTGATTGTTGTCAAAGATGCAGAAAGTGCTGACGTTCGATAAACCAAAGTGGCTGCCGATTGGCTTTCAGGAATGAGTACGCCAATCGTGAAGCTGCAACTTGCTCCTTCATCCACACTTAGGTTGCTAAAATTGATAAAAGATGATGAGCCGGACGATAGGCTTGCACTTGATCCCGATCCACAAAAGCCGCCCGCAGGCAAGTTAATAGCCTGGTGGCCTGCATGAAATGCAGCGACGTCAAATTGAAAGGAAACGGTGGACGCATCATGCTGCCCAAAAAAGCTGTTGGGATTGTCTATGGAAAAATGAAGTTCGATTTCCTGACCGGCTGTGGCTGCACCTGTTTGAACACCAGTGGTATCAGGATCAACATCAACTGATGACATTGAGAAACCAAGTGCTTGCGGACTGCCATCAAAAGTTACATTGCCATAGGCTTTTGGGTTGTAAATGTCTCTATTAATGGTCTGAAATTCGACCACTCTGCCGCTTGAATGTGTGTAGCGCCAGTCACAAATGTACCCACCTTGTTTGCAAAGTGAACTGGTGACACAATAACTTGAACCGCTCTGACCTGAAATACATTGTGCAAGCGCTCCGTTAACCTGAAACTTAAACGCTTGTCCATCTGTGCCGGAATTAGTGATATACTGCTCACCCACACCCAAATAGACGGTGGCGGTAACACACCGACCATTAGGATGTGATTGGTTTGGAGGGATAACTACTGCGCTTTGTAGAAAAGACTGACCAAAACAGTTCGTCACGGCATGTGCGGGCTTGGTGAACACGCCACCTGAAAAAATAGGTGCCGATAGCAGCAAAAACACTTGCAGCGAGGCGGCTAAAATCGCGCGTAACATTAGATTTACAGTCTTGGACATAGAACTCGACACTCATTACGCATGTTGAAACAGCAACGCCTGATCACTCTAAGAAGCATTTTGCACAAATGGCACTGCGGGCACAACAGGACCCCAGGCAGAAAGTGTTTGTCCTGAGCTGGTGCGGACTTTAGAATCGTATACTTCTAATGCTTGCTTGATCAAAGCCTGATCTTTACATTTTTGGAAAATGCCGCCGATATAATTGATACAACTTTGCACCGTGCCCGGAACAGAAGCTGTTGCCCAATCTTTAACAATACCGTCTTGCCCGACTTTGAAGTAGGAAAGTCTATAGTTTTGTTTCGTTGAATTGCTGCCAATAAGTCCTGAAAACGAACCATAACTTTCACGCTTAACCGCTGGTGCTAAATGGCGATAGATAGTTGTGCCATCTATTAATTCGGAGCGTCCGATCATATCACCAAATCCGTGCGCATTAGGTGTGAGCTGTGCAATTGTGGAAGTACCAAGTGCGGCAACCTTGGAATATTGCTTACCCATTGCCCACCCAGTGGACCAACGGTTTGCTTTGTTTTCCACTTTATCCATCGTTCCCGAACAAGCACCCAATGCAAGTAAAAGGAATATCGCGCAAATTATACGTAACATCTGAATCCTCATTGATCAGTTTCTATTTTTTGTGTGATACCGTTTACTGACAGTAAGTGTATTCAATGCGGCAGCCATTAGCGCCAGAATTGGTGCAGAAGTTTATTGCATAGCTTTGAGCCTGTCTTTGCGAATTTGCAGCTCCAAACCAGTGACCGCCTGGAACGGTTGCCATGGCATGACATTGGGCTTGCGTTTCATCCATTATTTGGCATTCTGAACCGCCGCAATTGTTGATAGCGAAGTTTTGCGCATCAAACTGTGAAGACCCTGCGCCGTGTCCCCATCTTCCATCATACCCAACGGCAAAAGCCATCCAACCACGACCGCCATTTGCGTTTTGATTGCGCATTTGTCTGGCTTCATTTTGATAGGTGGCGCAAGACGCATAAACGCCCCACAATCTATCTCCGTTTGAACACAATATCCCGCCCCAGATATACCCTCTTCGTCCATTATCCAATGCAACTTCAAACCAGTTATATCCATCAAACCCTACCCCCGTATCAAATAGAATAGTAAGGTAAGTTCCTTCGGCAACGCTTGTAATTTTACCATAATTTGTTCCCGGTCCTGAACGCATATTTCCACCCAGAGCCTGACCTTGTGCATTTAACCCAGATCCATCTTCAATATTGGATGCATGTGTTAATGTTGCGGTTGTCAATAAAGTAGCTGCGATGAATGATGATAAAAATAAACGTTTCATTTGGTGACCTCATTTGGCTTAGACGTATGTTCCAAATAAAAAATAGCCAATAACTGAATTTGTTCATATGTATGGATTCATATATGTAGCTAAAAACATCTTGTGATATTTTACAAAGTGTTACTTGATTAAATTTTTTGAGGTCTACATGTCAGCTGACACAAACAAGGTTCTAATTGTTGAAGATAAGGTTGAGATCGCCTCTCGCATTAAGTCTGCTGTTGAACAGTCTGTTGAGCTTGAAGTATCGGGCGTGGCCGGTGATATTGATACCGGACTTAAATATTTATTTGAACGCAAACCACGCATAGTTTTGGTTGATCTTGGATTGCCTGATGGATCCGGGGTTGAGATCATTAATGCCGTTGCACAAACTGATTGGAAATGTGATGCACTGGTCATCAGCATCTTTGGCGATGAGGCACGTGTCATTGAGGCCCTTCAAGCCGGCGCGAAAGGCTACTTGCTCAAAAGCGGATCGATGCAATCAATCGGAGAAGACGTAAAGTCAGTGATCGAAGGTGGATCGCCTATTAGTCCGCAAATTGCCCGACATCTGCTTGAGATGGTACGTCAATCCTCCACGTCCCCCGACAATGATAAAGTTGTCATCGAACTTACCGGCCGAGAAACGGAGATTTTAAATGCTGTAGCAAAGGGCTACAAGCGACGCGAGATTGGTGAGAAATTAGGAATTTCCACCGGCACCGTTGGAAACCATATCAACAATATTTATCAAAAACTCAATGTTGGCTCTAACACCGAAGCCATTGCACAGGCGACGCGTATGGGTATTTTGTAGCAATGCAATTTTTGAAAACAGGTCTGTTTTCCATACTCTGGGTGCTCGTTCTGACACTTGGGCTCCAATCGCTCAACATAGGTAGTATCTCACCTATTCCAAATACGATCTTTTTTGAAACAGGCGCATTGTGCGTCCAAGAGGATTGTCTTGAACAAAATACTGTTGAGCTACCGTATTTTGCAGCACCACGCCCACAAAACATAATATTGTCAGATAAACTAAACTTCGAGTTTGATCATGATGTAAAAAAGCGCGATGAATTTGCCTTCCTGTTTCCAAAAATTCAGGACGATATAGCATTAATGCTCAATGGCGAGCTTTTGCGACAGGTCGACAGCCCCCAGAGGCATTGGAACCACCCGCATTTGGTCATCATACCTCCTGCCCTTTTGCTCGGTGGAATAAATCAGTTGACTGTCACTTTGTATGGCCCCGCACAGGAAGGGCTGGATTTACAGCCTTTCTACTTTGGTCCAGCAAATCTACTTGAACCAAGTTACACCACCCGCTGGCTTATGCTCATCGGTGTGGGTATGTTCACATTCGGCCTAATGGGAGTGCTGTTTTTAACGCTCGGTTTTGTCTGGTTAGGGCGTCGCCAAGACAGAGCCTATTTATGGCTGAGTTTATCCTGCGCGAGCGCCTGCATTTTCTTATTTCATTATAGCGCCGACACCAGCTTTATGAACTACAAGTTCTGGACGGCAACATGGGGCATGTCGGTGTCGCTTTATGTGCTGTTTATCATGAAGTTTTTAAACCGGCTGATGGGCTTTGATGCACTGCCGCTAGAAAGAGTGTTTGTCGGCTTTTTAATTCTCAGCATGGTCGTGATGGCGTTCGCACCCACAAGCCATATCTATTTCCTACTGCTTGTCGTCAACTACGGAACTGAGTTCTTCGCACTTTGTGTTTTGATTACATTTTGGATGAACCGAAAACGCGTAAATATTTTAGATTTTACTATTTTCTATACATGTCTTTCGATCTCCGCGGCACTTGGACTATATGGCCTCGTTCAGCTCTCATTGGATGAACCTTTACGCAACCATCAATTATTCCATTTCACGCCCCTCGTCATGGCAGCCCTTTGCCTTTGGCTTATCATGTCTCAACTCATGCGCAATCTGCGCGGCTATGAGCAACTCAATCTATCACTACAAGAAAAGGTTGATCAGAAAACTGCAGAGCTAGCTTTAAGCTATGAGCAATTAGCAAAAGCCCAACGGTCCGAGGCCGTGAATGATGAAAGACAGCGCATTATGTCAGATTTGCATGACGGCATCGGAGGGCAACTCGTCAACACACTCGCCTATATGCAAAATAATGACAAAGGCGATGAGGTGATGCGAAATGCACTGGAAGATGCATTGCGTGATCTATCTCTCATGCTTGATAGTCTAGAAACCGACGACAGCATCGTCACATTATTGGGAATGCTGCGCACCCGTTTGGAAGCTTTACTTGAAAAGCATGGATTGCAATTTGATTGGCAAATTGAAGATGAGCCAGTGCTCAAAAAACCAAGCCCCTCTAACAATTTGCACCTCACACGAATTGTCCAAGAAGCCATTACCAATGTGATAAAACATGCAAATGCCACGGTGATCACAATCTCAACTGATTCAAGCTCTGTGTTGATCAAAGATAATGGCAGTGGTTTTAAATTGATGGATGAGCAAAAGAGCGGACATGGCATATCAGGTATGAAGCGCAGAGCCAGCCAAATCGGCGCGCACATCACATTTGCTAGCGATGATAACGGAACAATGATCCGGTTAGACTTGGCATAACCGCGTAAATACTCTCGATATTTATATAAATGCATGCATTTCACGATGGGTGTTTGGGAGCTTAAAATAAGCTTCATGACACCTAAAGTTATTGAGATCAGAGAAATTGATGGAAAGAATTTGCGTCCTCGCAGGCCATATTGTTGGTTTCACATTAACTCCAGGCCCTAGTGAGAGCAATGGAGATATTTTTATTGAACCCTAAATAAACTGCATTAGCTAACGAGTTTGAAACCGACTGACCCCCTACTACAATCTTGTAATGCATTGTTTTTATTGATATTTTTTTCTAGCAAGAGAGGGGATCAAACTCCCGACACGTAGATTATGATACGGCGTCTTCGCAAGCTAACTTATAGATCTTGTTGAAATGTAGTCTATTTATGTTTGCACTATGCTAGGTTTTAGATCGGGCACTCGGAAAGAAACAAAAATTACGGCCCGTACGAAGCTTCGGTAAAATCGAGAATAGCAATTTTGCCAATTTAACAAAGCACAAATTAAATCAAAATATCTTACCTATAAATTGCTACCCCATTGGATCTTCATGCTATCTTTTGGAGCATTGCCTTCAAGAACTTCGGCCACCTGTTCTAAAGACATTTTATGTGTTGTCAGCTTACCAATACCCTGTCCAAATGACCGAATGATATCTAAAGCTTGAGGTATGTTGTGATTAAGTGAATGCGAGCCAACAAGACTGAGTTGTCTGCGGAATAACTCAAATGGCTTAATCTTAATCGTAACATCTGATGGACAGACACCGAAGAAAGATCCAACTCCACCGTCAGCTATGTAATGAGTAAGACTTTCGGCAACGGCAGGAACTCCAGTTGCATCAACGACAAGATCCACACCTTGTCGAAGAGCCTCAAGTTCAGAACTATTCGCCAAAACTGGATTAAAACTCATGCTCTTTGTAAAATCTAGCCGATCCTGATTAAGGTCTACAACGTATATGTCTTGAACACCCTGAACACGCATACCGATTGCAAGTAATAACCCAATAGGGCCCGCACCAAATATCAACGCATTCTGTGCTATTTTTGCCTTTGCTGCATCTAACCCGTTTAATACGCAAGCCATAGGTTCTGCCAGTGCCGCGATTTCAAAAGGCATGTCACCGATAGGATGCACAGCAGAGCTCTTAACCAAGCTTTTTTCAGCGAACCCTCCATGATGGGTCACGCCATATGCTTTCAGATCCTTACACAGATGCGTCCAGCCCTTTTGACAAGAACGACATTTTCCGCATTCAAAATTTGGATCGACAACAACACGATCACCAATTTTAATACCCGTCACGCCAGCACCAACTTCAACTATTGTTCCAGCATATTCGTGACCAGGCACAACTGGAAAAGCCGATGACCCGTAGTTGCCCCGCAACACTTCAATATCTGTGTGGCAAATTCCACTAGCATGAACTTGGACAACAACTTCATCATTTGAAGGATGTGGGTCAGGTAGTTCTTGAATTGAAACGACATTCTTTTGTGTAAAAACAATCGCTCTCATTTTAGTTGCCCTCAAGATAGGTATTTAAGGTGAATTTAATCCCCTTGGACCAAATCATCTCCAACCATTTCGTAAAACTGTTTGAGAATTCTGCGTTTGCTGCCAAACCATTATACTGACTGAGTTGTAGCAACCAAACCATCGGTTCATCCTTCGCCGCAATCGCAGTAACATTGAGAAATTTCCAATTTGGGTCATTTGCCTCAATTTTGCTGCCATCTTCCCTACAACCTTCGCACATACGTGCCCACATAGCCTCGACCAATGCTAATCCTTCAATAGAACTTCCCGCATCAATTCGTTCACGCAAGATAGGTAGAATAAATCCGGCATGTCTTGAAGATCCGTCAAATGCAACCCTTCGAACAGTGTCAATTATCTTTTGGTTTGAAAATCTACGTTCGATAAGATCGACGTAGTCTTTAGGTGTCATACCCGTAACTGGTGAGACTTGCGGAACAATTTCAGTGGTCGCAACTTTCCGAAAGAAATTACGAATAAGAGGATTGGACATGCAATCAGATATTAATTGTTCAGATAAAAGTTCGCCTACATTAGCGACAATCTGATGGCCACCATTGAGGATTCGAATTTTCATTGTCTCATAAGAATGGACATCACTCGTAAACGTGGCGCCAACTTGATCCCAATCAGGACGGCCTGCGCAAAATTTATCTTCTATAACCCATTGGCGGAAATTTTCATGCGTAACTGGTACTGCATCATCAATTCCAATTTCCCGAACCAAAGCCAACTCATTTGGACCCGTTGCAGGAACGATACAATCAACCATAGCATTAGGAAATGTACAATTTGTATCTATCCAGTTCGCAAGATCAGGATCTGTTAGTTTTGCGACAGAAACAACTGTTTTGCGAAGCACATCACCATTCCCTTGCAGATTATCACAGCTTTGACAGGTAAATGGGCCTATCCCGTTTTCACGCCGATATTTCAAAGCAGCAACAATCGCTCCAAACGCTGTTATAGGACTATTCGGATTATCAGTATCAAAACGAATGTGAGGATGTGAAGTATCAAGTTCTTGTGTATTAGGATCTATAAAATAGCCACCTTCTGTAACTGTTAGTGAAACAATCCGAATAGCGGGTTCAGACATTTTAGCTATCAGAGGACGATTGCCATCTTGGACAGGAACAAAGTTAATCATAGAACCTATAACCTCGGCAGATTGTCCATTTGGGTCGAGTTCAATAAGTGTTGTAAGATGGTCTTGGCTAGCAAGTTTTTCTTGCTGCAATCTATCGACTGGACGAACACCGGCTCCGATAATCGCCCAGTCTAATGCAGCCCCCCGCTGCATTAATTTATGAAGATACCATGCCTGATGGGCGCGATGAAAGTTGCCCAATCCGATGTGCACAATACCTGGTTTCAGTGCGCTTCGGTCATAAATTGGACGCTCCACCTGCTCAGGCAGATCATTTAATGTTGCGTTAGAAAGTTTCATCTAGCTCATCCACTGCCCGCCGTCGACATTATATGTCTGGGCCACAATATAATCGGATTCCGATGAGGCTAAAAATATCGCCATTCCTGTTAAATCGTCAGGAGTAGCAAATCGTCCTGCGGGCACTCCGTTTGCCACTTCTGCTTTTTTCTGGCCAGGTTCTTTATTTTCCAACTTAGCAAACATGGCATCTACATGCTCCCAATGCTCACCATCAACAACACCCGGGGCAATGGCATTCACATTGATACCGTGCTTGATCAAATTAAGCCCAGCAGACTGGGTCATAGAAATGACAGCCGCCTTTGTTGAGCAATACACAAGTACGAGACTTTCACCACGACGACCTGCTTGCGATGCCATGTTAATGATTTTCCCGCCGTGACCTTGTGCAATCATTTGTTTTGCAGCTGCTTGCAGCGTGAATAAGGTACCAGAAACATTTACAGCATAGAGTTTGTCATAGCTCTCGCGGCTAATATCAATGGTTTCAGCGGCATCGAAAAGTGCTGCATTATTGATAAGAATATCCAGTTTACCAGCCTTAGAAACGACAACAGACATAGCTTTATCGATACTAATTTGGTCACACACATCGATTTCAACAGCATATGCAGCGTCACCAAGTTCCGCAGCTGTTTCTTTTGCTGCCGACATATTGATGTCAGCAATTGCTACAGTAGCACCCTCACGGATATAAGCCTCAGCAAAGCTACGCCCAATTCCTCGTGCCGCACCTGTTATTAAAGCGGATTTTCCTTCAAGTCGCATGATCAGACACGCTGTCCTTGGTCGTCAAATTTGTGGAGTTGTTCCGCAATGGGTGTCAGGTAAATGCTATCACCATATTTCAATTCGATATCACCGGAAATTCGCACTGTAATCGGTTCTGCAAATCCATCTACATTGACGTGTAAGAACGTATCACTGCCCAAATGCTCTGACACTCCTACCGTGCCTTTCCAATCACCACTCTTCGTCGAAACTTCAATGTGTTCTGGCCGTATTCCGATGGTATGCGTATTATGCTTACTTGCCGCTGCACCCTCAATTAGGTTCATTTTCGGGGATCCAATAAACCCAGCCACAAATTTATTCTTCGGTGCACGGTAAAGGTCCAAGGGACTACCAACCTGTTCAATAACGCCTGCCTGCAACACAACTATTTTGTCGGCCATTGTCATCGCTTCAACCTGATCATGCGTCACATACACCATCGTTGTATCAAGGCGTTTATGAAGTTCGCTTATTTCAAGTCGCATGCCAACACGCAATGCCGCATCCAAGTTAGACAATGGTTCATCAAATAGGAAAGCCGCAGGCTCACGAACAATTGCACGCCCAATGGCAACACGCTGACGTTGACCACCAGATAACTGGCCAGGTTTACGGTCCAGGTAATCTGTAAGGTTCAAAGCTTTTGCTGCAGCTTCAATTTTTCGATCTTGTTCTTCTTTTGGAATTTTTGCCATACGCATAGGAAACGCAATATTTTTCCTTACAGACATATGTGGGTAAAGCGCATAGGATTGAAAGACCATCGCTAGACCACGTTTTGCAGGCGGTAGACCTGTGGCATCTTCATCATCAATTTCAATATTGCCCGATGTCGTATCTTCCAATCCAGCAATTAAGCGAAGTAATGTCGATTTACCACATCCAGATGGGCCGACGAATACAACAAATTCGCCGTCTTTGATCTCAAGATCCAATGGTGGAATAACTTCCACATCACCGAATTTCTTTTGAACCTGTTTGAGCGTTATGCGTCCCATTTCAGTGTCCTTACTTTACAGCGCCGAAGGTCAAGCCTCGGACAAGTTGTTTTTGGCTAAACCAGCCCATGATTAAAATCGGCGCAATGGCCATTATTGAAGCCGCACTTAACTTGGCATAGAACAAGCCCTCTGGGCTGGAAAAACTGTTAATGAACGCTGTAAGCGGAGCAGCTTTGGCAGAAGTTAGGATGATCGTCCAAAAGGATTCATTCCACGCCAAGATAATACTCAACAAAACGGTCGAGGCGATACCAGGCACTGCCATTGGGGTCAAAACGTAAAGAACTTCTTCGCGTAAATTGGCACCATCCATCCGTGCCGCTTCCAAAATTTCACTCGGGATTTCCTTGAAATATGTGTAGAGCATCCAAATGATGATTGGCAGATTGATCAGCATAAGAACAATTGTGAGACCAATTCTACTATCTAATATTCCAAGATCACGGAACAATAAATAAATTGGAATGAGCACGCCAACCGGTGGAAGCATTTTCGTCGAAAGCATCCACATCAGAACATTTTTGGTGTTCTTTGTCGGGACAAATGCCATTGACCACGCAGCGGGAATTGCAATTACAAGACCCAGCAACGTGGACCCTACCGAGATAATTACAGAATTGAAGAAGTGCTTTAAGTAGTCCGCGCGTGCTTGCACAGCTGCAAAGCTATCCAGCGTCCAGCCAGATGAAAACAAAACTTCCATCGGCGCTCTGATAGCATCTTCTTCAGTTTTAAAGGATACGATGAAAATCCAAAGAATTGGGAAAAATATCAAGAACCCAATAGTTCCTCCAACCACCGTATTTATTATTTTAGTTTTGTTTGATACTGCGCGTGCCATGATCAGTACCCCCTAAGCATCTAAGTTCTTGCCAATCATCCGCATTAGGAAGATGGCAACAATGTTGGCAAGAATAATAGCGATCACACCGCCGGCGCTGCCCATACCAACATCAAACTGGAACAGTGAAGACACGTAAATTAGGTAAGTCAGTGTTGTGGTTGAAGTCCCCGGTCCGCCGTTGGTCGTGACAAGAATTTCGGCAAACACTGACAATAAGAATATTGTCTGGATTAAAATAACCACCGTGATTGCGCGAGCTAGATGAGGCAACATGATGAACAAGAATCGGTTCATCCAGTTAGCTCCGTCCATTTCCGCAGCTTCTAATTGCTCTTGATCGAGTGACTGCATCGCTGTCAACAATATCAAAGTGGCGAATGGCAACCACATCCAGGACACAATAAATATGATTGAAACCAACGGTATCTGCCCGAAAAAGTCGATTGGTTCAAACCCAAAGACAGTTGATAGATAACCAAATATCCCATTGACGGGGTTCATGAATAGGTTTTTCCAAACCAGACCCGATACTGTTGGCATAACGAAAAACGGTGCAATAACCATAATACGAATGATGCCCGTACCAAACATAGGCCGATCCAGCAGAAGTGCGAGAATAACACCGCCAATTGTTGTGATTGCTAACACACCACCAACCAAAATCAATGTGTTGAACATGGCGTCTTTGAAACTAGGGTCAGTTACAAACCAATAATAGTTTTCCCAGCCCACAAATGGGTTATCGCCGGGCTGCAGGAGATTATAACGCAAAAATGAGAAGTATAGCGTCATAGCTAGAGGTACGATCATCCACATAAACAGCAACAAAACTGCTGGTGATATCATCAATCGGGCAGAAGCACTTGAAGCTTTAGTGGCCATACGTTTCGCCCTCCCGAGCGAGGTAAACTAGTACGTTTAAGAAAGAGCCTGCACCAGGCGCTTACCAAAATGTAACATATTAAAGAGAGAGATAGAATGGGCCGCTGCACCGTATGCAGCAGCCCACCTTGGTAAACCTATTACTTAATGTAACCGGCCTTTGTCATTTCGCGAACTGCGAATTGCTGGCTGTTTGCCAAAGCTTCTTCAACAGTTGACTGACCTGCAAGTGCTGCTGCAACTTGCTGACCAACGTAGTTACCGATGCCCTGGAACTCAGGGATCGCAACGAACTGAACACCAGTGTAAGGTGTCGGTAGAAGTGTTGCATCTGCAGGATCTACAGACAGAATAGCATCTACAACGGCTGGAGCAAATGGCGCAGCTTCAATGCGGCGTGCATCTTCTTCAACTGATTGACGTGTACCTGATGGAACAGCAACCCAACCTTTTGCTTCGCCAACTGATGCGAAATACTCTTTCGAAGTAGCCCATTTCAGGAAGCTTTTAGCTGTATCTGTTTTCTTAGAGCTTGCAGGGATTGCAAGTGCCCAAGACCAGAACCAACCTGTACCTTTAGCAGTTGCCTGCATTGGCGCTTTGATGAATTCAGTTTTATCCGCAACAGTAGATGTTTCTGGATTGCGAACGTCACCAGCAGCTGATGTAGCATCAACCCAAGTTGCACATTTACCATCTTTAAACAAAGCACGGTTTTCGTTGTGACCATTTGCAGATGCACCTGGAGGTCCTGAATTGATCATAAGATCAACGTAGTAACGAACAGCAGCATTCCACTCAGGTGAATCTAGCTGCGGGTTCCACTCTTCATCGAACCAACGCGCACCAAAAGCATTTGCGACAGTACCAACAAACGCCATGTTTTCACCCCAGCCAGCTTTACCGCGCTGACATGTGCCATACATACCATTATCAGGATCATGAACAGCTGCTGCAAGTTCAGCAAACTCTGTGTAAGTGATTTGTTCTGTCGGCACTTCTACGCCAGCAGCTTCAAACACGTCTTTACGATAGAATGTAAATGAAGTTTCTGAATACAGCGGAACTGCGTATAAGTTGCCTTCAGCAGATAGACCATTGCGAACCAACTGGAAGATATCATTTAGATCATAGTCAGCATCGTCAGCAAAATCATTAAGTGAAGTCAACCAACCTTTAGCACCCCAGATTGGAGTTTCGTAAGCACCAATAAACATGATATCAAATGAACCACCACCAGTTGCGATATCAGTTGTTGTGCGTTGACGAAGAACGTTCTCTTCCAAAACAACCCAGTTAATTGTATTGCCAGTTGCTTCTTCCCATGCAGGAGCAAGCTCTTGCATTGTGATCATGTCAGCATTGTTAACAGTAGCGATTGTAATTTCTTCTGCAGTAACCGCTGATGCGGCCATTGTTAGCGCAGAGGCAGCGAGCAGTACGTTTTTAATTTTCATCCTATATTCCTCCCAATGGTTAGGACATTGCATGATGATATAAGATTAAATATTACTGTGCGTCAAGATAAAATTATACATGCGTATAAGTTTTTATGTAGGCACGTGTTTTTACCTTGAAAAATCAAAGGAAATTGAAGGTGGAAAATCTGTTATATGCGCTATGCTGAGTTACGAATACATAATTGCGCGGGAAATAAATGCTCAACAGGAGACTTGTCAGCATCTGTATCCGCGCGAGACTGACGCGAAACACAATCAACAGCAGCCCGCCCAATCCTAAAGACATCTTGAGAAACTGTTGTCATTGATGGCCACATATATTGGCTTAAAGGGTGATCATCATGACCAGCAATACGAAATCTCGGCGAGTGATCATCCTCAGCTTGCAGCAACCCTGCTTCGTTGACCGCTCTTAATGCTCCCATAGCTAGGCGATCATTTGCGCATAAAACAGTTGCCTTTTTATCCAAACCTCGTTCAATCATCTCTTTGATGATTTCATACCCACCAGATTCGAAATCCCAAAGCGCATCCTGCGCCTTTGTTTCAATCACGTCAGGGACCAAACCTACTTCCAACATTCTATTTATATATGCTTCTTGGCGCTCTTTTGAGTTACTATTAACCGATGGCATACTCAAAAATTTAGGTGCTGAACCAGATCGGCGCAAATAATCCACCATCAGCTTCATACTCTGATTGTTGTCCGTTCCAACAAATGAGAAGTCTTTTTCTAGCCCTGGGCATCTCGAATCAACAAAAACCAAAGGCAAATCTGACGAAATTCGCTTAAAAGCAGCTGAATTCTGGATTGAACCAATAGGTGCCACAATGACACCTTCAGCATTCATGGACCGCAAATTTTCAACAGCACGAATTTCTTTTTTTGGATCACCGTGCGAGTTTTGAATAAGAACAGAGAAGTCGAGTTCCTCAGCACGTCGTTCTATCTCGCGCAAAAGCGTCATATAGAAAAGGTCATTGAGATGAGGCAGAACAACACCAAAAATTCCAGTCTGTTTACGGTTCATATTTCGCGCTAAGAAGTTTGGCACGTAGTCAACTGTATCAAGCAATTTTGAAATTTTTAAAGATGTGGATTTACGCACCGAACTTGGATCATGAAAATATTTAGACAGGGTTGCTCTAGACACACCGATTTCAGCAGACAACTGTTCCATGGTGTTAATCCGCTTCTTTTCAGACGCTCCCACTTTGCTAGACATTTCAAACTCCTCACCTCTTTAATGCGTTTGTAACACCAAAAACATCTCGTGTAACATTTTTTTGCATCATTTGTGAGATAAATATTGACGCGCGTATAAGTTCTTCGTATCAATTGCCAATCTCAATAAGGGGCGCACGAGGAATTTATGATTTTTTCAATAGGCGAATTATTGGTAGAATTCGTCTCGCATGAGACGGGTTGCGGCCTTAAGAATTTATCCACCTATTCCGGACCATTTCCAAGTGGTGCACCTGCAATTTTTGCAGATCAAGCCGCAATGGTTGGTGCTAAAAGTGCCGTGATTGGCAGTATCGGAGATGACCCATTTGGGCAGATTATATTAGATCGTCTCAACAACGATGGTGTTGAGACGCGATATATCACCAAATCCGCTCACCGAACAACGGGAACAGCGTTTGTCTCTTATTTCCATGATGGCTCTCGAACTTTTGTTTTTCATCTAGACGGTACTGCAGCTGACGATATCAGCAACATTCCAACACTTGAAAACGGTTCAATCCTTCACATTTCTGGCGCCTCTCTGGGAAGTAAAAATATCCGAAACGTTATTATGGACTTAGTCAGACAATCAAAATCGAATTGCAGAATTAGTTATGATCCCAATATTCGTCCTGAACTTATGAAAGATGCTTCCATTCAGTCTTGTATAAATGAAATCATGGATGCGGCAGATATTTTACTGCCGAGCGAAACCGATCTAGCCGCCTTATATCCAGGCGTTTCACCTGAAACATTTATCAAGGAAATGCTTTCAAAGGGCAAAACAGCAGTCATAGTAAAATGTGGTGCGAAAGGCGCAATAGGCTCAAATGGAAACGAGATACTTCGAGCTAAACCAATTTTAGTAGACGAAATAGACCCCACAGGAGCAGGTGATTGTTTTTGCGGTACATTTTTAGGGCTCCTCGACCAGCAGCACGACTTCACATTCGCACTATCAGCGGCCAACATCGCCGGCGCATTGCATGTTTCAAGACGTGGTCCGATGGAGTGGAACCCCTCTTTACAAGACATAAATGATCACTCCAAACTGAAAGACTTAAAATATGGATCTTAAAAAGATTGTGTCACTCAACAAAAGCGGCACACCAAAGGCACTTCCAAGTTTCTGTACCGCCAATGACCATGTTTTAAATGCAATTATTTCATTTACGTCAGAGCAAAACCTACCTGTTTTGATCGAAGCGACATGCAATCAGGTCAATCAATTTGGTGGTTATACAGGTATGAAACCTTCTGACTTTGCGGCAAAAATTCATACCAAACTTAAAGAACAAGATGTGCCTTGCCAAAACCTCATTTTGGGTGGTGATCACCTTGGTCCAAATCCTTGGAAACATCTGCCAGCAGCTCAAGCCATGGAAAATGCGAAAGTGCTTGTCAAAGACTATGTCCAAGCGGGCTTTACCAAAATACATTTGGACGCAAGCATGGCATGTGCAAACGAGAGCACACCATCTTTTGAACTCGTCGCTGAACGGTCAGCAGAGCTTTGTGTAATTGCAGAAAAATACGCACCAGAAGCGGACAATTTAAGTTACGTGATTGGCACCGAAGTTCCCGTGCCTGGCGGTGAGTCTGACGATATGTCAGGTATTGAAGTCACATCGCAGGATCGCTTGCGAGAAACCATTGAAACCCATGTATCCGCGTTTACAAAAGCAGGCGTTCCACAAGGGATTGAAAAAGCAATTGCAGTCGTCGTGCAACCGGGTGTTGATTTCTCACATGAAGGAATTTTCCACTATGACGCAGAAAAAGCCGCTGCACTTACACAAGCCATCGATCAATATCAAGGCTTTGCATTTGAGGCGCATTCAACAGACTATCAGAGTACAGAAAATCTAGCCAATTTAGTCAAAGACCATTCAGTTATTCTAAAAGTGGGCCCAGAAATCACCTTCCGTTTCCGTGAGGCGATCATGGCACTAGCCCATATTGAAGACGCCATGGCACTGAAAAACCCATCGCAAATTATGGAAACAATTGCAAAATCGATGATCAAAGAACCTGCTGATTGGAAAAACTATTATCAGGGAACTTCGCAAGAGATTGAATTCCTCAAGAAATTTAGTTTTAGTGATCGCATCAGATATTATTGGGATAAGACCGATGTGGCTCAATCTCTAGAAATCCTGATCCGGAACCTAAAAACTCATAACATATCACCAACAATAGCATCGCAATACAGCAGTGACTTCCCTGTTTTAGACGATCGGATTACCCCCAATGGTATAATAACCAATCGCATCAATACGACGATAGAACGCTACTACCAAGCCACTCGTTGGCTCTAGGCACTTCAGCCTCCTTCCGTCAGCAAGCATTGAGGCTATGTCTGCATCGGGCCAAAGGCTGATTTCCAGAATAGTAAAAGTTTTGTCAACCTTGTGCCCAAAGGGGGCATTCCGTTAAAATGTGGCACCATAAACAAATCTAAAATATTAGCTCTAGGTATTTGCTATACACCGCCGATACAGACATATTTCATTTCAAGATAATCATCAGATCCGTATTTCGAACCTTCACGCCCGGTGCCAGATTGTTTAATTCCTCCAAAGGGTGCAACTTCAGTTGAAATCAACCCCGTATTGACGCCCACCATGCCATATTCCAAGACCTCCGCAACCTTCCACACCTGAGATAGATCATTGGCATAAAAATAAGATGCCAGACCAAAAATTGTGTCATTGGCTTGTTCGATTACATCGTCAACAGTTTCAAATTCAAACAAAGGCGCGACAGGTCCGAATGTTTCATCAGATGCGATCAACATCTCTTTTGTAACTTGGGTTAAAATGGTGGGTTCAAAGAATGTACCGCCCAATTCATGGCGCTTGCCCCCTGCTGCGATTTCAGCACCTTTTGAAATTGCATCTTGGATATGTTGTTCGACCTTGAGAACTGCTTTCTCGCTGATAAGAGGACCAGCTGTCACACCCTCGTTAAAGCCATCACCAACTTTCATTTTATCAACAGCTGACATCAGCTTTTCTGCAAAAGCGTCATAAACTCCAGACTGCACATAAATACGATTGGCGCAAACGCATGTCTGACCATTATTGCGATATTTGGATATCATCGCGCCTTCAACGGCAGAATCTAGATCCGCATCATCAAATACAATAAATGGCGCATTGCCACCCAATTCCATTGAGGTTTTCATTACTTGGTCGGCAGACTGTTTCATTAGTGTCCGACCCACTTGAGTAGATCCAGTGAATGTGAGTTTACGGACCTTTTCATTATCACAGAATTCTTTGCCAATCTCCGCAGACTTTGAGGACGTGATGACCGAAAACAGCCCTTTTGGCACGCCAGCATCGTCAGCGAGTTTTGCCATTGCCAATGCTGACAAAGGGGTTTCTGCGGCTGGCTTTGCGACAAATGCGCAGCCAACTGCCAAAGCAGGCCCGACCTTGCGTGCAATCATCGCATTGGGAAAATTCCAAGGTGTGATGGATGCGACAACACCTACGGGCTGCTTGAGAACCATAATGCGTTTATCGGATTGATGGCCGAGAATAATATCACCATAAACACGTTTAGCTTCTTCCGAAAACCATTCGATAAAGCTTGCACCATACATGACCTCCCCTTTAGCTTCTGCAAGTGGCTTACCCATTTCCGCGCATAAAATGGCTCCCAGATCATCAACATTTTTGACCAACAGGTCATACCATTTGCGAAGAATGCCAGCGCGCTCCTTCCCTGTTTTTTGAGCCCAACTTTTTTGCGCAATAAAGGCCGCATCAATAGCCTCTTTTGTCTCAACTGCGCTCATATCTGGCAGATGGGTCAGAACCTCTCCTGTTGCTGGATTTGTAACTTCAAATTTGTCACCAGAACTTGATGATGACCGCCACTCTCCCCCGATCAAGGCAGAGGAGATCAAGAGAGACGGGTTTGCAAGATGAGAAGAGAGTGGCGTATTGGCAGCGGGCATGTTGGCCTCATAAAATTGTATATTGGGGTATGAAGACCGAGGGTCATCCACGGTCTTGTTACTTTATTGAATGTGGTTCTCACCTGTTACAGGGAAGCTGAATATATTTGCACAGCATCATCTCTTGTAAGTTCACGCGGGTTGTTGACCAATAGTCGTGTCTGTTTCATCGCATCATCTGAGAGCTTAGAAACATCGCTTTGTGATATGCCCACATGTTGCAGACCTGCTTTTAGGCCAAGATCGAGATTTAACTGTCCAAGCCGCTCAATAAAGTCATTGGTCACATCTTTTGCGTTTTTGGATTGATCAATCTCGGCAAAAACATGCGGAGCAATTTCGGCGTACTCTAAGGAACATTCGGGTGCGTTGAACCGCATGACTTCTTTAAGAACAAGCGCATTGGATAATCCATGCGGCACATGAAAGAGGCTCCCCACCGGATATGCCAAGGCATGAACGGCAGCCACAGGTGAATTTGCAAATGCCTGCCCTGCAAGCATCGAACCCAGCAACATGTTTTCGCGCGCCTCTCGATTTGTGCCGTTTGCCACGGCCACACGAATATTTGCACCTAAAAGATCGAGTGCCTGCTTGGCGAGCATTTTTGAAATGGGATTGTTGTTTGCACTTTTGGACGTATAGGCTTCAATAGCATGAACCATCGCATCCACTCCGGTGGCAGCGGTTATATGCGCAGGTAATCCGAGTGTGAGTTCAGCATCAAGCAAAGCGATATCGGGAAGTATAATGGGTGAAACAACACCCTTCTTTTCCTCAGTGCCCGTGGTTAGAATTGAAACGGCGGTAACCTCTGATCCCGTTCCAGCGGTCGTTGGGACGAGCACCAAAGGTAAACGTGAACCTGTTGCTTGATTAACGCCATACATCTCGTCCAATGGTTGGTCGCTAACGGCGAGAAGCGCGATCATTTTTGCGACATCCATTGAGCTACCACCACCAAAACCTATGACGCATGAACATTTTGCTCGCTTTGCGATTTGCACAGCATCTAGGACTGTTAAGGCTTTGGGGTCTGGTTCAACCTGATCATAAAGCACGACCTCATAACCGTTCATCTTTAGATTGGTTATGGCTCCATCTGCCAGTCCCAGCTGCATGATGCCGGGATCCGTTACAAACAAAATAACTTTTTGATCTGGCGAGATCGATAGGTCTTTAATTTGCTCTGCCAGTTTCGCCGCACCACCCCATATTTGACGTATCGATGGCGTTGTATTGAAAACAAAGTTACTCATCTTACGCCGCCTTTGCATTATCCATGAGGCTGATTTGACCGCGTTCGATCGCATAAACCTTATCCACCACTTTCTGTGAATGGGTGTAATCAGATTCAGAAACGAGAACCGTTAAATGTTCGGATCTCAAATCGCCAATCACCTCCATAAGACGCGCTGCAAGCGCAGGCGCAACGCCTTCGAATGGTTCATCCAACAAAAGCAGATTTGAACCTGCGACTAGAGCTCTTGCAAGTGCGACAAGCTTTTGTTGGCCTCCGCTTAATGTAAGAGCCTTTCTATCCGCAAACCTTCCGATTTCAGGCATGAGCTCATAGACCCATTTGAGCCGATGTCGGTCGTTGTTTTTCGTCGCCCAAAGCGAGACCATGATATTTTCTTCAACAGTGAAGTGCGGCACGAGACGACGATCTTCGGGAAGATAACCAATCCCAAGTGCCGCCCGCTCATGGGCTTTTGCAGTGTGCAGATCATTATGGTTAAACTGGATGCTGCCAGCATCAAGAGGCAACCCACCCATGATCGAACGCATTAAAGTTGTTTTACCAGCACCATTTCGGCCAATAAGCCCGCAGGATGTCCCGGTTTCTATTTCCAGATTAACGTTTCGTAGGATCGGAACGCGCTGGATGGAAAGACTGATATTGTTGATCGTCAGCATTAGTTTGATACCTTCTTGTTATCCTGATCGGATGTCTTGCGATGAAACTCACTACCGATCACAAATTCTCTAACCTTTTCGTCCGCCAAAACATCCGCTGTCGGTCCATCGGCCAAAATTGTCCCTTCATAAAACGCTACGCATCGCGGGGAGAATTCTTCAACAATCTCCATGTCATGTTCTATGAAAAGCACTGCCGTTTTTGTTGATTTAAGCGCCTCGATCAGCGTGCGCATGAAATCCATTTTTTCATCCGCGCTGACACCACTTGTTGGTTCGTCGAGAAATAATAGCTCTGGTTCTGCAACGGTGGCCATCGCAATATCCACCAGTTTACGCACACCTTGCGGCAAGGTTTGGATTTCCTGATGCGCATATTGATCAATGCTAAAACGCGCCAGAATTTGATGAGCTTCCGCTTCAAGCGACTGATCAATGGCAGCTCGAAATAGAACGGCATTTTCCTGCTTGGCAATTGTCAGAGCGATCAAAATATTTTCAATTACCGGCAATTCTGGAAAGAGTTGCGGGATTTGAAAAGATCGACAAATGCCAAGTCTCGTAATGTCGCGGGTTTCACCACCGGTAATATCCTGACCACGATAAATAATTTCACCTGATGAGGGTGTAAGGTGACCCGTGACCATGTTTACAAAAGTGGTCTTGCCAGCACCGTTGGATCCGATGACACCCATAACCTCGCCAGCGGAAATCGAAATATTGACATTCTTTGCTGCATAGACAGCGCCAAATTTCATTTCCAGGTTTTTTGTTTCAAGAATTGTTGTCATTTCATTCTCCCGCTGGCTGCGCAGAAACTTGCGTGGATTTAGTTGAATTTTTGGCGCGAGTGACAAGCGACCATAGCCCCCGAGGTAAGAAAATGATCGTTAGAAGCATCACAGTGCCTAAAATCATCTGCCATGTATTTGGTGAGATCTCGACAGCATATACACGCACAATTTCCAGGATGAATGTGCCGATCATGGGAGCGGCAATATTGCCGATGCCAGAAAGAATTGAGATAAATACAAATTGCCCGGATGTTGTCCAATTGGTCATTTCAGGATCGACGTGGCCCAGCGGTAGCGCCCATAAAACGCCCCCGATAGCTGACACAGTGGCGGCGACAACATAGGTGATGTGAACCGCCTTGTGGGCGGAGGTTCCCAAATATTCGACACGCAATTCGTTTTCGCGAATGGCTTCGTTGATATAGCCAATCGGGCTTTTAAGAAAGCGATTAAGCGCAATGGCGCAGCCGATCGCAATAAAGCAAGTCAAAGTGTAAAGCGTTAGTCTTGCTGTTTCACCTTCCGGCGACCAGCCAAGATAAGATGGGGTAGGTAAATTAAACCCATCCGTTGAACCAAGATCTTCAATGCTCGATAGTAATCCAAACAAAATCATCGACACGGCGAGCGACAACATTGCAAAGAAAATCTCTCGATAACGACGCAATAAGAAACCCAATATTGTCGATATTAAAAGGGCTGCGATTACGCCAACCAACAGCAAAATGATAAAATCGGTAACGCCGAAAAATTTGGCCATCATGCCGGCTGCATAGCCACCGATGCAGAAATATAGCCCTTGACCAAAGGAGACGAGACCAGCGCGCATTTGGATCATTACACCAAGTGCAACCAATCCTGTTCCCATGGATACATGCACATAATTGACGATCCATTTCGGCAAAACAAATGCGACACAGATTAAAATTGGCAAGGCAATCAGAAGCCCTATTTCAGTACGATCTAATTTGTTGGTCATATTTTTCTGCTTTCTGCCAAGGCAAAGAGGCCATAGGGTTTGACAGCCAATACTGCCGCCATGACGAGATATATTGAGAAGAGTTCTGCTGGCGGGTAGATGTGAACAGAGGCTGCGCGCGCAAATCCTACAATCAAAGCTCCAATCATTGCGCCGCCTATTGAACCCATCCCGCCGATCACAATCACTGCAAATGAGAGCACGATGATTTCCGCTCCAATGCCTGGAGAGACAGAAATCTCTGGTGCCGTAATAGCCCCACCAAGTGCACCCAAAATGGCACCAACCACAAATGTGATTGTGAAAAACAATGTAACATTGATACCAAGGGCACTGCTGATTTCGCGATCTTCAATCACCACAAGGAGTAGTTTTCCAACCCGTGTTTTGTTGAGCACAAGGAACAAGGCCAAGCCAACGACCATAGCCGTGCCAATGATTATGAATTTGTAAACAGTGTAAGGTATGTCGAAAATATCGACTGTCCCGAAGTAAAAGGCAGGCTGCCAGGCAATATAAGATTCTGTACCCCAGATCAGTTTTGTCACATCTTCGAGAATGAGAAAAATCGCATAGGTCACCAAGACCATTAGAACTTCATCTCGGCCATACATAAATTTTAAGATCCCGCGTTCAACGAGCAACCCGGCAATCCCACCTGCGATCAACGCAGCCAATGGAATGAGAAGAAATGAAAGGGCAATGGTCGAACCTGTTGCGGTGTAAAGACCAATGGCCCAGGCTGATGAATATGCACCAAGGGCATAAAAGCCGCCATGCGCGATGTTCAAAATTCGCATAACGCCATAGATCAGCGTCAGTCCAACAGATGACAGGAAAAGCCACGCGGCAAAGCCAAGCCCATCCACGGCAATCGCAATTGCGGTAAGCATGAATAACTCCGGATAAATTGTTTGTTTGTCGTTTGCCGATGAAGCGGCGATTAATACGGGTCGGGATGGCTTTTGCGTATTTACACTTTACAATTCCAATCCAAACTTGGATGGGGTTAGATCAACCCCATCCACCTGGGAGGCGTGTGACTATTCACATTTTGCGCCTTCAAATCCGCTTTTGATCCAATCAATTGAAATCGTTCCAGCAGGCGGATTTACGCATTCTGCTGGAAAGCGAACCACATCAACCAAAACGGCTTTGCCAGCATCCTTGTCGTATTTATAGGTGCCGTAAGCTGTGTCCTGGATCGCTTGGTGACCATTGGCCAAAGCCATAGTGACTTTGCCGCTTGGACCTTCCCATTCAAGACCGCGCAGCGCGCCGATCACTGCATCTTGGTCAGCGCTTCCAGCCTTATCAGCTGCGGCTTTTACGCCAAGTAATGCTTGGGCCATTTTGTAAGATGGGTATGTTGGCAATGTGCCAAAGCGATCGAAGTAAGCTTTGCGGAACCAATCATTGAGCTCTGATGCTGGCGCAAGATCACCATGCGGCCCGCGGGCGCCAATGACCGTTCCATCTGGCATTTGAGCACCAAGACGGTGCATTGCCGTTTCTCCGGTTGTTAACACAACGGCCGAGCGTTCAAACACGCCGCGAGCAGAGCCCTGAATGATAAAGGCTTCCATGTCTCCACCCCAGAAACTGGAATGCACAACATCAGGCTTTGACGTCAGCAATGCCGAAATTTCAGATCCATATTGACCTGCATAAATCTTCGGGAATTGCTCAGTTGAGACAGTTGCTTTGGTATTGATTTGCGCAACAGATTGCGAGAAATCGCGCCATGAATCCTGACCCCAGGCATAGTTCTGATTAATGCCGGCGATGTTGCTTAGGTCAACGCCCTTTTGTTCAAGATAGCGTGCCGCAGCAACATTATCCATTGTTGCGTGGCCACCTGTGCGGAATGTGTATTTAGGATCCGTAACAATTTCCTCAAAGATTTGCGGCGTACCGCAATCAAAAAGAATAGTCAGTTTCTGTGCTTTTTCAGCTTCCGGCGCTATCGCTTTACAGCTACCCGAGGAAATGTATCCAACTACCATATCAACACCGTCTTTTTCAACGAGTTTAAGATAGTCAGCGTTTTTCTGTTTTGAATTTTCGTCGACAAAAATTGGATCGATCATCGCGCCGCCAACCCCTGCACTATTATATGGTGCGGGAACTGATCCTGAATTAATAGACTGGATCATAAGCTCAGCTGCATTACGCGCTGGTACACCGAAAGGCCCTGCCGCACCTCCTGATAAAAATGTCACAAATCCGACTTTGACAGTTTTGTCTTCTGCATTGGCCGAACCGACAATTGCCGTTGTGGTCAAAAGACCGATGGCACCGGCTGCGATGAGTGATGATGAATTTTTTAAAAGCGCATTTGCCTTTGCGCCGAGACGAGATTTCGTCATGAGTATCCTCCAGTTTCTTACCCTTAAAAGGGGTAGAAAATCGTCCACTACATTTTGTTGTTTGCCGTTGAAACTCCGACCAAAATCAGTGCGATATCCTCCCTCGTGCTTTCTTTGAAAACACGCTGATCATTTGAATGAAGTGGTTGGTGTTCTTCAATTTGGGGAAAGCAGAAGTTTGAGCGGACTTCGCTCATAGCTGCTTTTTTTGTGAGCGCTTTTCGCTCATTACGCATTTATTTTGATTGGTTTAAGGTATGTGATCACAGAATTTAGTTTCGTAATCTGGGGCGGCACAAACCCGCCCCAGTGCATAGTGTAAGTATTAAGATGGTAATTCTTGCATAACCATTGGAGCGGGATGGTAGCGGAAACCTTCACCAACTTTTTCAACATGACCGATTCCCGGCCATGGGAAGTGATAGGCTATGATTGGCAAGCGTTGTGCTGCAATCATATCAAGAGCACGAACCCGAGTTTGTGCTGATAGTGATGGATCCGTATCAAAAGCAAACTCTGTCAGAGGTTTTTCCATCAAAATCACATGGTGATGTGTAAGATCACCAATGACGACCAGAGAATCATTTCCTGATGTAACAATGAAGGATGTATGGCCAACCGTGTGACCCGGGGTCGACATGGCCTGAAGTCCCGGCAAAAATTCTTCTCCATCTTTAAAGAATTTCATGCGGTCTTGATTGGGCATTAAATTGCGACGAGCTCCTTCCACAAATGCAGGCATCCAAGCTGGGTCCGTGTAAGACAATTTTGCTTCGTCAGTCCAAAAATCGAAATCTGCCTCAGAAATCCAAATCTGTGCGTTCGGGAAAATCCGTTCACCAGCGTCGGACATAATACCCCAGACATGATCGCAATGGCCGTGTGTGCAGACAATTGCGGTAATTGAAGCGGCATCAATCCCAGCTGCTTCCAGGTTTGCATTTAACTTACCTGTTGTTGGTCCGAATAAATCGGATGTACCCATCCCGGTATCAAAGAGTATGCGTTGATCTCCTGCGTCAACAACAAGAATGTTTTGCTCAAGGATAGCGTTTTCGGTCGACAAGAAGTTACCGGTCAGCATGGCCTGCAGCTCCTCTTTGGAAGGACCGCTAAAAGCCCCTGTCGGTTCGCCCAACGGCAGGATACCATCTGAAACCACTGTGCCGATCAACTCACCGATACGAAAACGATAATAGTATGGAACCTGGTTTAATGATGACGCCGCTAATGCAGGTTTTGACGCAACGATTGTTCCTCCAGCTGCAGCCGCTAGGCCCAGACCAACGGAACCAAGCAGTAGGCTGCGTCTATCCAAACGCGACCCATCAGAATTTAAAGTAGATGATTGAGTCATATTGGTACCTCCCAAGACTCTGTTTCAATATTCTGGCGACCGCAGAACAATATGACGGCAGTGCCAAATGTGATTGCCAAGAAGGTTTTGCGAGAAGATGCCGTAAAAACCGCGCAAACGCTGCGTGCCTTATTGCCCTTATCGAAAACTCTCTAGCGGTGGATTGAATTCCGCACGATGATCTAACCGCGAACAAACAGCGCTCTCGTTGAAATCATCTATGCAAAGTCCTCCCCCACATCCCAGCATCGGAATGCGTAAGAAAATTTCAGCGCAGGTGGGATAAATTTCAATTGAACAGGTTTGGAACGTTGAGCGTTAAACGCTCATCTGAGACTATTAATGAGCTGAAACCGCGCGAACGACATAATTTTGGTCGATTAGATCAGACGCAGGCTTGAAAAGGATTACTCGTCGTTAATGACAGGCCATTCTTCTGGTGGATAATATATATGCCAGTCACTAAGTTGGACAGTTGCTGGCGGAAAGCGGTTATCAAACACCGTTTTCCCAATGGCCTGAACTTGTAAAAGTTGATGTGTGTCGGGATCCATCTTTGATTGAAAACCCTCCGGGTCTTCAGGCAGCGAGATTTCAAGACTTTCGAGCGCCTGGCGCACTTTATCCTTATTCTTTACATCACCTGCTCTGCGTACAGCTTCTGCAATTGCGAAAATGCTGGAATACGCACCTTGTGCTGCATAACTTGGAAATCTCCCTGCGCGTTCATAAAACAGATCGACAAATTGTTTATTTAGTTCAGTTTGTGGCCAATTGACGTGATGACGCGCAGACAAAACCAAACCAAGTGGCATATCATTTCCCAACTCGGCAAATATCTCGTAATTGCCACCCGCATCGAAATTCATGAATTGTGAAGTCTCAAACAGTTTGAATTGTCGTGCTTGTTTGACGAAAGTTACAAGATCAAGCCCCCAATGACCATTGATCACAATATCCGCTTTTGAAGCGAGTAATTGCTGAAGATAAAGTGTGTAATCCGTTTCAAACAATTTCGGCCAGTATTCACCGGCAATCTCATAATCGACATTAAGCTCACTCAAGAAAGCTCGCAGATCATCCCAAGCCTGATAGCCATATTCATAATCTGGTCCAACAAAAGCAATCCGAATTGGATTTTCTTGCGCGGTATAATTTTCGGAAATGTATTTTGCGCCAGCCAACATAGATTGGCGGGTTCCGTTGCTCATGCGAAAATAATAAGGATGCAGATCTTTTGTCACCAGCGATGGCGAGGCGTGATCAGTACCGATGAAGAAGGTTTCATGGTCACGCGCTTTGGCCGTTACCGCACGTGCGATGCTGGAGCTTACCACACCGCAGAGAAAATCCACTTTGTCGTCTTCAATGAAGGCTTGCGCTATTTGAACAGACCGCAAAGCTTTTGATCTCGTATCCTCAATCTTTACGTCGATTTGTGGGAAAGCTTTCGCCAATTTGCTTTGAATTTGGACTTTAGCTATTTGGACTGCAATGGCGCTATCACGGCCATAAAGGCCACCAGGGCCCGTTAATGGAAATAGACATCCAACTTTTACTGGCTCTACTTGCGCATAGGCCTTTACGACCAGAATGGGTAACAGCAGTGTAGTAATGATAAAGAGGATGGCGTTTTTCATGACAGATCCAACTTTTGCATTTTACGTTTCAATGCGTGTCGTGAAATCCCGAGGCGTTCTGCGGCCATTCCCTTTTTCCCACCTGATTTTAGCAATGCATCTTGGATCATTGTGCGTTCAACATTGTGCATGGATTCTTCGATGGATACCGGGCCACTTGGTTCAACATTTTTGATTTCAGCTGGAAGTTGGTCAGCGCTAATTATTTGCCCAGCATGGAGAATTGTCAGCCGCTCAATGAGGTTTTTCAGCTCTCGTACATTTCCTGGCCAAAGGTAACTTTTGAAAAATGACAAAGCTGCTTTTCCAATGCCTATTGGCGCGCAAGCAGATTGTTCAGCAAATTGAACCGCAAAATAATTCGACAAGATTTCAATATCATGATCGCGCTCTCGCAATGGCGGAATATCCATCGGCATTACATTTAGCCGAAAATAAAGATCCTGCCGGAATGTCTCATTCTCAACCGCCTGCGCCAATGATTTATTGGTTGCAGCTATCACAAGCACATTTGATTTGTGTTCACGGGCAATACCAACCGGGCGGTACCTTCTGGTTTCAATAAAACTCAGCAGTTTGGCTTGAACTGATAATGGCATTTCGCTGATCTCATCTAAAAACAACGTGCCACCATCAGCGATCTCAACCAAGCCACGTCTTCGAGACACCAATCCCGGTAGCGAGCCTTTTTCCGCGCCAAATAATTCGGCCTCAATCTGATTTTCAGGCAATGCTGCGCAATTGATTTCCACAAATGGGGTATCTTCTCCACTACCATTTATATGAAACTGTTTGGCGACAACTGCTTTTCCAACACCTGTTTCACCCGATAATAACAACGTGCTAACTTGGCTGCTTGCGACGCGTTTAATCTGTTCTCGAAGTGATTTGATCAGTGGCGAATGTCCAATAAATGCGGCATCATTTGTATAACGCTCACGTAAATATCTAACTTCTGATTCAAGTTGACGTCGGCTACTTGTGTCTTGGATTAAATGGATCAACTCATCCACATCAAATGGCTTTGATAGATAATCAACCGCACCCATTTTTATCGCCTCAACTGCATCTTTTGTGTCATCAAATGCGGACATCATAATAACCGGAATATCTGGCACATCATTGTTAAGACGCTCCAATACTTCAATACCACTCAAGCCCGGCATTCGAATATCGAGTAATATGACATCTGGTTTATCACTCTCAGCGATTTTGCACCCATCTGTGCCGTTATGCGCTTGAATGCAATCTATGCCTGCTTGCCGCAATGTGAAGGCCAAAGATTGTGTCAGCTTGATCTCATCATCGATGATCAGGACATTAATCTCACTCATGATGCACCTCCCTGCGACTGGCGGGTGTAGGGAAAACTCACTGTCACCGTTGTTCCCACGCCCTCCTCACTCTCAATGTCTAAGGTGCCACCATTTACATCGACCAATTGTTTTGTGACCGATAATCCAAGACCCGATCCATTGGATCGGGTGGTGAAAAACGGCCGCATAATCTTTGCAAGGACATCTGAATCCATGCCGCATCCATCATCGGCTATGAGCAAAATTGCATTGCCGTTATCTCGATAAGCTCGCATGGTAAGGTGGCCACCATCAGGCATGGCGTCCATGGAATTTAGTGCAAGATTTAACAAAATTTGGCGGCAATGCGCTTGATCGATCATCAATTTGAGATTGGATTCACCAGATAGAGTGACCTTGATCCCTTTTTCATGGGCTGTTGTGGCAATCAATGTTTTGATCGTTTTTAAAACATCTTTGATAACGACGAGATCTTTATTAGGCGCACTGGGACGGGCATAATTTAAAAACTCGCCAATTGTGGTATCAACGCGTGCTATTTCTGACGAGATAACTTCGAACATGTTGCGACGCTCGACATCATCTTCTCCGCGTTTTAAACCATGCACGGTGGTGGACACAGTTGTTAGTGGGTTGCGGATTTCGTGGGCGATACCAGCCGCCATATTTCCCAAAGCTGCGCGTCTTTCGATGTCGATACGCGATTCAATCAACTTCCCCAATTGCTCACGCATGCGATTATAAGAACGCGCTAAAACCCCAAGTTCGCCAGGTGCTTCTTCAGATACAGGAACAGAGAAATCGCCATTTGCGATGGCGCGCGCACCTTCACTCAAAGGCTGTAGATATCGCGATATGCGTTCAGACATCTGATAAAACAGATAGATCACACCCAATGCTGATAAAGCCGCAGCGACAAGCAAAAGATATCTGATATAGGTTTTTGGCTCCTGATAAATATTGCGGCCCTTCACCAAATGAATTCGCCAACCGGGGAAAAATTGCCGTGAGGACGCAATGGTCTCACTTTCGGCAGCTGTTGTTCCGACAGGGGTTAAACGAACGCGATCGAAAATAACGATTTGCGGTTCAAAGACATTGGGTTCTACCAAAGATGCAACCTGTTCGGTGAGTGAAGCCAACCGCATGCGAAGCGAAACTGATCCGATTTTTTGTTGGTTAGAAAGAACCGGGATAGTGATTAAAAACCAGCCAGGTCGACCATTATCCGGAAGAACAGGTCCGAGCACTTCAGCCCGACCATGCTGCACAAAAGGAAGCGTGTTAAATTCCTTTGGTTTTATTCGCGTACGCTGTTTGGGCAGAGTGTATAAAATATCACCATCGGTATTCAGTAACTCGACAGCGTAAATATCTGGACTTTCAGTTTCCAAAGTCAAAATATCATTTAACAAATCGGAGATATTGCTCTGATCTTGGCTACGAAAAAAAGCAGATGTATCTGGCAGATCAGCAATATTTTCTAGTCGGTTCACCTGCACCGCCATGAAATTGCTCATCTTGGCTGCAGTTGCTTCGAGATTAGTCTCTACTCTGTTTTCAATTAAATTGTTGAGCAGATTGGCGCTGTAGCGATCATAAAGACCCGCGATAATTGCAAGTGGGATGAGTGCAGCGACAAGAGCACCCCATAAATAACGGCGTGCCAGATTCAACCGCACAGGTGCCGGTTTTAACTTCAATCCAAATTCCTCCCGATGGCACATTAGCAGGAATTTTATATGCGCGAAAACCGCTCCATAAGAAAAAGTGAGCGAAAAACGCTCAAATGAATTCCAGAACTGTGAAAGCTTTGTCACATTCGTGCCAGAAAGAGACATGTGTGTGGGAATTCGGGCTCTGTTGTTCGCTATGTGGACAATGCGTCATCTCTCTGCATTTGCATGTGAGGATACTTTGCACACTTTTTTCCCTTACGGGGTCCGTGCTACGCGAAATCCAAGATCATCAATGGAGAAGGTCGGATGACTTCGCCTGCGGTTTGTTGCAAGACACCCGCGCTCTTTGTCAGCCCAACCGCCGCCCCGAAAAATACGATACGATCCGTAGACGACAGGATCATAGACGTCTGAGCACCATTCCCAGACGTTACCAAGCATATCATACAAACCCCAGGCATTTGGCTGCTTTTCACCCGAGGGATGTGTGGAGCCGCCTGAGTTCATGGCATACCAACCGATGTCATCTAATTCACCATAGCGTGGATCACTCACACCAGCTTGACATGCATATTGCCATTCAGCTTCACTTGGAAGGCGATAACCCTTGCTATGCTCTATCATTTTGACATCGCTCGTCTTTGAAGAAATCTCATAAGACTCCTTGAGGCCATTCAACCGCGAAAGTGCATTGCAAAAATTGACAGCATCGTACCATGTCACGGTTTCGACAGGGCACCTTCCATCTCTTTTCGTTGAAGGCCAAGTTCCCGCAACTTCAGCATAGAGAGATTGATCAATGGGACAGGTAGACAAAGAAAACGGTGTAATTTTTGTTTTCCACTTCTCGCCGGTTCGGTCATCTCGAAGTGAGATGCTGCCCTGCGGAATAGACACCATATTCGGACCTATTTGGTCTGCCATTTCCTGCGCCTTTAATTTTGTTTGCGGTCCTAAAACTAGAATTTTAGTTTATGAGAATCAATCGATAAATGCTTGCGGATGCGCCTCTAGCAGTTAGTTTAAAGCAGCGGAGCCAATGCTTTAAACTTGTGAGATTGTAGGGGGATTGGACCTCAAACAGACAATTTTTGTTAAGCGGTTTAACTGATCGCGAAAATCATTGATTTTGCTCGAACGAGTGTTAAATATCTACGGCATGCAAACGCATAATCAAGCTAATTATATTATGAGCAATGCAAAATTTATACAATGGTAAGGTCGGCGATCATTCGTGCATCAATTGCATTCCCAGTATTAACTGTCGTAGCGGGTTCGATTAAAAGCACTTCGCATGTCCCGTCCAGTGCCACAGGACAGTGTTCAATACCCCTAGGAACAATGATAAATTCACCTTCATTTATGATTTCGTCACGGTCACGGAACTTCATCATTAGTTTGCCTTTATGTACAAAAAACAACTCATCTTCCACTTCGTGGTAGTGCCAAACAAATTTACCTTCGAATTTAGCTAATTTGATCATCATATTATTAACTTGCCCGGCAATGCGAGGTTTCCAGAAGTCTGAGATCTTAGAAAACATGGCAGCAAGATTCCGAGGAGTATGAGCAGATATATGATTATTTACCCCAGCGACATCGCGCTGAATAGAACGCAATTGCGTTTCAAGTTCCGGTGCATCAGCCGGGTAATCGCCATCCAAAGCTGCCGTGCCGATTGTAAAACCAGCGGCACCAGAACGACGCACGATCTCAATGCGTTCTTTGTTCCCAATAGAGCCTGCCATGATGACAGGCTTGTCAGCGGCCGCGCAAACAGCAGCCATGAGTCCGGTAACATTTTCATTTGAGCGATATGCTAGTAGATCGAGGCCATGTACACCATCACGATTTGTTAATGCCTGGGCGCTTTGAACGATTTCATCAATTGATCCTTCCAGAACACTTGGATGCCCTTCAACTCGCCCTGGAAACGGATAATATTTAATTGGAGTGCCTTTTAGGATCGGAAGAACAGCGTCTACATTTGTACCTCCCAAAAGGATGTCAACACCGATATCAACTGCCGCCTTGGCTGACATAATTTCACTATCTTTATCGAGGGAAACTACTTCAAGATAGCTCGTGGCACCGCCAGCTTTGATGCACGTATTCAAATTCTTGAGCCGCTCAAACGGTAAGCCAACATCTTTGAATCCAATATGGTGAACACCTGCAGCAAGCGCCGTTTCCAAGTGCTGCTCCGCATCTTCCACGGTTTTGTCATTGCGCGTTAGCATAAATATAAAACGAAGTCCCATCAGGTTTTTTCCTTTTGTTTGGATGCCACCAGTCGGTCGGCATAACGCATTGCGGTAATTAAACTCGAAGCATCTGCCTGACCAGTACCAGCTATGTCAAACGCTGTTCCATGGTCAGGACTGGTCCTGACAAATGGTAAGCCAAGAGTGATATTCACACCCTTTTCAAGTCCCATAAATTTTACAGGAATTAACCCTTGATCATGATATTGCGCAACCACGATGTCGAACTGTCCCTTACGGGCCTGCATGAAAACTGTATCACCGGGCCACGGACCAGATGCATTTATCCCTTCAGCCTGCGCAGCCTTAATAGCAGGTGAGATAATTTCCAATTCTTCGCGACCAAATAAACCGCCCTCTCCGGCATGGGGATTTAGGCCTGCAACGGCTATGCGTGGATTATTATATCCAAACGCAATAGCGCCCTTATGTGCAAGCCGAATGGCACCCATCTGCGCCTCAAAATCCGCACCCTTAATCGCATCTTTAAGCGAACAATGTATCGTCACAAGAACGGTCTTTATTTCATCATTGCCTAACAGCATCGCAACCTTATCTGCACCACTTAAATCAGCCAGCATTTCGGTATGACCAGGATATTTTATACCCGCCTTAAAGAGTGCTTCTTTATGGATGGGCGCTGTAACAATACCAGATATCTCATCGTCCAACGCGCATTGTATACTTTTCTTAATCGCATCAAAAGCAGCTTGGCCGCTAACTGCACTAACCTTACCGATCAGGGGTAACGTCTCCAGTTTACTCGTTTGGATTACGTCAATAGTATTGGCGGCAAATTTTGCATCTTTGACCCTGTCGATACCATGGATTTTCACGTCCATTTTTAACGTCTTTATTGCTCTTTCGATAACAAACGGACAACCAAATACAATTGCTTGTCTTGATCCGTCATTTTTGCAAAGCGCTTTAATCGCAATTTCTGGCCCAATACCAGCAGGGTCTCCCATGGTTACGGCGAGTGGTTTGTCGAAGTGTTTCATTTCACATTTCCAGATTGAACGTCAGTCATGGTGCAGAGATATTGAACTGCCCGAAGCAATGTGTTTTCGTCGCCAAATCCACCTGCCTTAATCGCAAGTGTAATCGGACGCCCATCAGCAAGATTAGCAGTTCCTATGGGAAAACCTGGTTCAATTTCACCTGTCAGCATAAATCTGAGTATATCTAAGCGATTGAGAATGGCTTCCATCGTATCGCCACCTGTCGCGATAATCGCTTGAAATTGATCGATACTCCGTGCTGCACTGTTGATGAGTTCATCTAGAACTTTCTTTGGATGAAGTGAACGCGCATCAGGTGGTGTCAGACATAGCGCTCGATGCTCAAAACACAGTTTTGAAGCTTGCAACCTACTTATAGGATTTGCACTGCCAACCACGACTAAAACAGATTTAGTTTTTAGAAGTTGATTTGTCGCCCTAGGAACAAAGGGCATCTGATGTGCAAGAGCTATGGCCATGCCAGGCGAGCCAACCCAAAGCGTTGTTGAAAATTCACCTAAAGTGGCGACCTGTTCGTTTAATTCCTGTTGCGTTTCAGCGTTAAGAATGACGACGTTGTGAATGTCTGATGGGATATAATCGATTACCTTTGATGATATAACTGGGTGTACAGGATCCTTAGCAAAGTTAGACTTGCAAACAGTCTCACCATGCACATATTGCACACCATTACGTGTTGTTCTTCCCGCATCCGGAAATGCAGGAGCGATGACCAAACGGTTTCGTTTACTGGCGTGATAAGCTGCCCCTATTTCAGCCCGAATATGACCACGCAAAGTGCTGTCGATGGTTTTGTACAATACAGACGCACCTCGAACAGAATTGACAGCGCACGATGTTGCCTGAGCTGCAGCATGTTCATCTAATGACCGGCTTGCACAATCTATTGAAACCACATCCGTCAAAGGAGGCGACAAAAAGCTTTCCCCGCGCCACACTGAAACCTGGTATCCTTTGCTCCAAAACGGTGAGCCGCCATCAGCCGCACTAGTAAGGTCATCAGCGATGACAGCGATATTTAAATTACAATTTCTCATATGGTGAATATATCGACCAATTTTTATGAATAAATCGATATTATTTTACGTATATTGGTGATATATAATCACGAATGAAACGATCAGAAATACCATCCCTCGACGATTTAAGAGCGTTTGAAACCGTTGCGCGCCTGGGATCTATGCGCGCTGCAGCTGAAGAATTGGCTCTAACGCATGGCGCTGTCAGTCGACGCGTTAGCAAACTTGCACACGATCTAGATATTGTATTGGTCACACCCAAAGGACGGGGTATTGCGCTAACATCGGAAGGTACCGCCCTTGCCCAAGCGACCGGACAAGGGCTTGCCCTCATCCAAGAAGCGGTGTCGTCCATACGTTCGTCAAAAGGCACCGAACCAATAGTGCTTTCCTGTGAACGTTCGGTTGCTATGCGGTGGCTAATTCCAAGGCTCAACCAGTTCCAAGATGCCTCTCCAGACATACCAGTACATCTTTCTGTGGGTGGAGGTTCGCTCAATTTTAAAAAGGATGGCGTGCACCTCGCCATTAGGCGATTAGATTTCGCTGTTGATCCAACCTGGGAAGTTGTTCACTTAATTGAAGAACAAATCGGCGCAGTCATGGCACCCGAGTTGATTTCAGCATTCAAAAAAGGCAACTATATTGGACTTGCTTCAAAGACGCGCCCGGATGCGTGGACCTCATGGTTATCTATGCACCCAGATGTGAAAAAACCTAAAGAGATTAGATATTTTGACCATCATTTCCTGCTGGCAGAAGCTGCAGCACGCGGACTGGGCGTTGCGATTTGTCCGCATATTGTGGTCTTGGATGAATTGATGAGAAACCGATTATCTGCCCCATTGGGGTTTGTTGCAGATGGGTCATCCTACGGCCTAATATATCCCAAAAATCCAGTATTGAAAAATGGTGCACAAAAACTCGCGGAATGGGTGTCCGATATGATACAAAAAACTCCTGACTTAGGTCAGTTGAACATTAATTAACTCACGTTTGAGGCCAAATTCTTCCATTCCAACCAAGTTAGAAATACCTGCTTTGATTTGCTTGATTCTGATGGTGTTTCTTTTTAAATTCAGGTTTTACACCCTGCCTCATGTAATAAATAAGAGCAGTATAAGCTGCTGATGAGTGGCATGATTTAGGAGTATGAGTTGTGTCCGTCTTCATATAAATTGACACTAGTTTCAGTCCGAGTGTTGAGAGGTTTTACCCATCTTTGTTATTAATACTAGGCGACAGCTTTGCGGTATTGCAAGCGTCGCTGTTCAATGGTTTTCTGTTTTATCCTTTCTCGTTGTTCTAGGATTAATTGACCGCGCCCGAAGTACAAATCTGCCGGCTTGAGGTTGTTAAGACTTTCATGATAACGGCTATGATTGCAATGCTCCACGAAGCTTTCAATCTGGCGTTCAAGATCACCAAGCAGGAAGTAACCTTTGGTATCGGTAAAATGTACAGCAAGTTCACGTGGTGATAAATCCGGCAAATCTAATGCCGTACGTAGAAGTTCACTCCGCATCTCGTCCGGCACCTTATTCCAAACTATCGATGGCATTGGAGCACGAGCAATAAGTCCAGCTTTACCATGCTCAAGATAACGATCATACCAACGATAAAATATCCATTGCGATACACCAAGTTTATCCAGTGTCCACTTGCCAGGTCGTGATGAACGTTCTACCAAGTTAATGATTTCCAGTTTCTCAGAAGCAGGGTATCTCATTTGCTACCGACAGGCGGTTTTACCGCCGAGAGGCTTCGTCTCCCATCTCCGATCATACTTTTTTTTAAGAAGACGATTTTCTAGCGTCAGCTCAGCCAAACATTCCTTGAGTTCACGCGCTTCAGAACGCAGTTCTTTAACTTCGGATGTATTGGCTTGGCGAGTAATATCTCTAGCAAGCCGTTTTTTGCCAGCCTCAAGGAAAACCTTCGACCAGTTATAATAAAGGCCTTGAGAAATACCTTTTTGGCGACACAATTCTGCGATACTCTCTTCGCCGCGCAAGCCATCCAATACAATACGGATTTTCTCCAGGGTTCAGCAAGACAAGTAGGTACGCGAATAGTGCTTTGGTGAAGGTAACAGTTTATAGCTCTTCTCAATCTAACACTGCATATTTGTGCAATTATACATCCCAATTCTAGGTAAAATGTAAATTCCAACAGTTAGAGCGATAATTGCTTGAAAAACTCTCGTGTTGTGTGAGAGTCAAAGAAATATTTTTAAATCAAGAAAAATAGGAGTAAATCCAAAACACTAAGAACGCCGTTTCTTACCAACGGTGTCAACTATGCCAGTTCTATGCTGGCAAAATGTCAGATCAGCTTTAAAATATTGGGATAATTGAGCTTTGCTAGCTAAATATGTTAGCTTGTAACCAGCACAACTGTGCTAATTTTTATTTAATACATTGTTTTTATTAAAGAGTTTTGGTGGCGGGAGAGGGACTTGCCCCCCCGACACGCGGATCATGATGCGGCGTCTTAGCAGTCTAAAACATTGATTTTATTGATGTTGTGTTGGAAAGTGCTAGTACTATGCTGGGTTTTGATCTGGACACGCGGAAAATAATCACAACTTCTATAAAGGCTATTCAATGGTTTTAATAATCAGTTTGCATAGTAAACAATGAGTTGTCACACTTAAGTTCGACTAATTTGCAGGATCTCGGATTTCGTCAAGTTAAGATAGTTTTTGCCGCAACAATGGATTTTCATCGCACGACTTTTACTGTGCAATCCAAACTAAGCACGTCAACTACTTTTGTACCGAATCATGCTCTCACAAAGCTTACAATCATTTGAAATCCATTGACAGATTCATGCAATTTATTTTAATTGTAGAAGTATGCGGATATTATTGTTGGAAGATGAACCATTTGCAAGAAGTCGGGTTGAACAAGCTCTATCTGAACAATTTTCAAACGTCCAAATTAGGTCAACGGGCTATTTTGACGAAGCGCTGCATTTGTCCTTAACCGAGACATTTGATTGCCTAATTCTTGATAGGCAGGTTTACGGTGGAGACGGTCTAAAATTACTCGACCGTTTAAAAGAACGTTCAATTGAAGTGCCTGCAATTGTTATCAGCAATTTAAATGATATTGATCAAAGAGTAGAAGGACTGGACGCGGGCGCTGACGATTATCTTGGAAAAGCATTTGAAGCTAAAGAATTAGCTGCGCGGTTGAGAGCAGCCGTTCGACGCTCCAAACAGCGCGACGATCCAAATATTATTAAATTTCTAGATCTAGATCTTCACAAAGGCGGAGAGATCGCTGAATGGAGAGGTGAAAAGCTTGGCCTTAAACCAAAAGAATTCCGTTTGCTTTTAAGTATAATCGAAGCATATCCAGAGGATATATCTTATGGCCAAATTTGGGACCAGGTATGGGGCTCTGATTTTGCCAATCTCCCTCCTCAAAAACCGGTTATCCATACCACTCTGGCGCGCCTTCGTAGAAATATGAAGAATATCAATAATTTTTCAATTTTATCAGTTTCAGGCAGTTATAGAGTTGAAATCACCAAATAGCTTGTGAGCTAGTGGCAATATTCGGCCATATACTCATTAATTTGACGCTCCCATTCACAATCCAACGCTGGGAAACTTTAATGAGAATTGAAGCCCTGGATATTGGGAGGATGGTTCGCCATTTCGCACAGTTAATTCACCTCCATTCATCTTGGTTAGCAATTGAGCTATTGCCAATCCATACCCATTACCAATTGATACATCTTCAGAGTTCAAGCGCATGCCAAACTGGAATATCGATTGAATTTTTTCCGATGGAACTCCGGGACCAGAATCCGAAAAAACGATAAAGGCTGACTCACCTTCACTATAACTTTTTATTGATATTCTTTTTTCAGACTGAACATATTTAAGAGCGTTAGAAACCAAATTCAACAAAACTTCTAGAAGCAATTTAGAATTCACATTTGCTTTTGCAGAGTTGAGTTCCAGGGCAACATTAAATCCGTCTTCTTCCAACGTTGTTCCATATAGATCTAACATTTGCTCTACAATAGGACCCAACAGTTGTTCTGACCTCCCTCCAGGCAAACCCGTTTTGAGATTTCTAACTGATATCCTTGCTATTTCGGTGGCAACTTGATCTAGAGTTTTAAGCGCCCCATCGGCATACTCGATTAATTTAACACAAGAATTAGGATCGTTAAAATCTGCCTCCTTTAGCTTTTGAATGTGAACTCGCGCATGTGTAACATAATTTCTTAAGTCATGTGAAAGCGTTTGAGACAGGGTCTCAGTATCTCGGAATAAATTTTCTAATTTGGAAATCATTTGATTTACGTTAAAAGTAATTTCCTTGAACTCGGAAGTTGAAGACAACTCAGGGATACGCTCTGAAAGCGATCCGTTTCCTACATTTTCAACAACGCTGACAATTTTAATCAGATCGATATAAATTCGCCGTTGAAAATAAAATGCGAACCCTCCAATAACTATTGCAGTCATCAAACCGCTTAAAACAATAAGGCTAATGGACTGGTTGAGCAGCACAAAATACGGTGAGGAAAATTCTCCAAAGAAAACAAATTGTTCTTTGTCTATTCCTATCCAAACTCCATAAACATGTCGCCCATCAACATAAAAATCTCTGCGATTATTTGAGTTCGCAGTACTTGGCAACGGGAAAACATCGGGACCATATTTTTTTTCTTCAACAAGCAAAGCAATGACACTTGTATTGTTTTGGTTATTGCTGGACTGCTGAATCATAAGGAGTGTTCTTTCCTTTATTGAAGAACCATCCTCTGCAGTTTCAAATTCCACTATTTTGGCATGTAACTTCGCAAGAGCTTGTTCCTCAGCCAAATCGCCCAAAATAATATAACTGGCATAGGAAAATGACACGATAAGAAATAGCGAAAACATCGAAGTTAGAAATACAACGTGTTTTGTGGACAAAATATTCTTCCTCGATAAAAAGTGCTCTGTTTTCTCAGTTTAAAGTCACAATTAAGCCGTGCAACATCCGCTGATGACTAATTAGCTCCATTTAAGGTAAAACATCACCATGCTATAAACCACTTACAAAAAATGTAAGTTCCATTTGCATTTAATTATATTATTATTATGGCGAGATAACCAATACGAGGCCACGATTGAGAACCGGAAGAAAACAATTCGGCATAATGCTTTTGATTTTATTGAATTTATGCCCAAATTGCTCGTACGCAAACAATGTCTATGAAGCAAATATTCAAGAATATACTAAAGATAGGTCAGTCGAGCAGGTAGAAGACTACTCACCCCTCTCTCTTTTAGCGTTAGCAGACGCTGTTGCAGCATATGCCGTTAAAACAGGTTCAGCGACGGCTTATGTGCTCGGCGCAGAAATTTACCAATCCAAAGAAATAAAAAATTTGAGTTCCGACACCAAGTTGGACAAAAACGAAAATTCATTCATAAATCAAGCAGTTCAAGCTACTAAATCAATTGATTGGGCGCAGTCGCGGCTAAGCTATTTGCAAGGCTTACAGATCAAAGGAGTTGGACCTGCTAGTTCAAGCAGATATCAATTTCAAACAACTAGGGACCCGAAAAACATCGAGTTTGAAGGTGGAAAGAAAGTAGCTGTCTACGCAAAATCAAAAGTTAGCGCACAGGTGAGGTTTAGCATCTTTGATCAAAATGGTGCACTCGTTTGCAAAACAGATTGGGGGATTCTCAACAACATTTGCAGCTGGACACCCAATTGGACCGGATCCTTTCAAATTCTCGTAGAAAGTCAAGCTGAGGACGTGCCTGTGAAATTGATAATTCAAAAATTTTGAGTTAATTTGAGCAAGTCATCAACCACATAAAACGCGCAGAAAATTCCACGATTCACTGCAGTTGGTGGGAGCCACAGTGGGTACGATAGAATGAATACTCACAAAGTTAGCACTATTTTCTTAAACTCTCTGCCAGCCTCTTAATCAATCTAAAATTCTTTATAGATTGTTGAACGATTTTTATTAGTCCAACAATCATAAGTTTGCTATCAATCCGAACAAGGGAATATAATTTAAGACTTGCCGAATAACGAAAATCCAGACCAATATCCCGGCTTGGAATATTCATCGTCCCTTGAAATCATCTCCTTTTGCGCCTGTGCTAGAGCCTGTGAATTACTGAAGCCATCAAGCTTTGCTGTATAAAAAGCGGTGGCAAAAATTCGCGTAGCTTCATCATTAACTTCCCAAAGCGTTGCCATAACGGCCGGCGCCCCGGCATGTAAAAAGGCGTGAGCAATGGTTCTGAATTCCAACCCATTGCGCCCGATACCTGTTTCACATGCAGATAGAAAAACCAATTCAGCTTCCTTTAGATCGAGCGTCATAATCTCGTCCAATTGCATACGCTTCCCTCCAGCAAGCAGCAAATAGCTTTTAAAGGGCGCTTCATGATCAAGCTTTCCGTGCATTGCTAAATGCAAAAACCTTGAATCAACCGTTGAATCTACAAGATTGGTGTAGCTCGCCTCCTCGCCAATTTTAAGAATAACATCATCTTCTTCAAGGAGAGATGCTATTTCCTGTGCTTCTCTTCGTGCAGCGGGAAGTGTTCCATCAGGATCACCAAAAACGACACTTGAAAATGCCAGTGATGAGGGAGACTGAGCAATTTGTAGCAAGGCATATAGAGTTGGCGCAGTCGCCATATTAAATCGCTCAACAGCATATTCTGGCCCCCCCTCCCCGCTCTCTCGTATCAAGGCACTAAATGGCAGATAACTTAGCGGTCCAGCTGGTGAAATAACAAGTGCTTGTTCGTCACCAATACTATTTTCTATTGGGCGCAATAATTGATCATAAAGCCATGTTAAATTCGTCTCTATCTCCAAATCTGATATTTTGGATTGGAGACTTGCCTTGCCTGGAAGTAGTGAAGACGCATCAACCTCTTCTTTGACAATCGAAGCCTGTGAACCTGCTGCCGTGCTTGCCAATATAGCTCTGCTTAGAAGTTCCTTCGCACCTACTTCCACTTTTCGGACTGATATTCCGTCTCGACTTACAAGATTTATATAAAGTGCACTTTCTGTTGGGAGATACTGAGCAACTACTATGTCCTCAGGTAACTTATCGATGAAGGAAGCCAGATCTAGCGGTTTCAACTCAACCATATCCCTTAGCGCAGGATTTTCATTTTCAATCCGACTAAGTATCGCAAGCTCACGCTGCTTGGCCTTACGCATATCACGTTCAACTTTACGATTACCCTCAGTTTGTTCCTCTTTTTTCAACGAACTGGATAATTGCTGCTCTAACTTCTGTATTTTTTTACGGCTTTCGCGCAAACGTTCAATAAGTTTTGCACCATCGCTATTTTCCGGCAGCGCATTATTTAAGATATCCGCGACACTGGCAAATTGTTCGCGCGCAGCATCGGCAAAGACAAGATCTTGCTTCCCTTCCGATAGCAGCATGCCTTCCGGTCCTGCGCCTAGCGGATCGTATATCGAAAGGCCAAAGTCAGTGGAAATATATATACGGCCAGCCAAGTCTTTCTCGATTGCATGAATAACTCTGGCCCCATAATTTGCAAACTCATAACGGGGCAACATACCATTGAGCCGATCTATATCGATCCAATTACCGTCCTTATAGCCCACCAAACCGCTGGCGCTTCCAAATAACCACAATCCACCGCCGAGGTCGATTCCGTCAGTACCGAGATACAATGCTGGGCGTTTTTTCTTTAGCGCCATGTAAGATGGATCATCAATTTGATCAAATTCTTCAAGAACGCCATTGCGATAACGTGCAAAACCGCTTGTGGTGCCAACAATTGCTTCACTTTCCGAAATTTGTGTGTACCCGGAGATAAACCAGGCTGAATTGCTATGATCCACGGAAGTTTCTCTGAAATTTCCATCTATAAATTCAAACAATCCGCCATCTAAACCTTTACCTTTGTAGTCCAAATGACCCTCATCGGAAGCGACGAGTAAAATTCGCCCATCCAGGGTTTCAACAACCTTTGATAATCGTTGTGAATTGGCTTCAAAACTAAGATCGTCCTTATAAATTGAAAAGACCTCTGGTTCACTCATACCGTCTTTCCACCTAAATACGCTTGCCCCGGCGGTAACCCATACTGCATCATCAGATGAAACCACTAAACTGGAAACTGGCGCATATTCCGGCTCTCCATCCTCTCCAGTTTGAACGACATCGAATAATTCATATGTTTCAGTCGTGCCTTGTTCAATTCTTACAATTGTATGCTTATCGTGAGAAAGTAAATCACCATCGCTAAATTGATCGAGATGAGACGCATCAACGCGCGCATAACTTTCTAAAAAACGTCTACCATCCTGATGGGATATAACATCGATAGACGATCCGGTTGCGATAAAGGTTAAACCCAATGCACTGTCAGTTAATAGATGATGTGGGCGATCATCTTCAAACAACACATCCATTTGTCCGTACTCAATAGCTGCAACACCCTCATCTGTTGCAAAAAATACCCGACCGTCAAGCTCAGACGCGGCGCGCAAAGGAATAGGCCGATCAGCTCTCGGGACAACCAAATTCTCAAAAGATTGGGATTTTGATAGCGAGATTCCTCGATCTGTCATAACCATGACGGCATCATCTCCTTCGGTGGAAATTTTCCCAAGGCCATAGGGTGGCGCAGTCGCCAAAATAGATTCCTGCCCACCAGCGAGCGAAAACTTTCCATCAAATGCGAATTTTAAATCCCAATCCGCTACAAGTACCTTTTCACCTCTTAGGACTATGAGTTTTTTATCATCTTCATCATAGATTGCATCGGTAACTTGTTCCTCCATTAAGTATTGGCTTTCTCCATTTTTAAGGTAAATTAAGCCATCCTTGCCCGAGATCAAAAAGCCACCAACTAAAGAATATGTTTCCGCTGTCTGGATTTTTTGGACAGACATTTCAAAAAAATTTGAAATTCCCAATGATTCTAATTCGATAGTAGAAACGCCGCCCTCACCACCAAATGCAAGTTGATTTTCATTTGCAGAAACCGCACGGATATTCCCTTTGGGGGCACCATTTTCGCCAGATCGATAATATTTAATCTCCAGCTCATAACTCTCGTCAATCCGCCCCAGTCCACCGGCCATACCCAGCCACAGGTTTCCCGTTGCATCCTCTGTCAGTGCGTAAATTGCAGAAGAAGCATCAATATCCTCTATATTAACTGAGCGAGAAAATCGTTCGTCCTGCTCCACAAAAGCAAACCATTCCCAATAGCCCTTCCTTAGAACGGAAAGTCCTAAATTTGATGCAGCAACGACATCACCATTTGACCTAATAAGAATGTCATATATTCTAGCTTCCGCTGCAATTTCAGATGGAAACATTTCATGAATGGAATATCTGCGCCAGAAAGACGGGTTTGAAAGATAGGATTTATCAAGCCAAGCCTCACTGCCGCTAATTTTAAGTGGCTGAGATTGTATGCGCTGTCGAATATCAGTAGCTAGTTGAAGTACTTCAACATTTCCACTTTCAAACCCGTATAACCAGTTCAGCATGTCCTGCCAATTTCCCCATAGTTCTGTTGGTAAACCTTCGGGGCGCACATGAAGTTGAAGTCTGTGAAAACTAATAATCGAAGTCAAATTAGCTAAATTGCGACTTACCGTATCATCGTCAAAATAAAAATCATAAAATAACTGTTCTATATGGCTTTCTGCTGTAGCTATATAAGATGGATTAAAATCAACTCTTTCAACAAGTAGATTAACTAAGTCAAACAGAGCGAACCCGTATTCAGCGTCCCCAGCATCAACCAACATATTTGCCAATTGTTCAATTTCTGGGTCTTTATTGAGTTTAAAGAGATCATTAAAGTCACCTCTTTGCACCCTGCCGGGTACTCTGACCAAATTTAAGACCTCTTGATAAATCATTGATACATAAAAGTTGTTCGCCTCACTTCCGTCTTCATTTATGTTTTCTGCCGAACTAATTTCATTTTGCTCGTCGTATGCTATTAAAATCGAGCCGTGACCCTCCAAATGAATGCGTGTCTTCAGTCCACGCTCATTATATTCAAAATTGAACGTTCCCCTATCCGGACTAACTATCTTAGAAACTCTTTGATCTATGCCAAAGTTATCCATTTTGTGATAAAATTGTTCGACTTGAACGCCGTCATTATTGGAAATTTTTGTTAAAAACCCGAATTTATCATAATCAAATTCAAGAAATAAACCGCCAATTCTGACATATCGTATATTACCAAACACTGGATCATAACGCCGTTCAATCTCAATCCCTCCTTCAGAAACTTTAGTTATTGTTCCTTGTTCAAGATCTAGAGATTTTATACGCGGCTGTCGCTCATAGGCGTCTTTCCTTGCCTGACCAAACCAATTTACATATCTACTGGATTGTGCAATTGAGTCATCACGCCCATAGTCGATTTCGTAGTGTCTTTTTTTTGCACCAAGATTAGCATAAGCGTAGGCTCGCTCTTGTTCTAAAGGGTCGCCGGTTAGTTCCTCATATTTTTGCGTAGCCCAAATAGACGTAAGCGAACTACCACCCCATTTTGCATGATACTGAACCATATGTTCATAAATTTTCTCTTTTCGGGGGAACCGGTGCATAATTTTATCAAAGTGATAGAGAGCAAGCCTGGTTGTGGATTCTTCAGCTGCAGTCGTTCTGGTTACCAGGGAAAGTGCCGCATATCTCATATCGTCGAAAGAATCTGCAGTTCTCATTCTATTGACGGAAGCGATTGCCCGGTCTGTACCAGTTATACCTAAATCTTCCTGAGTGTAACTGATTTGTTGCCAGAAATCGCGTTCAGACATACCAAGCTCGCGCGCTTCATCCAGACCATCAAAAGCTAACTGAGCCAATTCAGCTTCTTTATAAAACCCCTCTTTGAGCGCCTTTCTTAGGACGGCGGTTCTTTTACGAAGTAAACCAATTCTCTCTTCAGGCGATGAAGCAGTTATGACGTTCAATCCTTCATTCAAAATATTTAAAGCATCCGGAAAAGCCTGCTCATCTTGTTCCAAAATCGCATCGGCCAGCGCCTCTCTTGGAAAGGCGAATCCAGGTGCAGCAATAATTGCTTTATTCCAGACAACAATAGGATCAGTAGATAACGCTAATTGTACCCACTCTTCTTCTGAGTAGGGATGGGTTTTAGTAATGTTGGTCAAGAGTGCAATGGCATCATCCATCCGCCCGATCTCGTCGGCATATTCTACTAATCTCGCAAGTGTCCAAGCGTTATCTAAACGTTGGCTTGCTACAAATTTTGCCCGTTCATATGCTTCTTCATACCTGCCACTCTTAGCCAATGGCCAAACGGTGTTTACTTGAAGCCATAACTCATCTGGCACCCATTTTACTGCCAAGTCGTAGATAGCTGCGGCTTCATCATAACGCTCTAATCCGACATAGGCGCCGCGAACGTCATTTAACATATGATCTTCTGGGATACCCCCGGCATCTCGATATTGTTTGAATAGAGCCAGGGTTTGTTCATATTTTTCAAGTTCGTTATAGGCTTTCATTAGCTGGTGGTGCAAATGCAGATGTGCTGGATGAGCGCCTAAAAGCGGCTCTACAAGAGCAGGAACTTCGGATGCCAAACCATCAGCATTAAAGAATTTTGATGCTTCAACAATAAGAGGGACATATTCAGAATGTTCATCAAGAGCGTTTATTGCAATTTCATGCGCGACCCCATGATTGAGGCCACCGCGAAATACTTCAATTAACCGCCGAGCCAGCTCGGGCTCTTGGAATTGGGCAGGCGTGTCCAGCTCAACTTTATCGCGAATAACCTGCTTTGCTTCCTCATTGCGCTCCATTTTGGCAAGCGCCGTGGCACGATTTCTGGCTGAAGATCTATAGAATTCAAACTGCGCTGAAACTAGGTGCGGCAATGCGTCTTCATACCTATTTAAGCTCTCAAACGAATAGCCTAAACGCTTCTGCACTTCGATATCATCACCTAATACCTCGTGCATTTTTTGAAAAAAGAGAAAATGTTCCGTAGTGCTATCCAACATACGGCTCAATTGAAGCCTTACCGTCTTACCTGCAACAGAGTTGGCAATTTCTTCATCTTCCTCCAGCCAATCAATCCAATCATTACGCTGAGAAATTAAATCACCTTCTGTAATCAAAAATCCTGCCATAGGGTCATTTGGAAAGGCTTTGATCAGCGCCTTTGACGTTGCAATCGCAATATCTTCTCGTCCCATTGCTTCAGCCGACCAATGCATATTCATTAATGCAACATAGTTTTTGTCAGCTGTCTCAATCAATTTTTCAGCCAAGGTGAATTCCAGTTCTGGTCGATCAAGCACGTCATAGATATGGAAAAGCGCTGCAGGTTTTAAAATATGCGCGATGCTTTCTGGCATCTGTGGCATTTTATCCATAGATAAATGCCCGCTTGCATATTGTGCCCAAGACCAAATGTGAGCTGCAAGCGGATGTGTGTCATTCGACAAAAGGTCAGATTCCGTTTCAGATACCAATTCTCCATATTTTTTGCCTCTGGCCAACGCAACCCAGGCCTCAATTCGAGGATCATTGTAAATTGTCGTTACACCGGCAAAAAAATCGTCAGGCAAGTCAAGATTAGGTGCAACTGCCATGCCACGGTCGTCGACAGCCCCAGTCAAGTCTAGCATCAATTCCTGTGCATTTATTGGAAAAGTTATTAAAAACCAAATAATTACAATTATGGATCTAAACATCACAATGCCTCTCTTAAATCTGCCTTGGACTATTAACAAAAAAATTTCTAATCATCACAGATCAACACCTGTCGTGAAGTCTCTGGACGCCTCTGGACGGCTTTGATCCAACAGGACGTATTGCTGACCAGATTTTTGTCTTGAAACGAGAAGCAACGCAACATCATCAGTTCGCAATATCGATAACGCGCTCTGGGCGTCCCTAAGAGGCAAACCATTAACTTTGAGCAATACGTCTCCGGACATAAGGCTTGCTTGTTCCGCACTACTATTCATCATAACGTCATCAACCAGCACAACGCTGCCGCCAGAGGGTAAGATTTTATTTATCAAAGAAAGACCAAATGTTGGCAGGTTGGTCGTCTGCTTTTGCCGTTTGCTTAGCTTACTTGGCTTAAAACCATCATTTATTTTATTGGGTGGTTTTGTTTCCATCGAAAGAGAAATTTCTTGAGTACCACGTAGAATGTTTACGGCAAGTGGGCTTGAAGGCTTCAAATTCCATAGAATGCGCGCCATTTGATAAGGCGCCGTGAGGTGAAAATTGTTGGCAGAAACTATTATGTCACCGGCTTGAAGCAAACCTTCCGCAGCAGGACTATAGGGCTCCACCCGTTCAACAAGTAAACCAGTTGTGTTATCTAAGGATAGATAATTTGAATATTCTGGTGATATACGGCGTAACCGAGCCCCTAAATACGAGTGTTCGAAAGTCCCGTCCAATAAGACATGCTCAACATAATTCTTAGCAACATCTGCGGGCACTGAAAATGCAATACCAATATCATGCCGCGTTGTTGGCGGCGTTGCAGTATTGATTCCGAGTATTTGACCTTTGTCATTTATCAAAGCTCCCCCTGAATTACCCGGGTTTAGCGCCGCATCATGCTGCATCAAGAAAACAGCATGATCATCGCTATAATACCTATCAAATCCGGACACAATTCCTGACGACACCGAAAAAGGATAGTCAAGCGGCATTCCAATCGCAACAACCGGATTACCCACCTTTGCTTCATCAATATTAGCGAATTTCAGAAATTTAAAATTTTTACTTTTACTTTCCAGTTTTACAAGCGCAAGGTCTGGCAAATTTTGCCGATCTAAAAGTTGCCCAGAAACTTTTGAACGGTCATGGAAATATGCATTGACACGATCATGCTCGCCAAAGATATGCGAATTGCTAATTATGTGTCCTTCTGCGCTGACACAAATCCCAGTTCCCAATTGCTGTTGATCAATTGATTCCAATCGAACAATTGCGCCGATCGCTTGCTCTATAATATCGGCCCAATTCAAGTCGTGCGCTTTTGTCTCTCCATTCAGGGCAGTAAAAATGATGGTGGAGATGCCGAATTTGAGAATTTCCCGCCGACTTTTTAAGGGAGCATTCATTCGCCAGGTCTCAACTCTATTGGAAGAAAAATTAGCGCCGGCCAATCAAACTCTTGTGCGGTCATTTCACTACCATTTTGCATAAGCAGGTCATACTGCTCAAAGTCCGCATTCACTTCGATAGTAGGTGTATTCGACGCTACAGTTTCTTCTAAAAAGCGGTATGTTCTAACCGGAAGACTTGGCGGCTGTTCTACAGCTACAATTACCAATCCACTTTGAAACCTTCCGCTGATTTCAGCATGATCAGCTACAAATTTTCCAGGTAGACAATTCCATTGGGCGTCATGAGATAAAAGTCTTAATTTGGCATCATCTACGAAACCATCACAACCAATTGGGATCAATGTTCCGTCTTGGTGCCTGTAAAGAACGGTAAGGTCGAGCGCCTTATCACCAAAATAATGAACGCCAAGCATTAGCGTTTCACATTCATCGATCATTAGCCCGTGTTTTAGGTGTGATCTCAAATCAATATCTGTGAACTCTAAAATCGGATTATATTCAAAACAACGATCCCGGCCTTTTTCAGATGAAATAATTTTTGATGATAGCGCGAATTTAAATTTTGGCGAATTTTCTGCGTAAGACTTGTCAACTAAGATGTCTTCCAACTGAGTACGTTTTGCGTAATTTATCAACTCATGTTGCAGCATCTCTGAGCAAACAACAATATCATCGCAACTTACAAAAACGGGTTCATTACCTTGCGAAGAATCTTTCTGTTCGCTTTTTGTTTTTGAAACGAAATCAAGTCCATCTTCCTTATCAATTATTGTCACATCAGCACTGCTTGTATCTTGCCCCACAAACTCTATCGATTTAGTTGTCTGCTTTTTGATCAGTTCCTCAATAGCCTTCAAAGCAAAATTATCGGCATTATCAGCTTTTAGAGCAACTTTTGTTGGGGCCTCTTCCCCCAATCGAACCAGCTCCGCTATATAGCCACCATAAGGATCTTTGAATGCGGGGCTGTCGGTTTTCTCAACGGGAACAAGACTTGCAAAGACCGTGGTAATATAATCGATTTCATAAAGCGCACTCTCATCTGGATAACGACTATTTTTGACCCTTAATACGGTGCCTAAATTCAGTTGGTCCAGCAACCCAGCACGCAACAATAAAACCTGTTTTGTATAAGACACCTCAAATCTTTTTTGAGGCAACCACGCATCGCTCAAAATTGAACGGTTAAACTCTCCATCAAACTGTGGGAGTATTGTTGCATTTACATAAGCATAGGTTCCTCTAAGGGAATGCGCCATTTCTTGATAGCTTATCAGGCCTTCGGAATTTAAAGAGGTGTATAAAGCATGGGTGAGCAGACTTAGACTGTAAGGAAGGTATTCGCCTTCACTATTTAGCCAACGTGCTGCAAGAGCTAGTTCATGAGGCCTTACAGCGTAAAAAGCAGTTAAACTGCCACTTACAAGTTGGCTTGTTCGATCAGACTTAAAATAGTTTGGCTTTGTCCCTTTTGGTGCAGGAGGCAAAAATTCTTTTGGTAACCCAAGCTTATCTGGGTTGACATATTTCTTCTCAATATCACCTGCTGCCAATAAAGGTCTATCAGGATGGGATCTCAAAGCAGTGCCAGAATGGCAAGCATCTACAACAAGCCAAACCGACGCGCCTCTTTGCCTAATATTTTCAATAAGATGTCCAATTTCATCGTCAAGAATACCATTCTCAACGGTGCCTTTGCGCCGATCCCAATTTCCAGCATCACTCGGCATAATAACTTCATCATAGCCATCCACTTCATCATGACCAACACTACCTACCGCTTGATCTGGTTGACTTGTACCATGACTGGAAATGTAGATCGCCACATGATCGCCTTCAGTGAGATTTTCACGCAATGATTGAAGGCTTTGCAAAATTGCTGAGCGAGTTGGCTGACCATCAATCTCAAACTCGCTTATCAAGCTATTCTTGCCAGTTGCTAGAACGGTAATATTATCTTCGGGAACATTCAGATCCGACATAAGCTTATACATCAACGATACATCATTTTTAGGTGCTTCAAGATCCGGAATACTGTCATTTTCATATTCTCCTACCCCGATAAGCAGCGCGTATTTTTCTGCCAATGCTACATTTGGCAGCAAGGATGCAATGGCAATGAAAATGAAAAACCTGATGACAAAATTAAGGCTCATTGAATTGACACCTTCAATAGAGGTTTGGTCCAAAAGTGACACAAGTGTGCATGGAATAGCTTGATTTGAACGATGGCTGTATTTGCCGACAAATAGCAAACACAGCCAATTTGCTACTAGTTAGTCATAAAAACATAGTCGTTATATACATCGCCAAGATTTTTAATTTCTATTCGAAATTCGCCGGTCCATCTTGGGCGCCATTCACAATACATCGTGTCAGTAGAATCATCATCATCACAGATGAAATTATCATCTTCATCATATACAGTAAGATCAAGATCTGTATCTCCATCTCCAATGACTAAAATTTCTGCCGGTCTTCCGCCTTCATACTCCAACGTATAAACATCGGTCCTTCCGGCTCGAACGGAATCTTCGTGAGTAGCTGGGCTTCCGACGAGACCTTTCGATTCTTTGCTGGCAGCCACTTCAATTGCAGCTAGTAATTGTTCATTGCTTCCGGCAAGATTGCGTGCTTGCGCAAACAATTCTTCGGCTGAAAAATCAAATCCTGTAGCCTTGTCTTCGGTTTTTTTTGAGTCAGAAGCTTCTCCGGCTTTAGTAAATTCTGCTTCAACCGCACCGATGCTTGAAACAATCTCACCTGCCAACAAGAATGCAATAGCACTGCGTGCATCTCTTCCATAGTCCGCAAGCTGGCTTGCAAGACTGGCCTGTTCAATGGCCGTCATAGATTGGTCGGATCCATCAGACTTTTCAGTCAGAACATTCGTTTCCCCTGCATATGCAGTTGAACAAAGAAATGCGCTCATGACCAACGAGCACATAAATTGTGTTTTATTTGATATAGATTTCATATATTCGTTCCTTAAAAGTTTTGCGTATACTTGAAGTTGATAAAGCTAGCCTACAGAAATTTTTGAGAATGGCCACTTACATATTCTGTCAGTGATTAAAAAACATCTTCCAGCCAAATTCTTGCAAATGGATTCACGCTCAACCTGCAAGTAATTTTAAAAACATGAACGCTGCGACATTATTCAATGTGAAATAGCTCAGTATAAGTCCACAAACATTCTACCCCTAGTTGACAAGCAACCATCACAAATAGATCACTATGGGATTTATTTTGCATACCCCCTAGGGGCTAATTATTGTAAAAAAACTGATTAAGTCATAGGGTAGGAAAACTGAATCGATCGGGTGGGAACAATTGAATATTTTAACGCGTTTACCGCATATTTATGATGTTGCAACATCTGAAAAAAATTGGACGCGCGCACTTGATCAATTTTGCGATCATGGAGGCGTGAAAGGTGTCTCTTTTTTTTCCTCAGACAATACTTATTACGCCCATTCTGCGCAAGCGCTGAATACTTATTACAACAATCCAGAAAAGGCAGATCTAGTAACCGAATATTTTTCCCTTTTTCAAGATATTGATAAAAAAGCGGTTGAATTCGTTTTCAAGAATGAGCCATTCAAGCGAATTGAAGACCAAGAAATTTGGCCCGATTTTATGAGTCAGAGATTAAGGCCAGATCTAGAATTCCTATCCAGATATATGAACGTTTTTAGACGTGCTGCCTATAATATTTCAAGCTCAGAAGGATGGGATGCAATTGTTTCTCTGAATTACGAAAGTCGTGTCAGAAAATTTGATCTAAAACATGTGCAAGAAGCCAACCTACTTGCTATGCACCTCGGAAAAGCGCTCGAAATTAACCGATTTTATTCTAGACTACGCCTAAAATACAATGCAGTGCTGACTATGCTCAACCACGTTAATGTGGGCATGTGTATCTCCCTAGAGAATGGGGAAGTAATATCTCGTAACAATCAAGCTGACCGAATATTTGACGCGAGAGATGGTCTTGAAATCAACAACCAAAACCGATTCAGTTTAAATGATTACGATATTCACGACAAACTCACAGACGCAATTTGTAAATGCGCCGGAACTGCGAATGGCACGCAAAAAATAACTGGCAAAACAATTCTCCTAAAACGCAAGTCCAAAAAAATGCCATATCTCATAGAAATTTCTCCACTTCGAGATGGTGACGATGAATTAAATGACAATATATCAGGCGCTCTTATTTTAATCATTGACCCAGAGAGTTCGGTAAACTTAAACTCTCGGCCATTGCAAAAACTATTCGGATTAACAAATTCGGAAACTAAAATCGTTGATTTACTGCTTAGTGGGCGAAGCGAGGAAGAAATTGCAGACACACGGAATGTCACATTAAATACTATAAAAAATCAGCGAAAGTCATCTTATTGGAAGATTAATGTCAAAAACCGAGCACAACTCATTCGTAAAGCAGTAACAATTTCTCCACCAATCTTGTAACCAAGGGGAGAGATATCATTGACATACGCTCTATCAATTATTGCATATCTACCATGTAAAAAAATCAGATTGTAAGATGGGTCTCACCTCCCCTAAATTCGAGAAGGTTACCATACAAATATGGATATAATGAACATAGCAAATGATATGCTGGCTAAAAAGTTAGGTGTTGATAGTAGCGTGATTAGCGGCGCTATGGACAGCTTGCTTGGTGATGCGATAAAATGGATCTTGGCAGTCTTGTAAGCGGCCTTCAGTCCAGTGGACTAGGCGATTTAGCATCTTCATGGTTGGGTGACGGCGAGAACTCGAATATCTCTACGAACCAGCTCAAAAACATTTTAGGTGATGACAAAGTTTATGCAGCAGCAGCTCAAATTGGTACTGATGAAGGATCTTTACTCGACAGCCTTCAAGACGCACTTCCACAGATCATTTATAAATCTAGCAGCGGTGGGTCACTGTTAGATTCAGTGGGTGGTATTGGCGGCCTTGCCAGTATAGCTAAGAAGTTCCTTTAAGAAAACGTCATCAAATGAAATGGCGTACCCTTTTTTGGGGTGCGCCTCGCATTAGCATGTCCAAAACAATGCACCTTCGATTTAAATAGCTAAGCTCTCTTGCAATGCTCAACCAAATCCCCACTTCTTTTTAGGCTCCAGTACTCAGAAATGTTATAAATAAGAGCAGTGTATGCTGCTGATAACAGCATGAGTAAGTGGAACATGAGTTTGAGATGCCCCTAGAATTGTAGACACTTTCTTTGGTAAAAATGGAAACAAAGGAAGATGCAAATGTCAGGCCGTATTCGTTACACGGACGAGTTTAAAATAGATGCTGTTGCGCAAGTGACCAAGCGCGGTTATTCGGCCA